>CAVRHW010000024.1:0-3329 GCA_963721085.1 uncultured Gammaproteobacteria bacterium
TGGGCGATACCATCATGATTCAGCCGTATCCGATATCAGACAACAGCAAGATTGATTTGAAGCCGCCGAAACCGAACTGGAATGGGTAAAAACCTTCGTCACCGGCGTGCGCAAGATTCGCAGCGAACGCAATCTCGCGCCCGGCAAACCGCTGGCAGTGTTATTACAGAATGCCAGCAAAACCGATCTCAGCAATTTCGAAAACAACCAGGCCTTCATCAACAGCCTGGCCGAACTTGAATCCTTCGAGTCGATAAATGAAAACGCCACGGTACCGGAATCCGCCATGGCACTGGTCGGTGAAATGAAAATACTGGGCCCTATTGCAGGCATCATCGACAAGGAAGCCGAACTCGCACGCCTCGACAAAGACATCGCCAAACACCGAAGACAACATCGAAAAAGGCAACGCCAAGTTAAGCAACAAAGGCTTCACCGACAAAGCCCCCGCTGCAGTAGTCGACAAAGAACGCCAACGCGTTGCCGAACTGGTCAAAACCCTGGAACAGCTAAAAGAACAGGCCGAAAAAATAAAGGCCCTTTGAGTCCGTAAATGAACGCCAATAAACGCAGCCGCAAAGTACGCAAAATACGCCAAGAAAGTCTTGATTCTGTTTCATGCCATCGCCCAGTGGCATGGATCTAAGCCTCACAGGGGGGGGGGGGGGGGGGGGGGGGGGGGTCTTTTATTGATTTTGACCATTAAATGTTTCCTTTTATTGCGTCCTTTGAAAAAAACCGTTCTTCGCGGCCGATCATTTTTCAATAAACAAATCAACCCTTGCCTCGGTTTCCCATCAGCGTTAACCTGACAGCCGCTTAGATAAAGAGATTCGTGATGGAAACACCCGAAAAACGCGTACAAGTCCGTCCGACCCACGCCAGCCTTATCCTCAGCGTGGTACAGGCAGTGCACCAGCCCGAAGTACGGCCCCACATGGAACAGGCGCTGGTACTGTCAGAACAGAACGGCTGGGGCAGCCTGGTTGCTGTGATTCGCAAAATCATCGCTGGCAGCCGCGACCAGAGCCTGGTGAATGGTCTGGACGACGAAGACAAAATCATCGCCGAATCCATACTCTTAGGTCTGCAAGATCCCAGTACCCTGCCCAACCCCGACCAAAAAAGGCGACGCCACCAAGGCCGCGCCAATGCTGGCAAAACTCATCAACGAAGCCAGCCGCGGCGACCACAATGCAATCATCATGCTCGGCAGCATGGCCGACCAGATGTCAGCAGCAGGCGGCGACATGGCCAACCTCGGCGCCGTGCTCAAAGACATGATCGACGGCAACCGCAATGTCGATCAACTCTGTTCAAGAATGGGCCCGCAGGGCGAATCGCTCATCACTCAGATCCTCAGCGAACTCGGCAAGCTGGATGTTCATTAAGAGCTAGAAGTTCGTAGGTCCGATTAGCATAGCGTAATCGGACGAATGCGACATGCCTGCAATGTACCAATAACTACTAAATGATCTTCAATAACAAGGAGCAAGGATGCCCAATTACCGACGCGCATCCTTGCTCCTTGTTATTGAAGATCATTTAGTAGTTATTGGTACATTGCAGGCAAGAAAGGGATTACGCTATGCTAATCGGACCTACGAAATTCTAGCTTTTAATGAACATCCAGCTTACCTAGCTCGCTGAGTATCTGGGTGATGAGTGATTCGCCCTGTGGGCCCATTCTCGAGCAGAGTTGATCGACATTGCGGTTGCCGTCGATCATGTCTTTGAGGACTGCGCCGAGGTTGGCCATGTCGCCGCCTGCTGCTGACATCTGGTCGGCCATGCTGCCGAGCATGATGATTGCATTGTGGTCGCCGCGGCTGGCATCGTTGATGAGTTTGGCCAGCATCGGCGCGGCCTTGGTGGCGTCGCCTTTCTGGTCGGGGTCGGGCAGGGTGCTGGGGTCCTGCAGGCCGAGAAGGATGGATTCGGCGATCATTTTGTCTTCGTCGTCCAGACCATTCACCAGGCTCTGGTCGCGGCTGCCTGCGATGATTTTACGAATCACGGCAACCAGACTGCCCCAGCCGTTTTGTTCTGACAGCACTAGCGCCTGTTCCATATGGGGCCTGACTTCGGGCTGGTGAACGGCCTGTACCACACTGAGAATCAGGCTGGCGTGGTCGGTCGAACCTGTTCACGTTTTTCGGGTGTTTCCATCACAAATCTCTTTATTTAAGCGGTTGTCAGGTTAACGCTGATGGGAAACCGAGGCAAGTGCTAAAACCTGTAAGGCGAAACCACAAACCTTAAAAGCGAAACCGCAGAGACGCAGAGTGCGCAGAGGAAAACACGGCTATTGTTAAAAAATGGACAACCTGGATCTGAGTTGACTGATTAAGGCTTTTACCTAAAAATCTTTTCTCCGCGTCCTCTGCGTCTCTGCGGTTTCGCTTTATGGATTTGTTTTTAACCCAGAAAGGTTTTCTCCGTGTTCTCTGTGCCTCTGTGGTTCCGTTTCTGAGATTTTACAAAGCCTTTATTTTTTCGGCCTGTTCTTTTAGTTGTTCCAGGGTTTTGATTAGCTCGGCGACGCGTTGGCGTTCTTTGTCGACTACTGCGGCAGGGGCCTTGTCGGTGAAGCCTGCATTGCTCAATTTCGCATTGCCTTTTTCGATGTTGTCTTCGTGTTTGGCGATGTCTTTGTCCAGGCGAGCGAGTTCGGCGACCTTGTCGATGATGCCTGCTAAGGGTACCAGGATTTTCATTTCACCGACCAGTGCCATAGCGGATTCGGGTACCGTGGCGTTTCCATCGATCCATTCGAAGGATTCGAGTTTGGCCAGGCTGTTGATGAAGGCCTGATTGTTTTCGAAATTGCTGATGTCGGTTTTACTGGCGTTCTGCAATAACATTGCCAGCGGTTTGCCGGGAGCGAGGTCGCGTTCGCTGCGAATCTTGCGCACGCCGGTGACAAAGGTTTTCACCCATTCCAGTTCGGTTTCGGCGGCTTCATCGATTTTGCTGGTGTCACACATCGGATACGGCTGAATCATGATGGCGTCGCCACGTCCTTACCAGCAAGCGGCGCGACACGCTGCCAGAGCTCTTCGGTGATAAAAGGCATAATCGGGTGGGTTAAGCGTAAAATCGTTTCCAGCACGCGTACCAGCGTTCTGCGTGTACCGCGTTGTGCGTTTTCCGGGGTGGCTTCGTTAAACAGTACCGGTTTTGACAGTTCCAGATACCAGTCGCAATAGTCTTCCCAGATAAAGCTGTATAGATCCTGTGCCGCAAGATCGAAACGGTATTTTTCGATATGCTCGCCCACATTGGCTTCGATGCGTTGCAGGCGCGAGATAATCCAGCGATCGGCGAGC
>CAVRHW010000025.1:0-32500 GCA_963721085.1 uncultured Gammaproteobacteria bacterium
AACTACCGCCTGACGACCACCATACAGCCGCCACAATTATTATTTCATCCGAATTTTCCAGAATATTTTTGTCTTTAATCTCATCTGGAGATACTGCACTATAATTGGGTAGAGTGTTTATCAGGAGGTGTGCAATGTCAGCTTTAACAGAAGCAAAAAAAGTACTGGCCGGCAAGGGCGCGTCTCGAGGATGAAGAACTGGAATATCTTGCTCAGGAAATAACAAAATTAGGCTTCAAATCGGCTTTGCTCGCGCCTACGCATCAGGCCCAAGCCTGATGAAAAAAATGATTCGTGAACTGGAACACCAGAACCAGCAGTCGAACAAATACGTAAAACACTCGGATGAAATAAACAATAATACTCCGGCAACACCGGTCAAAGCTCCATAAAGACCACTGACGACTCCGACGCTTCCCGCAGCGCCCAGCCGGCGCATACACAGCAGAACCTGATACCAGGTGAAGTCTGCGCTGTCAGGGATTAAACTGTATTCATCTCGCTGGCCTGTAGCAGGCCTGATGGTCCCACTTTCAGGATGGCGATAGCAGCCTTATTTTCCTTGCGCCTTCGTGGTGAACAACATGTCTGGTAATCGAACAATCTGGCCGCGCGCGATTGCACTGATCGACATGAATGCTTTTTTTGCTTCGGTCGAGCAGCGCGATTTCCCTGACCTGCTGGGCCAGCCGCTGGCCGTCACCAATGGCGAGCGCGGCAGCTGCGTGATCACCTGTTCCTACGAAGCCCGCGCCTACGGCGTTCACACCGGGATGCGCCTGCCACAGGCGCGCAAGCTGTGCCCGCAACTCATCCAGCGCCCGGCGCGCCCGGAAGTCTATGCTCAGGTTTCAACCAGGATCATGCATGCGATCCAGAGCATCTGCCCGGACATCGAAGTGTTCTCGGTCGACGAGGCCTTTGTCGATATCACCCCCTGCCAGCGCCTGTACGGCTCACCCACCGCTGCCGCGCGGCTATTGAAACAGGCGGTCTACGAAGCCTCGGGGCTGTTGTGTTCGATCGGCCTCAGCGGCGACAAGACCACGGCCAAATACGCCGCCAAACTCAACAAGCCCAATGGTTTTACCGTGATCCCGCCCTGGCAGGCAAAATCGCGCCTGAAAAATGTACCTGTGACCGAGCTGTGCGGCATCGCCGGAGGCATCGGCGGTTTTCTCAAAAGCTATGGCGTAACCCATTGCGGCGACATGGACAAACTGCCGATCGGCGTGCTGGCAAAACGCTTCGGCAATCTCGGCCGCCGCATCTGGTACATGTGCCAGGGCGCCGACCCCGACCCGCTGCACATCGAAGTCGCCGAGGCCAAATCGATCGGCCACGGCAAGGTGATGCCGCCGAACACGCGCGAGCGCGAAGTGATCCTGACCTACGCCCAGCACATGGCGTTCAAGCTCGGCACCCGCATGCGCAAACACCAGATGGAAGCGAAAACCTACTGGATGGGACTGAGAACCGAACTCGGCTGGATCGGCCAGAAAGCACGGCTGCCGCTGTTCAGCGATGACCAGCGCAAAATTTATCAGCTGTTTCAGGAAGTCATACAACTGCACTGGCAGGGCGAAGGCGTTTCACAGATCCAGCTCACCGCGCTCGACCCACGACCCGCCGCGATGCAGCTCGACCTGTTCGCCAGCAACAGCGCCGAACAGCAGATGCAGGCACGACTGCACGGTGCGCTGGATAATATCAACCAGCGTTACGGCGCAGCCACGCTACTGCCCGCGCGCCTGCTGAACCGTTCCGACATGCCCAATGTGATCGCACCGGCATGGAAACCGGACGGGCTGAGACAAACGATTCAAAAGCAATGAATAATTAATAATGAAAAATGAATAATGAAAAAACTCAAAACCTGGCCTAATCCATGGCAACACAAAACCCGAAAAAATATTTACGACAATCCCTGGATACGGCTGGATGAAGACGAGGTGATCAATCCTGGCGGCGGCATTTCACACTACGGCCAGATTCATTTCAAAAATCTCGCCATCGGCATTATTCCACTGGACGAACACAACAACACCTGGCTGGTGGCAGTACCGTCACGTGCCCGATGTGTATTCCTGGGAAATCCCCATGGGCGGCGGACCGCTGGCCATCGATCCACTGGAATCCGCAAAACGCAACTCAAGGAAGAAACCGGACTGAGCGCAAACCACTGGGAAGAACTGATGCGGTTGCATCCCTCGAATTCGGTCACCGACGAACTGGGTATCGTTTATGTCGCGCGCGGACTGAGCGAAGGTGACACCGAGTTCGGTGAAACCGAGGATTTGCAGATTGTTAAATTGCCTTTTGAGGAAGCGGTAGCGCGGGTGATGAGCGGTGAAATTACCGATGCGATTAGCGTGGCGGGGCTGTTGAAGTCGGCGCAGCAAAATTGAAATAGCGGCTGGAACCGCAAAGTGTGCAAGGGAAAGTTCGAAGCTAAAAGCTAGAAGCCGAACCACGGACAAATTTGAAAACGCGCGCTTTTACGCGGCCCGCACGGGGGAGGGCAGGAAGCCCGGAATAAACACAGAGGGGACAGAGAAAAACTTTTTCGTTAAAAACAACTGCATTCTATTGGTCAAAAAATAATCGCTGCGTCCCCTTTAATTCAAGCGACCATTTGTCGGTTTAACCCAAATTTGTCTATCACTCTTACAGGATAAGAACAAGGCTGGTTATAAATAGATCGGTATTAGAGGCAACTAATACGAAATTATCTTGTTAATGGAATATTAGCGAGTAGATTATCGTTAGGTATATATATTGGCCACCATAGGTTACCACTTCTCTTATATTTGTATTGATTTCTGCTTCTATAGAAATGCCCTGAAGTGCCTGCTTTATAAAGTGGCTCCATAAGACTAATTTTATTTAGATGTTAAATTCTGCGCTAATGGTGGCGTGACTGGACAGAAGTATTTCTGGCAGCAACTTCGTTTTTATTCCGTGCTAGTCCTGGGGGTGACGCACAGTTACACTTTTTTTAAGTTTTACTCTATGGAGGTATTTATGTTAAATAGTTCAAAATTGTTCATTCGCTGCTGTTTTGTATTGGCTTGGTTACTGATTGTGCCGCTTGCTAAAGCAACCCCGGTATATCAGGATTAAACCTATTACTATAATGTAAAGACTACATATTATGATAGTTATAACCAATCAAATTATGTATATAGTTTCGATGCCACGACATCCGTTGACTGTTTCGGAAAAAAAGAACGGGCTGTAGTTACAACGACGTTTTATACTTCTCCAATGAGAGTTTTACGGGTCCTTCTGGTTTTTATTGGGACCTAAATGCGAACCCCGAATTTCTATTATTATAATTTCTCTATTAATACTTCGTGCACGTTTACCAATCTACATTCAGCTTTTGTGGATCCGTCTAGTACAAATTGCCAGTGTTTACGCATATAGCTTCGATGGACACGACTTCCTTTCTTATTTTTGATTGAGATTACCAGAAAGTCGTAATAGCCAATACCGCATTTCAGACACTAAGACAATACAAGCCTACTCTCCGGCGTGTCACAGAAACAGCTGCCGGTGCATTGGTTCCGGACTACTTGGTTTGATCAGTGTCGCAAGAAGGAAAGCACGCGTTTAATAACTCCAACATTGGTTCATTTGTTTTAAAACTACCGCGGGCTGGGATTTTTGTTTGTTCTCTGACCTCTGTTGGGCGATAGAAGTCATTCGTAAAATAAGAATTAAGGTAGTAAAGGTAAGTGCATTTAACCTATGAGCAAAAATAACTTAGTCTAACTGTTTCTGAAAAAAAGCGCTTTTAATATCGCCTTACACTTTGCCGATAAACATCACTTTGTTAACTTTTGATAAAAGCAATGAAAAATAAACAGTGAAAAGTGAAAAGTGAAAAATGGGGAGCACCGATCAACCAGCTTGCGTCGGGATAAGCGTCGTTTCTGATGATTTGCGTTTTTTTAACCCCCCCTTACAACTTGCCGTGTCACAACGCTTCGGTAGCAGCGATTTGCCGGGAGCAAATCGAGTCTCGTGCACAGGACGCGCATCGAGACGACGCGTGAGCGAAGCGCTGTGACACGGGAACCCCATGTGTTTTTTACATGGGGCAAGTTGTTGGGGCGTATTCCTTTGGTTACTTTTATTAATAAGGCGCAAAGAAAATATCTCGAACGAATTTGGGTGCGGAGCAGGCCCGACGAGGGCAAATCATCAGGCACTTGATTCGCCACGAACTCGCCCGTGGGTGCGAGAACCCACATGCAACGATGCCTAATCGATCAATGAAGCATACGGGAATGACATTGATGTGATGTTTCTCGGGGATGACGCTAGTGAAATTCGCACGAATGACGAAAGCGTACGCGCATAACCCACTACCACGGATAAAAGAAAAACACCGTAGTCTCGGAGCCCTCGCTACCATAAGCAATATCAGCGCGATAAACTGCACCTGAGGCAGCCACCAGACGCAGACCCGTGCCGTAGCTGGTTCGGGTTTCATTCCAGAGATCGGTGGATGTTTCTGACACGCTGCCCACTTCGCCAAAGAAAGCCACTTGTAGCCCGGTACGCACATCCTTCCAGAACAAATAGTTGAAAGGCGCAGCTTCCTGTTTGAAATTCCACCTGTATTCGACACCAAGAAATGCACTATGCCCGCCATTGAATCGACCTTCCGGGTAGGAGCGCAGTCGTTCCTTGCCACCCAGTGACTGGGTGGCAAGGAACGACTGCGCTCCTACCCGGAAGGTCGATTCAATGGCGGGCATAGTGCATTTCTTGGTGTCGAATACAGGTGGAATTTCAAACAGGAAGCTGCGCCTTTCAACTATTTGTTCTGGAAGGATGTGCGTACCGGGCTGCAAGTAGCGTTCTTTGGCGAAGTAGGCAGCGTGTCAGAAACATCCAGCGATCTCTGGAATGAAACTCGAACCAGCTACGGCACGGGGCTGCGTCTGGTGGCTGCCTCAGGTGCAGTTTATCGCGCTGATATTGCTTATGGTAGCGAGGGCTCCGAGACTACGGTGTTTTTCTTTTATCCGTGGTAGTGGGTTATGCGCGTATGCATTTGCCATCCTGCGAATTTCACTAACGTCATCCCCGAATGTTTCTTGTCGGGGATCCATGTTTTTTGATTCATTGATGCGATTAGGCATCGTGGCATGTGGGTTCTCGCACCCACGGGCGAGTTACGTTGCGAATCACATCCCTGTGATTCGCCCTTCGGGCCTGCTACCGCAGTCCAAATTCATTCCAGATGAATTTGTCTTTGCGCCTTATTATTGAAAGTAACCAAATGAATACGCCCCTACAACTTGCCCCATGTAAAAAACACACGGGGTGCCCGTGTCACAGCACTTCGCTCACGCGTCGTCTCGATGCGCGTCCTGCGCACGAGACTCGAATCGGCGTCCTGCCCGAATCGCCGCTACCAAAGCGTTGTGACACGGCAAATTGTAAGGGGGGGGTTAAAAAAACGCAAATATCAGAAACAACACTATCCCGACGCAAGCTGGTTGATCGGTGCTCCCCATTTTTCACTTTTCACTTTTCACTGTTCATTTTTCATTGCTTTTATCTCGCGCTACCAAAGTGATGTGGATCGGCAAACTGTAAGGCGATATTAAAAGCGCTTTTTTCAGAAACAGTTAGGCTGAGTTATTTTTGCTCATAGGTTAAATGCACTACCTTTACTACCTTAATTCTTATTTTACGAATGACTTCTATCGGCCAACAGAGGTCAGACAAACAAAAATCCCGGCACGGTGGCGGGGTTATTGCTGAACCAATGTTGGAGTTATGAAACGCGTGCTTTCCTTCTTGCGACACTGATCAAACCAAGTAGTCCGGAACCAAATAGCCACACGGCAGCTGGGACAGGGACAGGCCGGAGAGTAGGCTTGTATTGTCTTAGTGTCTGAAATGCGGTATTGGCTATTACGACTTTCTGCAAATCTGGATCAAAAATAAGAAAGGAATGTGTATACATCGAAGCTATATGCGTAAACACTGGAATATTGTCCTGGACGGATCCACAAAAGCTGAATGTAGATTGGTAAACGTGCACGAAGTATTAATAGAGAAATTATAATAATAGAAATTCGGGGTTCGTGTTTGGGTCCCAATAAAAACCAGAAGGACCCGTAAAACTCTCATTGGAGAAGTATAAAACGTCGTTGTAACTACAGCCAGTACTTTTTTTGAAACAGTCAACGGATGTCGTGGCATCGAAACTATATACATAATTTGATTGGTTATAACTATCATAATATGTAGTCTTTACATTATAGTAATAGGTTAAATCCTGATATACCGGGGTTGCTTTAGCCAGCGGCACAATCAGTAACCAAGCCAATACAAAAACGAAGCGAATGAACAATTTTGAACTATTTAACATAAATACCTCCATAGAGTAAAACTTAAAAAAAGGTAACTGTGCGTCACCCCCAGGACTGGCGCGGAATAAAAAAAACGAAGTTCTGCCAGAAATACTTCTGTCCAGTCACGCCACCATTAGCGCAGAATTTAACATCTAAATAAAAAAAGTTTTATGGAGCCACTTTATAAAGCAGGCACTTCAGGGCATTTCTATAAAGCAGAAATCGATGCCTTGTTGCGAGAAGTGGTGACCTATGGTGGCATCTATATACCTAACGATAATCTACTCGCTAATATTCCATTAACAAGATAATTTCGTATTAGTTGCCTCTAATACCGATCTATTTATAACCAGCCTTGTTCTTATCCTGTAAGAGTGATCGACGAATTTAGGATTAACCGACGAATGGTCACTTAATTAAAGGGGACGTAGCGATTATTTTTTGACCAATAGAATGCAGTTGTTTTTAGACAAGAAAGTTTTTCTCTGTGCCCTCTGTGTTTATTCCGGGCTTCCTGCCCTCCACCCTGCGGGCCGCGTAAAAGCACGCGTTAATTATCCAGTCAAATTTGTCAGTGGTTCGGCTTCTAGCTTTTACTTTCAAAAGTTTTCCTTTGCGTCTTTGCGGTTCCAGCCGCTATTTCAAATTTGCTGCGCCAACTTCAACAACCCCGCCACACTAATCGCATCGGTAATTTCACCACTCATCACCCGCGCTACCGCTTCCTCAAAAGGTAATTTAACAATCTGCAAATCCTCGGTTTCACCAAACTCGGTTTCACCTTCACTCAGTCCGCGCGCAACGTAAACGATACCCAGTTCGTCGGTGACCGAGTTCGAGGGATGCAGGCGCATCAGTTCTTCCCAGTGGTTTGCGCTCAGTCCGGTTTCTTCCTTGAGTTCGCGTTTCGCAGATTCCAGCGGATCGATGGTCAGCGGTCCACCGCCCATGGGGATTTCCCAGGAGTACACATCGGGCACGTGACGATACTGGCCCACCAGCCAGGTGTTGTTGTGTTCGTCTAATGGAATAATGCCGATGGCGAGGTTTTTGAAATGAATCTGGCCGTAATGTGAAATGCCGCCACCGGGGTTGATGACTTCGTCTTCATCCAGCCGTATCCAGGGATTGTCGTAAATATTTTTTCGGGTTTTGTGTTGCCATGGATTAGGCCAGGTTTTGAGTTTTTTCATTATTCATTTTTCATTATTAATTATTCATTGCTTTTGAATCGTTTGTCTCAGCCCATCCGGTTTCCACGCAGGGGCGATCACATTGGGCATGTCGGAACGGTTCAGCAGGCGCGCAGGCAGTAGCGTGGCTGCGCCGTAGCGCTGGTTGATATTATCCAGCGCGCTGTGCAGCCGTGCCTGCATCTGCTGTTCGGCGCTGTTGCTGGCGAACAGGTCGAGCTGCATCGCGGCGGGTCGCGGGTCGAGCGCGGTGAGCTGGATCTGTGAAACGCCTTCGCCCTGCCAGTGCAGTTGTATGACTTCCTGAAACAGCTGATAAATTTTGCGCTGGTCATCGCTGAACAGCGGCAGCCGTGCTTTCTGGCCGATCCAGCCGAGTTCGGTTCTCAGTCCCATCCAGTAGGTTTTGGCTTCGATCTGGTGTTTGCGCATGCGGGTGCCGAGCTTGAATGCCATGTGCTGGGCGTAGGTCAGGATCACTTCACGATCGCGCGTGTTCGGCGGCATCACCTTGCCGTGGCCGATCGATTTGGCCTCGGCGACTTCGATGTGCAGTGGATCGGGGTCGGCGCCCTGGCACATGTACCAGATACGGCGGCCGAGATTGCCGAAGCGTTTTGCCAGCACGCCGATCGGCAGTTTGTCCATGTCGCCGCAACGGGTCACGCCATAGCTTTTGAGAAAACCGCCGATGCCTCCGGCGATGCCGCACAGCTCGGTGACCGGTACATTTTTCAGGCGCGATTTTGCCTGCCAGGGCGGGATCACGGTAAAGCCATTGGGCTTGTTGAGCTTGGCGGCATATTTCGCCGTGGTTTTGTCGCCGCTGAGACCGATCGAACACAACAGCCCCGAGGCTTCGTAGACCGCCTGTTTCAATAGCCGCGCGGCAGCGGTGGGTGAGCCGTACAGGCGCTGGCAGGGGGTGATGTCGACAAAGGCCTCGTCGACCGAGAACACTTCGATGTCCGGGCAGATGTTTTCGATCGCGCGCATGATCCGGGTTGAAACCGGGCATAGACTTCGGGCCGGGCCGGGCGCTGGATCAGTTGCGGGCACAGCTTGCGCGCCTGTGGCAGGCGCATGCCGGTGTGTACGCCGTAGGCGCGGGCTTCGTAGGAACAGGTGATCACACAGCTGCCGCGCTCGCCATTGGTGACCGCCAGCGGCTGGCCGAGCAGGTCAGGGAAATCGCGCTGCTCGACCGAAGCAAAAAAAGCATTCATGTCGATCAGTGCAATCGCGCGCGGCCAGATAGTTCGATCACCAGACATGTTGTTCACCACAGCACAAAGGTGTAAAAAGACAGCGCTATCGCCATACCTGAAAATGGGCGAATCCAGGATCTATGTACAGGCTGGCAGAGTTGAACGTAGTCTAATGCGTGATAGCGCAGACTTCATCTGACATCAGGTGCTGCTGTGAATGCACCGGAGGGCGACGGCAGCCGATCGTAGTGTCTTTATGGAGTTTTGATCGATGTTGCCGTGATTATTGTTAATTGCCAGAGTATTTTGCGTATCTGGTCGAGCTGCTGGTTCTGGTGTTCCAGTTCACGAAGCATTTTTTTCATCATGCTTGGGCCTGATGCGTAGGCACGTGCAAAGCCGATTTTGAAGCCGAGTTTTGTTATTTCCTGAGCAAGATACTCAAGTTCTTCGTCTTCGAGACGGCCTCCTTTGCCGGCCAGTACTTTTTTTGCTTCTTTGATCAAGTTGCTGACATTTCCACTCCTCCTGAGTAAATACTATATAAGTATAGTGTAATCTCCAGCATGAGATAGAGACAAAGAAGATGCTGGAAAATTCGGATGAACTAAGTGGCGGCTATATGTGTCGTCAGGCTATTAAAAAAGCCGCAGCCGGTGTTATTCCGGACTGCGGCTTTTTTGTGCTGATTTATGAACAGCTTAATTTATAACGATGCCTTTATTGTCGAGAACCATCAGCACTTTGACTTTGTCATTGACCATATTCGAATTGATATAACTGATACTGCCCGGTGTGCTGGCAACCGTCTTGAGCACGGCGCTGTACGAGTTTACTACGGTGGGCTGGTTGTTATTGCCCATGCTGATCTGGCGTCTCCAGTAACGTGACAGGCTGGCCGGATTCATGCCCAGTACCGATGAATAGAACTGTTTGCGGTCAGGGCTGCCGGCGTTGTGATTAACAGGCGTGGCATAGGTGCCATCAGGAAAGGCGGTGCGCTCGCCGAGAAATAATTTCTTGATATCCTGAATATTCAATTTGCCGTCGTTGTAGCTCGGATTCACAATGATGGCTAGATCCGCATAAGCAGCAGTACTGGCGAACAGGATCAGCGCAGCAGTAAACAGTTTCAGGCGTGCAAACATTGAGTTACTCCATAGGTTTGTTTAATTAAAAGGGAATGCTCTGGCCAGGCAGTCGGCATGTGTATGCGACCCCGGCGAGGAGCAGAAAAAGCGATTTATATCAGATAATTATAATATACTTACTTGGTTGTACGCAGCAGGTCCGGGCGCAGACGGTGGAAAATGACCGACCAAAGGAAGCGAAAGGTGTTGTCCGGGCTAATTTACGCAGTGGCCTGGTCCGGCACCGCGGTTTTGAATGTTCCTGGCGGTCGCGGATAACTAATGATCAGCAACGATTTTTAGTCCTTGCTCACGCGGATCATCATCCAGCCAGTCGATAATCTGGTTCCAGTCTTCAAGATCGCGCTGATCGGTTGTCGGTCCCAGCTCGTGGATGCCCAGGCCGATTTCAGAGGCCTTGATATAGCTCTGGGTTTCTCTGAGCAAAGCGATGATGGGGATATCCATCGCCTTTAAAAAACGATCCAGTGATTTGAACGCCAGCGTATTGGGCTTCACCCGGTTACATACAATGCACAGACGTGTTCGCTGGGATTTCACCTTGGCGATCAGATACAGGTCGCGTATAAAATCCGCGGTGGCGTGCGTGTCGATAGACGATGGCAGCACCGGGATCATGATGGTATGGGTGCCGCTGAGCTGGTCCACCAGATCCAGGCCTTTGAGGCCTGCGGGAGTGTCCACGATGACGCGTTCGGTGCCCATCGGGAGTTGCAGCTGAAAGCTACGAGTCACGCTGCGGTTGCTGGGGTAAGCCGCGATGCCGTTGATATCGGCCTGTTCGTCTGGCCGCAGATTCAGCCAGTACATGCTGGAGCCCTGGGGATCGTAGTCGATTAAAGTCGTATTGCGCCCGCGCTTTGCATAAGCGCTGGCAAGATTGGTGGCAATCGTGGTTTTACCGCAACCGCCCTTGACGTTGATGACTGTGATCCGTTGCATTGCTGGTGTCCGATTTTCTGTGTTGCATATATCGGCCTGTGCGTGCGAGAAACGCACAGCCGATAACACCAGTATAGACCTGTCACCGCGATATTGACCCTCAGCCCCGTGAACAGGCGGCTATTGTCGGCTGCGATGATAAGCCAGTGCCTGCCAGACTGAGCGTATGTCTGCGCGTTCATGCTGCATCAGAAGGGTAATCGCGATTTCTTCAATACCGGCATACACACAAATCGCAGTCGCGATATAAAACGGCCAGACGACAATGTCCAGAAACAATAAGGCGTAACCGAAAAAAGTACAGAGCACTGCGAGCTTCACGCTCCAGGTATGATAACTGGTGAGGGCATGGAACTTGATCAGGCCCAGTAATACTGGCACGGTAAAACTGGCAATAATCAGGATGATCGATAGCCGTTCTCGCGCAACAACTTCTGGCCAGAGCAGCCAGGCACCAATGGCCATGCTGGAGTAAATAGCAAAGTCTCCCCAGCTGTCGAGATGCGAACCCAGTCTGGTAATCTGATTAAGTATGCGTGCGAGAAAACCGTCCAGCACATCAGTGAAGCCCGAAAATAATACGATAACAATGAACCAGACCGGTTGTTGCTCAATGGCCAGCAATATCAGTACAGGCGCCAGTAGCAAACGCAGCAGGCTGACAGCGTTGGGCAGATTTATAATTTTGGTGTTCGCTTCTTGCATAGCTAATATCAGTAGGGAGCCTTGCGTACGCCGAGAATAAAAAATATGCGTGATAACAGCAATTCGAGAATAATGAAGCTAATGACGAGGAATACAAGCTCTTTCATGCGGAGCCCAAATTCGTGCATCAGAACAGCGGCGGGGAGCAAGCGATTCGGGTATCTGGTCGAGCAATGGCACCATGCTTCCCGGCTGTTCATTGCCAGTCTGCGTTTGATAAAACTTGAGCCCAGGTCACCGAGTAGCGCAAGTACTGCCACTGCAAGGCCGATGCTGGCAGGGTATCCAAGCAGCCAGGCGGCGAGCGATGTTGATACAGCCGCGCCCACCAGGCCGCGCCAGGTTTTTGAGGCGCCAAACAGGCGTTGGCCATCGGCCAGTATTTTGCCAAAATCAATCGCAGTATTCATGCGTTTCCTGAAACAAAAACGCATAAATACGGGCGTGCCGTTTGCAATTATAATCAACAATAATAAAGCAATGAACTCAGGTGACATGTAATATGACCTTGCGGGTCCTTCAATAGTACTCGCCAAAGCAAGTGAGGCCAATCTGAAAATTCTTACCTACAACATACACAAAGGTTTTAGCAGCATGGGCGCGCGTTTTGTTTTGCACGCTATAAAAGATGCTTTGCGAGAAATTGATGCCGATATAATTTTTTTGCAGGAAATTCACGGCGAAAAAAATATATCCGGTAATCGTTTTGATAACTGGCCGACTAACAGTCAGTTTGAATATCTCGCTGATAGCATCTGGCATCATTATGCCTATGGTAAAAACGCTATCTATCGTTCCGGCCATCACGGTAACGCAATACTGAGCAAATATCCATTTATTGAATGGGAGAACATAGATGTTTCGTTCATGCCATCGGCAAGCCGTAGTTTGCTGCACGGCACGATCAATGTGCCGGATGCAACACAAAAATTGCACGTCATATGTGTGCATCTTGGCTTATTCAGTATGGAACGTGAGAGACAGCTGTCCACACTGGCGAAACGGATTGATTCTCATGTTCCGCATGACGAACCGTTGATTATCGCAGGCGATTTCAATGACTGGCGTGGCAAAGCCGGGCACTACCTGAATGACCGACTGGGTGTGGATGAGGTTTTTAAAAACCTGGAAGGCAATCACGCGCGCACCTTTCCTGCATGGTCGCCAGTATTGAGAATGGATAGAGTGTATGCACGAGGCCTGGACATTATTGCCGGTGAGCGATTACACGGCAAACCCTGGCGTCAGTTATCAGATCATATACCGTTGCTGGCAGAGTTTGGTTTTAGATTGAACGGATAGCAGTGGCTGAGCATTCAGGCCAGGCTTGCCTGATGTGGCTTAAATATTTACCATACGTGAACGAACTTACTTTTCCGGCCCTTAATCTATGAATCAGAAAATAATCAACATGTTAAGCCTGCAGGATGGCATGAACAGCAAGGTCAACACGGCCTGGCGCGAGGCCGGCAACGAATGGTATCGTGCGATCTGGATGGAATCATCGGAAATGCTGGAGCACTATGGCTGGAAATGGTGGAAAAAACAGCAGCCCGATGTGATGCAGGTGAAACTGGAAGTGGTGGATATCGTGCATTTCGCGCTGAGTATTCGCCTGGAGCAGGGCGGCTCGCTTGATGAGACGGCTGCAGTGATTGCGGCCGAGTTCGCCAGCCCGGTAGCGACCGATGATATTAAAACCACGATCGAATTACTGGCGAAAGAAACCTTGATCAATCAAGGTGCGCATTTTTCGATCATCGCAGGTGTGATGCAGCATCTGGATATGGTTTTTGATGAGCTGTACGAAATATATGTTGGCAAGAATGTACTCAACATGTTCAGACAGGATAACGGTTATAAGGATGGCACTTACATAAAAATCTGGCAGGGACGGGAAGATAATGAACATCTGGCCGATATTATGAAAACCCTGGACAGTGATTCGACAACGTTCAAAGATGATGTTTACGCGGCGCTCGCGGATGTGTATCGCGATGCGCAGGCCGCCTGACAGTCGCTTGCGATACTTGTTCGCTTGAATGACGAGAGGTGATTTATGGCAAGTTTGGTGACATCTGAAAAACAGAAAGCAGAACAGGATAAATCATGTGTTCAGGTAGAGAAAGAAAAGCCCATCAGCATGCACGAGGACATTCCGGTGTGGTATGACTGCTGTTCGTGTGAAGCAGAACCCTACTGGCTCGAAGCGATGGTGCAGGCTGAAGCTGGGAGCAACAAACAATAAAACCCCCAGATTTTGTGGTGTGTTAATTTGGCGCGAGAAGGCTTATTCTTGTGGCTCTAAATTTCTGGAGAATCAAATGGCAGCGTATACATGTAGTGTTTGTGGGATGAGTGTTGGCAGCATGACCTGCGGCAAATGCGGCAAGGAACTGGTGAACGACATCATTACCACCGAAGACGGTACAAAAATCCAGGTTTCAAAATGCCCGGACGGCCATGGCATGGTGAAATCGCCGATGTGCTGTGGTCAGGATATGACCTGTCCTGCATAAAGTCGATTAAAATCAGGCAGACGAAATCAGTGAGACAATAAAAAACCCGGCATGCCGGGTTTTTTATTTGCAGAGAAAGCGCAGATGATTATTTAATCTTGGCTTCTTTGTAGGTCACGTGCTTACGAACCACTGGATCGAATTTCTTCATTTCCAGTTTTTCAGGCATGGTGCGTTTGTTCTTGGTCGTGGTGTAGAAATGACCAGTGCCCGCGCTTGAAATCATTTTAATTTTGTCACGCATAATAAGCTCCTAAAACTTTTCGCCGCGTGAGCGGAGATCGGTTAATACTGCATCGATACCTTTCTTATCGATGATACGCATACCGTGACAGGAAACACGCAGTTTCACAAAGCGCTGCTCGCTCTCCACCCAGAAACGGTGGTGATGCAAATTTGGCAAAAAACGACGACGCGTTTTATTGTGAGCATGAGATACGTTGTTACCGGACATGGGGCCTTTACCGGTGACCTGGCATACTCTGGACATCAAAATTACTCCACTATTTCGCCCACGGATTCTGGGCCTACTCAAAAGACCGGCAATTCTAGCCGAGAAGCGGGCCACTGACAAGCTGGGAACACCGATATTTGGCTGGATATTTGGCTGCATCGGGATGAATGCTATAGTGGCGGCTGATTTACGCCAGCACCACTGGAGAGCCAGCTTGGACATTGTATTTATTGAAGATTTACGCATCGAGACCATCATCGGCATCTATGACTGGGAGCGCGAAATCCGCCAGGTGGTGGCGATCGACCTCGAAATGGCCGCGGATAACACCCGCCCGGCGGCCAGCGAGAACATCGACGATGCCCTGAATTACAAGGCGGTGGCCAAGCGCCTGATCAAATTTGTCGGTGAAAGCGAGTTCTTGCTGGTCGAAACCCTGGCCGAGCGCATCGCTGAAATCATCCTCAGCGAGTTTGGTGTTCCATGGTTGAAGCTCAAACTGAGCAAGCCCGGTGCGGTCACCGGCTCGAAAGCGGTCGGTGTGGTGATCGAACGCGGCCTCAGACCGGAGTAGCGCAGTGGCGAGAATCTATATCAGCCTGGGCAGTAATATCGATCGCGAGGCCCATACTCGCGCAGGTGTTGCCGCCCTGCGAGAGCACTTCGGCGAGCTGGAGCTGTCCTCGGTGTACGAAAGCGAGGCGGTGGGTTTCGACGGCGACGCTTTTTACAACATGGTCATTGCCTGTGATACCGACCTTGAAGTCCACGCCGCCAACAGGGTGCTGGCGGACATCGAAGATGCCAACCAGCGCGACCGCAGCGGGCCGAAGTTTTCCTCGCGGACCCTGGATCTGGATCTGTTGCTCTACGATGACCTGGTGCTGAGCGAAAACGGCCTCACCCTGCCGCGCGATGAAATCCTGAAAAATGCCTTCGTGCTCTGGCCGCTGGCCGAAATCGCGCCTGAACTGAAACATCCGGTGGTGCAAAAAACCTATGCCGAGCTGTGGGCGGGTTTCGATCGCTCCGAAAGAACGCCTGCGCCCAATGGCATTTACGTTCTGAATTCAGGTTTGTCCGGGACTACAGCTGCTTATAGCTGTGCTTCAGATACTCGATCAGCTGTTTCACTTTTTGCGGCACAAAGCGGCGCTCGGGATACAGTGCGTTGATGTCGTAGGTGCTGAGATGAAATTTGGCTATCAGCACGGTCAGCTTGCCGCTTTTGATATAGTCCTTCACCTGCCATTCGCAGAGCGTGGCGATGCCAAGGTCGTTGAGCGCGGCTTCTACCAGCGCATCATTGCTGCTTGCCATCAAGCGCCCGCTCACTCTAACGCTTTCGTCCCCGTGCTGTGTGCTGTGAAAAAACCACTCCCCCGGCGTTTTGTGCTGCGAGTGCAGCAGGCAGCTGTGTTTTTCCAGGTCGGCCGGTATTTTCGGAAAGCCATGCTTTAGCAAATAGGCCGGGCTGGCTACTACCACTCGGTTGCATACACCGATTTTGCGCGCGATCAGCGATGAGTCGGCCAGCGGTCCGACATGGAGTGCGAGATCAATGCCCTGCTTGACGATGTCGATGCTGCGTTCGCCGATCACATAGTCGATCTGGATGTCGGGGTATTTCTCCAGAAAGCTGTTCAGAAAAGGCATGATGAACACCTTGCCAAAAGCAGCCGAGGAGGCGATGCGCAGCGTGCCCGTGGGTACGATCTTGCCTTTGCCGACACTGGCTTCGGCTTCCTGGAACTCGTTCAGGATGCGAACGCAGTAGTGGTAATACTCGGTTCCTGATTCGGTCAGGCTGAGCTGGCGGGTGGATCGGTTCAGCAGCTTGGTGCCCAGACGTTCTTCGAGAGCAGCGATATGTTTGCTCACACTGGACTGTGACATCGCGGTTTCGCGCGCCACGGCTGAAAAACTGCCTGCTTCTGCGACCCTGCGAAATACCTGCATACTTTGCATAACATCCATGCATTTCTCCACTAATCAGTAAGTTATATATTCCGTATAAGAATGAATGATATTCCTGTAGGCCTGATTATCTATGTATAAGACTAGCCTAATATTTTCTTCAGGTCAGCTATTTCAGGCTGGCGAAAACCAGAAAAGGCGATAGCCAGGGGTGGGTTATGAAAAACATATCAAATCTGGATGATCGGGCAGTAGTGAACAAGGAAGATCCCGGTGCACTGATCAGCACGAATCCTGATGCATGGTTCGAGCAAAAGTTTGCCGAGCAGATGAAAAAACGCGAAGCCGAGCACACGCCCTCGATGGCGCTGGTGGTGACCAAGGGCACGCTGGACTGGGCCTATCCTCCGTTCATTCTGTCATCGACCGCAGCGGCGCTGGGCTGGGATGTGTCCTGCTTTTTTACGTTTTACGGGCTCAACCTGCTGAAAAAAAATCTCGATCTGGAAATCAGTCCGCTGGGCAATCCGGCGATGCCGATGAAAATGCCGTTTGGCCCGCAGTGGTTGCAGAACATCAACTGGAAAATGCCCAATGCGCTGATGGGTAATATGCCGGGGTTTGAAAAAATCGCGACCAGTCTGATGAAAAAAACCGTGAGCAATAAAGGCGTCGCTTCGATCGAAGAACTGCGTTCGCTGTGTCTGGAAGCCGAGGTCAAGATGGTGGCCTGCCAGATGACAGTGGATCTGTTTGGTTACGAGCCCGATGAATTTATTCCCGAAGTGACCGAGTGGGTGGGTGCGGCTTCGTTTTTGCCAACCGCGCAGCAGTCGGATGTGACCCTGTTTATCTAACAAAAGCAAAAGGAGTTTTATAAATGTTCAAAGCGAGTAATTCGGTACGGCTGTTCTTTGTCAACGTGACCATGCTGTTGATGGTCGGTATCTGGCTGTCCGGTTTTGAGAAAGTGCACTGGTTTATGTATGCTGCGCCTGTGTTTTTTATGTTTGCTGCTATCACCGGTTTTTGTCCCGGTCTGATAATTTCAAAAAAAATACTGGGTGCACTTGGCATAAAAGAGTAAGTTAGGTGTATTTATAATATACGCAGGCCGGAAATATTCCGGTCTGTGTGTATCCAGTGACAGGAGGCGATATGAGTACACCGGTAGTGGCATTGAAACCTGATCAAGTACCAGAAGGCTGGAGCCAGATCGCTGAAGTATATGAGCGCGCTTTTGAGCCAGTGACATCGCAGCTGGCTGCTGAGGCTTTGCGTCTGCTGAAGTTAGAACAAGGTGACAGGGTGCTGGATGTGGCAACCGGCACCGGAACCTTTGCGCTGGCAGCAGCGCGGGCGGGTGGTGACGTGCTGGCGACCGATTTTGCTGCAGGCATGATAGAGCGTCTGCGACAGCGTATAGCACAGGACGATATAAAAAATATCACCACCGCAGTGATGGATGGTCAGGCGCTGGATGCAGAGGATGCAAGTTTTGAAATTGCTGCTTCAATCGTGGGTGCGATTTTTTTCCCTGATATTTCCAGAGGTGTCGCTGAACTGCGCCGTGTGCTCAAACCCGGTGGCCGTTGCGCGGTGGTGTGCTGGGGCAAGCCGGATACATTCGAAATGATGTGTTGTCTTAAACAGGCGATCGAAACCGTGGTGCCTGATTTTCCGTTTCCCGCTGAAGCCCCGGTCTGGGCACGCATGAGTGGCGAGCAGGCGCTCACACAAACGATGGAGCAGGTGGGTTTTTCTCGTGTTGAAGTCAGCCGCATGCACGGTATATTGTCGTTACCTGAACCACTGACTTTCTGGAATGATTTCACCGCATCTGCACCACCGCTGGCGCTGTTATTTGAAAAGCTGGGCGAAGAAAATACCAGGCGTGCGGGCGATGTTTTTTCACAACTGATCATTGAGAGATCCAGCCGGGAAGCGCCGCAGCTGGTCGCTGAAGCATGGATTGGTATTGGGTATGCGTAGGAGATGTTTATGAAATACACAGTAGAGCTTCAGGGACGTTCGCTTGATATCGAAGTGAGTCGAGCCGCCAGTGAACAGCTCGAGAGATTAAAAACTTCACTGAAACTCGAAATGGAGTTGTACTTCAGTTGTATGATTCGCAAACAGGTCCGGTTTCGAGAAACGCTGGACACACTATACAAAGTAGCGGTCAACGAAAAACTGGAGATCGGTTTCCGCCCGGTGATGACCAAAGCCTGCGGCATCACCGAGACCGATGAGACTGGCAAGCCACCACTCACCGATTTCCCGATTGTGAAACCTGAGTCTTATATTCCGCACTGGTTAAAGCTGGATTTCCGCAAGGGTGAGTGGCAGGGCGAGTTCGGTTATCTCGATCCGGCATGAGTTGTTTGAATTTAGAAAGGTAAAGCATAAAAGCTGAACCACAGAGGCACAGAGAACACAGAGAAAGAATTATATGGTTAAACAACGATTCTGAAGGAGTTTTCATGCGCCATCGCACGATGCCGCATGCTAATTCATGGTATGTTGGTTTAACAATTATTAACTGTTTTTCTCCGTGTTCTCTGTGCCTCTGTGGTTCAGCTTTAACGTTTTCGGTGTTTTCACTGGCCCTGGGCAAACATACTCCAGTTCCAGCATTTGACTATTTCCTTGTCGCCGAGCGCGAATACCTCGGTTTTCATTTCGGGTAGTGTGAGTACCATGCAGCTGTGGTTGAATGCGCTGCTGCCGGGGTTGATCACCAGTACTTCACCAAGTTGTTCGGCGAACACCTGGTGGCTGTGACCGACGATCAGTACATCGTAATCAAAGTCTTTCAGTTTTTCCCGCCATAGCGTTTTCCTGTCTTCCATGATGTCGCCGTCGGGATCGAGCAGCTTGATACCGCCGTGCTGTTCGCTCGGTGGTTCGGCATGGACCATGTATATGCGCTTGCCTTCGATTTCAAATTCCAGGGTTTCGTCCAGCTGGCTCAGAAACTGGTAACTCGGGTTGTTTGTGTCGTCGGCGTGTTTATAGAGAAAGCTTTGATCGTGATTACCGATGATGCATTCGCAGTTATTTGCGCGCAGTAAATCGATGGTGGCATCAACATCGTCGAAATAACCCGCGATGTCGCCGGGGCATAGTATTCTGTCGACCTTGTGCTGTTTGAAAATAGCCAGCGCATGTGCAAGCGCATCGGGTGTGGAGTGGGGATCGCCAACCAGGCCGAGACAGGTGGGCATAATTAAGGAACCTCTGATTAAGTCATGAACGAAAATCTTGAGTCCAAAATATCCAACTTCTTCGTTGCGAATCTTCGCAATAGCTGGCTATTACGTGCGATTCGCGCCTTGAATTTGAACATTTTGAATCTCAATCTTTTTCGCCCAGACTTAATCAGAGGTTCCTTAAATATTCAGCGAACGACCGCCATCGACCGAGATGATCTGGCCGGTGATGTAATCGGCATCGCGTATCAGAAACAGGATGGTTTTTGCGATATCGTCCGGTGTGCCGGGGCGTTTGAGTGCAGTGCGGTCCAGGATCAGCTGTTTGGTTGCCTCCGGCATATCATTATCCGGCCAGAGAATGGCGCCGGGGGCAACACCGTTGACCCGCACCTCGGGGCCCAGTTCGCGCGCCAGCGATTGTGTCAGCATCACCAGCCCGGCCTTGGCCGCACAGTACACCGGGTGTTTGCGCATGGGTTTGAAGGCGTGCACATCGACCATGTTGATAATGCAGCCACCGGTTTTTTTCAGATGCGGCGCAGCTGCCTGCGAAAGAAACAGCGGTGCCTTGAGATTGCTGCCCATCAGATTATCCCAGTCGTCGATGGTAATACTGCCCACCGGGGTCGGATAAAAACTGGAGGCATTGTTGACCAGCGCATCGAGCCGGCCCCAGATCGCGACCGCCTGTTCGATCAGACCGGCGAGCTGGTCGTGCTGTTCGAGATCCAGTTGTAATACATGCGCGGAATGTTCGCGAATGTTGTTGAGTTCGGCGGCCAGCGCATCAGCTTCAGCACGCGAACCACGGCAATGAATAATGACATTCATACCCGCGGCGTGCAGCATTCGGCTGTCGCTGGCGCCGATCCGTTTTGCGCCGCCGGTTATTAGTGCGGCCTTGCCGTGCAAACTGTTAGAATCACTCACGATTGTTACAACTCAGGCTGTTAGTACGGCCAATACTCTCATATATTACGCTGACAGCCAAAGTGAAGCCTGACCCCAATACCTTGCCTGAACCCACCGCCGATGAGCAGCAGCGCAGCCGCGAGTTATGCGCCGTCATTGAGCAGGCCTGTGAGCAAAATGGGGGCGCGATCAGTTTTGCGCATTATATGCAGATGGCGCTGTATCAGCCTGGTCTGGGCTATTACGCCAATGGTTCGCGGAAGTTTGGCGCCCAGGGTGATTTTATTACTGCGCCTGAGGTCTCGCCCTTGTTCGCGCAATGCCTGGCGAGGCAGATAGTTGAAATCAGTCAGTCAATGAAAGAATTTTCGATACTCGAGTTCGGTGCAGGCTCAGGTGTGATGGCGGCAGACATTTTGCTCGAGCTGGAACGACAGAGTGTTCTGCCGGCGCAGTACCAGATTCTCGAGCTCAGCGCAGAATTACGCCAGCGCCAGCGCGATACCCTGGCGAACAGGTCGCCGGAACTGCTGGCGCGTGTTGTCTGGCGGGATGTGTTACCAGAACATTTCACTGGTATAGTGCTGGCGAATGAAGTGCTGGATGCGATGCCGGTAGAGTGTTTTCGCCGTCATGGCGACGCAATTGAACAAATGTGGGTGAAATTTGAATCAGGTCACCTGGTCAGTGAGTACCGACCGGCGAACAAAGCGGTTGCCGATGCTGTTGCTGAAATTGAACAGCGACGCGAAGCTCGCCTGCCTGATCATTATTGTTCCGAACTGAACCTTATGCATCGCCCCTGGATCGAAGCACTGTTCAATAGCATGGATTGCGGTGCGGTGTTGTTGATCGATTATGGTTATGGAGTGGGCGAGTATTACCATGCCGAACGCAGCCAGGGTACGCTGATGTGCCATTATCAGCATCGCACGCACCCGGATCCGTTCTGGTGTCCCGGTGTTCAGGACATTACCAGCTATGTCGATTTTAGCGAGGTCGCGCACGCGGCAGTCGACGCTGGATTTGAAATGCTGGGCTACACTTCGCAGGCTGCTTTTTTAATGGGCGCGGGTCTTGCTGAATTGCACGAACAACAGGTTAGTGACGATGTGCTCGTGCAGGTGCGGTTGTCGCAACAGATAAAAACCCTGACCCTGCCTTCTGAAATGGGTGAGCGTTTCAAGGTGATGGGGCTGATGAAAAACATGGATCTTTCGCTCAGTGGTTTTGGTTTTCAGGATTTACGTAATCGTTTATAGAATATGGCAGTGCTTACGGCGCAGTTATGGCTGGTAATATTTATATGACTGATACAAACCCCGATTTGAAATATCGATTCTTCTGGCTGCTGGTCGGTTATGCGATCGTGGCCCTGGTTGTTTATTTATCTTTGACCAGTAAGCCGATTGATGTACATGGGGTTGTTTAAGAATCAGGACAAGCTGTATCACGCGCATTGCTTACTTTGCTCTGATGTTCTGGTTTTCCCAGATATACCATCGCAATGTTCAACGTGCCCAGTTGGTTGTGGCTTTGGTGTTTCTCGGGATTCTCATGGAATTTTTGCAGGGCTTTACGCCCACATCGCGATCCGGATATTGCGGATGCGATGGCAGATACTGCGGGGGTATTGCTGGGGTATGTTGCCACGCGCTGGCGTTTACGTTTTTTGCTGGCGAAATTCGAAAATATTTTTTCCTGAGCGAGCGCGGATAAGCCAGGTTTTTCCTGGATGCAGCATCTCAGGCGAGATTTTTAATTTCACTGACCAGCCGAATGCGTTCTTCTCGTATTTTGTTCGCCAGCGCCATGTGTTCCAGGCCCTGTGCGCGCAGTTCTGCAATGTTTACCTGCAAACTTGCCTGAAACGCACTGCGGAAATAATCCCCCTGTTTGAATTCACGGGTTTCGTAGCCGGGACGACCGCGCGCATCGGCTTCCGATGCCAGTAAAAATTTTTCAAAACGTTCGGGACGACGATACGCGTCGAGTTCTTCCAGGGTTTTTACCACGGTAGCGGGTTTGAGTTCGAGCGCGCGGTGATAATGCAGATGAAAACGTGCGACGCGTTCAGCAAGATCGCGGTAATCATTGGGTACACGCAAACGCCGGCAGAGTTCGAGCACAATTTTTGCGCCACGAGCTTCGTGCGCGATATGTTTCGGCCATTCCTCTTTCGGTGTGGTGCCTTTGCCGAGATCGTGCATCAGCGCAGCGAAGCGCACCTGTTTATCATCACTTAAAATACAGGCCTGTTCCAGCACCATCATGGTGTGGATGCCGGTATCGATTTCCGGATGGTGTTCCGGTGGTTGTGGCACACCCCATAAACGATCGAGCTCGGGCATAATTTTTTGCAACGCGCCGCATTCACGC
The DNA here is from genome assembly GCA_963721085.1 of uncultured Gammaproteobacteria bacterium. GTDB lineage: Bacteria > Pseudomonadota > Gammaproteobacteria > SZUA-229 > SZUA-229 > JASBSR01. The sequence continues at coordinate 22,976 of CAVRHW010000025.1, forward strand.
AGTACTTCGACAAACTGTACCGGTGTTTTTTCGCCCAGGGCTTTTTCCATTTCCTGCCAGACGCGTTCCGGCACCAGCGCATCGACCTCACCCGCATTGACCATGTTGCGCATCAGCGCCATGGTTTCGTCCGCAATGCTAAAACCGAGGTGGGCGTAGCGCGCAGCAAAACGGGCCAGACGCAAAATGCGCACCGGGTCTTCGGCAAAGGCTGGCGAAACATGGCGCAGAATGCGTGCTTTTATATCATCGACACCACCAAACGGATCGACCAGGGTGCCGTCGCTGTCTTTGGCGATAGCATTGATGGTCAGGTCACGGCGTAGTAGATCGTCTTCTAAAGTGACGTCGGGTGTGGCGTGAACCGCAAAGCCTTTATAGCCAGGCGCAGTCTTGCGTTCGGTGCGCGCCAGTGCGTGTTCTTCTCTGGTTTCAGGGTGCAGGAACACCGGGAAGTCCTTGCCCACCTGCTGATAGCCCAGGGCGAGCATATCCTCGACCGTGGCACCGACCACGACCCAGTCTTTTTCACTAAAAGGATAACCAAGCAGTTCATCACGAACCGCGCCACCGACCAGATATGTTTTCATGGCCGCATGTTGCCACAGAAGGGCCTGTGTTTAGTAGTCATGTACGAAGGCTGTATGGAAACAGATATAATGTCGCGTTATTTATTGAAGGATAATGATTATGCAAATACCGTGGTATCTTGCGGCCCTTGGCGCTGCGCTGGTATGGGGAGTGCACTATCCGCTGGTGGGCTTTGCCCTGCAACGGATTTCACTGTTCGGTGTGCTGGTGCTGACAACGGTGCCTATGTTGTTAATGGTGCCTTTTTTTGCGGGTCAGCTGAATACCGATATCCAGACCTTCCGTGGCCTGCCCTTATCCGAACAGGCAATGATTTCGGTCCTCGGTTTTACCAGCCTTGCCGGCGCGGCCTTTGTCTATCTGGCCATCAGCAGCAGGAACGCAACTCTGGCCAGTTTGATCGAAATTTCTTACCCGGTGTTCGTTGCGCTGTTTTCATATCTGTTCTTCAGGCACGCACATCTGAATGCCAGCGCTGCGCTGGGAGGCTTGATGGTGATCGCTGGCGCCAGTCTGATTATTTATAATAATCCCTGAGGCTGAAAAAAGGCTCCCGCAGGAGCCTTTGTTGCGATGATGTTCTACTGAATTAGCTGAGCGACTGCTGTTGCGCCGCAGCCAGCGCAACCCCGGTATTGATATCAGCGCCCATGTCACCCAGCACTGCTTCGAGCGCGCTCAGGCAGAGGAAGATGTTTTCCTTGCGTGAGCTATGGCCCATGAGACCGATACGCCACACCTTGCCTGCGAGTGCGCCGAGGCCGGCCCCGATTTCCAGATTGAATTCATTGAGCAGGCGCGTCCGCACCTGCGCTTCGTCCACACCTTCCGGGATGCTGACCGCGTTGAGCTGTGGCAGGCGGTATTCTTCGTCAACCACGAAGCCCAGTCCCATGGCTTCGAGTCCAGCGCGCAGTATCAGGTGATTGTCCTGATGGCGTGTCCAGGCATGTTTGATGCCTTCCTGCTGCAGCATGACCAGCGATTCGTGCAGGGCATAGAGCGCATTCACCGGTGCGGTGTGGTGATAGGCGCGCTTGGTGCCGCCGCCCCAGTACGCCATCACCAGGCTGGTATCCAGGAACCAGCTTTGTACCTTGTTGTGACGGCTTTTGATGACTTCGACCGCTCGCTCGCTGAAACTGACGGGTGATAATCCAGGTGTACACGACAGGCATTTCTGGGTGCCGGCATAAACCGCGTCTATGCCCCAGGCATCGACCTGTAATTCGATACCGCCGAGTGAGGTCACGGCGTCAACGATACTGAGCGCGCCGTGTTTTTGCGCGATTTCGCACAGGGTTTTTGCGTCAGAGCGTGCACCGGTCGATGTTTCAGCGTGGACAAAGGCGAGCGCTTTGGCATTCGGGAAAGATTTGAAAGCCTCTTCCACTTTGTTGGGATCGACGGGCTTGCCCCAGTCATCTTCCACCATGATGGCGGTGGCGCCGCAGCGTTCCACGTTTTCTTTCATACGACCACCGAAGACGCCATTCTGGCAAACGATGACCTTGTCGCCCGATTCCAGCAGATTGACGAAGCAGCTTTCCATGCCGGCCGAGCCAGGCGCGGATACCGGTATGGTGAGCTGGTTTTTGGTGGCAAAAGCGTACTGCAGCATTTCCTTGATTTCATCCATCATGCCGACAAACATTGGATCGAGATGACCGATGCAGGGGCGTGCCATGGCAGCGGTGACGCGCGGGTGGATATCTGAAGGACCTGGGCCCATCAGGGTGCGCACGGGTGGATTGAATGAAGTAAAGGCCATTTTTAAATCCTGTCGAATTAAAGTGGCGGCTATTCTGCCATGAATAGTATTGATGGACTACTCAACAAATGTGGGGTTCTTAGCGTCGGGCCGTTTTTCGGTAATCATCATATTTGTGCTGCTTACCGATATAGCCTGGCACAATGGACTCGATACTGGTGGCTTCGTGCGGGTCCGTCGGGACAGACACTGTCAATTTTGAGCGAGTTGTAGTTATCGATAGAAAACGGTTTTCCCGGCAGCCATTCAAAGATCGAGGCCTCGAGTTTGCTGATGCTGTTGGGCAGGCCGATGACCGGTTTTCTGATGCCCAGCAGATGAGCAGTGTAGCGTACCAGCTCGGCCAGCGAGTACTCATGCGGACCACAGAGGTTATAGCTGTTTGCCACTGCTGCCGCGGTCAGTCAGTGCAGAGACAAAGCGGTCGGCGACATCGCCGACGTACACCGGAGCGAAGCGAGCATCTGGACAGGCCAGTGGAAAAAATAACGGCGATAGCTTGAGCAGGCCGGCAAAACGATTAAAAAAACTGTCATCTGGACCAAAGATCACCGAAGGGCGAAAGCTGGTGACCGCGATTCTGTCACTATCAGAGGCGAACAGGAGGTTTTCAGCCTCGCCCTTGCTGCGTAGATAAAAGCTTGGACCGTTTTCTGCGTCGGCATTAAGTGCACTCATATGCAGCAGGCGAGAAACTTTTCTGTTGAGACAGGCATCAAGCACCTGCTGGGCAAGTTCAACATGCATTTTATGAAAACCGTCGCCGCGATGGCCTTTTTCGTTCAGAATGCCGACGAGGTTTATGACTGCATGGCAGCCGCTAAACTGTGCGAGTAACTGGTTCTGGTCAAAGATATTGGCCTCGATCAGTTCAATACCCGGGATGACCAGCAGAGGGCGATGTCTTTCGCGATGGCGAGTGAGAATCTTGATGCGGTATCCGTGCTTTGCCAGACGAATGGCAATATGCGAACCGACGAAACCAGTGCCACCGAGGATGCAAATTTCAGTTTTTCGCATAAATATAAATCAGGTTCTGAATGTTTGTTTACTCTAGCATAATGTGGCTTTATCTCCGACAGTCTATCGGTGAGTTATATCCGCAAGCAGAGTTGAGGCTTCTCTAAATTTCGAAAGGAGATATGTTTGTTTAATCGAGCGCTTTATTTGATTATCCTGATGCTGTTTGCGGGCCAGGTGAGCGCGGCTGTCATAGAGGAGATTCGCTTCGAGGGCAATCGGGTCACTCATGACATCGTAATGCTCAGGGAAATGACAGTAAAGCCAGGCGATCCTGCTGATCAGCAGAAGATCAAGGAGTCAGTACAGAATATAATGAACCTCGGTTTGTTTGAACGCGTCACCTATCGTATCGAGCCGGGCACCAAAGCTGATAGTGTGGTGCTGGTGATCACCGTGATCGAACGCTATTATATTATCCCACTACCTACGGCAAGGATTGATGGTAACAATCATGTGGAGTACGGAGGTAAATTGCGCTGGAGTAATGTTCTAGGGATGAATCATCACTCTCAACTGGGACTTGATAAACAAGGGCCCGAGTCACGGTAAGCATCAGTACACCAACAATATTGAATATTTGATTCCACGGCCGTTCTCCAGTCGTTACGAATTAACGATGAAACTGGATGATGCGCGCGATGTTGATGATGACCCAGTAAATGGCTTGCAGGTGCAACGCAGTTCCGACCTTGGTTTTGATGTTTTAAAATGGCTGGGCAAAGAGGGTGTCAGTAAAGGCTTGTTCGTGGCAGGCGGTATTAGTTATGTAACCAAAAAATTTACTTTTCTGGGATCACCGACAGGTCTGGAGCAAAGGGAAAATACGGTTAAATACGCAACCAGGGCCGGCCTTGATGATATTGAGGAACATGAATTTAATCGTTCGGGCATATTTTTACAGTATAAGTTAGAGTTTTCGGGCAACAGCAGCTCTGCGGCCAAGAAGCCCTATGTGAAACAGGAAATTGATTTCACGCACCTGTTTAGATTCGGTCAGTCGCCACAATCCAATTTTAATTACAATATTGCAATTGGGCGTTCAAATAATGATGTACTGGGAGATAAGGCGTTTTCCATCGGCGGCAACACTAACTTACGGGGTTATAAAACCGATGCTTATCGCGGCAATGCAATGCTGCGCATGAATTTTGAATATCTGTCCCAGTTTTCCGATTCACCTTATTTACGCAAAGTGTTTTTTCTGGATACCGGGGATGTTGAGGAGAGACTGTCTGATATTCAATTCTCATCTCTCAAGACCGGTGTGGGCGTGGGCATACGATGGAAAGTACGGCGGTTTGTAGATCTGGATATTCGTGTGGATCTGGCTTATGGTATCGAAACAGGAGAATATCGGCTTGGGCTGGGAACCCGCAATACTTTTTGAGGCCGAAAAATGCGACCAAAATCATTGTTACTGAACTTGTCCTGGAATGTGCAGCCAAAGCGGTGTCCTTGTCGTGTTAATATGCGCATTCATTTAACAATGGAGTTATTAAAGTATGTTGCTACGTAAAGCCCTGCTCAGCCTGATGGTTCTGGTGCCTTTTTCTGCAGCCTCTGCCACGGGTATTGATTTTCGCCTTGGTAGCAAAACTGCAGAAATCGTGGTGCTGACGCAATCTGCCACATTTGGTTACGGCGGCGCCGATATCGGTTACGGGTTTTTTTATAACGAAAACAATGATTATATGGCCAGTGGCTCAATGCTGGTGAGCGGCAGCAGCTCTGGTGATGTTCGTGCACTGCATTTTGGTGTTGGCGCCAAACTATATGCGGGTAGCCTGGATCTGACACCAGACAGACGTGATGGTGGTGGTCTGGCGATTGGCGGTCAGGTACGCTATGTATTCCCGGCGAGCACACCTCTTGCCATTCTGGGCGAGGCGTTTGTCGCGCCGTCGGTGACCAGTTTCTCTAATTTCGATGGCATTACCGAGTACCGGGTAGCGCTGGAGCTCGAAGTGACACCCAGTGCGCGCGCCTATGTGGGCTATCGCCAGTTGAAAGTCGATTTGACTAATGGCACTGGACCAAAATACAAGCTGGATGATCGGGCGCATGTTGGTGTGCGCTTCTCTTTCTAAGGCCGAGTGATGTTTTTCAGAAGAAGGCGAGCCTGGCGCTCGCCTTTTTTATTTTAAAGTCGAAGAATTATTATGCAATCCATCAATCAGCTAATTGAAATCATGCAGGCCCTGCGCGATAAGCAAACGGGTTGTCCCTGGGATATAGAACAGGATTTTCGCAGCGTATCACCGTACACCATCGAAGAAGCTTATGAGGTAGCGGATGCCATCGAGCGAAACGATATGGCTGATCTCAAAGATGAGCTGGGTGATTTATTGTTTCAGGTAGTGTTTCATGCGCAAATGGCCAGTGAAATCGGGGCTTTTGATTTTGCTGATGTAGTGACTGCGATCAATGACAAACTGGTGCGTCGGCACCCGCATGTGTTTGCCGATGAGCAGGTCGAAAGCATTGAGCATCAGACAGAACGCTGGGAGCAGCATAAACAGAACGAACGTGATAGCAAAAACGACAAAGATAGCGCCAGTGTACTCAATGGTATTGCATCATCGCTACCTGCCTTACGCTGGTCACAGAAAATACAGAAACGTGCGGCCAGGACCGGGTTTGACTGGCCGGATATTGCGCCTGTTTTCGCCAAGCTTGAAGAAGAAGTGGCAGAGCTGAAAGCGGAGATAGGGCATGCTGATAATCAGGAACGCATTATCGATGAATACGGTGATGTGCTCTTTGTCTGTGTCAATCTGGCGATGCACCTGGATATTAATGCCGAGGAATCGATGCGTTATGCCAACAGAAAATTTATCGGGCGTTTCCAGACCATGGAGCGCCTGATTTCAGAAGACAATAAGTCCTTTGATGACCTGTCGCTGGAACAGATGGAAGCGTACTGGCAGAAAAGCAAACAACATCTGTCCGCTAATAAACGCAAATAACGCAAATTACTTTCACTGAAATGATCAGCATACCGCTCATCGCACTAAAACCTGCGACAGGAGCTTACCAATAAACATTGACTATGGTCGTGTTAAACAACAATTTTTTATTTGCGTATATTCGCGTTCATTTGCGGATAACAAACAAAAAAAGCCGCGCAATGCGCGGCTTCAGGAATTCAGCTTTTATAATTCTTTAGATGAACAGCGACTGTGTTGCGTCAGCAGATTCTTCAAAGTAGGTTGCTGCACCTACGAACTCACAGCCGTCAATGAACGCTTTTGGATCGTGACCGAACAGTTCTACAGTCATCTGGCAGGCCAGGAATTTACATTCTGCTTCCTGGCACAGTTCACGCAGTTCAGCGATTGAAGCGACACCACAGTTGCTGATGGTCTTTTTCATTAATGTGGTGCAGATCGGATCCATGAAAGGAATGTTCCACAGCACATTTGGAATTTTCGGACCGAAATCGATGCTTTTCAGCCATTTGGGGCCAAAAGGCATTTTCATTGGCATGGCAGGTGCTGCCATCGGTGTGATCTTCAGAGCGCTGGTGTCTTTTAGCAGCAGATTCAGACCATAGAAAGTAAAGAATATAGATACTTCCATGCCCAGAGCAGCCGCTGTGCTGGCCAGGATGAATGGAGGGTATGCCCAGTCGAGCGTGCCCTTGGTGGCAATAATGGTCAGTTTGCGTTGATCTGACATAACAATGTTCCTCTCCTCAAGTTATATTAATTTTGTACATTTAAGACAGCCTTCTGACTTGTTGCAGTTCAGAGCTTTATACCATACCCCCAAAGTAGTAGCGCGGGCAAGAGACAGTTTGAAAATTTACTTTTCCCTGCAGGAATAAGTATCTTTCCTGTAAGGAATAGATGGTAAATCGGCCAGGCGTTGCAGAAAAACTATGTTGCCAGATGTTGCCGGTAGCTGTCGATGTTATGTATGGGGGGCTGGCACACATGGCCAGTGCAGATATAGGCACAACCGCCGGGCTGGTGTTTTTTTATCTGCCAGTGCGCCGGTCACAACGGCCTGATTCTCAATGGCAAACACCATGGTGCCTGGACGATATTGCCTCGCCCCGGCTGCTTTCCAGTTGCTCAGCTCATCTGTGGTGCCGCGCAGGATGATAATTTCGGGTGGTTTGAGATATTCCTGCAGCGCGATCAGCATGCTGCAATGTGAGATCGGGTGATCGCTCATAGACTGCCAGCCAGCCTTGAGGCAGCGTTCTGCAGCTTCGAGATAAGGGGCCTCGCCCGCGAGATAACCCAGCTCGATCAGAGCGCGTGCCGCGACACCGTTGCCTGCAGGCATGGCATCGTCGGCAAAGTTTTTGCTGCGCATGATCAGTTGTTCGTGATCGTGGCTGGTGAAATAAAACCCACCCTCAGGGGCTTCGAACTGAGCGATCAGGGTGTCTGCGATTTCGCCTGCCCATTGATAGAGATCGCTGTTCCAGCGTGCCTGTAACAGCGCCAGCAGGCCGCTGAGTAAAAATGCATAGTCATCCAGGTAGGCATTGAGATGGGTGTTCCCGTCTTTGGTGGTGGCGCAAAGCCGGCCTTTGCTCCATAGAGTAGTTGCGGACAAAGTCGGCGGCACGTTGGGCGGAGTCGATAAAATCTTCATGTTCCAGTAGCCTGCCAGCGGTGGCCATGCCTTCGATCATGAGCCCGTTCCAGGCGGTCAGGATTTTGTCATCGAGGCCCGGGTGCACGCGTTGTTCGCGAACAGCAAATAACTGTTTGCGCATCTGCTGCAGGCGGTCGCGGACCGTGTTGGCATCGCTCTGGTCGCTTTTGGCCAGAGCGTCGTAATCCTGGTAAGCGTGCAAGTGCCAGTGGTCTTCAAAATTGGTTTCGCGATCAAGGCCAAAGCGTGTCTGCGAACAAGGAGTAATCAGCATCGTCCAGAAGGTTTTTGATTTCGGCTTTGTCCCAGACATAAAACTTGCCTTCCTCGCCTTCCGAGTCAGCATCCAGCGCACTGTAATAACCGCCTTCGGGTGACTGCATGTCACGCATGACCCAGTCACCGGTTTCGATGGCGGCATCGTAGAGCTGGATATCGCCAGTGGTACAAAAAGCCTGGCTGTCTAACCAGAGCAGCGGCCCGTTGTCGTAGAGCATTTTTTCAAAGTGCGGGATCATCCAGTGTTCATCGGTGGAATAGCGGCAGTAGCCGCCGCCGAGATGATCGAAAATCCCGCCCGATGCCATTTTTTGCAGGCTGAAGACCGCGCAGTGCAGCAAACGTGGGTCGGGTTGTTCATTATTGGCGCCTTGCTGTAGGGCGAATTGAAGAATCGCCGGGTGTGGAAATTTGGGTGCGCCGCTGAAACCGCCTTCACGTGCATCGAACTGTTGTTCGATCTGGCGGCGCGCCACATCCAGCGGCATGGCGTGCAGCTGGATATCGGATTGCTGCGTTTTTTGCAGGCGCTGGAAGACATCGTGCAGGGACGCGCTCTGCTTGTCGATATCCTCTTTACGGTGCAGCCAGATATCGTGTACATGCGCGAGCAATTGCCTGAATGATGGCATGCCGTAACGCGGCTCGCCCGGGAAATAAGTGCCGGCGAAGATGGGCATCTGCTCATCCGGGGTGAGAAACACGGTCAACGGCCAGCCGCCTGGCCGTTCGGTGAGCAGGGAATGGGCGCTCTGGTAGATTTTATCGAGGTCCGGGCGCTCCTCGCGATCAACTTTTATATTGATAAACCAGTCGTTCATCAGTGCTGCCGTTTCAGGGTCTTCAAATGACTCATGGGCCATGACATGGCACCAGTGACAGGCGGAATAACCGATCGAGAGCAGGATGGGTTTGTTCTCGGCACGTGCCCGAGCCAGTGCCTCCGGGTTCCAGGCCTGCCAGGCGACAGGGTTGTCGGCGTGCTGGAGTAAATATGGGCTGGTTTCCTGAGAAAGCTGGTTCATGGGCTTGCTTTTGCGGTTTGTGACAGATGCATAGAGCATAACGCGACTAATCAACTGCATGGTATTCCCCCGATGGTGAGGGCAGCTCTGATGGCGATAGAAATTAATCAAAAATTAACCCAAAAGGGTGTTCCATTTCAAAATCATTGGTGTAGACTGCCGCCCGGCGTGGAGCAAGCCCAGTCTGCTTTTAAAGTAAAAAAGAATATGATTTAGGGCTTGCGC
>CAVRHW010000025.1:35000-36388 GCA_963721085.1 uncultured Gammaproteobacteria bacterium
AACACAGATGATTATCGTTAATCGTTTGTGGGTAAATTGTATAAGTATTCAAGTGTTACTCATGAGATATAACCATACCCCAGGCCAAGTTTTCTTGGGGTTATATGGTCAAGTGAATAAGCGCATATGGTGGATGCCTTGGCGGCAACAGGCGATGAAGGACGTAGTAATCTGCGATAAGCCTCGGGGAGCTGATAAACAAGCTTTGATCCGGGGATTTCCGAATGGGGAAACCCACCTCTTTGAGGTATCCCATACTGAATAAATAGGTATGGGAGGCGAACCCGGGGAACTGAAACATCTAAGTACCCGGAGGAAAAGAAATCAACCGAGATTCCCTAAGTAGCGGCGAGCGAAAGGGGACCAGGCCTTAAGTTGCTAACGTTTTAGTTGAACGCTCTGGAAAGTGCGACCGTAGTGGGTGATAGTCCCGTAGACGAAAAGACGTAAGTGATGAAATTGAGTAGGGCGGGACACGTGTTATCCTGTCTGAATATGGGGGGCCCACCCTCCAAGCCTAAATACTCGTTGCCGACCGATAGTGAACCAGTACCGTGAGGGAAAGGCGAAAAGAACCCCGTTGAGGGGAGTGAAATAGAACCTGAAACCGTATGCGTACAAGCAGTAGGAGCAGACTTGTTCTGTGACTGCGTACCTTTTGTATAATGGGTCAACGACTTACATTTTGTGGCAAGCTTAACCGTTTAGGGGAGGCGTAGGGAAACCGAGTCTTAATAGGGCGCCATAGTCGCAAGGTGTAGACCCGAAACCGGGCGATCTAGCCATGGCCAGGCTGAAGGTGGGGTAACACCTACTGGAGGGCCGAACCGGGATCTGTTGAAAAAGATTCGGATGAGCTGTGGCTCGGAGTGAAAGGCTAATCAAGCTCGGAGATAGCTGGTTCTCCTCGAAAGCTATTTAGGTAGCGCCTCGTGTATAACTGTTGGGGGTAGAGCACTGTTATGGCTAGGGGGTCATCCCGACTTACCAACCCATTGCAAACTCCGAATACCAACAAGTTCTAGCACGGGAGACAGACGGCGGGTGCTAACGTCCGTCGTCAAGAGGGAAACAACCCAGACCGCCAGCTAAGGTCCCAAAATTGTAGCTCAGTGGGAAACGATGTGGGAAGGCCCAGACAGCCAGGAGGTTGGCTTAGAAGCAGCCATCCTTTAAAGAAAGCGTAATAGCTCACTGGTCGAGTCGGCCTGCGCGGAAGATTTAACGGGGCTTAAGCTACATACCGAAGCTGCGGACTCGCTTTGCGAGTGGTAGAGGAGCGTTCTGTACGCCATTGAAGGTGAACTGTAAGGTTTGCTGGAGGTATCAGAAGTGCGAATGTTGACGTGAGTAACGATAATGCGGGTGAGAAACCCGCACGCCGAAAA
>CAVRHW010000026.1:0-113309 GCA_963721085.1 uncultured Gammaproteobacteria bacterium
TCATCGCGTTCGGTCTCGACCGGCTGGTGATGCTGATGAGTGGTGCGACATCGATCCGCGATGTCATGGCCTTCCCCAAAACCCAGAGCGCAGCCTGTCCACTGACCTCGGCCCCGGCAGAAGTCTCCGCCGCGCAGCTGAAAGAACTCAACCTGCGTTTGCGCAAGGTTGAGGAAAAAGCTAAAGACTAAAAGATTTCACCACAGAGGCACAGAGAACACAGAGGAAAACTTAGTAATATTGTGGCGTCTTGTTGGTTAAGACATAGCGAGATTCAGTTTCTTTAGCTTAACAATAATTTATTTTTCTCCGTGTTCTCTGTGCCTCTGTGGTGCAAGTTTCTGTCTTTTTGTCTGTGTCTTTGTAGGATTTACACACGTCCGTACTGTCTACCCCCATTGAGTCGTTGAAATTTGTGACCATATTGTTACTCTCAATGAGATCGATTATCACCTGGAGTGACCTGACGCATGAGTGCAGTTGCGGTTCAGCCTTATACCTTGCTCGACGATAACGAGTGCGAAGCTCGCATTCTGCGCGCGCGCGAAGCACTGGGTGAGCGGCTGGTGATTCTGGGCCACCATTACCAGCGCGATGAAGTCTTCCAGCACGCTGATTTTACGCGGTGATTCGCTGAAATTATCGCGTCAGGCCGCGGCATCGAAAGCCGACTATATCGTTTTTTGCGGTGTGCATTTTATGGCCGAAGTGGCCGATATTCTGTCGCGCCCGGAACAGGTGTCGCATTCTGCCCGACCTGGCCGCCGGTTGTGCCATGGCGGATATGGCGAACCTGAGCAATGTCCAGCGCGCCTGGCAGGAGCTGGCCAGCGTGCTCGAATCCGGATGAAGCAGGTCACTCCGGTGACCTATATCAATTCCGCGGCCGATCTGAAAGCCTTTTGCGGCAGTCACGGCGGCATTGTCTGCACCTCGACCAATGCCCGCAACGTGCTCGACTGGTGTTTCGAGCAGCGTGAAAAAGTGCTGTTTTTCCCCGACCAGCATCTGGGCCGCAATACCGCTTATAAAATGGGTATCCCGCTGGACGAGATGGTGATCTGGGATTTCGATCAGCCCATGGGCGGGCTCAGCGCAGAGCAGATCAAAAACGCGCGCATGATTCTGTGGAAAGGCTTTTGTTCGGTGCACCAGATGTTCCAGCCGGAGCAGATCGATCAGTTTCTTGCGCAATACCCCGAAACAAAAGTGATCGCGCATCCCGAGAGCCCTTTTGAGGTCTGTCAGAAATCGGATTATGTCGGTTCCACCGAATACATTATCAAAACCATCGCCGAGGCCGAGCCGAATACCCGCTGGCTGGTCGGCGACCGAACTCAATCTGGTCAATCGTCTTGCCCAGCAGTTCAAACACCAGGGCAAGCAGGTGCATTTCATGTCGCCCAGCGTCTGCATGTGTTCCACCATGTTTCGCATCGATCCACAGCATCTGGCCTGGGTGCTGGAAAATCTGGTCGAAGGTAATGTTGTCAACCAGGTGACCGTGCCTGCGGCTACCGCAGAACAGGCCAGACTGGCATTACAACGCATGCTCGAGGTATCCCCTTAAAGACGCATCTCCCTGCTAGAATTGCGCCATGAAAGAAGCAGTCGTACTGGTGCATGGGGTCTGGAGTAACGGAGTTGATCTCTGGCGCCTGCGCCATCGCCTGAAGCAAAGCGGCTATGAGGTACACAGCTTCAATTATCATGTCTGGAGCCAGCCGCCGGCCGATCTTGCACAGCGCCTGAAATTGCAGGCCGAGCGTATCGTGGCGCCGCGAGTGCATTTTGTCGGCCACAGCTACGGTGGCATTATTCTGCTGCATCTGTTCGAACAGTTTCCTTTTATCAGTAAAGGCCGTATTGTGTTGCTCGGTTGTCCGGCGAAGGGCAGCACCGTGAGTCGTCGTCTGGTGCGCACGCCACTGACCCGCTGGCTGCTGGGCAAAAGCCGGCAGCGGGGACTGCTGGGCGATGCGCCGGAATGGAAGGGCTGGCAGGATCTGGGTGTCATTGCCGGCACTTTCCCGCTGGGGATCGGCATGGTCGCAGGCGGCCCCGCAGAAGTGCCGCACGATGGAACCGTGGCGGTGAGCGAAACCCAGCTCAAGGGTGCCAGTGATTTTATTACCTTACCCGTCAGTCACACCGGCATGCTGATGTCACCCCGGGTGGCACATGAAGTGGTAACGTTTTTGCGCACCGGTCAATTTGATCAGGACACGGTCACACCGCTGCTCAATTCAGGCGTGGCCTGATGGCTGACCCGCGTGCCGCGCAGTGCTAGACTTTGCCAGAGTTTTTGAAGGGTACAGGATTGGCATGGCCGGGCACAGTAAATGGGCGAACATCAAACACCGCAAAGCCGCCCAGGACAAAAAACGCGGCAAGATATACACCAAACTGATTCGTGAAATCACCGTGGCGGCACGCAGTGGCGGAGGCGGTGATGTGGCCAGTAATCCGCGTTTGCGCCTCGCGGTCGACAAAGCGCTGGCGGTGAACATGACCCGTGACACCATTGAGCGCGCGATCAAACGCGGCAGTGGAGAGGGCGATGCCAGTCAGTACGATGAAATACGCTATGAAGGCTATGGTCCGGGTGGCACCGCGGTGATGGTCGACTGTATGACCGACAACCGCAATCGCACGGTGTCGGATGTGCGCCATGTGTTTTCCAAAGCCGGTGGCAATCTGGGTACCGATGGTTCGGTGGCCTATATGTTCAACCGCATCGGCCTGTTAACCTACCCCGAAGGCAGTGATTACGATGCCATCCTGGAGGCTGCGTTATATGCTGGTGCGGAAGATGTCGAACGCAATGCGGATGGCAGTGTTGAAGTCAGTACCACGTTCGAAGATTTTATCGCGGCGAATGATGCCATGAGCGCAGCGGGTTTTGCGCCCGAGAATGCGGAGATTATCGAAAAGCCGACTATTCCGGTTGAACTGGATCTGGAAGACGCGGAAAAAGTCATGCAGCTGATCGATGCTCTGGAAGAACTCGACGATGTGCAGCAGGTGCACACCAATGCCGATTTTTCAGACGAGATACTCGCACAACTGTCGGGTGATGTTTGAGAAACCAGACCCGAGTGCTTGGCATCGATCCCGGTTCGCGCAGCACCGGTTATGCGATTCTGGACACCGATGGTTTTCGCCATCAGCATGTGACCAGCGGGCATCTGGTGATTCAGGGCGAATCACTGGCTGACAAACTGGGGATGATTTTTTCTCGGGTGACAGAGCTGATCGAAGAATGGCAGCCCGAAGCCATGGCGATCGAACAGGTGTTCATGCAGCGCAATGCGGATTCTGCATTGAAACTGGGCCAGGCGCGTGGTGCTGCGATCTGTGCTGCGGTGCAGGCAAGACTTCCGGTGGGTGAATACAGCGCGCGGGCAATCAAAAAAGCGGTGGTCGGTACCGGCACCGCAGATAAAAAACAGATACAGAAAATGATGAAGTTATTGCTCGAACTGGACCATGTACCCCAAAGCGATGCGGCCGATGCGCTCGCGATTGCGATGTGTCACGCCAACCATTTGCACGTGCAAAGCGGGGTTCAGGTGCGCGGTGTGCGCCGGGGGCGCTGGGTATGATCGGCCGTCTGTCCGGATTGCTGGTGAGTACGCATCCACCGCGCCTGATGCTCGATGTGCAGGGCGTGGGTTACGAAGTGGAAGCGCCGATGACCACGTTTTATCAGCTCCCGGCCTGCGGCGAAAAACTGGTTCTGCACATCCACATGGTGGTGCGCGAAGATGCGCAGTTGTTGTACGGCTTTTATAGCGAAACCGAACGCCATCTGTTTCGTACCCTGATCAAGATCAATGGCGTTGGTCCCAAGCTCGCGCTCACTATTTTGTCGGGCGTGAGCAGTGATGAATTTACCCGCTGTATTATCGAAAGCGATGCCCGGTCGTTAACCGCTTTGCCGGGTGTGGGTAAAAAAACTGCCGAGCGATTGATCGTAGAATTACGCGACCGTCTGGGTGATGATATCAAGGCAGGCCTGCCCGGTACTAGCCATGCGGCCAGACTGGAAACGGCGGCGAACCCGGTCAGTGATGCGGTCAGCGCATTGATTTCGCTGGGTTACAAGGCACAGGACGCGAGCCATATGGTGCGCGCGGTGGCGACCGAGGGCCTGGCTACCGAAGCCATTATCAAGGCCGCGCTGCAGTCGACGGTTCGAGGATGATCTTTATGAGCGTATGGTTTATGGGTGCAGGGTATGAGTGAAGCGCGCATTATTTCGGCTGAGCAGGGTGCGGATGAAGTCGCTATTGATCGTGCGATTCGGCCACAGTTTTTAAAAGATTATCGCGGTCAGCCCGGGGTCACCGAACAGCTCGATATTTTTATCCCGGCAGCAAGAGCGCGCCAGGAAGCGCTCGATCATGTCCTGTTTTACGGTCCGCCCGGTCTGGGTAAAACCACGCTGGCGCATATCGTCGCCAATGAAATGCAGGCGCGTTTGCATTCAACCTCCGGTCCGGTGCTGGAAAAACCCGGTGACCTGGCGGCACTGCTGACCAATCTGGAGCCGCACGATGTGTTGTTCGTTGACGAAATTCATCGTCTCAGCCCGGTGGTCGAAGAAATTCTGTATCCCGCGATGGAAGACCACCAGCTCGACATCATGATCGGTGAAGGTCCGGCAGCGCGTTCGATCAAACTCGACCTGCCACCGTTTACCCTGGTCGGTGCCACTACCCGCGCGGGTTCATTGACTTCACCGTTGCGCGACCGTTTTGGCATTGTGCTGCGCCTGGATTTTTACACCGTGGCCGACCTGACTTACATCGTCGAGCGCAGTGCAGACATTATGAATGTGAAAGGTGTCGCACGATGGTGCGGAAGAAATCGCTCGGCGTGCACGTGGTACACCGCGTATCGCCAATCGTTTGTTACGCCGGGTGCGCGATTATGCCGAAGTGAAATCCGATGGCACGGTCAGTGCCGAGGTCGGTCACGCTGCACTGGAACTGCTCAAGGTCGATCCGCTGGGTTTTGATGTCATGGATCGGCGCCTGCTGCTGGCGATTATCGAAAAATTCGACGGTGGTCCGGTCGGGGTAGAGAACCTGGCGGCCGCGATCAGTGAAGAACGCGATACCATAGAAGATGTGATCGAACCGTATTTGATCCAGCAGGGATACTTGATGCGCACACCGCGTGGTCGCGTTGCAACCGCAAAAGTGTATCGGCATTTTGGTTTACCTGCGCCGAAAGATGAGCTGCCAGCACAGGCGGTTCTTGGTCTTGACGATCAATAAATACATCCATGAATAAATAAACAGAGTAATTTTTGAACGTGGCAGAGAAACACGGTGAATTTTATTGGCCAGTACGTGTCTATTACGAGGATACCGATTCGGGGGGCGTGGTCTATTACGCCAATTACCTGAAGTTTATGGAACGCGCACGCACCGAAATGTTGCGCAGTATTGGTTTTGAGCAGGACCAGTTAAAACAGGAGCAGGGCTTGATATTTGCCGTGCACAGTGTTGCGATCAAATATGAAAAACCGGCTGTGTTTAATGACGAACTTATGATCACCAGTACTATTAACTCGTTGCGCCGGGCGAGTCTTGGTTTTACCCAGCGAATCCACCGTCAGTCAGATCAGCTGCAGTTATGCACTGCAGAGATTGTGGTTGCCTGTCTCAAGGCTGAAAATTTTTCGGCATGTGCCATGCCTGATAATATCCTTAACAAACTAAAACAGAGTTACTGAGCATGGAAACAGATATGTCGTTAATGTTACTGGTGGTGCGCGCCAGCATACCGGTGCAAATCATCATGCTGATATTGCTCGCCGCGTCGGTTACTTCGTGGATGGTCATTTTTCTCAAATACAAGCTGCTCAAACAGGCGCAGCAGGAAGCGTTACGTTTTGAGGACCAGTTCTGGTCGGGGATCAATCTTTCTGATCTGTATACCCAGGTCAAACGTCGCACTGATGCACTGAGCGGACTGGCAAAAATATTCGAATCGGGTTTTTCCGAATATGTGCGTATGCACAAACGCGGAGGCAGTAATACCGAGATGATGCTGGCAGGCGTACAACGCAGCATGAAAGTCACACTGGCGCGTGAAGAAGATCGGCTTGAAGCCAATCTTGCGCTGCTGGCCACGATCGGTTCTACCAGTCCTTATATTGGTCTGTTCGGTACTGTCTGGGGCATCATGCGCTCGTTTACCGCACTTGGCTCAGTGCAGCATGCCAGTCTGTCAATGGTAGCCCCGGGTATCGCAGAAGCGCTGATCGCGACTGCCATGGGCTTGTTCGCCGCGATTCCTGCGGTCATTGCATACAATCGTTATGCTGAAAAAGTTGATCGCATTACCGGTGCTTACGACAACTTCGCTGAGGAGTTTGCCACCATCCTGCAGCGCCAGAGCCTTCGCATGCCGGAAGAATCACACAGTGATGCGGAAGTCAGTGCGTGAGCAGAAAAAAACACAAACTGGCGTCCGATATTAATATTGTTCCGTATATTGACGTCATGCTGGTATTGCTGGTGATCTTTATGATCACCGCACCTTTGTTGCAGGAAGGGGTTGAAATCGAACTTCCACAGGCGAGCGCCAAACCCCTGTCGCCTGATCAGCGTGAGCCACTGGTATTAACCGTGAGCAAAAAGGGTGCGTATTATCTCAATGTAGGTGATAACAAAGATTCGCCCATAGATGCAGAAACCCTGGTCAATCGTGTTGCTGCGGTGATCAAGTACCATCCTGAAACACCGGTACTGGTGCGCGGTGACCAGGCCGTTGATTATGGCAAGGTCACTTCTGCGATGGTGTTGCTGCAAAGCGCTGGCGTGGGAAAAATTGGGCTGATGACCGAACAACCGGATGTTGCCGGCACGAAGCATTAAGGCGGAATGAGCTTCATGGGTTCGACGAGCTTATGGCAGGACATCAAAAAAAATCCGCGGGTGCTGGTGCTTGCTGTTTTGTTGCATATTGTGCTCATTGCACTGTTGAGCTTTAATCTGCTCAATAGCGAAGTACCCAGATCGTCTGCTTCAAAAAATGTCACGGTGAAGGCCGTGATGGTTGATGCCGACAAGGTGGATGCCGAAGCGGCCAAACTTAAACAGCAGGCCGAGTTGAAAAAGCAGCAGCAACTGGCGGCAGAGCAGGCACGTAAGCAGGCGGAGGACAAGGCGCGCCGCGAACTGGAAAACAAACAGCGCCAGCTGGCCGCACTGGAAAAGAAAAAGCAGCAGATGGAACAGGCGCAGCGCGCAGAACAGAAACGCCAGGCGCTGGCGAAACAGAAACAGGCTGAGGAAGAAAAACGCAAGGCAGCAGAAGCCAGACGTCAGGCAGAATTGAAGCGCCAGCAGGAAGCAGAAAAACGTAAACAGGAGGCCGAAAAGCAAAAGCAGCTGGCCGAAGCAGAGGCGCAACGTCAACAGGCGGAAGCGGATCTTAAGCGCAAGATCGCAGAAGAAGAAAAAAGTGCTGAGGAAGCGCGCCAGCAGGCAGCACGCGCGCGTAAGCTCGATGTTCTGCGCGCGCAGTATGTTAAGCTCATCGAACAGAAAGTCGAGGGTAACTGGTTGCGGCCAGCGGCTGTGACCAGCGGAGATTCGTGTGACGTTATCGTGACACAGACAGTGATAGGCGATGTCACCAGTGTCAAATTACAGGGTTGTACCGCGGATGCTGTGTTTCAGCAATCGGTCGAACGCGCGGTGTGGAAGTCATCGCCTTTACCTCCTGCACCAAACCCTGATGTGTTTGACCGCGAAATTCATTTTACTTTTAAACCGAAATAAGAAACTGTCGATTGAGCAATCAATGATAATTAAATTTATGAATTTGAAACGATTTTTTGCTGCCGCCGTGTTACTGTTTGCGGCCGGTAATGCCAGTGCGGTGCTCAATATTGATATTACCGAAGGTGTGGAAGGTGCGCTGCCGATTGCGGTCATACCGTTTCAGTGGAGCGGTGGCCCCAAACTTGCAGACGCTGATGTCTCAGCCATTATCACTTCCGATCTCGCGCGTAGCGGCCAGTTTTCGCCCCTGCCTGAAAAAGACATGCTATCGCGTCCGACCTCACCGAGCCAGATTGACTTCAAAACCTGGCGCATAGCAGGCATGGATCATCTGGTGATCGGTAATGTGCAGCGCTTAAAAGACGGGACCTACCAGGTTCAGTTCAGATTGTTCGATGTGCTCAAGGGGCAGCAGGTCCTGGGTTACAGCTTCAATGCCAATAGCCAGAGTCTGCGTTATGTTGCGCACCGCATCAGTGATTATATTATTGGCAAGGTCACAGGGCTGGGGCCGGCTTTCGATACGCGCATTGCCTACATCACATCAAGTCGTACAGCCGATAATAAAACCGAGTATCGTTTGCAGGTTGCAGATACCGATGGTTTCAATTCGCAGACCCTGCTGACTTCGAAACAGCCGATAATGTCGCCGGCATGGTCACCGGACAGCACAAAAATTGCGTATGTATCGTTCGAGAGCGGCCAGTCAGCAATTTATATACACGACATCAGCACTGGCAAACGCGAAAAAGTGGCCTCGTATAAAGGGATTAACGGTGCCCCCGCATGGTCGCCGGATGGTACGCAACTGGCCTTGACCCTGTCGAAAGACGGCAATCCGAACATTTATATTCTGAATCTTCAGACCAGGCAGCTGACCCGTATTACCCATCACTGGTCGATTGATACGGAAGCCACCTGGATGCCGGATGGTAAGTCACTGGTATTCACCTCCAGCCGCAGCGGTAAGCCACAGATATATCAGGTCGAGTTATCTAATCTTTCGCAAGTTAAACGTCTGACCTTTGAAGGTGATTACAATGCGAATGCAAGTGTGTCACCAGACGGCAAGGTGATTGCTTTTGTTCACGGCGAGGGCAATAACTTTCGTATTGCGGTGCTGTTTCTTGATACTGGCGTGATGCAGATACTGACCGACGGTCCGGAAGATGAATCGCCTGATTTTGCGCCCAATGGCAGCATGATTCTTTATGCTTCACAGGTGAACGGACGTGGCGTGCTGGCGGCTGTTTCGACCGATGGCAGGCACAAACAGCGACTGGTGTTGTCCGACGGTGAAGTGCGCGAACCTTCGTGGGCACCGGTTAGAAAAACCAGTCATTAAAATTTACGTCAGCCCGTGTTGGGCGGACTTTTTGCAGGGTGAAAAAAATGAAAAAGATACTATTGGCAAGTGTGATGTTGTTGATGCTCTCGGCCTGTGGCGGTCAGGCAGTACGTGATGAGTCGGCGGCGACACCAAATCAGACGGAGCAGAGCGCTGCTCAGGCAGGCAGTGTTTCCACGCCGGCCGCTGCTGCTGAAACCACACTGGCGGGGCAGAATTACAGCGTCTCGTATGAAAAGGGCGCGATCAATGATCCGGGGAATATTCTCTCGCAGAAAACCATCTATTTCGATTTTGACAGTAGCGAGCTGAAACCCGAATATCTTGACCTGGTGAAATATCATGGTAAATATCTGGCTCTGAATCCAGATGTTCATGTTCGCCTTGAAGGTCATACTGATGAACGTGGCTCACGCGAGTATAATATTGCGCTGGCGGACCGTCGTGCACAGTCTGTTAAGCGCCTGATGTTATTTCAGGGCGTGCGCGATGATCAGATCACCATCATCAGTTATGGTGAAGAAAAGCCTGCCGATCCCGGCCACAATGAACAGGCCTGGGCCAAGAATCGCAGGGTTGAAATCGTCTACGAATAACCTACGTAATATTCAGGGAGTAAATGCATGTCATCGCACATGTCAAAACGACTAAAACAGGGCACCGCCAGTATTATGCTGGCGGCGCTGGCTGGTCTGTCCAGCACTTCGTTGTATGCAGCGGATAATATCCTGTCGAACATGACCGTGGAACAGCGGCTGGAGCGTGTCGAGCGTCTGGTGGGTCCGGATGTTCTGCAAAATCAGGCGCAGCAAATGGATGCCATGCACCAGGAAATATCGCAGTTACGCGGTGAGATCGATCAGTTGAATTACGATCTCGACATGATCAAACAACGCCAGCGGAGCCTGTACCTGGATATGGACAGACGCCTGAGTGCACTGGAGGCCGGCGGTGGTGGCGGTGTTCACTCCTCAGGTGTCGCTCCCCCGGTCGTGGGGTCGGGCTCTGCTTCTGGAGCCGTTTCCGCACCGACAGGGGCAACCAGTACCAGTGCGGCGGCACCCGCTGGTGGCGATGCCGATGGCCAGGATGCGTATGCAAACGCGTTTACTTTACTCAAGGAAGGGCGCTACCAGCCATCGATCAAGGCTTTTCAGGATTTTCTGAAGACCTATCCGCACAGTCGGTATGCTGACAATGCGCAATACTGGCTGGGCGAGGCCAATTATGTATCGCGTGATTACAAAACAGCGCTGGAAGAATTTCAGCGTCTGATTGCACAATATCCGGAGAGCACAAAAATACCCGGTGCCAGGCTCAAGATCGGTTATGTGTATTACGAGCTGAAAAACTGGTCAGCCGCACGTGACAGCCTGCAACAGGTGATCAAACTGTATCCGAACAACCCGGTTGCGAAAAAGGCGCAGGAACGGATCGACCGCATGCAACGCGAAGGCCATTAAGCCATTCAGTCTACTTTCTCATGACCCAGTCATCAGCGCAGACTTCACGATTGCGCATTACCGAAATTTTCCATTCTCTGCAGGGCGAAACCCGCAGTGTCGGTGTGCCCACCGTATTTGTGCGGCTCACCGGCTGCCCGCTGCGCTGTGGCTATTGTGACACCGCTTATGCGTTCAGTGGTGGCGAGTGGCAGCCGATTGCCGAAATACGCAAACAGGTTGCGGCTTACGGAGCGCGTTATGTCACGGTGACCGGTGGTGAACCGCTGGCGCAAAAAGCCTGTCTGGAGCTGCTCTCGCAGCTCTGTGATGATGGTTACGAGGTCTCGCTGGAAACCAGCGGTGCGATGGATATTTCCGGGGTCGATTCCAGAGTGGTGCGGGTGGTCGATCTCAAAACACCGGGGTCTGGCGAGGTGACAAAAAACCTGTACAGTAATCTTGATCTGCTCACCGACAGAGACCAGCTCAAGTTCGTGATCTGTGATGCGACCGATTACCAGTGGTGCCTGGACACGATGGCAGACTATGGGCTGGCTGATAAGTGCGAGATCCTGTTTTCGCCGAGCCATGAACAGCTCCCGGCAGCAGAACTGGCCGAGTGGATCCTGCGCGACAGGCTGCCTGTGCGCCTGCAAATCCAGCTACACAAATATCTCTGGGGCAATCGCCCGGGCTGTTGATGAGTAGCAAACCCAAAGCCATCGTCCTGTTATCGGGTGGGCTGGATTCAGCCACCGTGCTCGCGATCGCGCACAGGGATTTCGAGGTGACCGCGCTCAGTTTTGATTATCACCAGAGGCATATCTCTGAACTCAATGCAGCGCGCGAGCTGGCGAATCAATACCAGATCGAACACCTGATTATTCGTCTCGATGACGGCGTGCTGGGCGGTTCTGCGCTCACTGAAGCGTCCATCGATGTCCCCGTAAGTACCGATGGCCATGACAGCAGCGGCATCCCGG
Source organism: uncultured Gammaproteobacteria bacterium (assembly GCA_963721085.1). Taxonomy (GTDB): domain Bacteria; phylum Pseudomonadota; class Gammaproteobacteria; order SZUA-229; family SZUA-229; genus JASBSR01. The sequence goes on from CAVRHW010000026.1 coordinate 11,582, forward strand.
TTACCTATGTGCCGGCCAGGAACACGGTGTTTCTGGCGCATGCGCTGGCTGTGGCAGAGATACGGGGCGCGGCCGATATTTTCATCGGTGTGAACGCAGTCGATTACTCGGGTTATCCTGATTGCCGGCCTGAGTATATCCAGGCTTTCACCGAGATGGCCAACCTGGCGACGCGTGCAGCGGTGGAAGGCCAGCGTCTGCACATACATACACCACTGCTCGAAATGTCCAAGGCGGAGATTATCCGTACCGGCAGCGAGCTGGGGGTTGATTACAGCCGGACCGTGTCCTGCTATCAGGCGGATGCTGAGGGCCGTGCCTGCGGTCTGTGTGATTCCTGTGGCTTTAGAAAGCAGGGTTTCGCTCAGGCCGGCGTCCCTGATCCAACTCGCTATATCAAGTCGAGCCGTTAATCGAAGCGTGCTGTTTGTTTTTATCGGCCGCTCCATGTATTATGCGCGCCTTCGGGTCGTTAGCTCAGTTGGTAGAGCACCGGACTTTTAATCCGATGGTCCCGCGTTCGAGTCGCGGACGACCCACCAGATATTTTGAGCACAGTTTTACAGACAAAAAAAACCCCGCGATGCGGGGTTTTTTTTGGTTTTACCAGTAGCGCTTTTATTCGCGTATGCTGGGGCCGTTTACCACAAGACCATTGCTCATATAGGTCTCAAAGTATTCCAGATCCCTGTACTCAACGCTTTGTGCCTTGAACGGCTTGGCGCGGACCTGCTTGTTACAACCACCATAACGGCGATGCAGCGTACCCAGGTTAGCCCACTTGTTGCGGTAAACCGGGAAGCCGGTAGGATGTCCAAGCGCCGGGCTTAATGTGTTAGCACGGATATGACTGCCAGCATAGTAGTAATGGCAGTCCGCACAGGCCAGGTTCAGCTGACCGCGTTTCGCAAAAAAGAACTCCTTGCCGCGATTATAAGCTGCAAGTGCTTTTGGATCGTTCGGTATTTTTACGTTGAACTTGTGGCCGCGGGACAAATACGCCAGGTAGGCACTGACCTGGGCTATTGGACCTTTCTTCCACCCATAAGGCTTTTCGCCGTTGTCGGCCAGACATTTGTTGATGGTGCCTTCGAGCGTAACCACTTCACCTGTGGCGGTATCGAAGTAGGGATAGTTTTGACGAATGCCCTTCTTATAGTTCGGGAAGCAGTCAGAAAATCCCTTGCCATTAGCAAATTTCTTTTCGAACAAGGCTTTGCCTTTGTCGATGGCGGGCTCGTAAGCAGGGAATTCTTCAAAAGCTTCCCACTGTTCGCGGTGACCTTTGTCGATTGCGTACACGCCATTCACGAAATCGCTAAACGGCGTTTTTGGGAACTTTTGAGTGAAGTGTTTACGGAAAGCCTTCAAGTCTTGACTGGGCGTAGCATGGGAAGCGAGCGGAGTCACCACCATGAGCACAGACGTTATCACGAGAGCAATTTTATTCATTGTTCACCTTCTGGTTTATTTTTTTCCGGTAGGTTTGGCAAGTTCGATACTTACTTAAGCGTGGTTTCTATCGAATCGCTTTCACCCTTGTTATCTACCCAGCTAATTTTCAGTGAGTCACCAGCTTTGGCGCCTTTGAAAGCAAATGAGAGAAAAGGGTTTCTGGAGATCGAACCATTCCATTCCGCATTCAGTACGGATTTGCCAGCGCTTTCGCAATGGACTTCCTGAATAAAATGCGCCGGAATCTTCTTGCCGGTTTTCTTATCTTTTCGCAAGCCAGTTTCCATTGGGTGGCTGATGAGGCATTTAACGTTTGCCACACCACCTTTTACTTTGGCACGAACTTTTATTGAATTAGCCATGTTTACTATAACCTCGTATCTTGTATTTTTAATTAGCCGCCGCAACCACCGATGGTGACTTTGACCTGTTTCTTAGTGCTGTAAAGCTTGCCGCCTGCTTTTACAATAGCGATCACGTCAGATGTCTTGCCCATTTTAATACGGGTTGAAACATCAGCTTCTGTGGTAGCGCCAAGATTGAAGGTTGCACTCAGTGGCTGTGCGTTATTTGCTACAAGGATACCTATGGATTCGACGTTGGGAATGCTGCTGGAAACAGTCACTGGCACAACGGCTCCATTTTCAGCAATATCAGGTGCTTTAAGTGTTACCTTGCTGCTTTCAGTCATGGCTGCGCTGCCCATGCTTGCTGTCAGTGCGGAGTCGACATCAGTGGCTTCGAATGCCTTTTTCGACCACGCCGCCATAGCGACTCTTGGTGTCAGCAGGCCTGCACTGATAGCAACACCCGCCGCGCTGGCGGCCAGTGTGCCCTTAAGCAGAAATCTACGATTCTGGTTCATCTAGTTTTACCTCTTTAAACGTTTTTATAATGTGTAGATATATTTTGTGATCAGGTCAATTTCTTTGTCTGTCAGTACTTTATTGGGACCGAATGGAACCATGATCGTATTAGGATTTTTGACACGCGCATCATAAATCTGTGCCCGCAGGTCATCAATATTTGGGAAGCGTGCTTTCATCGATACCAGTGGAGGCCCGATATTTCCAGCAAGAGTGCCTCCTGCAATTTCGTGACACGCAAGACAGTTGCCCTTTTTGCGGTTAAATGCCAGTTTTTGACCGGCAGCGATATCTGATGCACCATCAGCATTAGCTACGGTTGGCGCTGCGAATAAACCGAGGCAACCGACAAGGGCTGCAACGGACGCTGTTGTTTTTATGAAATGTGCGGATAGCCGCATTCTGTGCTCCTCCGAAAAATATTATGAAAGTCTGATTCAACGAGTGAATTAGGCCTATAGCATACTCCGAGATTCGTGTAAGGCAAGGGTTGAGAGGTATTTATTCCCCACTATCAAGTGAAAAAACGCATTATTAATATTGTCTTATATTAGAGACATTCAATATGCAGCTAAATAGTGAATAAAAATACTGGAGCAACGTCTTTACTGGTTCGCGGAATTTTTTTCCTGTATTTTTTCCTTCAGTTGTTCTTTTTTAGCGATCAGGCGTTGGCGGCTGCTTTCGCTGAGATTGGGTTGCGATAAAGCGTTTTCATATTGCTGGCTGGCGAGTTCAAGATAGCCTTCGCGTAAATACTGGTTGCCAGTGGATTCCAGTGCAGCCGCGGTCTGACCATTAATAAAATAGGCATGTGCGAGCTGCTGATGAATCACGGCGTCATCATTATACTGGAGCTGGTGCTTGAGCAGGGCAATGCTTTTCTCGGACTGATGATTTGCTGTCAGTGCTTCAGCATAGCTCAAGGTGACAGGTAAATAATCTGGATAAAAACTGTTCAGTTGCGCCAGCGTATCGAGCGCTTTTTTCATCTGGTTTTGATTCTCATAGGCATGAGCTAGCGCAAGTTTGATCCATGGATAACTGTGCTTGTGCGTCAGTGCTTCGAGTATCGGGATGGCCAGATCAGATCGCTGTGCTTTTATTTCCGCGATTGCTTTCTGGTAAAGACCAAACACATCGTTTGCTTTAGCATCTTTTGTAATGAAGGTTTCAGGCTGGTTGCTGGTAAGAACAGCAACCCGGGCTTTGGCAAATTCAAAGTCATCACTGTCACTGGGTAGTTTAACCTGCGTTGCCTTGATTCGGTCGCGCGCTTCGGCGACACGGTTCTCATTCAACGGGTGCGTCTGTAAATATTCAAGGTTATTGTCCCGGCTCTGCGCCAGCAGAATCTGGAAAAAATCCACCATGCCGTTCGGGTCTATACCCGATTTGGTGAGTATACCGATACCGACGCGGTCAGCTTCATATTCATTGCGGCGGGTAAAATTGATCGCTGCCTGCTGGCTGCCAGCAATGCCGGTGAGAAGAACAGCCTGACCAGCCTGCGAATCCTGTGATCCGACCAGGATGGCAGCAATCAGCGTGGCCAGGCTGGCGGCGGTTGATTTGCCCGAACGACTTACTTCACGCGCTATATGGCGCTGGGCGACATGCGCGATTTCGTGTGCCATCACGCCAGCGAGCTGACTTTCATTCTGTGCCGCCAGAATCGTGCCACTGTTGATACCGACATAAGCATCGGGGCCGGCAAACGCATTGATCGGGCTGGCTTTGACCACAAAAAAGTGGAAGTCCTTACCCGCAGCGTCTGAATGCGATACCAGACGCTGGCCAAGGTTGTTTATGTAATATTTGATCTGTAAGTCATCGACAAACACCAGGCTGGCGCGCAGGGTCTGGTAAAACGCCTGGCCGAGCCTGGCTTCATCCTGGCTACTAAAATTCTGCAATGTGGGGTCGCCCAGCTCAGGCAGTTCGGCTCGCGCGGCCGGGCTGAGGCAGAGGCCAAGGAATACAGCAGTGAGAACAGGAAATTTCATCATCGGTACAGCCATTATCAGTAACTATTGTAGACAGCCACAGCGCCAGGAAGTTGATGACTGGCGGTTATGCTCCAATTGCCTGTTTCTGAGCTGCCGCCAGAAAGGCCTTTCATGGAAGTAGCTGAAGCATACCGTTTTTCAGCCTGATTGCGTGCTTTATCGCGGATTGGAAAGATTTTACCGCAGTGAGTTTGACTATATGCATTTCATACTCTATTAGAGTATCTGGGCACATAAACAGAATTTTAACCGACTACATCGCCCATATCTCGAGGAGAGTACTTAATGAAAACCTATATAAACAAAAAGTCAGTGCTTGCGGTGTCGATTGCCGCGGCGGTCTTTTCGGCCGCACCTGTCTATGCCACGAATGGCTATTTTTCGCACGGATACAGTACGAAAGAAAAAGGCCTGGCGGGTGCTGGTGCCGCTTATTCGCAGGACGCACTGGCGAGTGCTACTAACCCTGCTGGCATGGTCTTTGTCGGTGATCGCATGGATGTGGGGTTGCAGCTGTTCAGTCCGTCGCGTAGTTATTCAGTCACGGGCACGCCTACTTATTCCAGTTGGCCCTAATCCGGGTCAATTTTCCGTTGGTATCGGTACGGGTAATCAGAGCATTGATAGTGACAATAATCTGTTCCTGATCCCCAGCTTTGGTTACAGCAAGGCGCTGGACTCGATGAGCAGTATGGGTATTGCTGTTTACGGTAATGGTGGTATGAATACCGAATATAAGGGCGGCACAGCTGAGTTTAATTGCGCGGCTGGGGGCGGGCCGAACGCGCCATGTAGCTCACCGGGAACTTTCGGTGCGGGCACGGCAGGTGTCAACCTGATGCAGCTGTTTGTGAATGGGTCTTATTCGCGTAAACTGGATGACAAGAATGCTGTTGGTGCCAGCCTGATATTTGCTTACCAGCGGTTTATGGCATACGGTCTCGACTTCTTTAGTCCGGTTTTTCAGACTGACCCCAGTAAACTGTCGGGCAACCGTAAATCAGATTCCTCGGGCTTTGGCTTCAAGCTGGGTTATCAGGGCGAAGTGGCTCCCGGCATTCGCCTGGGTGCGAGCTATCAGTCCAAGATGAGCATGAGCAAGTTCAGTGAATATCAAGGTCTGTTTGCTAATGGCGGCAGTTTCGATATTCCCTCGACCTATACCGTAGGTACGGAATTTGATGCAGGTCCGACAGGCAAGGTGGTTGCCGATGTTCAGAAGATCAATTACTCAGAGGTGGATTCCATTGCAAATCCAGTGAGTAATTTGACTGACAACGTGTCAGCCAGGTCCCACGGGTGGAACGGGTCCAGGATGTCTGGGTGGTTCTAATGGCGCCGGTTTTGGATGGAAGGACATGACCATCGTTAAACTGGGTTATCAATGGAATGCAAATAATACCGACTGGCGCGTGGGTGTCAGTAAAGGCAAGCAGCCGATCCCTGATTCAGAAGTGATGTTCAACATTCTTGCGCCAGCAGTGATTGAAACGCATTTCACTTTTGGTATGACCAAGCAGATGGCTAACAATCAGGAATTCAATCTTGCGGCCATGTATGCACCGAGCCATGAGGTTTCGGGTCCGAACCCGTTTGATTGGCCAGACGATTAAACTTAAAATGTCACAACTCGATCTCCAGGTCGGCTGGGCATGGAAATATTAGATTGATCATGAAAAGCGTTGTTTAAAAGAGGCCCTTCGGGGCCTCTTTTTTTAGCCGTGAACTTTTCAGCGAGGCTGGCCACTAAAGTCAGCGTCGAGCATGCATGATTAAGGTATCGAAAATCAGGGAAGTGTTTTTGTAAGGCGTGCAATGAGTTAGTGCTGTAAGGGCTTTATTATAAGCAAATCATAATAGACTAATAAAATGCTTAATGGCATCAATGTCTTGCATCTGCACTGCAATCTGCATTACATTACTCGACCGTTTCGCTGTTCAGGGGAGGATTATCTGTTGTCCAGATCATTCGTCAACCAGGAGCGGGAACAAATGACATTAAACAGGAGAGTAGTAGCATGATAGAAATGAATAAAAAATTATCGGCGCTTGTTGCCGTCGCTTTGCTAAGCGTCAGCTCGACAGTGATCGGTGCTGAGGCCAAAATGATGCCTTTCATTCTGGGGTCAACCAGTGCAGCTGGTGACATTACTGCAAAAGCCACAGAAGTTAAGAAAGCACTTACAGATAATGGTTTCCAGGTTGTTGGGGAATACACACCATATGAGGGTGCTGATGTTATCGTCGCCACCAATGACACACTGAAAAAAGCGGGTGCCAGCCATGATCGTGCCGGTTATGTTGCTGCAGAACGTGTTTCTGTAACCAAAGTAGGTGATCAGCTTCAGGTGGCTTATACCAACCCACCTTACATGGCTGCTGCGTATCACGTAAAAGCAGATCTTTCCAGTGTGACCAATGCGCTGAAAACTGCGCTGGGCAGCATCAAGGGATTTGGTCCTGACGAAGGTAAAACAGCTGATCAACTCGAAGATTACCATTACACCTTCGGCATGGAATACTTCGATGAGCCTTACAAACTGAATTCTTTTGATAACCACGCAGATGCCGTTGCTGCTGTTGAAAAAGGTCTGGCCAAGCACGCTGGTGGTACGACCGAAGTTTACCGTATCGATATTCCAGGTGGTAAGCAGACTCTGTTCGGTGTAGGTCTTCATTCCGAAAAGAACAAGTATGCAGACGACAAGTACATCATGTCAGAAATCGACTTTAAGAAGATTCGTTCAACGCCTCACCTGCCATATGAAATGCTGGTAACAGGCGGAAAAGTCGAAGCACTGCATGCGCGTTTCCGTATTGCAATGGATTTCCCTGATTTGAGCATGATGGGATCTCACAGCTTCATGAATATCATGCCCACACCTGACGCAATCAAGAGTGCGCTGACTGAAGCTGCTGGTGGCGAAGTAAAATCAGATTTCTAAATCTTTCACCACATAGCAAAAAAGACCCCGGCTTGCCCGGGGTTTTTTTGTATGTCTTTTGCGATATAGCATGTTTTGGTCGTTTCCAGATAAATAGTCGGTGAAATTCTTCTCCTAAACGTATAGACTTCACGGTTTGCACACTCCATACACACCAGTAAAAGTGTATGATTTCAAAGATTATTTGACCAAAGAGCTGATAGTGGAATTAACTGGCGCACAAATTATTATCGAATGTCTGAAGGCAGAAGGCGTGGATTACGTCTTTGGTTATCCGGGCGGGGCTGTCCTGCACATTTATGACGCTTTTTACGCGCAGGATGTGGTGCAGCATATTCTGGTGCGCCACGAGCAGGGTGCGACCCACGCCGCAGACGGTTATGCCCGTTCCACCGGTAAACCGGGCGTGGTGCTGGTGACCTCTGGCCCGGGCGCCACCAATGCGGTCACCGGTATTGCCACTGCCTACATGGACTCCATCCCGATGATCGTGATTACCGGTCAGGTGCCCAAGCACCTGATTGGCAATGATGCTTTCCAGGAAGTGGATTCCGTTGGGATCACCCGGCCGATCGTGAAACACAATTTTCTGATCAAAGATGTCAAAGATATCGCCAGCACCTTCAAAAAGGCGTTTTATGTCGCGACCACCGGGCGTCCGGGCCCGGTGGTGATCGATATTCCAAAAGATATCACTGCGGAGAAGTTCGAGTTCTCGTATCCGAGCGAGATCAGCATGCGCTCGTATAACCCGACCATGAAAGGGCATAGCGGTCAGATTAAGCGTGCCGCCGAAATGATCCTGTCGGCCGAACGCCCCATGATCTATACCGGTGGCGGGGTCATTCTGGGTAATGGCTGCGATCAGCTGGTCGATTTTACCCGACGTCTCGGCTATCCCATCACCAATACCTTGATGGGTCTGGGGGCCTATCCTGCCAGCGATAAACAGTTTGTCGGCATGCTGGGGATGCACGGTACCTACGAAGCCAATATGGGCATGCATGGTTGTGATGTGCTGATCGCCATCGGCGCGCGTTTTGATGACCGGGTGACTGGCAATCTGGAAAAATTCTGTCCTTCCGCCAAAATTGTTCATATCGATGTCGACCCCGCTTCGATTTCGAAAAACGTCAAGGTGGACATTCCTATTGTGGGTGAAGTCGCCGAAGTTCTAAGCGAACTGATTAAGGCGCTGGACGCGACCGAGCAAAAACCCAATGCAGGCGCATTGCAAAAATGGTGGCAGCAAATAGATGAATGGCGCGAACAGGACTGCCTGAAGTACGATCGTGAGAGCAAGATCATCAAGCCGCAAATGGTGATCGAGGAAATGCACCGGGTCAGCAAAGGCGATGCATTCATTACCTCGGATGTCGGCCAGCACCAGATGTTTGCTGCGCAGTATTACGGTTTTGATAAACCGCGTCGCTGGATCAACTCTGGCGGACTTGGCACCATGGGTTTCGGTATGCCCGCTGCGATGGGCGTGCAGCTTGCGCATCCAGATGAACTGGTTATGTGTGTCACCGGCGAAGCCAGCATACAAATGTGTATTCAGGAGCTGTCCACCTGCAAGCAATATAATTTGCCGATAAAGATTATTAATCTGAATAATCGTTACATGGGTATGGTGCGCCAGTGGCAGGAGTTTTTCTACGAAAAACGTTATGCCATGTCCTACATGGATGCGTTGCCGGATTTTGTGAAACTGGCAGAGAGTTATGGCCACGTCGGAATGTATGTCGACAAGCCAGAAGACATTCGTGGTGCGCTGGAAGAAGCGATTGCGCTGAAAGATCGTACCGTGTTCATCGATTTCATCACCGATCAGAATGAAAACGTGTATCCGATGATCCCGCAGGGCGCGGGTCTCAATGAAATGATACTGGTGTGATCATGCGGCATATTATTTCTATTTTGATCGAAAACGAATCGGGTGCTTTGTCGCGTGTAGCGGGCCTGTTTTCAGCGCGTGGTTACAATATTGAATCACTGACTGTTGCGCCCACCGACGATGAGTCCTTGTCGCGTATGACGCTGGTGACTTCGGGCACTGACGAAATCATCGAACAGATCAGCAAGCAGCTCAATAAGCTGGTGGATGTGGTCAAGCTGGTGGATTTAACTGAATCACCTCACATCGAACGCGAACTGATGTTGATTAAAGTTGAAGCGGTGGCTGATACGCGCGAAGAAGTGATGCGCCTGGTGGATATTTTTCGCGGACGTATCATCGACGTGACCGATACCAGTTATACCGTTGAGATAACCGGCAATGGAGACAAGCTGGATGCTTTTGTGCAGGCGCTTTCCAGTATCAGCATTCTCGAAGTCGTGCGCTCAGGTTTGCTGGGAATTTCGCGCGGCGAAAAATCGTTAAATTAATATAAGTGTTTTACGTGGTGTGGTCGGGCAAACCTGAATGGTGGCTTGTTTTATTACACTGAAATATCAGATTTATTACTAAGCCCCTGGAATATACGAAATGAATATTTATTACGATAAAGACTGCGACCTCGATATTATTCGTGGAAAAAAAGTCAGTATTATTGGCTATGGCTCGCAGGGTCACGCGCACGCGAACAATCTTAAAGATTCAGGTGTCGATGTCACCGTCGGTCTGCGTACCGGGTCATCGTCCGCTACCAAGGCTGAAAAAGCAGGCCTCAAAGTGAAGTCGATTGAAGATGCGGTTGCGTCTGCAGATGTCGTTATGATTCTTGCGCCTGATGAGCACCAGGAAGCTTTGTACAAAGATCAGGTGGAGCCAAACATCAAACAGGGCGCAGCGATTGCTTTTGCTCACGGGTTTAATATTCATTTTGGCCAGATCAAACCACGCGCCGATCTGGATGTCATCATGATTGCGCCCAAAGCACCCGGCCACACGGTACGCAGCGAATTTGTCAACGGCGGCGGGATTCCGGACCTGATCGCAGTGTCGCAGGATGCTTCGGGCAAGGCGAAAGAAATTGCGCTCTCCTATGCCTCTGCTATCGGCGGTGGTCGCACCGGTATTATCGAAACGACTTTCCGCGAAGAAACCGAAACCGATCTGTTCGGTGAGCAGGCGGTATTGTGTGGTGGCACCACCGCACTGGTTCAGGCCGGTTTTGAAACCCTGGTGGAAGCGGGTTACGCGCCAGAGATGGCGTACTTTGAATGCCTGCACGAGCTGAAATTAATCGTCGACCTGATGTACCAGGGCGGTATTGCCGATATGCGCTACTCTATCTCGAACACGGCTGAATACGGTGATGTAACACGTGGTCCACGTATTGTGAATGAAAACACCAAGGCCGAGATGAAGAAAATTCTGGGTGAGATCCAGAGCGGTGAGTTCGCCAAAGAGTTCATCACCGAAATGCGTTCGGGCGCGAAGAACCTGGAAAAACTGCGCGAGAAGAGCCGTCAGCACGGTATCGAAATCGTGGGCGCCAAATTGCGCGGCATGATGCCCTGGATCAAGGCAAACAAGATTGTCGACAAAGCGAAAAACTAAACCAGGCCTGTGATGTCACTATCATCAGGCATCTGCGTAGTAAAAGAAAAAGGGGCTGTTCAGCCCTTTTTTCATGGTCTACTATCAGTGCATGTATTTTAATTTACCCTGGGTATCCTTTTGGACGATCAAACACCGCTGAATCCCAATAAACCGCGACGTCGTGGTATTTATCTGTTGCCCAATCTGCTCACCACGGGTGGCCTGTTCGCGGGCTATTACGCCATTGTTGCGGCCATGGCCGACAAGTTCGAGCAGGCCGCGGTGGCCGTGTTCATAGCCATGATCCTGGACGGTCTCGACGGTCGGGTTGCACGTATGACCAATACCGAATCGGCCTTTGGTGCCGAGTACGACAGTCTGGCGGACATGGTGTCTTTTGGCCTGGCGCCTTCTCTGGTCATGTATGAATGGTCGCTGTCTTCATTGCATCAGTACAGCTGGCAGTGGGGCAAGCTCGGCTGGCTCGGCGCCTTTGTTTATGCAGCGGCTGCCGCTTTGCGCCTGGCGCGCTTTAATACCCGTGCCAGTAGCACTGACAAGCGTTATTTTCAGGGCCTGCCCAGTCCGGCAGCGGCTGCGGTGGTGGTCGGTCTGGTCTGGGTGTTGTTCGATCAGAGAATACCGGGCCGTGATGTGGCGTTTATTGCGCTGCCGGTGACGATCATCACCGGCCTGCTCATGGTCAGCAAGATTTCATACTACAGTTTCAAGGATATCGATCCGAATAACCGGGTGCCTTTTTTCGGTATGTTGATCGTGGTGCTGGTATTTGTTCTGGCAGCGATTGATCCACCCAAGGTGCTGTTCGGTTGTTTCTTCCTGTATGCGCTGTCAGGCCCGGCTTTGAGTGCCTGGCGTTACCGGCGCAAGCACGTGGCTAAAGATTGATGCCACCAGGTCTTGTTAAATGCCGTGCTTGCCGCTATAGTTGGCTCAGGCATGAAAAACTTCAATCAACAATCTGAATCCTGTTTTCGCACAGCAGCCCCTGCCGTTGCGACCGGTCCTGCCTGCTCATTTCTGCTCCCACTGCTTCTCCTGCCGTAAGGCAGACAGAATATCCCTGGCGAGGGTACACGCACTCATCAACATACCATTATATAATTCTGATTTGCGGAGCAGGTCATGACGATTAGCAAAGAAAAATTGATTATTTTTGATACTACCTTGCGTGATGGCGAGCAGAGCCCTGGCGCCTCGATGACGCGCGATGAAAAAATTCGTATTGCCAAAGCGTCTGGAAGCGCTGAAAGTCGATATCATCGAAGCCGGTTTTCCCATCGCCAGCCCGGGTGATTTTGAAGCAGTGAAAGCCGTCGCCGGCGTGATCAAGGACAGCACGGTATGCGGACTGGCGCGTGCCCTGGAAAAAGATATCAGTCGTGCGGGTGAGGCCTTGAAGCCGGCAGAGTCTGCGCGTATTCACACCTTTATCGCGACCTCGCCGATACACATGCAGCAGAAGCTGAACATGCAGCCCGATGATGTGCTGGCACAGGCAGTGCGTTCGGTGAAACAGGCGCGCGGCCTGGTGGCGGATGTGGAGTTTTCGCCGGAAGATGCCGGGCGTTCAGAGATCGACTTTCTGTGTCGTATTATCGAAGCGGTCATCGATGCCGGTGCCAGCACGATCAATATTCCTGATACTGTGGGTTACAACATTCCACACCAGTTTGGCAATCTGATCAAAACCCTGATCGAACGTGTGCCCAATTCGGACAAGGCGATTTTTTCAGTGCATTGCCACAATGACCTGGGCCTTGCGGTCGCCAATTCATTGTCAGCCGTGCTCAATGGTGCACGCCAGGTGGAATGTACGATCAACGGCCTGGGCGAACGCGCGGGTAATGCGGCGCTGGAAGAAATCGTCATGGCGGTGCGTACACGGCAGGATATTTTTGCCTGTGACACCACGCTCAATACCAGCGAGATTATGCGTTGTTCCAAACTGGTTTCGGGCATCACCGGCTTCGCTGTGCAGCCGAACAAGGCGATTGTGGGTGCCAATGCGTTTGCGCACGAATCGGGTATTCATCAGGACGGCGTGCTGAAAAATCGCGAGACTTACGAAATCATGCGTGCGCAGGATGTCGGCTGGAGCGAAAACCGAATCGTCATGGGCAAACATTCGGGTCGCAATGCATTTCGCACCCGGATGAAGGAACTCAATATTGAGTTTGCCTCGGAACAGGAACTGAATGAAGCGTTCTCGCGATTCAAGGATCTCGCTGATAAAAAACACGAGATATACGATGAGGACCTGCAGGCGCTGGTGGCCGATACCGGTGTCGCTGCTGCCGACGAGTATTACAGGCTGGTCAGTTTGAAAGTCTGCTCGGAAACCGGTGAAACACCGAATGCGCACCTGGTGATGACCATCGGTGATCAGGAAATGTCTGCCGATTCTGATGGTGGCGGGCCGGTGGATGCCGCGTTTCGTGCGATTGAGTCCATGGTGAAAAGTGAAACCGAGTTGCAGCTGTATTCGGTGAATGCAATCACCAGTGGTACCGATGCGCAGGGTGAAGTCACGGTACGGTTGCAAAAAGGCGGGCGTATTGTGAACGGCCAGGGTGCAGATACCGATATCGTTCTGGCCTCGGCCTACGCGTATCTGAATGCACTGAATAAAATGATGCATTCGGATTCACGTGCACATCCACAACTGGGTGATGTCTGATAATGTTCCGAGTCAAAGACAGCAGCCAGGTACGGGAAATTGATCTTTTCCGTGCGCGCTGTTGTCCGAGACTGTATTCATTCGATGAGAACGGAGTGTAATCAGCATGCCAGCAGCGAATAACGGTTGTCAGTTACCGGAAGAACTGCGACGTTATTATCTGGAAGCCATGGGCATCCAGCTGTGGACAGAGAAAACAGACGCAACGACCGAAACCACGATAACCGGTACAGTGAACACGGCGCCACTCGGTGTACAGGAGGCCTGTGGGGCAGGACGGTGACCTGGCAGCGCCTGCAGGCTGAGGTGGCCAGCTGCACGCGATGCGAATTGCACCAGACGCGCACCCAGACTGTATTTGGTGTCGGAAATCAACGCGCCGATGTGCTCATTGTGGGCGAAGCGCCGGGCCAGGAAGAGGATGCGCGCGGCGAACCGTTTGTCGGTCGCGCGGGTCATCTGCTCGATGCCATGCTGCGCGCAATCGACCTGCAGCGCGAGCAGGTTTATATCACCAATATTCTCAAATGCCGTCCGCCGCAAAATCGAAATCCACGCCCTGAAGAAATTACGCATTGCGAGGATTATCTGCACCGCCAGATCGATCTATTGCAACCCAAAATTATTTTTGCACTCGGCAAGTTTGCGGCACAAACGCTGCTGTCAAGCGATGACTCGGTCAGCGCTATGCGGGCAGCGCAGCATGAGTATCGCGGTATCCCTCTGTTAGTCAGTTATCATCCTGCGTATCTATTGCGCAAACCGACAGAAAAACGCAAATCCTGGCATGATCTGTTACGACTCAAGGCGATGCTGGACTGATGGCGACGCGCGCAAAAGACATATCGGAGCAGAACGTAGAAGTCAGCATTCGCACCATGACCTATGCCGATCTCAGCAATGTGATGCAGGTCGAAGAACAGGCCTATACCTATCCGTGGACGGTTGGCATTTTTCGTGACTGTATTCGTGTCGGTTATAACTGCTGGGTAGCCACGCTCGAAGATACTATTATTGGCTACGGCATTGTCATGCTGGCAGCAGGCGAAGCGCACGTGCTTAATCTATGTGTGAGTCCGGCATTCCAGGGCCGAGGTATTGGCCGAAAACTTTTGCAGCATTTGTCGCGCCGGGCGCAAATGGCCGATATCGACATGATTTTGCTCGAAGTGCGTCGTTCAAATCAGGTCGCAATCGACCTGTATCACTCGGAAGGTTTTCACGAACTGGGTGTTCGCAAAAATTATTATCCTGGTGATTACGGACGCGAAGATGCCATTATTCTGGCGCGTTATTTACCCAGAGCTGAAGACGAGTCTGAACAAACAAAATAGGCCATCGCATTCCGGCCGTGCGCATTCCACCGTGGTTTAATAAAGCACTTGCTTTAAAAACAGGGAACCAGGTTTGACAGCAAAAAATCAGAATCGAGTACTTGTTATTTACAGCGGCCTGGTTGTGGTCTTGCTGGTCATTCTGGTGCTCGTCTCCAGGTCACCACAAAAGCCGTCACAAAACCCACCGGATGAATTGACTGTTCCGTTACCTTCACTGGGACCCGGGCCGATAACACTGCGAGTGGCGCACGTGGTTAATCCGCGTTTCCCGGCTTTGAGTCAGAAACAGCAGGCCGAAGTGCTGGCCAAAACCCGAGCGCTGGTAAAACAGAATTTTCATCTCGATGTTGAATTCAGCCATCCGGTAGAACTCGAGATAAAAGACTTTTTTGCCCTGCGCAATAAAAGCATCGATGCAGAACTGAAAAAACGTATTGTTGATACAGCGTCTCTGACTGCGGCCGATCGTGACGATATGCGGGCGAGTATTTATAAAACGCTGAGTCACTACAAGGATGAAAACAACAATATTGCGGACTATGCGCGTCCGTATCTCACAAATTCTTTTGTGGGTGACGATCTGCATCAATTGTCCGGTGCGCTGGTAGATACCCTGCTCACGCGCCTGAATTACTGGCGAGAACAGAAGGCAGCGGATGGTAATCCGGTGCTCGATGGCTCGCCGTATAACCAGTGGGTGTGGTGGGATGCTATCGGCTATGGCCATTTGCCTTATGACGTGGTGATTACCAACCAGCTGGTGGCGAGCGTAGAGACCTATGGTATGGATGTGCATTCTTCCTTGCGAGGTGGGATTTCTGCAGGCACGACCAGTTTTAATAATCAGGGTAAATTTAAAGCCTACAGTTTTGTCACCAGCTTTCCCATGCTGAACGATAATCCTGTGCTCAGCCAGTTGCGTGGCGACGAGCATTACAGCGAAGCGCAGACCAGTGATTATATCGCCGCGGTTCTGGCCCACGAACTGGGGCACCTGTTACTGCATCTGGGGCATCCTTTTGGTAGCGAAAGCTGTCTCATGTCGCCGGCGCCCCTGCTGCGATTTCGCTCCTGGTACGATCACTTCAATCCCGCGCTGTGCCCGCTGGGAAGCCAGCCGCAGATGACACCGGGTGCCGCGACTCTGGATTATCGAGCCGACTGGATAGCGCCTTAAAACGCCAGATCACGTTACAGCGCGCAGGCGCTTCGGTATAATGCCCCGCTTTAAAGGGGTTCTCATGTCTTATCTCGAACAGGTCAAGCGTCGCCGCACCTTCGCCATCGTTTCGCATCCTGATGCCGGCAAAACCACGCTCACCGAAAAGCTGCTGCTGTACGGGGGTGCGATCCAGCTCGCGGGCACGGTCAAGGGCCGCAAGGCCGCGCGCCATGCTACCTCTGACTGGATGGAGCTGGAAAAGCAGCGCGGTATTTCGGTGACCTCTTCGGTGATGCAGTTTCCCTATAAAGACTGCATTATCAATCTGCTCGACACCCCGGGCCACGCCGACTTCTCGGAAGACACCTATCGCGTGCTCACCGCGGTGGATTCGGCGCTGATGGTGATCGACGCGGCCAAAGGCGTGGAAGAACGCACCATCAAGCTGATGGAAGTCTGTCGTTTGCGCGATACCCCGATTATCACCTTCATCAACAAAATGGACCGCGAAGCACGCGAGGCTATCGATTTGCTCGACGAAATCGAAAACATCCTGCAGATTCAGTGCGCACCCATCACCTGGCCGATTGGCATGGGTAAGCGTTTCAAGGGTGTGTACAACCTTGTTGAGGAAAGCGTGCATTTCTACAGTGCAACGCACAGTGGGAAAATTAATGCCGGTGATGTGATCCAGGGGCTGGACAATCCTGCGCTCGATGAAGTGCTGGGTGATATGGCGCAGGAACTGCGCGATGAAATTGAGCTGGTGAAAGGCGCCAGTCATGCTTTCGATCAGGAGGCCTATGATCGTGGTGAACTGACGCCGGTGTTTTTTGGTTCGGGTATCAATAATTTTGGTGTCAAAGAACTGCTCGATGCACTCGATGCCATGGCGCCGCCGCCCGGCCCGCGTCCAACGCAAACACGGGTGGTGCAACCCGAAGAAGAAAAATTCACCGGTTTTGTTTTCAAGATCCAGGCGAACATGGATCCCGGCCATCGTGACCGCATAGCCTTTGTGCGTATTTGTTCCGGCATGTACACCCGCGGCATGAAAGTCAGGCATGTACGCCTGGGCAAAGACATCAAGCTTGCTGATGCGCTGACCTTTATGGCTTCTGATCGCGAGAACGTTGAACAGGCGTACACCGGTGACATCATCGGTCTGCATAACCATGGAACCATGCGTATCGGTGATACGTTCACTCAGGGCGAAGACCTGTCTTTCACCGGCATTCCCAACTTTGCTCCCGAATTATTCCGCCGCGCCCGTCTGCGTGATCCGCTGAAAATGAAAGCGCTGCAAAAAGGTCTGACCCAGTTATGCGAAGAGGGCGCTACACAGTTGTACAGACCGTTGAACAATAATGATCTGATCCTGGGTGCAGTCGGTGTGCTGCAGTTTGAAGTGGTGCGTTATCGTTTGCAGGATGAATACAGCGTGGATTGCGATTTCGAAAATGTAAATGTCTCCACCGCGCGCTGG
This sequence comes from uncultured Gammaproteobacteria bacterium, assembly GCA_963721085.1. Taxonomy (GTDB): domain Bacteria; phylum Pseudomonadota; class Gammaproteobacteria; order SZUA-229; family SZUA-229; genus JASBSR01. The sequence goes on from CAVRHW010000026.1 coordinate 29,030, forward strand.
GTTGAATGCGATGACGCGAAGGAACTGGAAAAATTTCGTGATCGCCACAATACCAATCTGGCGCTGGATCATGCCGGTGACCTGGTTTACATCGCATCGTCACGGGTCAATCTGGAAATGACCATGGAGAAATGGCCCAAAATTAAGTTTCTCGCAACGCGCGAACACGGTATCTATAGCTGAATACAAAACGGCGCCACTGGCGCCGTTTTGTATCACGTTCTTTATTAAAACCTTAATCTGTATTATTCGGCGGGATTTTTTTGCGACCGGTGATCATCGCTTTCACCAGATTTTCATCTTCCATCATGCTGGAAAACAGCACGCCCAGAATATGAAAAATCACCAGAAACAATGAAATATTGGAAAAGACTTCGTGGGTTTCTTCCCAGAATTCTTCTGCTGGATTTTCGTTTTCCTTTTTCCTGTCTTTGTCATCGTCAGCATAAGCATTGGCTACCGGGCTGATGGCCACAAGGCTGGACGCGCTTCCGGTTTGCGCCAGCGGTCCATGACCTTCGACGCCATAGACTTTCAGACCCGTCAGGGTCGTTGCGAACAATGAAACCAGTAGCAGGATGACCATCGCGCCGCCCGCCGGATTATGGCCGAAATAATGTTTCGGGTTGGCCTGCATCAGGCCGTTCAGGTATTGCTTTATTTCTGCAGGTGAATACACAAAGTCGGAAAAGCGGGCATATTGAGGACCGATCAATCCCCAGATCACACGAAAGCAGATCAGGCCTAACACGGTATAACCAGCGATAACGTGCAGGTCTTCGAAATCGTCTTCACTCAGCCAGGCGACAGTAAAGGCCAGCGCCAGTGACCAGTGAAACACGCGTACTGCGATATCCCAGACTTTGATGCTATTGGTATTGTCCATACGGGCCACTCCAGAACGATGTATGCCCATAGTCTAGACTGAATGGTGTTCAGAAGTCAGCACGGAAGCTTGAGATACGTCAACCAGACGCCGATTGGCTGGCCATAAAAAAGCCATCCGCCTTTGCAGACGGATGGCTTTGGCAAACTATCAGACAGGTTTACTGATAAATAACCAGGTTGGCCTGCAAGGAATCAATATGGTCACGGACGACATATTCGACGCGCATATCCATTTTGTTTGCTACAGGAAAACCAACGCCTCCGCCGATCATGGCACCGTCATCATCTCCGAAGTCATAGCCCAGACGACCTACCAGTTTGAGCTTGTTGTTCAGAGGAACGCTGGCGACTGCGGTGCTCCAGAGACCATTCGCGCTTCCGCCTCTATCAAAGTTACCCGTATCCATATAACCAACTTCAACAGCCAGTGCGGCGCTGCCCATGTTAACTGCCAGAGGCAGACCCGCGAATACCTGAAAACCTACTGCGTCGCTATTATTGTAAAAATTGGTGTTAACGCTGTTATAGCCCAGGCCGCCACCAAAATAAATTTGTTTGGTGTCGAGGTTCTGTGCATATGCTGTCGATGTTGTAATGAGTAAAGCCAGTACAGGAATAATTTTTTTCATGATTTGAGTACCTTCTGTTGTTTATAAAAAGACTTTTTTACATTTAAATTAAACATAAGAAACATGGATGTGAACGCCGGGACGCGTTCATTTTTAACCAGTTAATGTTTTAGGATGACGATTTTTTGTCTGGAGGAAACTGATCCAGAATTGCGTCAACGTGTTCGTTGATTATCTTTGTCAGTTCTTCAGGCTTGTCGTAGTGGTAGACATATCGTGAACTGGTGCCTCGCCACAGGAGGCGCTTGTCCTTACCACTGAGTATATTGATAATCAGGGTGGCCTCGTCTTCATCACGTATTGTGGTGCCAGTGCCAATGCCTATACCGCCAAAGTTACCAAAGCTGCCGAAACCGAATGAAAAGCTGGTGGTCGGTCCGTCAGAGGTCAGGCGCTGGCGCATATCGGTCTGGTAGTTGACGATAAAATCAGTATTCGTATCCGGTTTCAGCACATAGCCCATAGCAGCCAGTTTACGGTCAATGGCTTTATGGATACGCATGTCGAGCAAAGGGTCGCCTTTAATGTTGTTTTCATTTTTCAGTACGGACGGATCCCAGTGATAGGTTTTGAGGGCTACTAAAATCGGTGGCAGGCTCGTAGTCCTGGCTCACGGGAATACCACTACAGGCAGACAGCAGGCTGAATATAGCGATAAGGGCAAGTTTGCTCAGGCGTGTTTTCATCGTTTGAGTATAATTCATTTTAAAGTTTGTGTTGCCATAAGACTTGAACGGGTAAATATGGTTCAGCGTGGGCGCGCCTTGCTTCAGGTATTCGATAGACGGCGTGCCGGTTCGGCTGGCAGCCTGTCGAGTTAGTAACGCAACTGGTAGGCGACGACAGGGACGCCCTGGTCGGTCAACGAAACATGAACAGTTTCTTCGATTGTGCGGGGGGTGACAAACTGATAATTGAAACCGACACCCAGCGCGCAGCCAGCGATGACATCACGCCAGTGGTGCTGGGATTCATCGACCCGGGTATAGCCGACAAAGCCGGCGAGAAGGAAGCCGGGAGCACCGTATTTCCAGCCATAACGAGTGGTAAGAAATGCAGCGCCGGAACAGGCGCCGGCGGTATGACCGGAAGGGAAAGATTTTTTGCCGCCATTCGGACGAGTTCCGATAGAAGAATTTGCAAACGCCTGCTTTAAAACCTGGGTAGCCACAACGGTGCTGCCAGTGCTTTTCCACCATTGTTGTGTGCCTTCTTCGTCATCCTGGTACAACGTCATCGCCAGCCCCAGACCGGGCAGAAAAAGTTGAGCAAAATCACCTATGGCCAGGTCGGTATCGCGAGAATGGACCACCGCTGCAGATAGCGGATACACGTTTACGATACACGCGATAAATAACATCAGGCAGAAATGGGGCCTGAGCTTACTGGCAGTTAATTTTTGATTAAACACAGCAGATGATTCCAGGGTGAATGACAGGGTGGCCAGGCATATGCCGGGCGGATGTTACACAGGTGGTTATCGAATCACAACATCATGCAGGTAACAGGACTGATTAAATGATGCGCTCCGAGTTTTCTGAATACTGGTGGTGAAGCGCCTGTTTTATGATCGCAACTTTTTCGCCGCGAGAAATCAGTAAGTACGCGCTGAGGGCGGCAATCACATGCTTGATAGCATGTCCACTGACCACACCGAGAAAGTCAAACACTTCATGATCGAAGACCTCGAAAACTTTTGCCAGTGCATAGCCAACCAGCATCGCCCAAATCAGGTATGAGTGCGACCGTTCATGATCGAACATCAGCATAATGAGTACCACCAGTACTATGGGCAGGAATTGTACCAGCGCATAAAAGCGCAGATCACCCGCACCAATGGATTCGGTCTGGTGCCAGTAAATAACAGAAGCGATTGCCAGTGCGATCAATGGGAACAGCGCAATCATGGCCAGGCGATGTGAAATATAATCGGCCAGCACGATGCAGAAAAATGACATAAATGCCAGCGTCATGGGCAGGCGATCCCAGAGCAGGGTGTTGTTTGTCGGGTGCAGGTGATAATAGGACGAACCTAAAGCCATCAGGCAGAGCGCAAGCGAATAGAGAACATAGAACAGGCGATTCTGTTTCAGGTATACATTTTGTGGATATGATGAAAGCAGATGAAAGCCGGACAGACCTACGAGCAAAAACGGCAGGTTTGAAACCACGTTCCAGAAATTGGGAATACCGTAAAGACTACGCTGGTCGAAAAAAGTAATGGTACGCAATATCCTGGGGAATCGCCGCAGTCTGTAACACGCCAAAAACGGCGATGGCAGTAACAGCTATCAGCAGGGCAAATTTGAGTATGCGAATCATACGCCAAGTGTAGCATTTGTCTTTTTATATGCCTGTTTATCTTCTGGTTAATCGAGTTTAATATTGCTGTGTCACTTCAGGGAACAGGAGGGTGCTATGGCCATGATCAATTCAAAATTTCTCTGCTTGCTGCTGTTAGTGCTGCCAGCGACCAGTCAGGCGGTTGTTGTTCGCGCTGACTATGTAGTCAGTTTTTTTCCGCCCAGTCCCTGCAATGACACCTTGCTGGGGGATCTAACGAACACAGGCATGAATGGTACGCTGCAGTTCTATTCCCAGAATGCCGACGGTGGTGATCTGGTGGCTCAAAATCCAGGCCCGCCTGTGATCAACGATCTCGCCTGTGGTGGTCGCCTGGCGGGGACGTACACATTTGATCTGGATCTTGCAGGCGGTGCGCAATTACTCTCGCTCAGTTTTGACGGTTCATTAGTCGCTACCAATCCGGGGCCGCCGACCCTGCCGTTGTATGCTTTCCTGCCGGGCAGCGATGTTCGCATCGCACCCGATACTGCACCAGTATTGCCACTTGGATTAATCAGTCTCGAGCAAAACCCGGGTCCTCCGGACTTGCCGTTGTATGCCTTCGACAGTACGGGGCAGGAGATGGGTTCATTGCAGGTCAGTTTTAGTGTTGTACCTGTACCGGGCAGCATTGTATTGCTGGCTTCGGGGATGATGCTTTTGCTGGGGTTTGCGCGGGCTCGGTTGTAGCTGCTGTAATTAAGTTAAACCTGTATATGCAAAATTCATCGGAACCTGTTGATTTTTAAAAAAACGGGGGTTATGATTTGCTGCATCAGGCCATGCCTGTCCTTGACTGAAATAAAATAATAATATCGCCGAGGCAAAAGTGAAAAAAATATTCGATAGTTTCTGGCAGCGCTTTGCCAATGTTGAGGAGCAAGCTGTTGCACTGGATGAACACACCATTGCACTGCGCACGCTCAAACTCAGGCTGATGCCAGCCGGGATGAAATCACCCGCAGCTACCGCGAACTGGCGTCTCGCTACCATCCAGACAGGGGTGGTGATACCGAGACGTTTATCAATATTCGTCGCGCGTATGAGTTGTTGAGATAGTATTGTGATGGTGGGCTGTTTGGCGCATTCTTGAGCCCTGTCCGTCTGATTGTCATCCCCGAGTGTTTGTGTCGGGGATCCATGTCTTTGTTTACATTGGTGGCATGTGGGTTCTCGCACCCACGGGCGAGTTACTTTTTCTCTACAGCAACAAAAGTAACCAAAAAACGCCGCCCTACACAACTTGCCCTTCGGGTTCCCGATCCACAGCACTTTGCTAACGCGCCGGTTTGACGCGCTGTCCTGCGCGCAAACCTGAATCAGGCGTCCTGCCTGATTCGCGCTACCAAAGTGACTGTGGCTCGGCAAGCTGTAAGGGGGAATTTAAAAACGCTTTTTTTAGAAATGTAATAAATAAAGGTGGTGGAGGAAATCTATGGCTAACGTAACTTTATTTGTTAGCTACTGACTACAGCGCCAATTAATTTAAACAAATTAAAAAGGTTATAAAATGTGCAGGCAATTTCGAAGTAGCCGCCGAAATCTTCGACGACATCTCCGAATGGGCCTAATATGCTGAAACTGCCGCGATATTTTTCAGCACGATCCTCTATAACTGCCGTCATTACATCCGCAATGCTGCCAAATATATTTCCAAAATTGTCTTCAGCTTCGATTTCTAGATCAAGGTTATTTGATTTAAGAAACACAAAAAACTCAAACATAAGAAAGAATATAAATACAAAGCCAATTCCAGGGTATACAGTATCCTCTAATATTTTGGGGCTACTCAGGTTTACATTTGCCAGGGCATAAGTGCATATCGCTATTAATATTGCTCGTATCACCTGATTATTTGCTCTTTGAATTAATCGTTATATTCCCAGCTAAGTCAATGAAAGTACCGTGCGCGCTTAAAGCTCTTTTGAAAAAAAACGTTTAATGAGTATTGGGATGGAGCAGCCGAAACCGATGCCCAGGATTATCCGTGTATAGCCGAGAATAACCACACCGACACCTGTTGAAATATCAGTGCTGCGACTCATAATGGCTGTCTTGGTAGTTATAAATATGATCCCTGTTTCAATAAAATACTTACTTGCAAATCCCATGGCAATCACTGCCAGGATAAGCGTGACAGGGGAGGTTTTGGGTTTTTCTTCACTCTGGTTGAATATTACTTCTTCTCCCTCAACGGCTATATTGTAAGAGGAGCAATTAGGACATTTGTTTTTTTTGTCCTGCTCTTTCAGTGTGTAATTACAGTCTCTGCAAATATATCTTGTCATTTTGTCCTCGATATATCGTTCTAATGTTTAACCTGTTACTGGAGAGGTGCTCAACGCCCCTGTTTTTTAGATGGATGGATAACAGGGTCATAGGTTTTTCTAGAAAAAAAGCCATGCCAAAAACTTATATTGTGCAGTAATAATAGTTGCGCAAATAACGAAGTATCCCAAGCCTTTTAGATTGTCCCATTGCTCATCAGTAGATGCGTTGTCCCAGTGATGGCTGCCGACACTGTTAATGCAGTCGTTTGCGTCATCTTCTGAACCAAAATATTGAATAGCGGCCCACCAATATGTCGGAATATTGATGAACGTTAGTACAAGAAACGCATCAAGATGATCTGTGCCGAATCCAAAAATAGACAACAGGATGGTTGCCGAGGCCACAGGTAGCAGCATGTTCCCTCCTTTTCGCTTGAAGTATTAAGCGGAAGACTTGCTTGTCAATGATCGTTATATAGCAGGATTTTTTAAGGTTTTCAGGGTTTCCGCGTCCTCTGCGGTTTCGCTTTCAAACCCTAGTGAACGTCCAGTTTACCGAGCTCGCTGAGTATTTGAGTGATAAGCGATTCACCCTGTGGGCCCATGCGGGTGCAGAGCTGGTCGGCATTGCGGTTGCCGTCGATCATGTCCTTGAGTACGGCGCCGAGGTTGGCCAGATCACCGCCCGCGTTAGACATTTGTTCGGCCATACCGCCTAGCATGATGACCGCATTGTGGTCGCCGCGGCTGGCTTCGTTGATGAGTTTTGCCAGCATCGGCGCGGCCTTGGTGGCGTCGCCTTTTTGCTCGGGGTCGGGCAGGGTGCTGGGGTCCTGCAGGCCGAGCAGGATGGATTCGGCAATCACCTGGTCTTCGTCGTCCAGGCCTTTTAATAAACTCTGGTCGCGACTGCCGGCGATAATTTTGCGAATCACCGCAACCAGGCTGCCCCAGCCGTTTTGTTCGGACATCACCAGCGCCTGCTCCATATGGGGCCGCACTTCGGGCTGGTGTACGGCCTGCACCACACCGAGAATCAGCCCCGCGTGGGTGAGTCGAATCTGCTCGCGTTTTTCCGGTGTTTCCATCACGAATCTCTTTATTTGAACGTGTGTCAGATTAACGCCGATGGAAAACAGAGGCAAGTGCTAAAACCTGAAAGCAAAACCTGAAAAATTTGAACCACAGAGGCACAGAGAACACAGAGGAAACACAATTACTGTTAAAAGCTTTTACCCCAGAAATCTTTTCTCGGCGTCGTCTGCGTCTCCGCGGCTTCGCTTTATGGTTTTTTTTAACCCAGAAAGGTTTTCTCCGTGTTCTCTGTGCCTCTGTGGTTCAGCTTTTCTGTTTTTCCTACAGGGCTTTTATTTTTTCCGCCTGTTCTTTTAGTTGTTCCAGGGTTTTCACCAGTTCGGCGACGCGTTGGCGTTCTTTGTCTACTACCGCGGCGGGGGCTTTGTCGGTGAAGCCTTTGTTGTTTAATTTCGCGTTGCCTTTTTCGATGTTGTCTTGGTGTTTGGCGATGTCCTTGTTCAGGCGCGCGAGTTCGGCTTCCTTGTCGATGATGCCGGCAAGAGGAACCAGGATTTTCATTTCACCAACCAGCGCCATGGCGGATTCGGGTACCGTGGCGTTTTCATCGATCCATTCGAAGGATTCGAGTTTGGCCAGGCTGTTGATGAAGGCCTGGTTGTTTTCGAAATTGCTGATATCGGTTTTGCTGGCGTTTTGTAATAACACTGCCAGTGGTTTGCCGGGCGCGAGATCACGTTCGCTGCGAATCTTGCGTACGCCGGTGACGAAGGTTTTTACCCATTCCAGTTCGGTTTCAGCCTTCACATCAATCTTGCTGTCGTCTGGTATCGGGTACGGCTGAATCATGATGGTGTCGCCTGACTTGCCCGCAAGCGGCGCGACACGCTGCCAGAGCTCTTCGGTGATAAAGGGCATGATTGGGTGGGTTAAACGTAAAATCGTTTCCAGCACGCGTACCAGCGTTCTGCGTGTGCCGCGTTGCGCGTTTTCGGATGTGGCTTCGTTGAACAGCACCGGTTTTGACAGTTCCAGGTACCAGTCGCAATAATCTTCCCAGATAAAGCTGTACAGATCCTGCGCCGCGAGATCGAAACGGTATTTCTCGATATGATCGCCCACATTGGCTTCGATGCGTTGCAGGCGCGAAATGATCCAGCGATCGGCGAGCGAGAGTTCGACATCGTCATTATCAAGACCGGTGTCCTTGCCTTCGGTCTGCATCATCACGTAACGGGTTGCGTTCCAGAGTTTATTGCAGAAATTTCGATAGCCTTCGACGCGGTTGAGATCAAAACGCACATCACGACCGGTAGACGCGAGCGCGGCAAAGGTAAAACGCAGCGCGTCGGTACCGAATGCAGGAATACCATCGGGGAATTCCTTGCGTGTCTGTTTTTCGATTTTGGCGGCCAGTTCCGGCTGCATCATGTTGGCGGTGCGTTTTGCCACCAGTGCTTCGAGATCGATGCCATCGATCAGGTCGATCGGGTCGAGCACATTGCCTTTGGACTTCGACATTTTCTGGCCGTAGGAATCGCGTACCAGGCCGTGTACATAGACTTCGTGGAACGGTACTTCACCCTGGAATTTGAGGCCCATCATGATCATGCGCGCCACCCAGAAGAAAATAATATCAAAGCCGGTGACCAGCACGCTGGTGGGATAAAAATTTTTCAGACTCTGGGTGTTCTGCGGCCAGCCCAGGGTGGAAAACGGCCACAGTGCCGAAGAGAACCAGGTATCGAGTACGTCATCGTCCTGGCGCAGCTTGTAACTGGCGTCCAGATTATGCTGTTTGCGCACTTCGGCTTCATCGCGGCCGACATAAATATTGCCAGCATGGTCGTACCAGGCCGGGATGCGGTGGCCCCACCAGATCTGACGGCTGATGCACCAGTCCTGAATATTGCGCATCCATTCGTAATAGGTGTTTTTCCAGTTGTCGGGGACGAATTTTATTGTGCCGGTTTCGACTGCTTCGATCGCAGGTTTTGCCAGCGGCGCGGTTTTCACGTACCACTGATCGGTGAGATAGGGTTCGATTACCGTGCCGGAACGATCGCCGCGCGGCACCATGAGTTTGTGGTCGACTACTTTTTCCAGCAGGCCGAGTGATTCCAAATCTTTCACCATCTGCTTGCGTGCAGCATAACGGTCCATACCGATATATTCGGACGGGATGAGTTCGCCTTCGTCACCTGTGTTGTCACGAATCGCAGCATCGATGGTAAAAATATTGATCAGGCCACCGTGTTTCTGGTTGCTGATCACGCTTTCGTCGCGATGACGTTGCCAGACTGCATAGTCGTTGAAATCGTGCGCCGGTGTGATTTTCACGCAGCCGGTGCCGAATTCAGGATCGACATGTTCTTCGTCAGCAATGATCGGTATTTTGCGGTTGGTCAGTGGCAGTTGAAGTAATTCACCGATCATGTGTCTGTAACGTTCATCTGTCGGATTGACAGCCACTGCACAGTCACCGAGCAGGGTTTCGGGCCGGGTAGTGGCGACCACCAGATGGCCTTTGCCGTTGGACAGCGGATAACGCATGTACCACATGTGGCCGTTTTCTTCTTCGGAAATGACTTCCAGATCGGAGACCGCGGTGTGCAATCGGGTGTCCCAGTTGACCAGGCGTTTGCCGCGATAGATCAGGCCTTCTTCGTAGAGACGCACGAACACTTCTTTCACTGCATCAGAGAGGCCGTCGTCCATGGTGAAACGCTCGTGCTGCCAGTCGAGTGAAGAACCCAGACGGCGCAACTGGCGGGTGATGTTGCCGCCGGATTCGCTTTTCCATTTCCAGATGCGGTCGATGAATTCATCGCGCCCCAGGTCGTGACGGGTTTTGCCTTCGCTTTCCAGCTGGCGCTCGACCACCATCTGGGTCGCGATACCCGCGTGGTCGGTGCCCGGCTGCCACAGGGTGTTATCACCTTTCATACGGTGATAACGGATCAGAGTATCCATTACGGTGTTATTGAAGCCGTGACCCATGTGCAGGCTGCCGGTGATATTCGGTGGCGGGATCATGATGCAGAACGGTTTTGCATCATCATTGGTGGGCGCGAAATAGCCGCCATCTTCCCAGCGCTGATACCAGGTTTGCTCGATGGCCTGTGGATTGTAGGTGGTGTCCATGGATGTACTGCTAGTCATGACGCGCTCGAATGCCTGAAAGCGGCGAATTATACCGCATGCGGGCGCAGGCTATATAGTTGCCGGGCGATGGTGGGCGAACTTAATCCTTGTTGGCCAGGCGTTGTTCCAGAATATCGCGCACCCGGGTACGGATTTTCCATTCGATTTCGGGTAACAGCTGGTGGGTGATTTCGTCGACAATTTCGCTGATCAGAACCTCGTTTTTGATGGTGGGCGAGGTGTCGGGTGATAGCGTGGCTTCAGGTATAGCCGTTTTTGTAGTCTGAGTTTTGACCGTTTGATCAGCGCTGCTGGCTGGCTGGGGCTGGTCTGTAACAGTTGTATTCTCTACCGCAGGAGCTGGCGTTTCCGCTGGTGCTGCGATTTCTTTTTCGGGGAAGCGTTCGGCGACGATGATATCAGTGATGCTTTGATCAAAATCTTCGCTGTCTGCAGATGCTTCGTTGCCTGTTTCCATTTCGCTATCGAATAGGTCGATCTTAACTTCATCCAGATCTGTGTCACCCGGCTCATCATCAGGGGCGAGTGCGATGTTGTCGAACGCGTGTTCGAAGCCGTCATCATCGTGGCTGTCGCCATCGCTGGTGTCGAGAGCCATAGCGTCATCAAACTCGTCATCAAAATCATCTTCCAGTGAATTGATATCTCCGAGCTGGGTCAGCTCTGGATCACCGACGCTGATCACGTCGTCGAGTGTAGGGATGACTTTGTCGTCATGTGTATTCATGGGAGCGCCTTGCTATTACAGTTCGCGCCTTCGCCAGGCGCATCAGTGTATCCAGCTTGTCACTGGTTAATTGTATGGTGCTCAAGAGTATAGTTGCTTTTCTGGTAATGCGCGTAGCGTAGCCGACCCAGTTGTTTGAGGGCATCATCCGCATTGATGATCTCGGCGATTCGGGGGTAGGCGTCGCAAAATTCCGGCACATCGGAGCCCAGATTGATCAGCAAATTGATCCCGATGCGAGGCGCGCTGTCGCCGATCAGAACAGGGCTGTGTTCGGCTTCGCTGTCAGTGACTCTGGCATGGGGCACAAAACTGCCATCGCTGAAACTCCAGAGTGCGTCGTCGAGCAGACGGGTGGTGTCTGCATCGTCGGTGCGGATCCAGACCTTATGACCTAACTTCCAGGCTTTTTCTGCCAGGCGGCAACAGAATATCCGCACACTGCTGATATTGCTGTCTGCCAGCAGATAAAAATCAACCCGGGTACCGCCTGCAGCCATGATTCAGATGATCAGTGTTTTTCTTTGCAACAGTCAAAAATGTACTGTGTGAGCAGACTCACCGGCCTGCCGGTGGCGCCTTTGGTCTTGCCCGATAGCCAGGCCACACCCGCGATGTCGAGATGTGCCCAGTAGTATTTTTTGGTGAAACGCGAAAGGAAACAGGCTGCGGTAATCGTGCCCGCGCCTTTGCCGCCGATGTTGGCCATGTCAGCGAAATTGCTGTCCAGCTGTTCCTGATAGTCATCCCACAAAGGCAGTTCCCAGCAACGGTCACCACTGGTTTCGCCAGCATTGAGCAGATCGTGGATCAGCGGCCGGTGATTACCCAGCAGGCCTGCGGGGTGCGCGCCCAGCGCCACGACGCAGGCACCGGTTAGGGTGGCGATGTCGATCACCACAGCAGGATCGAATTTTTCAGCATAGGTGAGGGCGTCACATAATATGAGTCGGCCTTCGGCATCGGTGTTGAGAATCTCGATGGTTTGCCCCGACATGCTGGTGACGATATCGCCGGGTTTGGTGGCGAGGCCGTCGGGCATGTTCTCCACCGTGGGGATAATACCGACCACATTGATCGGTAGCTGCAATTCGGCACAGGTGGTGAGCGTGCCGAGTACGCTGGCGGCGCCGCACATGTCGAATTTCATTTCGTCCATCGCCGCGCCGGGTTTCAGACTGATACCGCCGGAATCAAAAGTGACGCCTTTGCCGACCAGCACGATAGGTTTCTGATCTTTGCTGGCACCGCGGTACTCCATACTGATCAGCTTGGCAGGCTGGCGGCTGCCGTGGCTGACCGAAAGCAGGGAGCCCATGCCGAGTTTTTCCATGTCTTTTTCTTCGAGCACGGTGGTGCTGACATTAGGGTGCTGCTTGTCCAGGTCCTGCGCCTGTTTGGCGAGATAGCTAGGGGTGCAGATATTACCGGGCAGATTGCTGAGGTCTTTTGCCAGCTTGATGCCGGTGGACACCGCCATGCCGTTGCGTACTGCGATTTCGCCGTCCATCAGCTGGCCGCGGCCGGAGACGCTGAAAATGAACTTGCGCAGCGGGCGGCGAGGTGGTTTTTTGTCAGATTTCAACAGGTTAAAGTGGTACATCGCCTCGTCGATGGCTTCGATCGACTGGCGGATTTTCCAGGTGATATCGTGCTTTTTGACCTGGATCTCGGTGAGATAGGAGGCCGCCTCGGTGGTGCCCCCGGCTTCCAGGGTGGTCGCCATTATGTTGTTGATTTTACGGAAAGAACGAGTGTTGACGTCCTTTTCCTTGCCGCAGCCGATGAGCAAAATCCGGTCGCACAGGGTATTCTCTATATTATGTAGTAATAGAGTCTGACCGAGATCGCCTTCGAGTTCGCCACGGCGCACCAGGTTGGAGATATAGCCACCGCTGGCCTCATCCAGCAGCTGCGCCGAAGGCGAGAGCTTGCGCGAGGCGAAAACGCCGACGACGACACAGCCGATACGTTGTTTTTCCGGGCTGCCACTTTTGACGGTGTATTCCATGATATCTCCAATAATGCTGCTGAGGCTAAATGAGGTTGATTGTATGCAATTAATGCAATGTTCGAAAGTCAGTGTGATAATCACCGCCAGATGAATATCCACATGCGAATCATAGACCGGTATATCGGTAAAGAAATCCTGCTTTCCTGGCTAATGGTGCTGCTGATCCTGCTCGCTGTGGTGATGAGCATGGAAACCGTGCATCTGCTTTCCTGGCTGGCTGACGGTAGCATCTCCGGTGCTGCACTGATGCCCCTGCTGCTCAATGGCATGATGAATTTTTCGGTGATGCTGATTCCGCTGAGTTTATTGCTGGGTCTGTTGCTCGCTTATGGTCGTTTGTATAAGGACAGTGAAATGACCGCAATCATGTCTGCCGGTATGGGCCCGAAGGACTGGTACCGACCCTTGTTGCTGGTATTGACTCCTGTCACAGTGGTGCTGATGTTGCTCACGCTGTTTTTTTCACCCATAGTTGCTCAGCAACGCGCCGGTATTATCGCGGCTGAAAAAAGTCGTTCCGAACATAGCAATCTGGCGGCTGGCCGATTCAATGAATCCAGAGAAGGCGACGCGGTATTCTTTTTTGAATCGCAAAACAGCGACCACAGCATTATGCGCAATGTGTTTCAGCGTCATGTGATTGGTGGCGTCGAACATATCGATATCGCTCCCAGCTCAGAGCAGGAAGAAATTGATGGCCGCAGTTATATGCTGATGAAAAACGGCGAGCACTATATTGGTAGTCCCGGCGATAATAATTACCGGGTGTTTCAATACAGTGAATATGGCATCTATCTGCCGAGTAACCGCAACGCGGTCGTTTCGAGTACCACCAGTGCTTTGAGTGTTGCCCAGCTATTGAAGGAGAAAGGCAATAAAGCAAAAGCCGAATTGCAGTGGCGCATTGCTGTTCCGATTGCATGTTTTATTGTTTGTCTGATGGCGATACCGCTCAGCTACACCACACCGCGCAGCGGGCGCTATGCCAAACTGGCGCTGGCGATATTGTTTTATCTGGTGTATTCGAACCTGATCGGTATGAGTTATACCTGGCTGGTGCACGGTGTCATACCCATATGGGTAGGCACCTGGTGGACGCATATTGTGGGTTTGATTGTGCTGCTGATCCTGTTCTGGCGACGGGGTTATCTGGCCAGACGAGAGCTGATCTGAGATGGTCATTGATCGTTATATAGCGAGGTCAATATTCAATGGCGTGGCCGTGTCTACGCTGGTGGTTGCGGCATTGTTCGCTTTTATCAATTTTGTTACCGAACTGGATAATATCGGCACGGCAAATTACCACACCCTGCAGGCATTGTTTTACGTAGCGCTGACCTTGCCGCAAAGACTTTACGATCTGGCGCCATCCATCATTATGATCGGTACTTTGATCTCGCTGGGCGCAATGGCCTCGGGTTCCGAGCTGGTGGTGATGCGTGCTTCAGGCGTGACCGCGATGCGCATCGTGCGTTCGGTGATACAGACCGGTTTGATGCTTGCAGTGCTGGTTGCGATTTCGGGCGAGACCGTGGTTCCGTATGGCGCCAATGTCGGTAAGTCGATTCGTGCGCATGCGCTCGATCAGCATTTGCTGGTCAGCAGTCAACATGGTTTGTGGTCGCGAGACAATCAACGCTATGTGAATGCACGCCGGGTAATGCCCGATCACAAGCTGGGCGATGTCAGTGTGTACGAGCTTAATGCCAGTCGACAACTAATTCGAACCACGCATGCAGATCGCGCGGAATATAAAAATGGTCACTGGGAAATGTTCAATGTGGTGCACAGCAACCTGTCTACGGACGGTGTGACCAGCCAGCATGTTGCGCGTGAAGACTGGCCAGAACTGATCACCCCTGGCCTGTTCAAGGTGCTGCGGGTACTGCCGGAAGATATGTCGGCCGAGGATCTGTATCATTACAGCCGTTATATGCATAAGAACGGGCTGGATGCGGTGGAGTATCAGCTGGCGTTCTGGATCAAGGTATTCACGCCATTTACCTGTCTGGTCATGCTGTTGCTGACCATGCCACTGGTGTTTAATACTACGCCGCGCTCTGGCGGCACCGGGCAGCGCGTTATCATTGGCACTTTGCTGGGGATTTTCTTTTTTGTCCTGAATCGGGCCACCAGCCATCTTGGAGTGGTCTACGGTATGCCAGCGATACTCAGCGCAGCGATACCCATGCTACTGGTGAGTGTGGTGTCTATTGCGCTGTTACGAAGGCTAAAATGAATCAGTCCAGCACTGGATATATCAGCGCGTTTTAGCGCACATCCAGCATTTCACAGCCTGCAATCAAATCGTGCCAGGTGGCGTGGTCCTGGTTGAACAGGCTCCAGAGAAAACCGATACCCACAACCGCCCAGGACAACAGGGCGGCAAGAAAATAGATCAAGGCCTGTTTCCAGCTCACCGGTTTTCCATCTTTGGAACATAATTTCATCTTCCAGGTTTTCATTCCCAGTGTTTGTCCGCCGTGTGTCCAGAACCAGGCATAATAAAGAAATATAATGACCACCAGACTGGAAACATAAAACCAGTAGAACGGATTGCCGTGAACAATGGCATTTCCGTGGTTCAACGCAAAATTTTCCACTGCCGTGACAATGAATAGCAGGGCCAGCAACAGCAACAGATCATAGACAATCGTCATCAGGCGTCGTATCAGACCTGCGTGTGACCTGGGTTCGGAAGACAGGGTGTCAGTTGAGTTCATGATGGATTCAGTGTTGTTCAGGTAACAGATGTAGATGATGTTCAGGGACCCAGGTTCAAAACACAATAGGCCCAGTGTTGGCGCCATTCCCGTGAACACCATAGCGCGGGTATAGTATACATCAGCTGAAGAAGCCCATTGTGCAGATCATGCGTTCAGTACGTATGGTGCAAATCCGAACCTTGGTCACTGCGCTACGAGCGTATTTCACGCCATCATTAAGTAAAAATGCACTCACATTTACCCGTCAGTAGAACGGTATCTAGCGATGATGCCGTATCGATATCAGCATTGATTGCGCCAGAAATGGCTCAATACGGTCTTTGACAAGCCTTTTGACCCCGCAGAAACATATTTTTTCAGGTGTCCGGGTGCACCTGAAGTTTGCGTAGCGGTGCCCATTGGTGCGAAATCTACCGTCATATATATAATTTATGAGACCGAATTCGAAGCGATGACGTACATATGGATCAGTATCAAATTCGGTTTTAATCCCTGTGCAGCCGCGCTTGCCGCAGGTTTGCGGAAGGTTTGCAGCAGAAATATTTGTGCAAATGCGCTTTGGTTTTTAGTTTTGCAGCATTTGTAACTCCGACAAAGGCCCGATTTCGGTCTGAATTTATAAATTATCTATTGGAAGAGCTATGATTTTATTTGAAAAAAATGTTTGCTATATTCGAATTTAGTTTTATACTTTTGTTCGTAACTCACACAAGAGGATGCAAGTAATGGCTAGACCAAAAAAAGCAACATCTAAAAAGAAGACAACTGCGAAACGTGCAGTCAAGAAAAAGACCGCAACAAAGAAAAAAGCAGTAAGAAGAAAGGCAGCTCCGAAACGCAAAACTGCAAAACGCAAAGTGGCCAAGAAAAAGACCGCCAAGCGTAAAGTAGCCAAGCGTAAGGTTGCCAAGAAGAAAACCGCTAAGCGTAAGACTGCGAAGCGTAAAGTAGCCAAGAAAAAGACTGCCAAGCGTAAAATAGCCAAGAAAAAGACTGCGAAGCGCAAAGTAGCCAAGAAGAAAACTGCCAAGCGTAAGACTGCGAAGCGCAAAGTAGCCAAGAAGAAAGCGGCTCCCAAGCGTAAAACAGCCAAGCGTAAGACAGCCAAGAAAAAAGCTACACGGAAGAAAAGAACGACCGCCAAAAGATAAGGCGGTATCCGCTGGAAAGGGACTGACAGCGGCAGGAAAAACGGCTATAGCAGAGCGCAGCCATCTTGCCAGCGCGAAAGCTAAAGCAACCAGGGAGAAGCTGCGTGACAGCATCGCTGATACGGCAAAAGCACTGGCGCAAGCCAGGGCCGAGCTGGCTGCGACGCGTAAGCGTCAGGCTCTACTGGTGAAAATGGCGGAAAAAAAGGAAGCAGCGATCACTTCATTTGTAGAAAAGTGGTCCAGAAAAGAAATGGCCAGAATCGATAAGGCCATGAAGCCAAAAAAGGGCCGTCAAGGTCGCTAAAGCGACTTACTAGCTGAACCAAAGCTACTCATCCTCCGGGTGAGTAGCTTTTTTATTTCTGGGTCTTTTAATCGAGTATGTCCATATTCGGTGTCGTCCGATACCTTTGCGAGCTGCTATGATAACCAGCAGTTATTAACATAATGTCACTCAGGTGGCTGGTGTCATGTCCCGATTCGATCAGATAGCCGAACACGAACAAGCGCGTATCGAGCAGTTTTGTGACCATCTCTGGATGGAGCGCGGACTCAGTCAGAATACCCTCGCTGCATATCGAAATGATATTGCTGCCACTGCACAATATCTGCATCAGCACGGTGTGAAACTGGAAAAGGCTAGCGCGATTGATTTGCAGAGTGTGCTGACAGGGATTTTTCAGGCGGGTGGAAAAACGCGTTCGGCAGCACGATTGCTGTCCAGTCTGCGTCGATTTTATCGTTATCTATTGCGCGAAAATGTAATCGCTCAGGATCCGACGCAATTGCTGGAATCCCCCAAAAGCGAACGCGCAATTCCGGCGACCCTGAATGAAACACAGATCGACTTATTGCTCGAAGCGCCGGATATCGAAACCGAGCTGGGTTTGCGTGATCGTGCCATGCTTGAATTGCTGTATGCCACCGGCCTGCGCGTGTCCGAACTGGTGGGATTGCAGCTGATGCAGGTCGCACTCGACCCTGGGGTGCTGCGTGTTATAGGCAAAGGTGACAAGGAGCGCCTGGTGCCTGTCGGTGAAAATGCGTGCGACTATTTGCAGCGTTATTTGCACACCGCGCGCCCGGCCCTGATGCAAAACAGATCGCCCGTCGATGCGGTTTTTGTCACCCGGCGCGGCGCAGCCATGACTCGCCAGGCGTTCTGGTACATGATCAAGCGCTATGCCGCAAAGGCCACCATCTCACCGAGTGCATTATCGCCCCATACTTTACGCCATGCTTTTGCCACGCATTTACTCAATCACGGTGCGGATTTGAGAGTGGTGCAAATGCTGCTGGGCCATTCTGATATTTCGACCACCCAGATTTATACCCATGTCGCTGATCAGCGATTACGTGATATTTATCAGAAACACCATCCGCGTGCCTGAGCCTGGTATCTCTGGCGGCGGGAATTAACTATACTATCGGCTGTCTACTGGTGTATCCGGATTACCCGCCGTCAACTTGAGTTTTTTATGAAATACCCTGTTTTTATTATCGTTCTGCTTGGCAGCTTGCTGTCAGTTCCTTCCTATGCTGAGGGCACGGATCCGGGCGTTACTCAGCTTAGAAACGCGCTGTCCAGGCAGTTGCCGAATGCGGCCATCACTCAGATCAAGCCCACGCCCATCAAGGGCCTGTACGAGGTCATCGTTGGCAGCCAGCTGGTCTATATGAACGCAGATGCCAGTTATTTTATCGATGGCGATATGGTGCAAATGGCCACCCACAAGAATATGACCGAAGCGTCGAAGGCGATCATTCGCCTCGACAAGATCAAAGATTATCCAGAAAGCAAAATGCTGGTTTACACCCCGCCGAAAAAGGTCAAACACACCATCACCGTGGTGACAGATGTGTACTGCCCGTATTGCCGCCGCCTGCACAGCGAGATGAACCAGTATATGGCCGATGGCATCAAGGTGCGTTATATCTTTATGCCGCTGAAAGGCCAGCAGGACTATGATGCGACGGTCAGTGTCTGGTGTGCAAAAGACCGCCACAAGGCGCTGGATACAGTGAAGGCGGGTGGCCGCATTGAAGCGAAAACCTGCAAAAACCCGATTGACGAACAATTCAAACTGGCGCGTTCGCTCGGCGTCAATGGTACCCCGGCGATCATTCTCGAGGATGGTGAGATGCTGCCGGGTTATGTCCCCGAGAAACAGTTGCTGAAAAGGCTGGATACAAAATCCTGAAACAGCTGTGACCCTGTTTTGAACAGGCACAGGGGTCTGCTGACAGGTTGACTTACTGCAGCCAGATCAGCTGTTGTGAGGCAGTAAATAACACTCCGGTTTTGATCGTGTGATTCGGCCATAAACCCTGTACCCCTTCACGATATAAAGCCAGCTGCCGGGAAAACGCCTGGGCTGCAGACGCGGCCACTGACGGGTCGTCAAACTGGTGGGTTTTGTAGTCCACCAGCAATATTTCTTTTTCGCTCACGACCAGCCGGTCGATAATCCCGTACACATCCTGGTTCTGATATTGATCCTGGTGCCGATACAGAATCGGCAGCTCGTTAAACGCCTGCGCGTTGTGCGCCTGAAAAATAGCAGTGCACGCTGGACTGGTGATGGTGGTGCGCGCTTCTTCGCACCAGGCGCGCAGTCGCTCATCCTGTTCCGGGATACAGAATTCATTCCGCCAGTTGTGTTGCTGAGCGCAGGGCCATCAATGTTGCGCGTGCACAGCAGTTCGAGTGCGCGATGAATTACCCGCCCGCGCAGTCGCGCATCAACATCTTCGATCGTGCCACTGTGCTCTGTCGAGTGATCGCTACGGCTGGGTGCGATGCTCATAACCGGTCGCGGCAACTGGGTGAACGGACGACGCAGCTGGTCGAGTAGCTGCGGATCAAAATCGATCCGGGCTGGAACGCTGGCCGGGTCAGTGCGTTTTTGAACACCGCTGTCAGGATCACCCACGCTGTAACGCATCACGTCTTCAGGATCGGCATCGCTGAGTGTTTGCATGCCTTTTTGCAGCAGCGTTGGCCAGCGACCAGTGCGACTACTGCTCGCGCCCGAAATATATAAAAACTGGCGCGCACGCGTGATCGCGACATACAGCAGGTTCAGATTTTCACGTTCCTGCGCCAGCGCCCTGTTTTGCTGTATCGCACTGGTGATGCTGTCGGTATTCGCCCGGCTCAGGGCGAGCTGAAAAATAGTGGGACGCGCA
Organism: uncultured Gammaproteobacteria bacterium; assembly: GCA_963721085.1. Taxonomy (GTDB): domain Bacteria; phylum Pseudomonadota; class Gammaproteobacteria; order SZUA-229; family SZUA-229; genus JASBSR01. The sequence goes on from CAVRHW010000026.1 coordinate 49,173, forward strand.
CTTTCCGCAGGCCAGTCGACCAGCGTGCTGTAGGCATCATTATGACTGTTCGCACTGTTGCAGTCGGCGAGAAAAATAACCGGTGCTTCCAGACCTTTGCTGCCATGAATCGTCAGAAAGCGCACACAGTCAGGACTGTTGTTCACCGGTTCATCGGGCGCGCTGTCATCGGACTGGCGCAAGGTGCGCAGGCGGTGCAAAAAATGCGTCAGGCTTGGATAACGACCGCTGTCGATATCCAGCGACAATTCCAGAAACGAATGCAGGTTCGCGCTCACGCGTTGTTGCTGATCGTCCGGCACCGATGCGTGATAGCGTGCAATGATATTGCCTTCGGCAAAAATACGGTCGAGCAAATCGTGTACCGGAATGGTATCCGCCAGTGCGCGCCAGTTTTGTAACAGACGCGCTGCACGCGCCAGCGGATGCGTGCCGGCAAATGATTCGGCGATGCTCAAAAGCCGCGGATACCAGCGCTGTTTACCGGGCATGCTCGCCAGCGTGATCAGGTCCTCATCGCTGGCCGCGAAGATCGGTGATTTCAGTACCTGCGCCAGCGCCAGGTTGTCGAACGGGGTGATCAGGGTATCGATCAGTTTTTCCATGTCCTGGATTTCAAGATTCTGCAACAGGCTTCCGCGCTGGCTGCCAATGAATGGAATCTGCTGGCGACGCAATGCATTTTCATACGCGGCGATATGGGTACGATTACGGCTCAGAATCAGAATATCACCGTAGCTGGCTTTGCCGCTGTTCACCAGTTGGGTAATTTCAGTCCGCGATCCATTGTGCTTCTTTATCGTGTGCGCTCGGCGGCGCATCGGGTCTGGGTTGTAACAGCGGATTGCGCAAACCGGTCAGTGTGATGTCTTCGACCTCGTCGGGCTCAAACAGAGGCATCAGGGTGACACTGCCGGGTAATTGTTTCAGATGCGTGTCGTGCCGGCTGAAGCCGGGCAGGTGTTGTCTGATTTCATCGCTATCGAATACCGCATTGACATAATCGATGATCGCGGGTGATGAGCGTCGGGACGAATCCAGTGGTGCAGAAACCGCGTTAAGATGTTCTGCCAGCCAGCTGGATGCCTGTGCCTGCAGGGCCGGGTTAGCGCGTCGAAATGCATAGATCGACTGTTTTTCATCGCCGACCAGAAACACGCTGCGCCAGCGTGCTGCTTCAGCCGGCCGCCATTTCTTCCAGCAACGGTGCAAGCAAATGCCATTGCGTGGGATTGGTGTCCTGAAATTCATCGATCAGGATATGGTCGATGCGTTGATCGATTTTGTACTGCACCCAGAGCGCATTGTCAGAACTGTTGAGCAACTGATAACAGTTCCATTCCAGGTCGGTGAAATCGAGCAGGCGTTGTTCGCGTTTCAGGCGCTGAAAGCTATCGATCAGACGCGCGCCGGCAAAATACCAGGCACAATTGATTCTGACACTCTGCTGACGCTGCTGTTGGTCAATGCAGGTGAGTATTTGCTGGCAAATCAGTTCGTGCAGCTCAAGAAAACGCGTTTCACCGTCCACACCCATGTTTTTCTGCTGAGACTTGCTGGATTTGCGCGCACGCGGCGTGTTTTTTTCTGTCAGAAAGGCGACACGTATTTTATTAAAGTCGCTTAAATCGAATTCTACGCGTTCTGACACGCTTTCGATCAATGCAGCGTGTTTTTCATTGGTTGCATTGCTGTGTTTGCGCAACAAAATCGCGAATTCGCGTAAATCTTGCTGCATGAGTGTATTAAAAAACTCGACAAGCGGATCCATCGTGTTGTCGAACTGCAAATGTGCCTCAAGGGTGTTCTGCGCGAACAACACCGGGTCGCTCTGGTGTTCGGTATAGGCCCACCAGTCGCTGCGATGATCGAGCATGCTGAACAGCGCAGTGCGTGTGTTTGCCGGGCCGTTGGCTGCAATCATCAACACATCCAGCGCGGCTGCAAGTTCGTCATCGGGTGTGCGCGTGGCTTCGGCGAACAATGCTTCCCAGGCCTGTTGCATTAACAGACCGGGATCATCGAGCAGTTCAAAACCGGGCGGGATATCGGCTTCCAGTGGAAACCGCGACAGTATGTCCTGACAGAACGAATGAAAGGTATTCAGTCGCACCGGGTACAGCGCGTGTAGCAGTTGTTCATAAAGACTGCGCGCACGCGAGAGCGTTTCCTCTGAGGTGTCGGCATCGATTTGCTGTAACAGCGCCCTGAGTTCTTCGGTTTCGACCGTGGCCATCTGGTACAGCCGGTCGCGCAGACGCAACTGCATTTCGGCAGCGGCCTTGCGGGTAAAGGTCAGTGCCAGAATCGTGCCGGGTTCGGCGCCCGCGAGCAGCAGGCGCACGATCCGCGTCACCAGCAGCCAGGTTTTGCCGCTGCCCGCAGAGGCCGATACCGTGGCATTGATCTCGGGGCGGGTGGCGATCAGACTCGGATCTGGCTGGGTATCAGGGCTGGCTTGCATGCCGCTTAGCATATAGCTTTCGCGACTGTGAAGAAACTGCTCTATCAGAGCTGTAACAATGTTCGGGCGATGCAGTACAATGCGGCTTTCCACATTAGAAGAATGCAGCCATGCATCGAACCATAAATCGGGTCTCCTATGAGTAAATATGATGCCTCGGCGATCGAGGTATTAACCGGCCTGGAGCCGGTTCAGAAACGTCCGGGCATGTACACCGATACGGTGCGGCCCAACCATCTTGCCCAGGAAGTGATCGACAACAGTGTCGACGAAGCGGTTGCCGGCCACGGCAGCCTGATCGAGGTCACGCTGCACAAAGACGGTTCGCTGTCGGTGCGCGACGACGGTCGCGGCATGCCGGTGGATATTCATCCCGAAGAAAAGATTTCCGGGGTCGAAGTGATTCTGACCCGCCTGCACGCAGGCGGAAAATTTTCCAGTAAAAACTACCAGTATTCCGGCGGTTTGCACGGCGTGGGTATTTCGGTGGTGAACGCGCTGTCCTCGAAACTGGAAGTCGAGGTGCGTCGCGATGGTGTTGTCTACACCATGGCGTTCAAGCACGGCGCGCCCAAAGGCAAGCTGAAAAAAACCGGCACCGTGGGCAAGCGCAACACCGGTACCTGGATTCGTTTCTGGCCGGAGAAAAAATATTTCGACTCGGTGAATTTTTCGCTGCCGCGGCTGAGACACGTGCTGCGCGCCAAGGCCGTGCTGTGTCCGGGCCTGATGGTCGAGTTTCACGATGAAAAATCCGGTGAGACCGAATCCTGGAAATACGAAGGCGGCCTGCAGGATTATCTCGGCGAAAGCCTGTTCGACAAACAGCTGCTGCCGGAAGAACCGTTCACCAGCAGCATGAAAGGCAGCAATGAAGAAGTCGACTGGGCGCTGTGCTGGCTGGTCGATGATGGCGAAGTCACCGCCGAATCCTATGTCAATCTGATCCCCACTGCGCAGGGTGGCACGCATGTCAACGGTTTGCGCACCGGTTTGACCGAAGCGCTGCGCGAATTCTGTGAAATCCGAAACCTGTTACCGCGCGGGGTCAAACTCAGCCCGGAAGATGTCTGGGAACGCGTGTGTTATGTGCTCTCGGTCAAACTGCAGGACCCGCAGTTTTCCGGTCAGACCAAGGAGCGTCTGTCTTCGCGCGAATGCGCCGCGTTTGTATCGGGTGTGGTGAAAGACGCGTTCAGTCTGTGGCTGAACCAGCACACCGAAGCCGGGCAAAGCATCGCCACGCTGGCGATCGAAAACGCGCAAAAACGTCTGCGCGCAGGCAAAAAAGTCATTCGCAAAAAAATCACGTCCGGCCCGGCATTGCCGGGCAAACTCGCCGACTGTTCTTCACAGGATAACGAGATTACCGAACTGTTTCTGGTGGAAGGGGATTCCGCGGGCGGCTCGGCCAAGCAGGCACGCGATCGCGTGTTCCAGGCGATCATGCCGCTGCGCGGTAAAATCCTGAACACCTGGGAAGTCGAATCCGATCAGGTACTGGCTTCGCAGGAAGTGCACGATATTTCGGTCGCCATCGGTATGGAGCCGGGTGACAGTAATCTCAAGGATCTGCGCTACGGCAAGATATGTATTCTGGCCGACGCGGATTCCGACGGTTATCACATCGCGACGCTGTTGTGCGCGCTGTTCCTGCGCCATTTCCGTTCCCTGGTCGAAGCCGGCCATGTCTATATCGCGATGCCGCCGCTGTTTCGTATCGATGTCGGCAAGCAGGTGTTCTATGCGCTGGACGAGGCGGAAAAGCAGGGCGTGATCGACCGCATCGAAGCCGAAAAAATAAAAGGCAAGGTCTCGGTGACACGATTCAAGGGCCTGGGTGAAATGAACCCGATGCAACTGCGCGTGACCACGCTGTCACCGGACACGCGCCGCCTGGTGCGGCTCACCCTGGACGCGGGTGATGCCAGTAACCAGATGCTGGACATGCTGCTGGCGAAAAAACGCGCCGGTGATCGTAAGTCCTGGCTGGAAACCAAGGGCGACCTGGCGATTGTTTAAGATAAAAACGTTTTCACCACAGAGACACGGAGAACACAGAGGAAAGCGTTTTTGGGGTAAAAGCAAAGGCTAAAGCGAAAGACAAAAAATTTTCACCACAGAGACACAGAGAACACAGAGTAAAAGCAAATATATTTGTTAAAACACAGTCGCACTCTAGTTCGTCATCCCCGCGAAAGCGGGGATCCATTGGTTTATATCAAGGAAGACACTGGATTCCCGCTTTCGCGGGAATGACACACCAGGAAATAAGATGTTTTCTCCGTGTTCTCTGTGCCTCTGTGGTTCAAGCTTTTAAGAGTTTTAGCTTTCAAGTAAAAAATATCAACACTGAATAAAAATTATGACTGACCAGACCAAAATTGATTTTGAGCACATAGAACAGCAGCCGATGTCGGTGTTCACCGAGAGGGCCTATCTCGATTATTCGATGTACGTGATTCTCGACCGCGCCTTGCCGTTTATTGGCGATGGTTTAAAACCGGTGCAGCGGCGCATTATTTACGCGATGTCCGAGCTGGGTCTGTCGGCCGGCACCAAGCATAAAAAATCGGCGCGCACCGTCGGTGACGTGCTGGGTAAATACCATCCCCACGGTGACAGCGCCTGTTACGAAGCCATGGTGCTGATGGCGCAGCCGTTTTCGTATCGTTATCCGCTGGTCGATGGCCAGGGCAACTGGGGTTCGCCGGACGATCCAAAATCCTTCGCTGCGATGCGTTACACCGAATCGCGGCTCGCGCCCTATGCCGAAACCTTATTGAGTGAACTGGGGCAGGGCACGGTGAAATGGACGCCGAACTTCGACGGTTCGCTGGAAGAACCCGAATGTTTGCCCGCGCGTTTGCCCAATGTATTGCTCAACGGCGGCACCGGTATCGCGGTGGGTATGGCCACCGATATTCCACCGCACAATCTGCGCGAAGTCGCCAGCGCCTGTGTGCATTTGCTGGATGATCCCAAGGCCACGCTCGCCGATATTTGTAAACACATCAAGGGCCCGGATTTTCCCACCGAAGCCGAGATCGTTACGCCGCGCGCCGATATCAAAGAACTGTACAAAACCGGCCACGGCAGCATTCGCCAGACGGGCGCGTTACGAAATCGAACACGGTGATGTGATCATCACCGCGCTGCCGTACCAGGTCTCGGGCAATAAAATCCTGGAACAGATCGCGCAGCAGATGCTGGCGAAAAAACTGCCCATGGTCGAAGACCTGCGCGATGAATCCGATCACGAAAACCCGACCCGCCTGGTGATCGTGCCGCGCTCCAACCGGGTCAACATCGACGAACTGATGAACCATCTGTTCGCCACCACCGATCTGGAACGCAGCTATCGCGCCAATCTCAATATGATCGGCATCAATGGCAAGCCGCAGGTGAAAGACCTGCGCAGCCTGCTGGAAGAATGGCTCAAGTTCAGAACCGTCACCGTGCGCCGTCGTCTGCAATGGCGGCTGGATAAAATTACCGCGCGCCTGCACATCCTCGAAGGCTTGCTGGTCGCGTTTTTGAATATCGACGAAGTCATTGCCATCATCCGCGAAAACGACAAACCCAAACCGGTGCTGATGAAACGCTTCAAGATCACCGACATTCAGGCCGAAGCCATCCTCGAATTAAAACTGCGCCATCTCGCCAAACTCGAAGAAATGAAAATTCGCGGCGAGCAGGAAGAACTCGACGCGGAACGCAAATCACTGGAAGCGCTGCTGGCTTCGGCCAAACGCCTGAAAACCCTGATCCGCAAAGAAATCATCGCCGATGCCGAAAAATACGGTGATGATCGACGTTCACCCATCGTTGCACGCGAAGCTGCGCAGGCGATGTCGGAAACCTCGTTGATTTCCAGCGAAGCGATCACGGTTGTGTTATCCGCCAAAGGCTGGGTACGCGCGGCCAAAGGCCACGAAGTCGATGCCGCCAAACTGGGATACAAGTCGGGCGACTCCTTGCTCGCCACCGCCCAGGGCAAAAGCAATCAGCTCGCGGTGTTCCTGGATCGCAGCGGACGCGCTTACACGCTTGCCCGCGCACAAACTGCCATCGGCGCGCGGCCAGGGTGATCCGCTCACCAGTTATTTCACCCCGCCTTCAGGCGCGCAGTTCGTGTCGGTGGTGATCGGTGAACCGGATGAAATGCTGTTGCTCGCGAGCAACTTCGGTTACGGTTTTGTCGCCAAACTCGGTGATCTGCACGCGCGCAATAAAAACGGCAAGGCGATACTCAATGTCGGCAAGCAGGCAAAAGCATTACAGGCGGCAAAAATTTCCGATCTCGACAGCGACCGCATCGTCGCAGTCAGTTCGGAAGGCCACATGCTGGTCACACCCGTCGCCGATCTGCCGCAGATGGCCAAAGGCAAGGGCAACAAGATCATCAATGTGCCTTCGGCCAAACTCAAGTCCGGTGAAGAACTCATCACTGCGATGACCGTGGTGCCGGCCGAATCGAAACTGGTGGTGCACAGCGGCAAGAAGTTCAAGCAGATGAAACCGGCAGAGCTGGATGCGTTTGCAGGGGAGCGTGGGCGGCGTGGGCTGAAGTTACCGCAGGGCTATCGCAATGTGGACAGGTTTGAGGTGACGGATTAACTGCACAGCAGCTAATCCGTCATCCCCGAATCGGACTAATTGGCTGGGATCGAATTGAACGTGTGTCATCCCGGTATGCTTTTTAGCCGGGATCCATATTTTTAATCATTCAAAATCTAAAAGCGCGGGTGGTTGACCCGCAGCAAGTCACTTTATTTTGCTTGCCCAAAGAAAAGTAACCAAAAGAAACGGCACCCCAACAGCTTGCCCCATGTAAAAAACACATGGGGTTCCCATGTCACAGCACTTCGCTAACGCGTCGTCTCGATGCGCGTCCTGCGCACGAGACTCAATCGGGCGTCCTGCCCGATTGCCGCTACCGAAGCACTGCGACATGGCAAGCTGTAAGGGGATTTTAAAAACGCATGTTTTCAGAAGCAAAAACAAACAACTTATGCCGTCACGCCAGTATTTTTTTTGTTTTATGTTCAGTATCAGGCAGCTTTTGATCTGGTAGAAATGGCTTTTGCCAGGTCTTTTTGCGAAGCGCCCAGTGCCAGCAAAGATTTGATGAGAAGATCGATTGAAACCGATGCGGCACCGGTCTCCATTTTCGCCACTCTGGACTGGCTGGATTTGATCATTTTTGCAAAAGCATCCTGACTCAAACGTTTACGTTTTCTCAACTCTTTAAGGCTGTGGCTCAGAGACATTTTCATTTCAATGAATGTTTCTTCTTCAGGAGTCAGGCCCAGGAAATCAGCAGCTGTGCCAACCTTCCAGCCTTTTGCTTCCAGCTTTTTACGTTTGGTCTGTTTCATCATAATCTCTCAATCTGTCTTTACATACATCGATGACATTTTTAGGTGTTTTAGCGGTTTTCTTTTCAAACACTTCAAGAATGACTATTGCATCGGTATCAATTCTGTACACGATTCTCCATGTTACATTTCTATCTGTAATCCGAAGTTCATGGCACCGTTTTCCAATGACAGGCATTGGCCTGGATTGCGGCAGGCTTAATATCTCGCCAATTTGCAGCTTTCGCAGCAGAAAGCCAGCCTCAATACGGGCTGCAGGAGAAAAGGGAGGTGTCTTTATCTCACCATGCAGCCAGACAACAGCCTTGTCTATTGGATCCATAGTGGAAAAGTATATGTCAGATATGACATATTTTCAAGTATGCGGCGCAATAATCAACGGGCATTGCGCCGCATCGATCGATCTGCTGTCATCCTCGAACGATTCTGTCGAAGATCAAGTGTAGGTTGGGGTGAGGTACACGACGATCCCAGCGTGTCGTCATCCCGATACGCTTTTTGTCGGGATCCATCCATGTTTAAATTCACACTTAAGGGCTCTTTGCGCGTGTTAAATCGCAGCACTGCGACTTTATTCTACAGCAACATAAAAAGTAACCAAAAAAATGCCGCCCAAACAGCTTGTTCCATGCAAACAACGCATGGAATTCCCATGTCACAGCACTTCGCTAACGCGTCGTCTCGATGCGCGTCCTGCGCACGAGACTCAATCGGGCGTCCTGCCCGATTGCCGCTACCGAAGCACTACGACATGGCAAGCTGTAAGGGGAGTTAAAAAACGCGTGTTTTCAGAAGCAAAGATTGACAGCATTAATCTGCAGCCCAAGCTTTGGGGTTGGTAAAATCGTTATATCATTAAACCTTCACAAACAAGTCTCAGAGGGTTAAAGTTCCTTCTCATGCTTGTGTTAACCATAAGGAATGTGTGCAGTGGGCCAGAAAACAATTAACAAGATAATTAGACTTCCACTCTATTTGCTAATCGCTGTATGCCTATATTCGTGCTCATCCAATATCGCGCCTCCAAAACCTCCGTATAGCTTAAGCTATCAGTTCTATACTGATAAAAACTATCAATATGTGTATCGCTTAATCTTGAATAATGCTGACGCATGCTCAAAACAAGGCGTGATCTCAAAGTCTATTGCTGAAGGACAGCATTACAGTGATATAAAAGCGGGTGATATATCAATTTCACTACGTGCTCCCTTTTGGGACATACACGCATATACGTGTAAAAATAGATACTGAAAACGGAAAAACAAAAGTATCAGTTTCAAATGACTTCGAAGCCTGGGATGAGCTTGCCAAAGTTATTAAAGACTGGGTTGAAAATGAAACAATGTTTTGTCGATAAGGCGAGATAATAATATGTTAAAAAAAGACGGATTTATTTACACAAACGTTATGGCTACGAAAAATAAGACTGTCCCCATTAATTCATTGATTTATGTATCCCCGAAAACCCGGTCTTCGGTCTAATACACAGTTAGGTAAAAAAGAGAAACCATGCCTGAAAGTAATTCGCTAATAAATTTAGGTGATTTATCAAAGCCAGCAACTGTTTTGATAAAAAAAATATCTAATGCTATTGGCGTATTATATGAACCAAAACGCATTAAGAGTAAAGCAAAAGCAGTGGCTGAAGCGGATAAAATTAAAGCGTTAGCACAAATAGAAATTAGCGATATTGAACGCAGAGCATTTGAGCGTCTAATATATCAAGAAGGTCGAAAGCAAGAGAATATTGAAAGTATTACTGCACAGGCAGTGCAGGAGCTATTACCTGAAGCCGAAGTTGAAGCACTAGAAGAAGATTGGCTCATCCACTTCTTCAAAAACTGTGAATCAATAACAGACAAAGAAATGCAATCTTTATGGGCTGCTTTATTAGCCAGGGAGGCATCAAAACCAGGGGTGATCTCTAAAAGAACCATTAACTTTATTACCTCCATGGATAAAAAGGATGCCGAATTGTTCACTAAGCTCAGTCAATTCGTATGGCTGATGGGTGATGCGCTTCCGCTAATTTTTGATGAATATCACAAAATATATAATAATGAAGGGGTTGATTTTAGCGCTCTTAAGCATTTAGATGATATAGGTTTAATTTCATTTGAGCCATTAGGTTATAAACGAATTAATTTAGATCAACATGCGCAGCTGTACTATTTTGGCGCACATGTAAGAATTAAATTTAATAAAGCTCGTGATAATGAGCTTCAAACTGGTAAGGTTGTTTTTACACAAGCAGGCAAAGAATTATTTCCAGTGTGTGGCGCTAAGAAAAATAATAAGTATTACAAATATGTAATCGATAATTGGTCTAAACAAGGTTATGTGTTATCTGAAACATCGCCTAAGGAATAGGTATTGGAATTCTGTAGAATTCTGGGGACACGATGCTTAATTCCGGCACCGCCGGAATGAAATTCTTTACTTTTGTTTCTGAGAAGTGCGCTTGTAATTCCCCTAATAATAGGGGACAGACCACGTTTTTCGGATAAATCCATTTAATAAACGTGGTATGCCCCTAATATTTAAGCAACCGAGAGGCTGTCGTGAAATTCCGTTTGAATCATGAATACATGAGCGAGAGCTACGACCAATCTCGGCGCTATGGTAAACTTTCTTCTCATTGAAAGCATTACTGGTTTCAGTTTCGTCTTTCTTGGAATAGGGCTTTATATCTATGTAAATGGTAAAACTCTAATACCGTTCGTGCTTATCGCAATTGGCATGTTCGAGTTATTCAGTAATCGCATAAAGAAGTATTTTTGGCTTCGTCGTCATTCAAAGGGCAAGCTAATGAATGCCGAGATCGAGCTAGAAATTTCGGACGTCAGGGATTGATAGTGCTGGGCCTTTCTCCAATGGGCACTTTGAATGGAATGGCATTGAAAAGGTAATTCGCACACCAAAAGGCATTCTTGTGTGGCCGCAGAAAGGAATGTATTGGTATATTCCTGAAAGCATTGCAGGGAAACAAATAATTGATTTCATACAAGAAAAAGTTTCTTAACCAGCCGCTTGTTCGAGCGCAAACTAGAAAACCGGGGTCAAACCCCAGTTTTCGCTAATATTGCCAAGTTGACACATGCGGAATAAATAGGAATAGAAATGTGACTGAGGGATTAAATGATGTTCAATTCTAAAATATGGTCAATGGATAACTTATTCGCCGTCTTTTTTCGTCCGATTCTGTACATTGCTTTGTTCATGTGCGTGGCATGTGCCAACACTTGGGCTGCAACGATTGAACAGCAAACTATCAACCACCTGAATCATATTAGAAATATAAAAACTGATATGGGTGCGGAAGCTACTAAGGTATATAACAGACAGATGGACGATGCCTGGCGATTCTTCCAGAAGAATAAGGCACAGGTTCTCCCTGTTTTGCGTGGTCAGCTCAAAACCGAGTTGAAGAGTAGCAAGCCAAACGATTTAATTCTTCTCGATATCGGGTACTTTGTGTATCAGAACGATGGAGCAGAGGGCAAAACGATCGGTGCAGATGCTCTTTCAAAGTTGAATCCTGGCGCCAAAATAGTTCAGGCAAATTACAGGGAGCTGTTTGACTTCGCATATGCCATGGCACGAGATCATGACTCACGTGTATTGCCCATAATTGAAAGGAACTTCCTTCCATCAGACCAGGAAATTTTCATACCTCAACACGCTTTAAAACTGGACGGCACGCTCATTTGTGTGTTTTTGTATGGCACATATGGACCCGAGTCTGAGGATATTCTGCGCGCTAAACTTGTGGACAAACCGGTCAGGCGCAGGGCATTAGAACTTTTAGTATGGCTTGGTTCGCCTGCATCGCTTCCTGATGTGCGGAATGTCCTGGAGTCGTCACCCGATTATGAAACGTTTTTACGTGTCACTTCCTATATGATGCGGGCGGCTGGCCCCGCTGGTCGTACCTTTATGCTTGGTTTGTCACCGAAAACTCTTGATACTCAGTCACGTCGATACCTTGCAAAGATCCATTCGGCAATCCAGGAGACCTCATTTGAATCTATAAAGGCTTCATTGGCGCGGGTCCCTGGTGATAAAAACCTGTCAGATGCCGAAGTGAAAGCGCGTCTCAGTGCTATGCTAAAAAACTATGGTAAGGATGATCGTACGAGTCCTGTGGCAATTCTGAATTCCGGTCTACCATCGGAGTATCTCATTAACATGCTCATGAAGATTCGCAGTCGCATATTGTACCGTTTGTCAGATGAAGGACTCGGCGATGTAGAAGTAACCAATTTTCTTATCAATGCTCTACGTTACCGAGAGAAGAATAAAGCTCGATAAAGGCGACGGGGGATTAAAAGACAGCTCCTCCATCATCATTTTCAGTGCGAGTGGATATGGACATATTACAGGTAAAATGTGGGCACTGTGGTGCGATTGCAAATCATGCAGGGCAGTGTACTTATTGTCATAAAGACCTGGGTAGTGTATCTAAAGCTATAATGTCTGCTGCTCTTGCTTCGTTTGCCTTATCTCTCATCTGGATAGGCATAGCTGTTATTTTTCAGATTGAGTTCGCATGGATTTCTATGACTTTTGGACTACTGATCAGCGCTGCCGTAATTGTATTTTCACGTGGTTCGGGTCCTAAGTATTAAGAAAGGGGACGCTAAGAAAGGGGACGCTACCCTTTAATGAAAAAATGTGGAGAGAATTCAGCATTGAAGCCGTTTAAAACATTCTTATTTATTTTTCCGCTTACAATTTTCTCATCTGTCTCTAACGCTGCATCTGGTTATATCGATGTCGGGATACATTTTGGAGGCGCAAAAGTTGACAGAATTCAACTTGCAGGCGGCAATGGTGGTACCGATATTACCTCTGGTGAAGTGCTTTCTGCCTCGCTTGGCGCATTATTCCGGCCAACGCTTAATACTGACATACAAATTGGGGGCGGGAAACGAAGCAACACGGCTGTGGGTCAGAATGGTGATGTAACATGGCAATCATATTTTCTTGAAACCTCGGCCCATTACATTATCAGGAATTTTCGTCTGGGCGGTGGCCTGCAGTATTATATAAACCCTGAATTACGTGGCGGAACCACTGATCGAAACTTCGATAACTCCATAGGCCCTTTTGTTTCATGTGAACTAGAGGTTTATCAAGGTCTTTATGCGGGATTGAGACTAACGCACGAAAAGTACCAGGATTCAGCAACAAAGGAGATTGTGTCGGGCAGTACTATTGGTGTTACTCTGACTTTAACATATTAGCCCGGAATAAAAGGGTTCGGTGACAAATGATAATCACTTATAAGGGAAAGCATATGAAACTGTTAAAAATATCAGGACTGGTCTTTAGTATCGCTGTCATCGTGTCTTGCGTTCCTATGCGGCGCATGCCCGAAATGAAGCTTCCTCCGGAACCCATTGCATTATCTGATTACTATTTTACCCCGTTAAATGAGCGGGGCTGGGTTGAGATTGGCGAGAATGCGTACAATGTGGCACTGGTTAAGCAAGGAAAAGAAAAGGATGAAACGTATGCTATCCAGACTATGCGATTTAAATTACCCGCGTTTAAGAACCAGGCAGACTTTGTTCGCCTGATAAAGAGTGGTCAGGCGGCAGATACCAGCTCGACACGTTTCACAGTCATAAAACATGATGTAACTGACTATACAAGGCTAAAAAGTAATTGCGCTATATCAAATATGGTAACCAAAGACCATAACGCCATTAAGCGATCGGGAAAAACTGGAGATATGATACTGGAAGCGCTTGTGCTTACCTGCGCACTCCCAAAAGATAAGAGTACAGGTATCGGTGTTGTCTATTCACACAGATATTATCCGGGCCACAATGATAGTGACTTTGCAGAAAAAGGCATGACCGTCTTGAGTAGTGTTAAATTTCAATAAAGAGATAGAAGAACATCCAGGCTAGATATAAGTTTTTGCTAATACTTTAGATGGAACTGGTATCTGATCCACGATTCTATAAGGGAGAAGATTATGTTTAAACGATTCATAGATGGAATGGTTTTTGGTGCGGGGTTTAGTGCGGCATTTGTTGTGGTCTGGACTGTTGCGATTTATTATATTTTACCCGGCGTTATTGAAAAGAGAATTCACTCCGCAACTTCTGGCGGAATCCATGAAGCAGGCCATGAAATACGTACCGTTCCTGCAATAAATCTGCCTGATAAATTTCTTGATACAACCAGCGTTACCTCGGGTGATTTCAAAAGAGGAGGTGGTGTTCTCGCTGGCGGTAACGGCAGGATAATAGGTGGAGCAAGTGCTAATGGAAAGCCCGTGTCGGGATTAAAATTCGGCTGGCATTGAACGGTAGTGTATATAGTCAGTGGGCTACTACTGATGGTGAAGGAAAATATGCTGTTCATGTCCCATATGGCGAGTACGTCATAAATGGTTATGAATTTGATCAGGAAGCAGCTGACAAATATCTGGCCAATAAAATTATTTCTCCACAAAGTTCATATTCGAGCAGCAGATTTAAGGTGTCCTCGGCGTCTACTGGACGCGGGCTGGATTTTCGATTTATAAACCCGGTTATCAAGAAGTTCAAAAGCAATATATTCAAGAATGGTGATGACGTCATACTTGAATGGGAGGATTATCCGGGTGCGTCAACATATACCGTTCAGGTACGTGAAAAGCCGGATCCTTATACATGGAGCAATGTGACACTTTTAAATGGTCGGAAAGGCCGGAGGTGCTAGAGCCTCGCATAAACCTGAAAGATTATGATGTGCATTTAACGCCAGGGAAGTATTACTCTGTGGAAATTACCGCCAAAGGAAAAGATAAAGAAATACTATCCAAAAGTGCGGATATTTATTCTGGGTATGATTTCGAGATTGTTAAATAATATGGAAGCATGAATTAAAGGGGTCGGTACGCCATTGAGTATATAGATGCCAGCGCCGATTGTGACGAAATTGACTCTGGTATTTCAGGCCAAAGTTTCATATGATTCGAAAGGACGGGCTGGGATTCGATCCCGATTTATATGTTGCAGAGCTGCTCACTACTTGTTCCGCTAGTTGTTTATTGGGATTGAGCGTACTACTGGAACTTGCTCTCGACAGGATATCAAGGAGGCTGGTATGGGCAGATTCAATCTTAGGCGTGTTTACGTTCTTGCGGTTATCCTCGCGCTGACACTGCCTGCAGTCCAGTGTGCTGGAGACAGTTCATCAAGTTCATCGAATAGAGCCACAGTGAATGTTCATGCGGTGGTTCTGAAATGAAAATGCCAATATGCCTGTCTTTGGTTCTTCTGGTGTTCAGCTTTTTGGCTCGTGCCGCCACCAACGAGGCCAGCTTTACGCCCGATAGCATCATCAAGCCAATTTTCGAAGTGGGGCTGGCCAATTCAACAAGCTCGACTCGCTCGGCACTTTATACCTGTTCAGGCACGACTCCCGGTGAGTGTGAAGTAGAAATCACAAACCAGGCCGCGCTCAACGCGCTGTTTGCGGGTGCTTCGGTTGCTCCAGGAACTTACGACCAGATGTATGTACGGCATTGTACAACCGGGACGGGTTACACCGCCAGGCTGCGTGGCAGCGTTTCAATTGGGGCGGTGCCGACAACTTATTACACGACTTCGGGTGCGGACCCGCTATCGACTTCCAGTGCCAGTCTTGATTATGTAACGGTTCCTTATCAGGGCTGCGAGACGACTTACCATCTGGCAAGTCCGCTCACTGTTTCTGCTGGAGATACAGTCAATTTAAGTCTTTTTTTCTCTCACCTGAATATTGCCTGGGCCCGACTTGGTGCCGAAACAATTCCCAGTGGCTGTACACAGAACGCTGGAATGACCCAGTCAGTGTGCATGGCTTATCCAGACATTGTTCCTTATGTGGGCAGCAACACGCCAACTCTGGAGCGGTACTATGTGATTGAGGACTCTGTCGTCAATCCCACTTTTGAGTCTGTAGGGGCGATGGTGTTGCTTGTGACTGATTCGGTCACGGGAAATGTGCTCGCTGGTTTTACCCGGCGTTTATTTAGTGACAGCTCTGTTCCGCCTTCGGCGAACTATGATACGCCACTGAAGCAGATCACAGATAATCATGATGGAACCTGGCGCCTTGAGAACTATGGATCGACGGCCACCGGGACCGGCTATATTGTCTTCCCCGCTTTCCGGAGAAGCAGTCATGCTTCATCATATCTAACAGAAAGCGGAACCTCGATTGCGTATCATGCCTATCGAGACATCAATTCAGAACTGGATTCCTGCCCTTCGGGACCTCTTTTCACTGCTTATCCCATCACAGTGGATACCAGTGGAACACCGACCATGACAGAATTTGTAAGCATGACGCCGCTTGGAAACCTGAACCCTTCCAGCCATGTGTTTCCGACCGACCATATGTACATCAATGTGAATGAGGTCGGTGGTGTACCGCAGACCGGCCATGTCTATCTGCCGGGGGATGCCTATGTCACCCAGATGGAACAGAAGTCGTACACTGCAGGACCGCTTACAGGTGTTACGGAATACAAGGTAGGGTTCAGTTCGTGCAAAGAGTTTTCGTTCTACTTTGATCACCTGGAGTCGCTGTCTACAGATCTTCAGACGATCTGGGATGCCAATGGACCCGCAACGGATTGTCAATCCTATACAACCGGGCCCAGTACGCTTACCACCTGTTCGATGTCGATGAAGTCCTATCTCACGGCAGGCACTTACATGGGAACAGCTGGAAATCCTGCTGGAATTTATGGCGTAGATCTGGGCGCGCATGATTCACGCGTGACACCCATCGTATTCGCTAACAATGCACGCTATGGTTCGTCACCAGATGGAATGGATCGGATGCATACGGTTTGCCCGATTGATTACTTCGATACTTCAATGAGGGATACGCTGAGGACTTTCTTTAAAGCCTGGGACGGAACACCGAGAACAGCGCCTCCGGTCTGCGGAACGATTGATCAGGATCTCGCTAGCACAGTTCAAGGAAACTGGTTTGAAACACCAGACTCAACTTTCTCCCCTGAAGATCCAAATCTTGCTCTTGTACATGACAATATTCGATCCGAGCATTCCTGTGTTTTCGGTGGGAACAACGCTGACAGGACTTCCAGGTGGCGCTTACCGATTTGTTCCCTCAGCAGGAACGACTAGCCAGGTGAATCGAGATTTTGGACTGGTCACCGACACAGGCATTTACTGCTATGAAAATCTAACCGATGGCAGCACCGCTGTGGCCAACACCGTAATCCTGTTACAGAGAACCGATCCGGACACGCTCACTATCGAGAAGCAATCGGCCAGCAACTGCGCAGCACTTGCTACTCCATGGGCCTTTAGTTCGCCTCTCACGTATACCCGCTGAAACCACCAGAACAATGGTGGCGTTATCCTTTAACCGAATTCCGGAAACAGTTTACTTAATTGCTTCCTGGATACGTGCATTATAATTAAGTAAACTATCCTCGTATCCCTCGTTTTAGGAGACTTGCGTGTTGATACGTCTGTTTATAGTCGCCATACTTTGTGCGCCTGCCGCTGCCTGGGCATTCATCAAGCCAATTCGGGTTCTCGCTCCTGAATGGAATGGGGTTTCATGCATCAATGACACTATATGTACGGATGATATGTCCCACTACCAGGAAGCGGCCAGATTGTACGATGAAGCTTTGCATTATGTCGATTCATCGGTCGGCGTAATCAAGAGTCAGCCACGCGTAATTTTCTGTTACTCGGATACCTGTTCTCGATCCTTTGGGTTGGGAAAGCGCTCAGCCTTAACGATTGGTCACTTTGGAATTATCATAAGTCCCCGTGCATGGAAGGAGTACTATGTGCGTCACGAAATGATTCACCATCTTCAACATGAAAAATTAGGTATGCTCAAGGTATGGCGCGATCCCAGGTGGCTCATCGAAGGCATGGCGTACTCTCTCAGTAAAGACCCGAGACCAAAGCTCTCTGAGCCCTTTGAGCAATACCGTACTCAATTCAATCAATGGTATGGGCGGGTAAAAAAAGGCCATCTATGGGAGCAGGCAAGTAAAATTTAAACACGCATAACAAGGCGCCTGTTCGTATGCAGACTACGCTGCGCTTCTTTTGCGCCAGACAGCTTGGTCGTTAAATAAAAGTGGTTGGTGACAAATAACTGGTATCCGATCCATGTTTCATCTGCGTTATTCGAATGTTTAAATACACTGCTTTAAGGAGAAAGCACCATGCGACGTGCGAATCGACATTGCTTACCCGGGAAATCCACGTCAGCCTGATTTCGGTTTTCATTTACAGATAGGCATTTATTTCTTCACCGGGGTTAGGCAGGCCAGCAATACGCCAGGCTTTGCTGCCGTTGTTATCGAATAGACGTTCCATGCAGTAGTGGTCTGGCTGTTGTGCGGATTCGCATAATTCCTTGAAGTTGGGTACGTGCTGGTGTGTCTGATAGTACTGACGTAATGCGTAGATGACTTGCCAGCGTGCTTCGTTTAATTCGTCCAGGCCTTCCTGCTTCGCCAGCCACTGTGCGATTCGTTCGTTCCATTCATCGGGGTTTTGTAGAAAGCCTTCAGTATCCATTTCTACATCGGGATTAAAATTGTCAAGGTCATCACTCGGGATCTGCTGCACCTGTCTGTGAACACCTGAAACGTCCTGCAGCATTTTTTCAATAGCTTCACAAAATGCATTCAGATCATTCGGGCTACGTGAGGTGATCAGGTTGTCGTCCAGCACCATTTCTTTATCCACCCAGTTTGCGCCCGCATTGATCAGGTCGGTTTTGATCGACGGCCATGAGGTCAGTGTTCGGCCTTCAAGACTATTGGCTTCGATCAGTAATTGCGGGCCGTGACAGATTGCGGCAACCGGTTTATGGCTGTTCATAAAAGTACGGACAAACGAGACGGCATCCTGGTCGATGCGCAGGTGGTCAGGGCTGTAACCGCCCGGGATGAGCAGGGCGTCATACTTGTTCGCATCGGCACTATGGGTAGAGACATTGATTTTTGCAGCCGACTTTCTGTTTTTGCCGTCTATTCTGCTTTCGGCGTGTGTCCCTATTACGTCAATTACATGTCCGGCCTGTTTGAGGCGGTCATATGGCACCTGGTATTCAGCATCTTCAAAGTCTTTGTCTAAAATGATTGCAACTTTGGCCATGGTTGTATCCCTCTTAGTGTGATGTGTTAATTAAAACAATAATCTCCCAGATCATTGCACTGAGTTTCCAATGAATCACCATTGCCACCGCTTTTGCCAGCAGAGCTTTATGTGCGCTAAAGCGGTGGTCTTTTTTTGTACAATGCTGCCATCGAATGGACTCTGTAAATTTTAGCCATAACGTCGATGAATGCATTAAAAAATGTCAATGCTGGGGATGATTTCTACCGTGATGTCTAGCTGGAATTAGAGGGTTGGAGTGATTTATCCTGGCCAATACAGCCATATTGGGCGCCGGAGGCTTTAAATATGATCAGCCACTGGTTCAGCAATAATTACTCCAGCAGCTTTTTTGCACTAACGGTTCTGAAGAACCGTACAAGTTATTGAAATATATTCACCTTTGAAGCTGGCAATACGCGTCTTGCCCAAAACCTTGTTTGTTACTGGCCTGTTTTTCATTATACTTGTTTCATGTCGCTAAATAATCATTAACCCTGGTTTTGCATAATTCTATAGGTGCCATATGAAAAAAATACTTATTGCCTGTCTGCTGTGGTTGGGGTTTTGCTTAAATGTGCATGCGGAAGGGTTGTTTAAACTGTCTCCTCTGTGTAAGGAAACTGTGATGAACATGATCAAGTGTAAGGTGGATGATGGCGTCTCTGCAGATGATGCTATTAGCTCGATGAAGTTGCGCGCCAACCTGCTCAATTTCAAGCTGGTCGGGCATATGCCGCTGTCCAAACAGGTGGCTGCTATGGGTGGAAAGTCCAATCGTATGGAAATATTCCAGTTCTGTGATGCGATGATTGCTGCGAAGATGGTCAAGTACGATATGGCATTTGCCGGTTACCTGCCATGCCGTATTACTCTGGTACTCGATGATAGTGGCCAGGCGTGGCTGATCACTCTGAACATGGATAAAACCATGAATGACGCCAGTTTGCCCAAAGGATTAAAAAGTCTGGGCATGAAGGTACGTAACAATATCTATTCAATCATCACAGCTGGCGCGGAAGGCGACCTGTAGGGACAGACTGCGGGTCTCCTGGTGCAAAAAATCAATTGGGACGACTCCATTGATTAAATACTATTATTTTCGCATCCACGGCTAGCTCAAAGAGGGTCAGATAAGGCGGCTGATAATTCAAGTCCCGACATTCAACAGAAACGCCACAATGGCAAAACCTGTCATGGAAAGGGCCACTGTGAAGCCAACGCCTATCATAATACCGTGGCCGGGTTGGGTGGAATGAGCGTGACGAAAATTGTGTGAGAATCGCCAAAAACGGATCGCTGCGGCCAGTGCCATCAATGCCCCTGTCAGAACCAGCAGACTGCCGCCCCAGAAGGAGTACGCCTGTGGTAAATGCAAATTGCTTGCCAGGGGTGTTATTTGCCTCAAGACCAGACCAAAACGATCAATCACGAAACCCAACGCCATCATGCCAAGAGCAGTGCGCACCCAGGACATGAGTGTGCGTTCGGCGGCAAAATACACCAGGCGGCGTGCATTGACAAGTTGCTTCGTGTCAGATTCCTGATCAGACATAACGACCCTCCGCCAAACCATCATTGTTACTGATGACGTAAGTCTAGCATCGAAACTTTGCTGGCTTAACCCTGTTTCATTTCAAGATTATCGTAGTATCTTGTGTATCAAATCCCGCAAGGCATATTAGAAAAAATGTGCCGAAAGGGTTTAAATATGATCAAGAGTTGGTTAAAAAAGAATTCCTCTGGCACATTTTTCGCGCGATCGACGTTGGGTTGAAGATGATGCGCTGTTTTGAGGTGCGAAATGATGAATACGAGAAAACACAGAAGCACAGAGTGGGACCTGGATCTGGCTCACAGGCATGTGGTGATTCAGCGCCGCTACGAGGCATTAGGCGCGCTCAATGACCTGATGATTGCAGTCTGGTTTTTGATTGGCAGCACCTTCTTCCTTGATAAAACATTGGTGGAAAGTGGTACCTGGCTATTCATTGCCGGTTGCATCCAGTTATTGATCAAACCAGCGTTGAAGCTGTCAAGCCTGATTCACGTAGGCCGAGTCTACCGTAACGGAATTGAAGAAGGCGCGTAGCCGAGGTCATGTCAATGTCAGGGGATGGGCAAGAAATATCTGTTCTACCAATATCCAGATACTTGAATTTGAAGTGAGAAGTCGAGGGTCTTGTCGCACCTTTCCTGTTAAGAGATCCGCACACCGGCATGGTATCGCTTGCATAAGCCGCTGCAGCAGTCATCACAAGAGCTGCTTCTGAGACAGCGAACTTGTTTTATGGGTGTGATTGCGCAACTCAGGCGACTCTGCTAACGTCCTGTCTGTTTTCGCTCAGCAGTAGCGCCAGCCAGTCATCAATCCATGCATTCACTTCTAACCTATCTGAGCCCCTGGGAATTTTCGCCCACGGTCTTGCTGAGTTGTCTCGGGGCAGCGGTACTGTACTGGCTCGGATTGCGCCAGCGACGGCGAGACGGGCGAGCATACCGGGTTTGGCCGAACCTTCAGCTTTTATCTCGGGGTAGTTCTGATCTACGGGGTCATGCAGACCTATGTCGATTACCTGTCACAGCACATGTTCTGGGTTCACCGGCTGCAGCACCTGGTCCTGCACCACGTGGCGCCGTTTTTTATCGTGCTGGCTTATCCGCATGAAATCCTCGGGCGGGGCTTGCCCGCGAGCTGGCACGACCGGTTTTTGCTGCCGTTCTGGAACAGTCTGCCGGTACGCAGCTGTTACCGGTTTGTGCAGCACCCGGTGGTTTCACCGATATTGTTTGTCGGCCTCGTTTTTTTCTGGTTGATTCCTTCTATACATTTCAACGCGATGCTGAGTGCGACCCTGTATCAGGTGATGAACTGGAGCATGTTGCTGGACGGGCTGCTATTCTGGTGGCTGATCGTTGATAATCGCCCACCCGATGCCCACCGCACCACGCGTTATCCTGTGCGAATCCTTATTCTGTTCGCCACGCAGATATTACAAATTTTGATCGGAGCGCCGATCGCGTTGTCTGACAAGGTGCTGTACAACGTTTATAGTGTTTGCGGTCGCGCCTGGCCGATCAGCCCTGTGACCGATCAGCAGATTGGTGGTCTGATTACCTGGATTCCTTCGGCAATGATGAGCGTGTTAGGGATTCTACTGGTTATCCGGCTATGGCGGCGCCAGTCCAGCCTGGATGGCTGATCAGCTACCGTGTTCGTTACCGCAAAATAAGATACAGGGTGTTTTTTTATGTACCGAATAATTCATCGTCCTTTGCGTAGCCTGTTTGTCATCGGCCTGCTGTTGCTGGTCTCGGCATGTGACAGTGGGCCGCCCTGGGCCACCAAAAGCATTTCCGGTTTGATGCCGAACCTGTCATTTACCATGACCGACGCCAATCGTGACACCACGGTTCAGGCGAAGGATTTCCGTGGTCACATCGTATTGTTATATTTTGGTTATACCCATTGTCCGGATGTGTGCCCGTTGGAGCTACATCGCTTGCAGACCGTTCTGTCGAATCTCGGTGCAGATGCGAAACAGGTGCGGGTATTGTTCGTCACTGCCGATCCAGCGCGCGACACGGTGAAGGTACTCAAAAGCTATACCGAATATTTCGGTCCGCAGTTTATTGGCCTGCGTGGTGATGAGGCTGCCCTGCGCAAGTTGACCAAAACCTATCGGGTGACATATGGTTATGGCAAACCGGACGCACAAGGCAATTATGAAGTCTCGCACAGCAGCGCGGTGTATGTGTTTGACCGTCAGGGTGATGCCCGTCTGATTGTTCGTCCCACCGATTCGATCGCGGCGATCACCAGTGATGTACAGCGGCTGATTGCAGAAAACAAACAGGCAGCAGTCAGCCGCTAGCGTATGGCTTGAACATCGGGGCGAACTACCTTTCACGGGAGACATGCCGAAATGACCAAAATAGCCATCATCCAGGATTCTCCGGTTTTACTCGATCGAGAAAAAACGATTGATAAAGCCTTGCACTTGATAGAGCAGGCCGCAGCGGCGGATGCCGAGCTGGTTATATTTCCCGAAGCGTATTTTTCTGGCTACCCCGCGTGGATATGGCGTCTGCGTCCCGGTGGTGACTGGGGCGTCAGTGACGAGCTGCATGCGCGTTTACTGGATAGCGCGGTCGATATTGATGCCGGTGATCTCGCGCCGCTTTGTGATTCAGCGAAGACTAACAAGCTCACTATAGTCTGTGGTTTGAACGAGCGCGATGGAAATTTAAGCAAGGCCACGCTGTACAACACGGCTGTAATCATCGGCAAGGACGGCGTCATTCTTAATCGTCATCGCAAGTTAATGCCGACCAATCCCGAACGCATGGTGTGGGGCTTTGGCGATGGCTCCGGGTTGAAGGTTGTCGATACGCCAGCAGGGAAGGTTGGAACACTGATGTGCTGGGAAAATTACATGCCGCTGGCACGGTACGCCCTGTATTCGCAGGGTGTCGAAATCTATATAGCACCCACGTACGACAGCGGTGATGGCTGGCTGGGCACCATGCAACACATCGCGCGCGAAGGGCGTTGCTGGGTAATTTCAAGCGGCGTTGCGCTGAGCAACAGCGATATCCCTGCCGATTTTCCGGACAGAGACGTTTTGTATCCTGAAGATGAGGAATGGATTAATCCCGGTGATTCAGCGGTGGTCGCGCCGGGCGGTGATATTGTTGCCGGGCCGATGCACCAGGAAAAAGGCATTCTTTTCGCTGAAGTTGATTCGACGCGGGTAGCTAGATCAAAACGAGACCTCGATATTACCGGGCATTATTCAAGACCGGATATTTTTACGCTCAGTGTCGATACCCGGCCGCAAAGCCCGGTTAAATTCAAATAAAACCAGGCACGCGACTGAGCATTGAATCGCTCAGCAATCACTGGAGATCCAGATGTCGTTACTATCAAAGCAAAAACAGATCCTGGGGCTTGTTGCCTGGCTGCTGGTGAGCTTTGCGGCTTCTGCTGTGGGTGCTGTCGCTTCCATCCATGCCAGGTCTTTCTACGGACAACTCATCCAGCCTCAGTGGGCGCCACCGGGTAGCGTTTTTGGCCCGGTGTGGACCACGTTGTATGTTTTGATGGCCATCGCTGCCTGGCTGGTGTGGCGTACTGGTGGGTTTCGTGCCCATCGACAGGCGCTTAGCATTATTTTTGTTGCAGCTCGCGTTCAACGCATTATGGAGCTGGCTATTCTTTGCCTGGCACCTGGGGGCTCTGGCGCTCGTCGATGTGCTGGTATTGTGGCTGTTTATCCTGGCCACGATAGTTTTTTTCTGGCGCGTTCGACCGCTGGCCGGTGCACTGCTCGTTCCTTATCTGCTCTGGGTGAGCTTCGCATCCGCGCTGAATTATTCGGTCTGGCAACTGAATCCGCAGATTCTGGGTTAGTGAATGGGTGCTACCTGATGCCCTGATTTTTTACGGCTTGAATGTAAGGACGAAATCTCATCATGACATCACAAAATTACTGGATAGGCGTTGTGTCTCGTACGCATGTTCAAACAGGGGTGAAAGGCGGTTTCATTCAGCTTAATCATGGCAAAAAAGCACCGCTGCAGCGATTAAGCGCGGGCGATGGCCTGGTGATGTACTCGCCTCGCACAGAATATCCAGATGGTGAGCCATTGCAGCAATTCACCGCAATTGGAGTAATCACTACTGGCGATATCTATCAGGTTGAAATGAGTCCTGAATTCAAACCTTATCGCATTGACGTACAGTTTTTTGCGTGCCGGGAAGTGTCAATCCGGCCACTGATCGAGTCGCTGTCATTTATCAAAAGCAAGACGCACTGGGGCGCTGCTTTTCGGTTTGGTCAGGTCAAGGTACCACAGGCCGATTTTTTCCGTATTGCCGGCGCTATGGATTGTGAAGGCGTGTTCGAGCAAAATAGGTCTTAACAAAACGATGGGACTGACTGAATAATGTCTTTTGAACCTGAAGGAGATTGTGCGTGAGCAAAACCGTTAAAGGCCCTGATGGCAAAGCGCGTTGTCAATGGTGCAGTGTGACCCCCGAGTATCTGGCCTACCACGATAGCGAGTGGGGTTTTCCTGTTGATGATGATATTCGTTTGTTCGAAAAACTGAGTCTTGAGGGTTTCCAGTCCGGATTGAGCTGGCGCACGATTCTTGCCAAGCGCGAGAACTTTCGCGCGGCTTTTCGTCATTTTGATTTCAACAAGATCGCGCGTTTCAGCGAACGCGATATTACGCGCCTACTCAAGGATGAAGGTATTGTTCGGCATCGCGGCAAGATCGAAGCGGTCATCAATAATGCGCGGCGAGCAAAAGAGCTGGTGAAACAGGAAGGTTCGCTGGCTGCATTTTTCTGGTCGTACGAGCCCGACAAAAAACAGCTTGCCAAACCGCAGAGCGCATCGACCTCGGCGGAATCGATTGCGCTGTCGAAAGATTTGAAGAAAATGGGCTGGAAATTTGTCGGGCCCACCACGGCGTATGCCTTTATGCAGGCGATGGGGCTGATCAACGATCATGCCGAAGGCTGCGTGATCAGGGCCAGGGTTGAGCGTGCGCGCAAGAGTTTCAGACGACCGCGGGCGTGACTGCGCTGCATCGGGTGACGCGAGAGGGCTGGTGCTGCGCCTGGAATTTATATAATTCCTTTTATTTTCATTGAGTTATAATTATAAACAATAGTCTGGTGGTTTTCGCTCGATCGCTGTCGACATGATTGTTACAACAAACGGGCAAATTTATGACTAACGACGTCAAATCGTCATATTACGGTCACATTTCACTGTTAAATTTCTCCGCCATGCTGAACCGCATTTAGTCCAGCGAGAATTTTTGCTTAGTCAATGTTTTGAATTATCAATCTCCAGGAGTCAAACGAATGTATCCACGATTTATTAAACAGGCTTTTGTCGGCGCGGCCGTGCTGTCTTTTGCGCTGTCCGGTGTTGCCACTGCTGCTAATGTGACCGAAATATCGGGCGCAGGTGCAACCTTCCCTTACCCTGTATACGGCAAGTGGGCGGAATCCTATCACCACAAGACCGGTGTAAAAATGAACTACCAGTCGATCGGCTCGGGCGGCGGTATCAAGCAGATCAAGGCCAAAACGGTAGACTTTGGTGCCTCCGATGCTCCGCTGAAGCCGGAAGAACTGGATTCAGCAGGCCTGATGCAGTTCCCGATGGTCATGGGCGGTGTCGTACCTGTGGTTAATGTTCCTGGCATTAAGCCCGGTGCACTGAAACTCAGCGGCGAACTGCTGGCTGACATCTACATGGGCGAAATCAAGAAATGGAATGATCCCCGCATCGAAGCGCTTAATAAAGGCCTGAAACTGCCTGCTTCTTCCATTACTGTGGTTCATCGTGCTGATGGTTCGGGTACCACCTGGATTTTCACCAACTACCTGACCAAGGTCAGCAAGACCTGGGCCAGCAAAGTGGGCAATGACAAGTCGGTCGCCTGGCCCGCAGGTGTTGGTGGCAAGGGTAACGAAGGCGTTGCATCTTATGTCAATCGCATCAAGGGCTCTATTGGCTATGTTGAATATGCCTATGCGCTGCAGAACAAAATGAGCTACGCCAGGCTGGAAAATCAGGCGGGTCACTTTGTATCGCCTACCAGCAAAACCTTCCAGGCCGCTGCTGCCAATGCTGACTGGAATCATGCACCCGGATTCTACATGGTTCTGACCGATCAACCGGGCAAGGATAGCTGGCCTATCACTGGCGCCACCTTTATACTTGTGTACAAGACACAGATGAAGCCTGCCAATGGTCTTGCGGTACTGAAGTTCTT
The DNA here is from genome assembly GCA_963721085.1 of uncultured Gammaproteobacteria bacterium. Taxonomy (GTDB): domain Bacteria; phylum Pseudomonadota; class Gammaproteobacteria; order SZUA-229; family SZUA-229; genus JASBSR01. The sequence goes on from CAVRHW010000026.1 coordinate 75,965, forward strand.
TGACTGGGCTTATCATCATGGTGGCAAGATGGCTGAAAAGCTGGATTACGTGCCTATGCCAGCTAGCGTTGTTAAGCTGGTAGAACATACCTGGGCAAAAGACATCAAGGATGCGTCTGGCAAGGCTGTCTGGAAGTAAGTCCATGATACAGAGGTAGATTCTGTTTAAAATGACATACCACCAGAATGACTATGTTCAGGTGAGGGAGGAGCCGTCACAAGACGGCTCCTCCATTTTTTATTGACCTGAAAAATATGAAAACAATGTTTAAACAGTCAACGTCAGAAAATATTCCACACCCCGGTCTCAGACACGGTGCCTGGCTGGATAAGCTGTTTCGAGGTGCCACCCGCCTGTCTGCCATACTGGTATTCGCCAGTGTGCTCGGTATTTTTATTGCCCTGCTTACGGGCTCCATGCCAGCGCTGAAGAAGTTTGGTTTTGGCTTTCTGTTCAGTTCCGAATGGAACCCGGTGACCGAGAATTTTGGCGCCCTGGTCGCTATATTCGGCACTTTAGTGACGTCTGCGATTGCGCTTTTGATCGCGGTTCCGGTGAGTTTCGGCATCGCCCTGTTTATTACCCAGCTGGCGCCGAAGTGGTTGAAACGACCGATTGGTACCGCTATCGAATTGCTGGCGGCCATTCCCAGCATTATTTATGGCATGTGGGGGCTGTTTGTTTTTGCCCCGATGTTTGCCGATCATGTCCAGCCCTGGATCAGCGATACCTTTGGTGACCTGCCGTTCATTGGGGCCATGCTGCAGGGCCCGCCGATGGGCATCGGGATGTTCACTGCTGGCCTGATTCTGGCGATCATGATTATTCCTTTCATCGCTGCGGTGATGCGTGATGTGTTCGAAATTGTGCCTCAGGTGCTGAAAGAATCGGCCTATGGCCTCGGCGCCACCACCTGGGAAGTGGTATGGAACGTGGTGCTGCCCTATACCCGCGTCGGCGTGGTTGGTGGCATCATGCTGGGGCTGGGACGTGCGCTGGGTGAAACCATGGCGGTGACCTTTGTCATCGGCAATGCGCAGCGCATCAGCCCTTCGCTGTTTATGCCGGGCAGCACAATTTCGTCCACACTGGCTAATGAATTTACCGAAGCAGTTGGTAAAATGTACACGGCTTCGCTGATCGAGCTTGGCCTGATTCTGTTTCTGATTACTTTTATTGTGCTCGCACTGGCGAGACTGCTGCTGATGCGTATGTCAGCCAGTGCTGGTAAGCGCAGTTGAATATTATGGATCTATATACTCGGCGCAGATTGATCAATCTGTTCAACCTCAGTATTTCGGTTTTGACCACCTTGTTTGGTCTGTTCTGGCTGGTATGGCTGCTATGGACCTTGCTGAAAAATGGTCTGCCCTGGCTGAATCTCGATATGTTTACCAGGATCACGCCGCCACCCGGCAGTAAGGGGGGGCTGAGTAATGCGATCACCGGCAGCCTGATCATGACCGGCATTGGCGTGGTCATTGGCACGCCGATCGGGATTCTGGCCGGCACCTATATGTCGGAATTTGGTCGCGCCAGCAAATTCGCACCCATCGTCCGTTTTGTGAATGATATTTTGCTCAGTGCGCCTTCGATTATCATCGGCGTATTCATTTATGAAGTGATGGTGGTCAGCATGGGGCACTTTTCTGCCTGGGCAGGTGGTGTGGCGCTGGCACTGATCATGCTGCCGGTGGTGGTGCGCACCACGGAAGATATGCTGCGCCTGGTGCCGGATAGCATGCGCGAAGCCGCTGCCGCTCTGGGCGCACCGCAGTGGAAGGTGGTCACCATGGTGGTGTACCGCGCTGCACGCACTGGTATGCTCACCGGCGTGATGCTGGGCCTGGCACGCATCAGTGGTGAAACCGCGCCACTATTGTTTACCGCCCTGAATAACCAGTTTGCGAGCGATAGTCTGAATCAGCCCATGGCGAATTTACCCGTGGTGATTTTTCAGTTTGCGATGAGTCCTTACGAGGACTGGCAACACCTGGCATGGGCCGGTGCGCTGCTGATTACCTTCAGTATTTTGCTACTCAATATCCTGGCGCGCATTTTGTTGCGCTCACGTACCTCGAATCACTAGACATGCGATGAATACCAATGAATGATAATCACGTTGATCAGCCAGCCACAGAAGGTGAGGCGGCGACCGATACACAAGGGCAAATCCGTATTGATACCAGCAGCCGCAGCGCTACACTGCTTCGGGATAAGGATTCGTCGGTTAAAATTTCAGTACGCGACCTGAATTTTTATTATGGTAAATACCATGCGCTGAAAGATATCAATATGGATATCCCAGAAAAGCGTGTGACCGCTTTCATCGGGCCGTCGGGTTGCGGTAAATCAACCTTGCTGCGCGTGTTCAACAGAATTTACGAAATGTATCCGGGGCAACGTGCAGAAGGTCAGATTACTCTGGATGGACGGAATATCCTGAGTCGTGAGCAACATGTCAGTGAAGTGCGCGCCAAAGTCGGCATGGTGTTTCAGAAACCCACGCCGTTCCCCATGTCGGTGTATGACAATGTTGCTTTTGGCGTCAAAATGTACGAACGACTGTCGCGCAATGACATGCACGAACGTGTGGAATGGGCGCTGAAAAAAGCAGCGTTATGGGACGAAGTCAAAGACAAGCTACACTACTCAGGTACTGAACTATCAGGTGGTCAGCAGCAACGTTTATGTATTGCGCGCGGTATTGCAGTCAAACCGGAAGTATTATTGCTGGATGAGCCTGCATCGGCACTGGATCCGATTTCAACATTGAAAATTGAAGAGCTGATCCACGAACTGAAAGCCGATTACACCATTGCAGTAGTAACGCACAACATGCAACAGGCAGCGCGTGTTTCTGATTACACCACGTTTATGTATCTGGGCGAGCTTATTGAATTCGGCGATACCAGCAGTATCTTTACTACACCTAAGAAAAAAGCGACGGAAGATTATATTACCGGTCGTTATGGGTAAAACATAGTCGTCAGTTAGCAGTTGGCAGTATAAAAAAATTGCAGATTTGGCTTTTTACTGCCAACTATCAGTTAACCCGACATCTCGCTAAAGTCAAAGTGCAGCTCGGCGGCCGGTTCCTGCAGGAAATACCCCTGAATGAAATTAATACCCATGCCCCATAGCAGGGAAAGACTGGCGGCGTCGGGTACGAACTGGGCGATCGTGAGTTTGCCAAATTCGGTCGATTGTTCAGCAATTTTTTTGATCGTTTCCTGGCATTGCTCGTTTTCCTGGAGCTCGGTCATAAAACTCTTGTCCAGGCGAATATAGTCTGCATGAATATGGTCGAGTAACTGGAACGGGTTGGAGCCCAGTCCGAAATCGTCCAGCAGAAAACCGCAGTTTGCAGCTTTCAGTTTTTTCGATAGTTCCCGTGTCTGTTTTAGATGGGTGACCGCGACGGATTCTTTGACTGAGAATATCAGGCAGTCTTTGGGTAACTGCTTTTCCTTGATCTGGAATATTAACCAGTCGATTAAAGTATCATCTTTGAGTGATGACGCAGATACTTTAATGAAGAATCGCGTTTTATGTCCTTTTTTCCAACGTTCGGTCAGCAGGGAGATGGCTTTGTAGAGGACCCAGCGGTCTATCGCGATTGCCATTCCTATGCGTTCTGCAGCAGGCAAAAATTCGTGTGGCATTATAAGTTGGCCGTTTTCTTTGCTGCGAAGCCTGACAAATACTTCATAACGCTCATCAGTATCACCGTGGAGGCTGACAATGGGTTGATAAAACAGAACAAACTGATCTTTTTTGAGCGCATCCGTGAGCTCACCCTTGAATTTGGCATCTATTTCCTGCCGTGTGAGTTCACCTTTCGCCGGTGTATAGAGTTTGATCTGGTTGCTACCCGCTTCATCGGCTTCGCTTATTGCCTTTTCCGAGCGCAATAATATTTCGCTACATTCTGGTGAATCATGGTCGATCAGCGCGATACCTAAGGTATTGGTGCTGCTGATTTTCATGTCGTTGATTTCGGCTTCGGCATCGTTTAATGCGGCCTGCAGTTTCTGCGCGTATTTTCCAATGGTTTCTTTTTTCTGATTGTTTGCCAGCACAATGAATGAAGAATGCATATAACGTGCAACCACGTCGTCTTTGTTTGCTGCCTGCTTCAAAGCATTGGCCGCAACAACAACAAACTTGTCTGCACCGACAACCCCGACCTGGGATTTAATAGCCTCGAAATTATCCATCTGAACCTGAATGACTGCAGCAGGCGCGCCCCCTTTTTCGCATTCAGATATTTTATTTTCAATGGCTTCGAGACAGTACTGGCGGTTGAATAGCCCTGTTAGCTGGTCCTGCTGGCTCAAAAGCTTAAGCTGCGCTTCAAGTTCTTCAGAGTTCTTGTTTTCCTGACGAATGATGATCTGTACGCAAGGTTCGCCGTCGACGGTGGCAGGTGAAAGTTCTATTTCACCACTGAATACAGTGCCATCAGGTTTGTTCAGCTGTAGTTCCAGTTTTTCAACTGTGGCATCGCTTTCCAGATATTCGCGCAGGAATGTTTTGAATTTGTCTCGATTGCTTTTTGCGACGACATCAAGGATGGGCAGGCCTTCGAGTTCATCGGCTGCCTCGATTTCGAACAGTTCCAGATAAGACTGGTTCGAGTAAACGTGCATGCCTTCATGAATATAGGCGATCGCATCACGCGAACTGTCGAGCAGGGAAGAGCAACGGCGTTCGGATTCTTCAAAAGCGGTTGCCAGCTCCGATGTTTTTTGCCAGTTGCGAAATGCTTTTAGTTCGCGAGCGATCACCAGACAGAGGTGATCCATATTATTGTACGAGGACAGGTCATATGCACCGCTACGCATCACTTTGACGGTATCTGAGGTGCCTTCTTTATCTACCGCAATAATAGGCAGAGGGACATCTTTAAGCGTTTTTTTGATGCACTCACTGACCTGTTTCAGGGTGATCATTTCCATGCCCATGGAGTAAATTACTAAATCGGGGTCTCTATTGGCGATGGCTTCAAGCAAGTCTTCTTCATCTTCTGCACGCGTAGAGCGAGCAACAAAGCCCTGATTTCTCAGGCTGCTAACTACTTTTTCTTCGGTGTCAAAGGAGTCATCAATGATGATCAGGTTCAGTTTTTTATCATCCACTCGTTAGTACCACTACTGCATCTCTAAATGGAGCATTTGTCATAGCGACGACCATATTTCATCAAAGTCGTCGGGGTTTTTCTCGGATTGTATTTTCTTTTCAGCTTTTTGCTGGCGCGTTGCCACTTCGTTATTGGCAAACAGAAACTGAGTGAACGAACCCGTGTGTTCACTTGTTTCGATCAATTTGATGGTCATCTCCTGTCCCAGGACAGTGACATTCAAACGATCGCCAGTCTTGAATGCGTGTGCGGGGGTCAATACGCTCGGGTTCTGATTGAGCACACGGATCCCGGGTAGCATGATACAGTCGAAAGGCTCTTCTTTGGGTTTATTAAATCGTTGCGCTTTGGCAGCAAGGGCCTTGGGCGATAAAATTTGTGCGCCTATTTCCAGGCCGCTGCCGCGACTGTACTGCATCCAGCGTATGACGCCAACACGCCATTGATAACTGCCGTCGGACTCAAGCTCATGCAATGCTATCAGTTCACCGATCTGGGCGCGAGACGTGTTATCGGAATTCCAGCGCAAACGGTAGCCGCCAGCGCTGATATTGACGACTTCCCAGTGCAGGTCATCATCTTCACGGTTCAGTTTCAGCTTTTCGGTTTCGAGCATCTTGCGTTCGCGGTCATAAGAGTCGGTAAGCACACGGCCTCTGGCGATGTCATCCCAGGCGTTGCTCTTCCGGATGACCAATTTCGTGATGGGTCATGTAATTGCCTTCGTCCTGCATCCGGCGCATCTCGGGTGAAATGGTTTGCAGGGTCAGGCTGGGCGAAGATGATGGACTGAGCGGTCCTTTTCTTTTTGCGCCCGGTTCAGTTTTTTTGCGCTCATTGCGAATGGCCTGGGCTGCGTGCGCCAGACCAATAGCGGCCTCGATATGGCCGCCTTTGCCTGCGCGCGAGTAACGCCTTTTGGGGCTAAGGCCCCAGGAGCTGGTAAGTGTTTTCAGGGTTTCACTCGATAACTGTTCGCCGACTGTTATTACACCGGGTTTCTGGCTGGACTGGCTAATTTCCTTGCGTATCGCATCGACCAGCTCAGAGGTATCGAGCGTTAGAATGTTTTGCTCACTTTCCAGGTCCTGTTGTGTCAGATAAGAAGGCGGTCGATTTTCTTCGGAGCGAACACAGAAAAAACGATCGACCTGGCTTTGCAGCGGATTTTCAGAGAGTCTGGTCAGCGACTCCCAGTTGACAAGTTTGCGATACACGCGCTCGCAATCGGTTTGTCGCATTGCGGTTGGTCGCGCAAGCGAGAACAATAAAGCCTGTTTATATAAACTTTCGATAGTCGTTTTGCCGGCAGGATGTTCGTCGTCATTGCACTTCGTAGTGTGCAGCTTTTTCTGGCGTGCGTAGAAGTAGAGCTGGTGCATGTCGCTCCAGGTATCTGACGGTGGTGAGTCGTATACCAGGCTGGCGCGCAGCAGCAGTTCGTTCATGTAGGCAAGCGCGCGGCAGACCGCCTGTGTCTGCATTTTGTTGTCTATTTTGTTGTCGACACCGTTGGCTGCATCGTGCACGATGATTTTGTAACCAGTGATCATTTCCTGCAGCAGATGACTGGTTGAGCGTGACTATTTTCTGGCTCTTTTCCTGTAGCGGAAGGGTGCGGTTGATAAAGTATTTTTTTAGATAATCAAAAATACCTCGCGCCTGCCTGCGCAATAATTCCATATCTTCAAGACGATACTTGCTGGGTACGGTCTGGCGATTGAGCGCGCGCAGGCCAGTAAAAAACTGGCGAGTAAGATCGCCCATATTGGCCTGAGGCAGGTTGTTTAACCATTTTCTGACATCGCGAGGATGCTGCGGAAAAGCGTTTTTACCTGCGGGTATCTGGTCAGGGATGTGTAATTTCATTGTTTATTCCAGTTATCTCCATTGCAGTACTCCGCAAAGATTTCCCTATTGTGTTTAAAAACAACAAGATGAAGTATTAGCATGATTCTAAAGAGTCTACCGCAAGTGTAGTTCAGATGTTGAAAATTGCTGTTTTCGAATTCTTACCTGCCTGCTCACGCACCAGGCGTGGCACCAGAAAGCCCGGCAGGCTGGCACGCATCTCGGCGATGACCTGCGTCGCGGTCGACTCCGGGACATCGAAATGCATGGCTCCGCGGGTTTTGTCCAGCAAATGCAGATAATACGGCATTACACCACTATCGTGCAGTTTGTGGCTGAGCTCGATGAGTGTCCTGGCGCTGTCATTGACCCTGTGCAATAGCACGCTTTGATTGAGCAGGGTGACACCCGCGTTGCGCAACGCGGCAAGCGCTTTTTGTTCCTGCACGCCAATTTCATTAGCATGATTGGCGTGGATCACCATGGTGATGTTGAAACGACTGCGCTGCATCCAGTCGAGCAGATCCGCATTGATTCTTGAAGGCAGCACCACCGGAAGTCGCGTGTGGATGCGCAGCCAACGAACATGGTGTATTTCACTGAGTTCTTTTTGTAAAGCATCGAGTTTGTGGTCATCGAGCACCAGTGGGTCGCCGCCGCTGAGGATGACTTCTTTGATTTCGTCGTGCGCGCGTATATAGTCCAGCGCGTTTTGCCAGTGTGCGGTGCTGAGGCTGGCGTCGCCGTATGGAAAGTTACGACGAAAACAGTAGCGACAATGAATCGCGCAGGCCCCGGTGGTAATGAGCAGAACCCGGCCATGGTATTTGTGCAATAGCCCTGTTGTGGTCATGGCGTCCAGATCAGCCACCGGATCGAGCAGGCCACTGTCCACGTTTTCCTCGGCGAGTGGCAGCACCTGCAACAACAGTGGATCGTGGTGATCGCCAGGCTGCATTTTGGCGACATAGGCGCGCGGTACACGCAGGCGAAATTCCGGTTGTGCGGTCGCCGGAAGCTGATTCTGGTCCAGTTGCAGGAGCGCGCAGAGTTCTTCGCGGCTGGAAACGGCCGCGGCGAGTTCGCGTTTCCACTCGGCAGCTTCCAGGCAGGCAGGGTTTTTTACCAGTTCGAGCAGCATGATCTATGAAAACAGCAGATTTTCAGGGTAAGATTGCGCATTTTTCCGGGGCAGGTCTTAACAGGGCGCATATATTAACATGGCTACATACAGTACAAATGAATTCAAAAACGGCCTCAAGATCATGCTTGATGGTTATCCGTGCACGATTACCGAGAATATTCTGGTCAAACCGGGCAAGGGGCAGGCGTTTAATCGGGTCAAGGTGCGAAATCTGAAAACCGGCAGAACGCTGGAAAAAACCTTCAAGGTGACCGAGAGCGTTGAAGCGGCTGATATCGAAGAACGCAATGTCGATTTTCTCTACGGCGATGGCGAGCACTGGCATTTCATGGAACCCGATACCTTTGAACAGTATGCCGCCGACGCGACCGCCACAGGTGATGCCGCGAAATGGCTCAAAGGCCAGGAGCCCTGTGTGTTGATGCTGTGGAACGGACAGCCGCTGTCGATTGCGACCCCCAACTTTGTCGAACTGGCGGTGACCGAGACCGATCCCGGTCTGAAAGGCGATACCGCGCAGGGCGGTTCCAAGCCCGCGATACTGGAAACCGGGGCTGAAATCAAGGTGCCTTTGTTCATCGAAATCGGTGATATTCTCAAAGTGGATACCCGCACCGGAGAATATGTCTCGCGTGCCTGATGATGCCATCTGACTGGCAGCCAAAAGCCGCGCTCGAGATCATCAGGCTAAGGGCTCGTGTATTGCAGGATACGCGAGCCTTTTTTCATGCCCGTGGTGTGCTCGAAGTGGAGACACCGGTACTGTCCTCGGCAGCAGCCAGCGATATTCACATTCAGTCTTTGCAGACCAGCGTTTCGGGTCAACCGGCCTGGCTGCACACTTCGCCCGAATATCCGATGAAGCGTTTGCTCGCAGCCCACGGTGCTGCGATTTACCAGATTTGTAAGGTGTTCCGCGATGATGAACAGGGACCGGTACACAATCCGGAATTCAGCATGCTGGAATGGTACCGCCCGGGGTTTGATCTGTCTGCCTTGATGGCTGAAGTCGAATCGCTGATTACTGCGCTGAGTACTGGTTCGAAACCGAACTTTGACCGGATCAGCTATCGCGAAGCATTTGAACGCAGTGCCGGGTTTAACCCGCACGCCGCCACCGTATCTGATTGCCGCGACTGCGCGGCCCGCCATGGTATCGAAACGCCGGTCGGGCTGGAGGATAATATTGATGAATGGCTGGACTGGTTGCTCACCCAGCGGGTATTGCCGGCCCTGCCCAGGCAGCATTACACATTTATATATGACTATCCGGCCAGCCAGTGTGCGCTGGCCAGGCTGGGGCAGAACGCCCAGGGCGACGCGGTGGCGCAGCGTTTTGAGTTGCTCTACGGCGAGCTCGAACTGGCCAATGGTTTTTTTGAGTTACAGGACGCGAGCGAGCAACGCGCGCGGTTTGAAGCTGATAATGCAGTTCGCACAAAGATGGGGCGGGCGCCCGCGATTCTTGATGAGCGCCTGCTCGCCGCGCTGGCCCATGGCCTGCCGGAAACTTCTGGAGTAGCGCTCGGTCTAGATCGCCTGTTGATGGTGTTAAGTGGCGCAGATACTATCGAGGACGTGCTGACATTTAGCTGGCGCAATGCCTGATCCGCGTTGTTGAAGTCAGCCCCTGTTTTTTCGCAACAAATCACACGAGCGATCATCACATCTTGTATCATCACAGCCATGCGCGTCACAGGTGTTTTCTTGCTGGCATCGGTCTGCTGTATAGTAGTGCAAGAACACTAAAAATGTAAAAAACGGATAATAACCGAGGTGGAACCTATGCTTTCTTCGATACGAAATTTTTTTGCGATCATTGGGGTATTGTTGATCGCGGCCCTGATTTATGCGTTGATTAAATTCGGTCCTGTGTATCAGGTGCTAAATGATTTTGACGGCAAGGCGCTGCCTGTTTACACCGAGATGGCTAACACATTGCTGGCAACGGGCAATCTGGCCGAGACCATGGTATGGAAGGTGCCGGTGGACGACGGCGTGACCGCCGACCAGGTTGAAGCCGCGATGAAGTCGGTTGCCAGTGAGCACAACATTAAAGAGATAGGTGAGCTACCATTATCTAATGAGGTGCAGGCGATCACCGGCCAGGACCAGCGCTATATGAAAATATTTATGTTCTGTAATGCGATGACGGCTTCGCGCATGATCGCTTACAACGATGCGTATTCCGCTTATTTTCCATGTCGCATCAGCCTGGTGGCAGACAGGACCGGTAAACTCTGGTTGTATGCTTTCAATCTGGACACGATCATTTTTGGCGGCAAACCTTTACCGCCTGACCTGAGAGAAGAAGCAATAGGTGTTAAAGCGATTATGCAGGACATCATGAATCGAGGTGCCAAAGGCAAGGTGTTAATGCCTGAGGTGAATACAATGCATACGCCAGCACCAGCACCAGCACCAGCACCAGCACCAGCACCAGCACCAGCACCAGCACCAGCGCAAGCACCAGCACCAGCGCCAGCGCCAGCGCCAGCGCCAGCGCAGACGCAGACACAGGAGGCTCAATAGTTTGACGGCATGCATAACTGCTAACGCATAGACCGGCTACAGCGATTGTTATATTTATGTTGAAACGTCCCGATAAGGCGATCCGTGCTCGCCTCGCCAAGCTCGAAACACATCTTGAGAATGAGAATCCGTTGCTGCTACAGTCAGTCGCGCGATTTAAAAAACTCGATCGTGTTGCGTACCGCATGGGCTTGCTCGATACCACCGAAACCTATACCGCAAGAATTCCCTGGTGGCCGTTGATTGCCGTACTCGGCACTTTTTCTGCCGGCAAGTCGTCATTCATCAATCAGTTTCTTGGCAGTAATCTTCAGCTGACGGGCAATCAGGCAGTGGACGACAAGTTTACCGTGATTTGTTATTCCACCGGTGAAGATGGGCGTGTTCTGCCGGGTGTGGCGCTGGATTCCGATCCGCGTTTTCCGTTTTATCAGATGAGCGAAGAAATCAATAAAGTAGCGGCTGGTGAAGGCAAGCGTATTGATGCCTATTTGCAAATGAAAACATCCGGTTCGGAAAAACTCAGTGGAAAAATTATTATCGACTCGCCCGGGTTTGATGCGGATGAACAACGTAATGCAATTTTACGCCTGACTGATCACATTGTTGATCTCTCTGACCTGGTGCTGGTGTTTTTTGATGCGCGCCATCCTGAGCCGGGCGCAATGCAGGATACCCTGGAACACCTGGTGGGCCGTACAGTAAAACGGGGTGATTCGGAAAAATTTCTCTACATCCTGAACCAGATCGACACCGCTGCACAGGAGGACAACCCAGAAGCGGTGGTAGCTGCCTGGCAACGTGCGCTGTCAGTGAAAGGCCTGACTGCAGGACGTTTTTTCACGATTTATAACGAAGATGTTGCGGTTCCGATACAGGATGAAGCGGTACGTCATCGTTTTGAACGCAGACGCGATAACGACCTTGCTGCTGTTAGTGAACGTATTCACCAGGTCGGAACCGAGCGCGCATATCGCATTATTGGCGTGTTGCAAAATATTGCCGAAGATATTGAGCGCGATGCAGTGCCGAGATTGATGAAAGCGATACATCGTTGGCGTCGACTGGTCATTATTTCAGATGCTATGGTATATGGCAGTACAATAATTCTATTGCTGGTGCTGAATCACTGGTTCAGTGTTCGGACCCTGTTTCATTTCGATTTCACGAATCAGTTGTGGCTGTCGGCGATTAAACTTGCAGTGATTGCAGGGTTTATTGTAACAATGCATGCAGGCGCGCGCCGACTGGCTGCGCGTCGCGTGGCAAAGGATTTGCCCGAAGAACATCTGACCGGGAATATCAAAAATGCGTTTATGGCAAATACCCGGTTTTATCGCAGTATTTTTCAGCCTGCTCCGGTGGCGTGGTCATGGCGAACTCGACGCGTTCTGCGCAGTGTGATTGCTGATGCCAGTGGTTTTATTCAAACCATGAACGATCGGTTTACCAATCCGTCTGGACGGCCGACAGCCTCTGAAGCCGCTTTGATGGAGGCCGAGAGTACTGAGTCAGGCAGCCTTCATTAGCGGGTATAGAAAAGTAGTTGCGTCGTGAACACGCAGGCGAGGATGTGGCTGGCCTTATCTGCGCAGTGCCAGGCATTGTCCCAGTTTAACTTCGTTGCCTGCCTTGATTGTGGTCGTCCCAGTCCATGTTTTCGCCACCAATCACGATGACGGTGGAACCGAGATTGAAACGCCCCATTTCTTCACCGCGTTGCAGCCGTATGTTTTGCTCGCTGTAATCAAAACGCTGAATCTTGCCATTACTTTTGATATGACCGTGCCATACGGTTTCTATCGCAGACACATTGATGGCACCTACCAGCACCAGCGTCATCGGGCCCTGTTCAGTAATGAAATGACAGACCGCGCGTTCATTACGTGCGAACAAGCGTGGAATGGCATTAACCGTGTGCGTGGCGACGCTGAATAATCGCCCGGGGATGTAGGTCATCTGTTGTAGTGTGCCCGTGAGCGGCATGTGAATGCGATGATAGTCGCGCGGTGATAAATACAGAGTAGCGAAATGACCGCTGTTGAATGACGCGGCGCGTCTCGTATTGCCACCGAACAGTTCCAGCAAACTGTAGTTACAGCCCTTGGCCTGAATAATGCGGCCTTCAGTAATAGCACCGGCCTGGCTTACCGAACCGTCGACCGGGCAGACCCAGCTATTGGCTGTATCATCCATGGGCCGAGATTCAGGTTTGAGCGCACGAGTGAAAAATGCGTTCAGACTTTCATATGCGAACTTGTCCTCGACCACCGCTTCCTGCATGTTCACCGTATTGAGTCGAGTATACACATCAATGATGAAATTCTTGATCGGCACTGTACGAATCCGTGCCAGCTGGTACATCAGCCATGAAATCGCGTGTTGTGGCAGAATATAAAACGGCCAGGCGAGTAGACGCTCGCGCCATGTCGCAGGCATGCTCATAATCTAGTGTTGTCCGTTACCGGCGTAGCCCGTGGCTTTTTTTACGGTTACCTTGAAGGTGGCCGATTGACCACTGGCGAGCGTGAACGTGAGCTGGCTGGTGTCACCGGCCCTGAATGATTTTTTGGGGTTGAACATCATCAGGTGGTAGTGACCGGGTTTGAATTCAAAACTGCCATGAGCCGGGATGTGAATGTTTTTTTCACGCAGCATACTGGCGACGCCGTCTTTTATCACTGTGCGGTGCATTTCGATGCTGGAAAAATCCGGAGACGATACCTTGTCAATTTCGACCGGTCTGTCGCCCGGGTTCTGGATTTTCATGTACGCGGCCATGACCTTGCTCATCGGTGGCGCTTCGGAGATCCAGGCGTTTTCGAGTGTGATGGCGTTGCTGGCAAAACTGTACGGTGCGATCAGCAGCATGGCTGTAAAGACTATGCCCGGCAGGGCAAACAGACGAAATCGTGATGGACCAGAGGCAGGTGAGTGTTTCATAAGGGGCATCATTATAGGAGTATCCGCTGGCAGATGAAAGTGATTTAGACTGCGCAGCGCTGGAATGTTCGCTACAATGTGGCCACATCTAACCTGGTGAAATGGGACTGGCGCAAACCGTGAAAAACCCGAGCGATCAACTCAACACTCTGCGCGATTTTATCCGCTGGGGCACCAGCCAGTTCAGCGCGTCCGAGCTGAGTTTTTACCAGGGGCTACCGACCGCACTGGATGAGGCGGTGTATCTGTGTCTCGCGGCCTTGCATCTGCCCCCCGATTTTAGTGCTGCGTATTTTGACTGTGCGCTGACCCAGGATGAAAAACTTCGGATTTTTGAGTTTTATCGCCAGCGCGTCGAAGCCCACAAACCCGCCGCCTATATCACTGGTGAAGCCTGGTTTGCCGGGCTCAATTTTCATGTCGATGAGCGCGTACTGATTCCGCGCTCGCCGATTGCCGAACTGATCGAACAGCGTTTCGCACCCTGGGTAGAGGAAGACAGTGTGCGAGATATTCTCGATCTTTGTACCGGCTCTGGCTGCATTGCGATCGCCTGTGCGGATGCCTTCCCGCATGGCGCAGGTGGTGGGCAGCGATATTTCACTGGATGCGCTCGCGGTGGCCGAAGACAACCGACATTTACACGGCGTGGAAACCCGGCTCGAACTGGTGCAGTCCGACCTGTTCGTCGATGTGCCGGAACGCGAATACGACATCATTGTCAGCAATCCGCCCTACGTGTCGACCGCAGAAGTGGCTGCCCTGCCAGCTGAATTTGAGTATGAGCCGGGTGCCATCGCGCTCGAAGCCGGTGAAGACGGTCTTGATCTGGTGATTCCGATGCTGCAGAGTGCGCGCGATTTTATGTCGGATAGCGGTATTCTGGTGGTCGAGGTGGGTTATTACCCAGCCTGCGCTGGAAGCCTGTTTTCCGGATGTGCCTTTTACCTGGCTGGAATTTGAGCGCGGCGGACAAGGGGTATTTTTACTAACCGCGGAACAGCTGGATATGTATCAGGCCGATTTCGATGCAGCCTGAATAGCCTGCACCAGAGCAGGCTGCCGGAGCTGATGGTAAGATCAGTTTTTACACACACAACAAGAACAGATTATGTCGGGTAACACCATAGGAAAATTGTTTAGCGTGACCACTGCCGGTGAATCGCACGGCGCCGCACTGGTGGGGATTGTCGATGGCTGTCCACCGGGAATGGAACTGTGCGAAGCTGATCTGCAGACCGATCTGGATCGTCGCAAACCCGGGACTTCGCGCCATACCACGCAACGCCGTGAAGACGATGAAGTCAAAATTCTCTCCGGTGTGTTCGAAGGCAAAACCACGGGCACCAGCATCGGTCTGCTGATTCAGAACACCGACCAGCGTTCCAAAGATTACGGCAACATCATGGACCGGTTTCGCCCCGGCCACGCCGATTACACCTATCAGCAAAAATACGGTTTTCGCGATTATCGCGGTGGCGGCCGTTCGTCTGCGCGCGAAACCGCGATGCGCGTAGCCGCCGGCGGCATTGCCAAAAAATATCTGAAAGACCGTTACGGGATTAACATCTACGGTTATATGTCGCAGCTCGGGCCGATTGAAATGCCGTTGCTGGACCGCGATGAAGTGAACAACAATGCTTTTTTCTGCGGCGACACCAGCAAGCTGGATGAACTCGAAAAATACATGGATGCGCTGCGCAAGGAAGGTAATTCGGTCGGCGGCAAAATCACCGTGGTGGCGGAAAACGTACCGCCGGGTCTGGGTGAACCGGTATTTGATCGTCTGGATGCGGAAATCGCGTATGCCATGATGTGTATCAATGCCGCCAAGGGCGTCGAGATCGGCGATGGTTTTAAATGCGTGACCGCGAAAGGTACCGAGTTTCGCGATGAGATGACGCCTGAAGGATTTAAAACCAATCATGCCGGCGGCGTGCTCGGGGGTATCAGTTCCGGTCAGAACATTGTGGCGCACACTGCGTTCAAACCGACCTCGAGTATTCGTCTCAGTGGCGACACGGTGGATGTCAAAGGCGAAGCGGTTGATGTCGTGACCCACGGTCGTCACGATCCCTGCGTCGCGATTCGCGCCACACCCATCTGCGAAGCCATGCTTGCGATTGTCTTGATGGATCACATGCTGCGCCATCGCGGCCAGAACATGGACGTGCACTCACCAACGCCAGTGATTCCTTCTTCTGTGTAGATTACTGAATATAAACTTATTCATCAAAAAAACTAAAAGCTTGCACCACAGAGGCACAGAGAACACAGAGGAAACCTGTTTTTTATAATCACAAATTTTGTTTTTCTCCGTGTTCTCTGTGTCTCTGTGGTTCAGGTTTGTAGCTTTTAATATTAATAAGGTTTTCTTTGCGACCTTTGCGTCTTTGCGGTCATATAATCTTTGTTCTTCGATATCTGAGTACATTTCGTGAGTAGACAATCGATACCTTACTGGAAGCTGAGTGGATTTTATTTTGTCTATTTCGCCTCGCTCGGCGTGCTGGTTCCGTACTGGAGCCTGTATTTAAAAAACCTGGGTTACAGCAGTTTTGCTATCGGCGCGCTGGTCGCGATTTTGCCTGCGACCAAATTGATCGCGCCGTACATCTGGGGCTGGCTGGCAGATGTGACCCGGCGTTCGATGTTCATTATTCGTATCGCCAGTGTATGTGCACTGCTGAGTTTTGCCCTGGTGTTTGTCAGAACCGAGCTCTGGTGGCTGGCGCTGGTGATGCTGTTGTTCAGTTTTTTCTGGAACGCAACTCTGCCGCAGTTCGAAGCCATGACTTTGAATCATCTGGGTGATGCCTCACATCGTTACAGCAATATTCGGCTCTGGGGTTCGCTGGGTTTTATCGTCAGCGTAACGCTGCTGGGTATGTTATTGCAGCCTGGCTCATCAGCGATGATTCCGGGGGCGGTATTTCTTCTGTTTGCAGCGATTGCCGTGTTCAGTTTTATTGTTCCGGAAAAACTCAATGTGCCACATAGTGATCACACGTCGATCTGGCGTGTGATCAAACAGCCGCAGGTGCTGGCGTTTTTTGTGGTGTGTTTTTTGATGTTGTGCAGTCACGGCCCGTACTACACGTTCTATACCATTTATCTCGAAAATCATGGCTACAGTTCGCGTATGGTCGGTGTGCTATGGGCGGTAGGCGTGATTGCTGAGGTGGTGATGTTTTTGCTGATGCATCGATTATTACCCAGGTATGGTGTGCGTCGTTTGCTGGTAGTGACCTTGTTGCTGACTTCCTTGCGCTGGCTGATCATTGGTTTTGCTGTTGACAGTCTTGCCCTGTTATTCGTCGCCCAGCTCGGCCACGCATTTTCATTCGGCGTGTTTCATTCGGTGGGGATTTCTCTGGTGCACCGGTTTTTTACCGGCAGTCATCAGGGCCGTGGCCAGGCTTTGTATTCCTCGGTATCTTATGGCGCGGGTGCTGCGGTAGGCAGTCTGGTCAGTGGCGCGCTCTGGGACAATGCCGGTGCTGGCGTTTTATTCAGTTGCGCTGCGGCCTGTACCTTGCTGGCCGCAGTGATCGTATGGCGTTTTATTCATACAAATAAGATCAATATTCATACGCCTGATGGCTTAGCCGGTTTGTAAACATTCCAGCATACTGCGTGCCGCATTCGACAGTGTGCGTTTTTCGTGTACCACCACACCCAGATGACGCGCGATTTTCAGTTTGTTGATTTTGACCACGCGCAAACTTTTGTCGATCATCGAATCGGGTAACATGCTCCAGCCCAGTCCGGCCTGCACCATGGCCTTGATGGTTTCCAGGTAACTGGTTTCCAGCAGAATTTTTTCCGGCCGCGCTTCGCCCAGCGCAGCATTGACCAGATTACGCGTGTGCGTGCCCGAGGTCTGCAATATGGCTGCATGCTGCAGCAACTGTTGTTTGCTGACATGATCCTGGCTGGCGAGTGGATGCTGGCTCGCGACCACGCAGTGCATGGGATCGGACCATATCGGTATGTGTTTTAAACCGGGCAGAGGTGTGTTGGGCAAGGTGACGATGGCGAGTTCGATCTCACCGTGCAATATACGCGGGAAAGCCTGCTCCGAGTCCATGAACTGAATCGCGAGTTCAACGTCCGGATATTGCTGGCTGTATTTTTTTAATACTGCGGGCAAACGGTGCAGGCCAATGTGGTGCGAGGTCGCCATGCTCAGCAAACCATGAGTTGAATCGTGCAGGTTACCGAGAATGCGCTGGCTTTCGGCGAGTTCGGCAAGAATGCGTTTGCTGCCCGGAATCAGGGCGCGCCCGGCTTCGGTGAGCTGGACCTGCTTGCCGATACGGTCGAACAGACTGACCCCGAGCGAGGTTTCGAGCACGGCGATGCGCTTGCTCACCGCGGGCTGGGTAATGAACAGCGCTTCCGCGGCGCGCGAGAACGAACCGGTTTCGGCGACCTTGATGAAGGCTTTCAGGCTGGCGATATCCATGTCGCATTATAATCACTACTATAACAAAATGGAATCAATATTATAAAAATAATGAATTTGTGTAATGAAACAGGATGTCCTATTCTAGCGCTCAGAGGAGAACACCATGACCGCAAAAACACTGTACGACAAACTCTGGGATGACCACGTGGTGCGCAGCGAAGACGACGGCACCGCCTTGCTCTATATCGATCGCCATCTGGTGCACGAAGTCACTTCACCGCAGGCCTTCGAAGGATTGCGCATGGCCGGGCGCAAGCCCTGGCGAGTGAACTCGATCCTGGCCGTGCCCGATCATAATGTGCCGACCACCGAGCGCGCCGCGGGTGTCACTGATCCGGTATCGAAAATCCAGGTCGAAACCCTGGACAGCAATTGCCGCGAATACGGCCTCACCGAATTTAATATGAGCGACGTGCGCCAGGGAATCGTGCATGTCATCGGTCCGGAGCAGGGTGCGACCCTGCCTGGCATGACCGTGGTGTGCGGTGATTCGCATACTTCGACGCACGGTGCTTTTGGTGCGCTGGCTTTTGGTATCGGCACTTCGGAAGTCGAACATGTGCTCGCGACACAATGTTTATTGCAGAACAAGAGCAAGAACATGCTGGTCAGTGTCGACGGTGTCGCGCACGAAGGTATTACTGCCAAAGATATCGTGCTCGCCATCATCGGCGAGATCGGCACCGCGGGCGGCACCGGTTATGCCATCGAGTTCGGTGGCGATGCGATTCGCGCGCTCAGCATGGAAGGGCGCATGACGGTGTGCAATATGGCGATCGAAGCCGGTGCACGCGCAGGCATGATTGCAGTCGATCAGACCACGATCGATTATATTGCCGGGCGTCCGTATTCACCCAGCGGTGATGTCTGGGAACAGGCGGTGGTGTACTGGCGCAGTCTGGTCAGCGATCCCGATGCGCATTTCGACAAGGTGGTACACATCGATGCGGCGAAAATTAAACCGCAGGTCACCTGGGGCACTTCACCCGAAATGGTAGTCGCGATTGATAACGTGGTGCCGAACCCGGACAGCATCGCTGATACGGTGAAAGCGGAAGGTATGCGTAAAGCGCTCGCCTACATGGGTCTGGATGCGGGTACGCCGATCAATCAGATCAAGCTCGATAAAGTGTTTATCGGCTCCTGCACCAATTCGCGCATCGAAGATCTGCGTGCAGCGGCCAAAGTCGCCGAAGGCAAAAAAGTCGCGGACAATATCATGCTGGCGATGGTGGTGCCTGGATCAGGCCTGGTCAAACAGCAGGCCGAAGCCGAAGGTCTGGACAGGATTTTCATCGAAGCCGGTTTTGAATGGCGCGAACCGGGCTGCTCGATGTGTCTGGCGATGAACGCGGATCGACTGGAGCCGGGTGAGCGTTGTGCCTCAACATCGAACCGAAACTTCGAAGGCCGCCAGGGCCAGGGCGGTCGCACCCACCTGGTCAGCCCGGCGATGGCCGCGGCCGCTGCGGTGCACGGGCATTTTGTTGATGTCACGGCGGTAGATTAAAAAACGTAAAAAATAGACTGAACCACAGAGGCACAGAGAACACAGAGGAAAAACAGTTATGTTGGCTTTTACCAAAAAATCAGCTCGGCGTACATGCGTTCTGCGGTTTCGCATTATAATTTTGCTTTTACCCAGTAAAGTCTTTCTCCGTGTTCTCTGTGCCTCTGTGGTTCAGTCTTTAAGCTTTTATGTTGCGAACAATTAAATAACAGGTAAATATTATGCAGGCATTTACAACACATACGGGTATCGTGGCACCACTGGATCGACCCAATGTCGATACCGATGCGATTATTCCGAAACAGTTTTTGAAATCGATCAAGCGCAGCGGCTTTGGTCCGAATGCGTTCGATGACTGGCGTTATCTTGATGCCGGTGGTCCGGATATCGACAATGCAAAACGTCGTCCGAACCTTGAATTCGTGCTCAACCGTGAGCCATACGACAAGGCCACGATTTTGCTGGCGCGTGAAAATTTTGGCTGCGGCTCTTCGCGCGAGCACGCGGTGTGGGCGCTGACCGATTTTGGGTTTCGCGCAGTGATCGCACCCAGCTTTGCCGATATTTTTTATAACAACAGTTTTAAAAATGGCCTGTTGCCGGTGGCGCTGTCGGCCTCCGAAGTCGACGAGCTGTTTTCAGCCGTGACTGCGAACAAGGGTATGCAACTGACCATTGATCTCGAAACGCAGACCGTGAGCGCGGGTGATAAAAGCTTTAGCTTTGCTATCGATGATTTTCGCAAGCATTGTATGCTGAACGGGCTCGATGATATCGCGTTAACGCTGCAGCACGCCGAGGCGATCAGGGACTATGAAGCAAAGCGCAAAGCACAGACGCCGTGGTACTTTTCCGAGGGCGAAACCGCCCGTTCTCAGGGCTGAGGCAGATACCTGGGCCTGTAAATAGCGTATAATCTCGCCTCCTGAATACCCTCTACTGCACCGGTCTTTGCTTGCTCTGATCGTGCGTGGGCAAAGCGACTGGACACGATGACGAAAAAAATTGCGATTTTGCCGGGCGACGGCATTGGTGTTGAAATTGTGGCCGAAGCAGTCAAGCTGCTCGAGCTGCTCAAGAACCAGGGTCTTGATATCGAACTCAGCGAAGCACCGGTGGGCGGCGCGGGCTATGACGCGGCCGGCAAACCGCTGCCGGACGAAACCCTGGCACTGGTAAAAGAAGCGGATGCGATCCTGCTGGGTGCGGTCGGCGGTCCTCAATACGAAAAGCTGCCGCGCGAGCTACGCCCCGAACGAGGCCTGCTCGGCCTGCGCTCCGAACTGGGGCTGTTCGCCAATCTGCGTCCAGCGATTCTGTATCCCCAGCTGGCAGAAGCGTCGTCGCTGAAAGCCGATGTGGTGGCCGGTCTGGATATCATGATCGTGCGCGAACTCACCGGCGGTATTTATTTTGGTGAACCACGCGGTATACGCACTCTGGAAAACGGTGAGCGCGAAGGTTTTAATACCCTGGTCTATCGCGAGTCTGAAGTCGACCGTATTGCGCGCGTTGCGTTTGATATCGCGATGAAACGCGGCAAGCGCCTGTGTTCGGTGGACAAGGCGAATGTGCTCGAGGTCTCGGAGCTGTGGCGCGAGCGGGTAGTGAAAACAGGTGAGGAGTATCCTGAAGTCGAACTCAGCCATATGTATGTCGACAATGCTGCGATGCAGCTGGTGAAATGGCCGAAACAGTTTGATGTGATGGTGACCAAGAACATGTTCGGCGATATTCTGTCGGATGCGGCAGCCATGCTCACCGGTTCGATCGGTATGCTGCCTTCGGCTTCGCTGGACGCCAACAGCAAGGGCATGTACGAACCGATTCACGGTTCGGCGCCCGACATTGCCGGCAAGGGTATCGCCAATCCACTGGCGACTCTATTGTCAGTAGCGATGATGCTGCGCTACAGTCTGAACCATGCGGCCGAGGCTGATGCGATCGAACAGGCCGTGGGTCAGTGTGTTGGACAAGGGTTTGCGTACCGCGGATATCATGGCCGCAGGCTGCAAGCAGATCGGTACCGTTGAAATGGGCGATGCAGTACTGGCTGAATTAGTGCAATGAGTAGTCCGCAAATAACGCTAATGACGCAGAAATAATTTTAGAAACATGTTATTTTTGCGTCTTTGCGTTATTGCGGATAAGTTTTTTGAGTTTTTTAATGGATAGATTATATGAATAAAACATTTGATGTTGCAGTTGTCGGTGCCACCGGTGCGGTAGGCGAAACCATGTTGTCGATCCTGGCGGAGCGCAAGTTTCCGGTCGGTAAAGTGTATGCGCTGGCGAGCAGTCGCTCGGCGGGCAAAAAAGTTGAGTTCGGTAATACGATGCTCACGGTTGAAGATGCTGACACCTTTGATTTTTCCAAAGTGCAGATCGGCCTGTTTTCTGCGGGCGCCAGTATTTCCGAAGTGCTGGCACCGAAAGCTGCAGCTGCAGGTTGTGTTGTTATTGATAACACTTCGCAGTTTCGTTATGACGACGATATTCCGCTGGTCGTGCCGGAAGTGAATCCGCACGCCATTGCGCGGCATAAAAACCGCGGCATTATTGCCAACCCGAATTGCTCCACGATTCAGATGCTGGTCGCGCTGAAACCGATTCACGATGCGGTGGGTATAACGCGTATTAATGTCGCGACCTATCAGGCGGTATCGGGTACCGGTAAAGAAGCGATTGAGGAGCTGGCCACCCAGACCGCGAACCTGCTCAATGTGAAAGCCGATCAAGACTGAAGTGTATCCCAAGCAGATTGCGTTCAATGTGTTGCCGCAGATCGATGTGTTTATGGACAACGGTTACACCAAGGAAGAAATGAAAATGGTCTGGGAAACCCGCAAGATTTTTGAAGATGACAGTATCCAGGTGAATCCGACTGCGGTTCGCGTGCCGGTGTTTTATGGTCATTCGGAAGCGGTGCATATTGAAACCCGCGACAAGATCAGCGCCGAACAGGCGACTGCGTTACTGAAAAAGGCGCCGGGCGTGAAGGTACTGGATACGCGCAAAGACGGTGGCTATGCCACTGCGGTCACCGAAGGCGCGACCCACGATGCAGTCTATGTCAGCCGGATCCGGGAGGATATTTCCCATGAGCACGGTCTCGACCTCTGGGTGGTCTCGGATAATGTGCGCAAAGGGGCTGCATTAAATAGCGTACAAATTGCTGAGATTTTGATAAAAGAGTATTTATAACCTATATTTAGACACAGAATCTTCAAGTATATTGAGAAGATAACAATAAGACTGTCTGAACAGGGTTACCACAGGGCTGCAAGTGCTTATAAATACAGGAATAAAGGGGATACCAGTGCGTAAATTGATGATTGCTTTGGCAATGGGCTTGGGCTGTTTGCTGCCTCTTGTGGGCCACACACTCGGGCTGGGTGAGATCGAAGTCAATTCTGCGCTCAATCAGGAGCTGAATGCCAGGATAAAATTATTGTCAGCGGTGCCTGAAGACACGCAAAACCTGATCGTAAAACTGGCCACACGTGAAGAATTCAATCAGGCGGGCATTGATCGCCCGTTTTTACTGCAAAGCCTTAAATTTACCACCGAAGTAAAAGACGGTGTGCCTTATATTAAGGTCACCAGCACCAAGCCCATTCGCGAACCCTATCTGAATTTTCTGATTGAAATCGACTGGCCCAAAGGCCATTTGATGCGTGAATACACCATTCTGCTGGACCCACCGGTATTCACCCAGGCACCAAGCGATGTTCGACCTGCGGTCGCTAATGCTTCGTCGCGGCCGGGTACTGTAGGCTGCACCACCGGCCGCTGCTGGTGAAACATCCATGCGTCCGGGGATGAGCATGCCTGCACCGGCCGGGAAGCACAGAGAGTGCTGCGGCGCCATCTGCCCAGCACCGTCCAGGCAACCAGGCTGCGGCAGCACCTGCTGCGGCACACAATAATGCATCGGCTGCCAGTGAACTATGCAGCGCCACGAAATACTGAAGTCAGGATCAAAAAAGGTGATACCGCCTGGAGTATGGCGAATGCTTTGCGACCGGACCAATCGATTTCAACCGAACAAATGATGGTCGCCCTGCTCCGGACGAATCCGGAGTCTTTCATTAAAGGACAATGTAAATGGCCTGAAGCGCGGCTATATCCTGCGTGTTCCCGATCGCAGCGAAATCGCCGAGATATCACAGAGCGAAGCGGTTGCCATGGTGCGCAAGCAAAATTCACTCTGGCGTCAATACCAGCAGAACCTGAATGGTGGAGACCGCCGCCGCTTCTGCTATGAACCAGTCGGATAAGCGACAACAACGCCACTGGCAGCACCGACAAGAGCAATGCGCGTCTGTCCATCGTGAGTGCTGGCAAGGGTGCCGCGACAGGCGCAGCCGGTAATGTGGATTTGAGTAAGATGTCGGCCTC
Organism: uncultured Gammaproteobacteria bacterium; assembly: GCA_963721085.1. Classification (GTDB taxonomy): domain Bacteria; phylum Pseudomonadota; class Gammaproteobacteria; order SZUA-229; family SZUA-229; genus JASBSR01. The sequence continues at coordinate 99,961 of CAVRHW010000026.1, forward strand.
TGAACTGCGTGCTCAGCTGGCACTGGTGCAGGAACGGCTTGAATCGGAACGCCTCGAGAAAGAAAACCTGCAGGGTGAAGTCGGCGATCTTCAGAAGCAGGTAGACAAGATGAAACGTCTGCTCAGCATCGAAGACAGTAGCATGGCGGAAATGCAGTCGACTGCTGACAAAACAAAGAATGCTGAACAGCAGCCAGCGGCAACAGAAACGACTACAGAGGCCGATAAAAATGCCGGACCTGCTGATGAAGAAACCACGGCCGCTGATGAGACTGCAGCGGCCAACACAGAAGCAGAAAAACCGGCTGCAGAAAACGCGCCCGAATCAGAGGCTCAACCTGAAGCCACTACCGCTGAGTCGAAACCTGCAGATGAAAATAAAGTATTCGTAGACAAGGAAGACAAGTCTCAGCCCGTGGCTCAGCCACAACCAGAAAAGACACCGCCTGCTAAACAGACTCAGATGCCACCTCAGATGCCTGTGCATCAGCCACCTGGCCTGATCGGCAGTATTATGGGTAATCCGTTGATCCTGGGTGCGATAGGTGCTGGTGTGCTGCTACTACTGGCTCTGGGCGTAATGATTGCGAAGCGTCGTCGTGGCAATGACGTTGCTGTGACGCCGGTCGGTGATACCAGCGATGATGATCTTGCCAATGTCGCCGATATGCTCGACGACCAGGCTGTTAATGAAGACTGTTACTGACGAAGAAGTCGAAACTTCCATGGCGGCGGCTGAGGGTGAAGCAGAAGAATTTGATTCCGACGCTACGATGGTTCTGCCTTCAGCAGACGATACCGTAGTGACACAGGCGGAACCTGAAGAAGAGGAAGAAGCGCGTGATGATGTCATCGCAGAAGCGGACGTATATCTGGCCTATGGCATTTATCAGCAGGCTGAAGAACTGTTGCAGAATGCGATAAAAGAACATCCGGACAATGATGCCTACAGAATGAAGCTGGCTGAAACCTATTTTGCCGGCAAGAATGTCAGCGGTTTTGGAGAGCTGGCGACCGAAATGCACAAGCGCACTAAAGGGTCAGGCAGTCGCTGGCAAAAACTGGCTGCGATGGGTAAGGAATTAATTCCGGGCCACGAGCTGTTCCAGGGCGCCGGTTCAGGTGCAGAGGTCGCGCTTGATGATATCGTGCCTTCACCCGAGCCGATGGATATTGATCTCGGCCTGGACGATACCAGGGAAACCGAAGCGCCCGATCTCGACTTTAGTCTGGGTGATGACAGCGAACTGGAATTGCCCGATAGCACAGATGACACAGCTCTGGACCTGGAAGACGATACCCCCGCAGCGCCACTGGAAGAGCTGGAGTTTGACCTCAGTGAAACCGAAGCGGCTAAACCAGAGACCGAATCTGAAGAAGATCTGTCACTGGATTTTGAAGCGTCTGAGCTGGGAATCAGCACCGATGATGCTGAAGCAGAGACCGAGACAGACAATAGCATGGATTTTGATCTGGACCTGAGTGCTGAGGCTGAAGCTGAACGAAACAAAGCAGATGAGCCTGAGGCGGCCGCTGAAGATGATGATGAATTTGATATTGATGTCAGTGAAGAACTCGAAGCCACTGCAACGATCGTGACCAGTGCCGATGAATTGACTGGTGGTGACACTGGTGGTGAGGGCGATATCGATCTATCCGACCTGGGTGATGTCGATGAGGTCAGTACCAAACTGGATCTGGCCCGTGCTTATCTTGATATGGGTGACAGCGAAGGTACTCGTAGCATTCTGGAAGAAGTCGTTGCAGAAGGGAATGCGGAGCAAAAAGCCGAGGCAGAAGCTTTGCTCGCAGAAATTAACGGCTAAGCTGTTTCCGGTTTTATCGATAACGGCATCAGCATCGCTGATGCCGTTTTTATTTGCGCTGTTCATAAACTGAGATACAAATGACGCAACGAATTGCACTGGGTGTTGAGTATGACGGCAGTGGCTTCAATGGCTGGCAAATGCAGGCGCACGGCACGCGCACGGTGCAGGCGGAATTACAGCGAGCGCTGAGCCAGATTGCCGATCATGCAGTGCAGGTGACCTGTGCGGGCCGTACCGATACCGGCGTACACGCTACCGGCCAGGTGGTGCATTTTGATATAGAAAAAAAGCGCGACCTCAGTGCCTGGATCATGGGTGCCAATACGCTATTACCTGCCGATGTCAGCGTACATTGGGCGCAGCCTGTGGACGCTGAATTCAGCGCGCGTTTTAGCGCGGTCATGCGTTCCTATCGTTATGTGATTTTAAATCGTCGCGCGCGTAGCGCCTTACAAAACAGGCGAGTGAGCTGGATTTATGATGATCTGAATCTGGATGCCATGCAGCAATCGGCGCATGCCTTGCTTGGTGAAAATGATTTTTCTGCGTTTCGTTCTGCGGCCTGCCAGGCGACGCACGCACGGCGTAATATTGAGTCGATAACATTGTGCCGCGAGCATGACTATATATATATCGATATCCGTGCCAATGCTTTTTTACACCACATGGTGCGCAATATTGTTGGTAGCATGCTGATGGTGGGTCGTGGTGAGCAAGCTGTGAGCTGGCTGGCTGATTTGCTGGCTGGCAGGGACCGCACCCAGGCCGGACCGACCGCAGCAGCTGAGGGTCTGTATCTGGTCAACGTGGAGTATCCCGAACATTATGGCCTGCCACCCAGTGGCTATTTACCCAGGTTCGGCTAGGAGAAGCCGGGCAGCAAGGCGCCGGCTCATATATACTGCAGCCAGCATAGCAGCAGGAAACAGACACCGCCTGAAATATCGGCACTGACAGCAAAAACATGCCACATACCCGTGTTAAAATTTGCGGAATCACCCGCGTTCAGGATGCGCTGTGCGCTGCCGAGTATGGTGCCGATGCGATTGGTCTGGTGTTCTATGCGCGTAGTCCACGCCATCTCAGTATCGAGCAGGCCGCAGCGATCTGTGCTGAGTTGCCTGCGTTTGTCACCACGGTCGCGTTGTTCAAGGATGCAGACGCGGATACGGTGCAGCGTGCACTGGATTTGGTCCCGGTTGATCTGCTGCAGTTTCATGGTAGTGAAAAGGAAGCCTTTTGTACCCAGTTTTCCCGGCCGTATATCAAGGCGCTGGCGATGCAGCAGAGCACAGCGCAGGTGACGGCACAGGCGGAACAATATGCCTCGGCGCGTGGTCTGCTGCTCGACAGTCATGCCCCGGGTGAAGCCGGTGGCAGTGGCGAAGTCTTTGACTGGAACAGCATTCCGTCACTGAGCAGGCCGCTGATCCTGGCGGGCGGACTGAGTGCCGACAATGTAGCGACTGCGATCCGCACCGTAAAACCGTATGCCGTGGATATCAGCAGCGGCGTGGAAAGCGAACCCGGTATTAAAGATGCGGCTCTGATTGCGGCATTTATCAAAGCAGTGAGAACAAGTAATGTCTGAGAAACAAAATTACGCAGCCATGCCCGACGCCGCCGGCCACTTCGGTATTTACGGTGGTCGTTTCGTGTCCGAGACCCTGATGCAGGCGCTCGATGAACTGCGCGATGCCTATGAAAAAATAAAAACCGATGCGGCTTTTCAGGCCGAATTCGACCAGGACCTGGCGCAGTATGTCGGTCGTCCCAGCCCGCTGTATTTTGCCGAGCGCCTGTCGCGCGAGGTGGGCGGCGCGCAGATATTTCTCAAGCGCGAAGACTTGAACCACACCGGTGCGCACAAGATCAATAACACCGTCGGTCAGGCCCTGCTGGCGCGCGCCATGGGCAAGCGTCGGGTCATTGCCGAGACCGGTGCCGGTCAGCACGGCGTGGCCACGGCCACGGTAGCCGCACGTTTTGGCATGGAATGCGTGGTCTATATGGGCGCAGAAGACATTCAGCGCCAGGCGCCGAATGTGTTTCGTATGAAGCTGCTCGGTGCCGAAGTGGTGCCGGTGACCTCCGGTTCGAAAACCCTGAAAGATGCGCTCAACGAAGCGATGCGCGACTGGGTCACCAATGTGGATAGTACTTTTTATATCATCGGTACCGTCGCCGGGCCGCATCCGTATCCGGCCATGGTGCGTGATTTTCAGGCCGTGATCGGGCGTGAAGCGCGCCGTCAGTGCCAGGAGCAGACCGGTGCGCTACCCGATGCACTGGTCGCCTGTGTCGGTGGCGGTTCCAATGCCATCGGCCTGTTTCATCCTTTTCTCGATGATGACAGCGTGCAGATGTACGGTGTCGAAGCGGCCGGGCTGGGTCTGGAATCCGGCCAGCACGCCGCACCGCTGTGCGCCGGTAAATCCGGCGTGCTGCACGGCAACCGCACCTATTTGATGGAAAGCGCTGACGGCCAGATCATCGAAACCCATTCGGTCTCGGCCGGGCTGGATTATCCCGGTGTTGGCCCTGAACATTCCTGGCTGAAAGATATCGGTCGGGTCAATTATGTTGCGATTACCGATGATGAAGCGCTGGCTGCGTTTCACCAGTTGACCAAAGTCGAAGGCATACTTCCGGCGCTGGAGTCCAGCCATGCGGTCGCTTACGCGGTGAAGCTGGCTGCGAGCATGGCTCCCGAGCAGCGCATCATCGTCAATCTGTCCGGGCGTGGTGACAAGGACATCAACACCATCGCTTCGATCGAAGGTATCCAGCTATGAGCCGCCTGGAGAAACGTTTTGCAGATTTGCAGGCCAGCGGGCGCAAGGCACTGATTCCTTACATTATGACTTCTGATCCACAGCCAGAAGTCACTCTGCCGCTGATGCACGCGATGGTGAAAGCAGGGGCAGACGTGATCGAGCTGGGCGCACCGTTTTCCGATCCCATGGCCGATGGCCCGGTGATCCAGCAGGCGGCCGAGCGTGCGCTGGAATTCGGAACCAGCCTGTACGATGTGTTCAGCGTGGTGAAGCATTTTCGTGAAACCGATACCACCACGCCGATCATCATGATGGGCTATCTCAATCCGATCGAAGTCATGGGCTATGCGGTTTTTGCCGAAAATGCGGCAGAAGCCGGTATCGACGGTGTTATCACGGTCGATATGCCGCCTGAAGAGGCCGAGGATTATATCGCCGAGCTGCGCCAGCACGACATCGATCCGGTGTTCCTGCTGGCACCGACCACCACCGAGGCACGGATGGAAAAAATCGGCGCTGTGGCCAGCGGATTTGCCTATTATGTCTCTCTCAAGGGTGTCACCGGCTCGGCTTCGCTGGATGTGGCCGGGGTGGCAGAACGGATGACGACCATCCGCAAACACATTAAAATCCCGGTCGGCGTCGGTTTTGGCATCAAGGATGCGGCCACAGCGGCAGCGGTTTCGGCCTGCGCGGATGCAGTTGTGGTAGGGAGTGCTATAGTTAACCAGATGGCACTAAATTCCGGAAATACGGACAAAATCATCACCAACGTCACCGATTTGCTGGTATCTATGCGCACTGCGATGGATACTGCCGGGACCCAGAAAACAAACACAGCCTGACAGGGCAAGAGGCGAAACCATGAACTGGTTTGAAAAACTGTTACCATCTCGAATCCGCACCGAAGGTTCCAGCAAGGGCCAGGTACCGGAAGGTCTGTGGAGCAAATGCGATGCCTGTAGCGCAGTGCTGTATCGCGTCGAGCTGGAACGCAATCTCGATGTGTGTCCCAAGTGTAATCACCACATGCGTGCGGTCGGTCGTCACCGACTGGACATTTTTCTTGACACCGAAGGCCGTGTCGAAATTGGCAATGAGCTGGTGCCTTTCGACAAGCTCAAATTCAAGGACACCAAAAAATACAAAGACCGTTTGCTAATCGCGCAGAAGAATACCCATGAGCGCGATGCGCTGATCGTGATGCGCGGCAAGGTGAAAGGCGTCGATCTGGTGGCGGCTGCATTCGATTTTCGTTTTATGGGCGGTTCCATGGGTTCGGTCGTGGGTGAAAAATTCGTTCGCGCGGTGAATGCAGCCATGGAGCACAATGTTCCGATGGTGTGTTTTTCTGCTTCCGGCGGTGCGCGTATGCAGGAAGGTCTGTATTCGCTGATGCAGATGGCGAAAACCAGCGCAGCGCTGGCGAAACTAGCCAAAAAAGGTATTCCTTACATCTCGGTGATGACCGACCCGACCATGGGTGGTGTTTCGGCCAGCTTTGCCATGCTCGGTGATATCAACATCGGCGAACCCAAAGCGCTGATCGGTTTTGCCGGTCCGCGTGTGATTCAACAGACCGTGGGCGAAAAACTGCCCGAAGGTTTCCAGCGCAGCGAGTTTCTGCTGGAACACGGTGCGCTCGACATGATCGTCGATCGTCGAGACATGCGCGACAAAATCGCCAGCCTGTGCCTGATGCTGTCAAAAAAACCCGCCACGCAAACTCAGACTGCCTGAAATCATAAAAGCTGAACCACAGAGGCACAGAGAACACGGAGAAAAACAAAAAATTTTGTGTTAAAACCAAAACACCGGATTTAAGCTTTTACCCAAATTCTTTCTCTGTGTCCTCTGTGTCTCTGTGGTTCCGTTTCTATCTTTTGTTGTTAACCCAATAAATGTTTTTCTCCCTGTTCTCTGCACCTTCACGGTTTCGCCTTAAGATACTAATCTATGCGATTTGATTCACTCGATCAGTGGCTGGCCTGGCAGGAGACTTTGAATCCTGCCGAGATCGAGCTTGGCCTGGAGCGCATCGATCATGTGCGCGAGCTCGCGGGTATTCCTGATCATTTTGACTGTCCGCTCATCATTGTCGGTGGCACCAATGGCAAAGGCTCGGTGATGGCGATGCTGGAAGCCATGGCGAGTGCTGCAGGTTATCGTGTGTGTGCTTATACCTCACCGCATCTTCTGCGTTATAACGAACGTATTCGCATCGATGGACGCGAAGTCGACGATGCTGATTTGTGCGCTGCATTCGAGCGCATCGATCAGGCACGCGGTGATGCGCAGTTAACCTATTTTGAATTCGGTACCCTGGCGGCTCTCGATTTGTTCGTGCGTGCGCAACCCGATCTGGTGTTGCTCGAAGTCGGTCTCGGTGGTCGTCTGGACGCAGTGAATATCATGCAGCCGGACGTGTCGGTGATCAGCACTATCGATATCGACCATGTCGACTGGCTGGGTCCGGATCGTGAGTCCATCGGTTTTGAAAAAGCGGGCATCATGCGCAGCGGAAAACCTGTGATCTGCGGTGATCGTGCACCGCCGCGCAGCCTGCTCGATCATGCCGGCGCGATCGCAGCCGAGTGTCAGGTGCTGGGCCGTGATTTTGATGTTGTGCGCGGTGCAGACAAGCTGGCAGCTGACATCGGACGCGTTTGAACTGAAGCGTTTGCCGATGCCCGCGTTGCAGGGCGAGTTTCAGCTCGACAATGCTGCAACAGCGATTATGGTGCTGGTAGCGCTGAAAGACAGGCTGGTGCTCAGCGCTGAGCACTACGCCGCAGGTCTGCGTTCTGCCAGGCTGCCCGGGCGTTTTGAATATCTTGGTGATCGACCGCAGATCGTGGTCGATGTTGCACACAATACCCAGGCAGTATCTGCGCTGTGCGCGCAGCTACAGGCGAGTCCCTGTGCGGGCAAAACCCGGGTGGTGATTGCGATGCTGGCCGACAAACCGGTCGCGGCGGTGGTCGACCTGCTCAGGCCACTGACCGACGTATGGTACAGCGCCGGTCTCGACAGCGTGGGGCGCGGGATGGCAGCCACGACACTGGCCGGGATGATTCAGCACGCGCTTGCAGACGCTGGCGATGCTAAACTCCACGTTAGCAATACGGTCGAAAAGGCCTGTGCAGCAGCATTACAGGACGCTTCTCCAGAAGATCGCATCGTGGTCATGGGTTCGTTCTACACTGTGGCTGCCGCGAAACAGTTTTTTGCGCACAGCGCGACACCATAAGGTTTGAAGAGCACTTTGTTTCATGGATAAAGAATTAAAACAACGCATTCTCGGCGCCATCGTACTGGTGGCGCTTGGTGTGATATTCATTCCGGCGTTGCTCGATGGCGCAGGCTATCGCTCGCGTGAACAAAAGAGCATTGAAATCCCGCCACCGCCGGAATTTCCGCCTCTGAGCCAGACCACGCTCAAGCCGGTGCCAACCCCGGTTGATAACAAAATCAAACAGGTGGAAGAGCAGCAGAAAAAACAGGAAAAGACACCGGTACAGTCTTTTACCTTGCAGGTGGGCCTTTTCAGCACCAAAGCCAGCGCTGACAAATTTGCCAAAAGCCTGCAAAAGGAAGGGCATGCCTATGTCGACGACACGGTTGTGGACGGTAAAAAAGTCTATCGTGTGCGTATCGGTCCCGAAATTGATCGTGCCCGGCTGGAAAAGCTCAAGGACAGGCTGAATAGCGAACGCAAGATTAAATCGTTTATTACTACCTATCCCTGAGGTACACCGCTATCTGTCAGCCATTGCAGCAGCCGATGTCTAACATAGAATCAGCACGTCGATGCGCGTATAATCGCGCCTTTCTCGTGCAGCCCCGAGGCACATATGACTGTTGTTGACGTAGTCATTATATTTGTCATCTGTCTGTCGGTCTTATTCAGCCTGATGCGCGGCTTTGTCAAAGAAGCCATTTCATTGGGTAGCTGGCTGCTGGCGATCTGGCTGGCGACCACCTTCGCGACCCGTCTCGCATCTCTGCTGCCTTCGGCAATCGAATCTGAAGCTGTGCGCCAGGCGGTAGGTTTTGGCGTACTGTTTGTGCTGACTTTGATGGTGGGTTCACTGGTAAACTATCTGGTCGCCGGGTTTGTAAAAAAAACGGGCTTGTCGGGTGCGGATCGGGTCTTTGGCCTGTTGTTTGGTTTTTTGCGGGGTACCTTGATTATTCTGGCGTTTGTGGTGGTGGCCGGGATGACACCGATACCGCAGCAAAACTGGTGGCAAAGTTCAATCTTGCTTGATCGTTTCGGACGCGTGGTGGTTCAGCTGAAAGATTTTCTTCCCCAGGATATGCATATCTCGTTCGATCCTGCCAAAACAGCAGGCAATGTTTCGCAGGCACTTCCAAAGCACCTGCCCAAGCAGTGAGTAAATAATCATGTGTGGCATAGTTGGCATCGTTGGTCATTCGTCGGTGAGTGTGGATATTTACGAAGTCCTTACTGGTGTTGCAGCATCGTGGCCAGGATGCTGCGGGCATCATGACCTGCAAAGACGGCAAGTTTTATATGCGCAAGGGCAATGGCCAGGTGCGCGATGTATTCTATGCCCAGCACATGGGGCGTCTGGTCGGTAACATGGGTATTGGCCATGTGCGTTATCCCACTGCCGGTTGCTCGTCATCGCTGGAAGCGCAGCCTTTTTATGTCAACTCGCCGTACGGTATTGCGCTTGCGCACAACGGCAATCTCACCAACACCGATAAGCTCAAGTCTGATCTGTTTCAGGAAGATCTGCGCCATTTAAACACCGAGTCGGATACCGAAGCACTGCTCAATGTATTCGCGCACGAACTGCACGCCGTGGCCAAACCGGTGTTCGATACCAAAGATATTTTTGATGCAGTCGCTGCGGTGCATAAACGTTGTCGCGGTGGTTATGCGGTGATCGCCATGATTGTCGGCAAGGGTGTGCTCGCGTTTCGTGATCCATACGGTATTCGTCCGGTGGTGTATGGCAAGCGTGTAGTGAATGGCAAGACCGAGTACATGATTGCCTCGGAAAGTGTTGCCTTGCATGCCCAGGGTTTTGAACTGGTGCGTGATTTAATGCCCGGCGAGGCTGTATTCATCGATATCGATTGCCAGTTGCACAGCCAGCAGTGTGCAGAAGATCCACAGCTCAAGCCCTGTATTTTTGAATACGTGTATTTTGCCCGACCTGATTCAATCATCGATCATGTGTCTGTATACAAGGCGCGTTTGCGCATGGGCCAGACGCTGGTGAAAAAAATTCTGCGCGAACATCCCGATCACGATATCGATGTGGTGATCCCGATACCCGATACCAGTCGTACCTCGGCGCTGGAAGTGGCGTTTCATCTTGATGTGAAATATCGCGAAGGCTTTATCAAAAACCGTTATATCGGCCGTACTTTTATCATGCCCGGCCAGCAGGAACGCAAGAAGTCGGTGCGCCAGAAACTGAATGCGATCGATCTCGAATTCAGGGGCAAGAATGTCCTGCTGGTCGACGATTCGATTGTACGCGGTACGACTTCACGACAGATTATTCAGATGGCGCGCGAAGCAGGGGCAAACAAAGTCTACATGGCTTCGGCAGCGCCGCCGGTGCGTTTCCCCAATGTTTACGGTATTGATATGCCGGCGATGGAAGAATTTGTCGCGCACAACAGGACCGTGGAAGAAATATCGAAAGAAATCGGCGCAGACTGGCTGGTGTACCAGGACCTCGAAGATCTGATCCAGGCGGTGAGTCGCGGCAATAAGAACCTGAAAGAGTTTGACTGTTCCTGCTTCGATGGCAAGTATGTGACCAACGATGTGGATACGGCATATTTTCAACGCCTGGAAAATTCACGCAATGATGCGGCCAAGGCAGACCACGTCCAGCACTCTGCCGATACGGTCGAGCTCTAAGAGTTTTCAGTTTTTTTCGATCATATGTCCGGAGCGGACAGCTGAAGCGAACCACTCGCTTATATGCGATACTCTTCCGATAATTACATCAGGACAGGGCATTGAACTCCATTGTTATCAGTATTAAAGACCAGACGCTGACGCTCAATGACGACAGTGGTGCACCCTTGCGTGTGTACCCGGTGTCGACTTCGCGTAATGGCACCGGCAATACCAATGGCAGCGAACAGACCCCACTGGGTCTGCACCGCATCAAGGACAAGATCGGCGGTGCGATGCCGGTGAACACGGTGTATATCGGCCGTGTGCCGCAGGGCACGCTGGAAGAATGCCGGGAAAATGGCGTCGAACTGCCCGAAGATGTGATCACCTCGCGCATCATGTGGCTGGAAGGCATGGAGCCGGGCAAAAATAAGGGCGGCTATGTAGACAGTTACAGCCGTTACATATACATTCATGGTACCAGCGACGAAGAACACATCGGCACACCGACTTCGATCGGTTGCATCCGCATGCTGAACGCGGATATCGTCGAACTGTACCGACTGGTTGAGACCGGCACCGAAGTAAATATTGTTGAGGGCACCTCTAAAAATGCGTCTTTTCCGCGATAGCTGCGTCAGCGCTGTGCTCGAATCCTCATGTATTCGCACATACACTGCGGTTCTGCGCGCAGCGCTTCCTTGCTCTCACGAAAAAACCACTATTTTTAGAGGCTCCCTTGGGTGATATGACTGATAACAACGATTTTGAAGATGATGCTTTCGATACCCGCGCGGTGCGTGCCGGTTACACGCGCACGCCCGAAAATGAGCACGCCGAAGCGATTTTCCCAACATCGAGCTATGTGTTTTCCTCGGCGGCCGAAGCCGCCGCACGATTTTCCGGTGAATCCCCCGGCAATATATATTCGCGTTTCACCAATCCCACAGTAAGAGCGTTTGAAAAACGGCTGGCTTCACTGGAAGGCGCGGAATACTGTGTTGCGACCGCGTCTGGTATGGCAGCGATCACCGCGACCTTTCTGGGTTTGCTCAAAACCGGTGACCATATTGTGTCATCGCGCAGCATTTTCGGTACCACCACGGTGCTGCTCAATAATATTATTGCCAGGTTCGGTATCGAAACCAGCTTTGTCGAGCTGTCCGATCTCGATGCCTGGGAAAAAGCGATCACGCCAAAAACAAAAATACTGTTTCTGGAAACACCGTCGAACCCGTTGACCGAACTGGTCGATATCGCTGCGCTGGCAAAGATCGCGCATAAGCATGATTGTTTGCTGGCGGTCGATAACTGTTTTTGTACACCGGCATTACAGCAACCGATTGCGCTGGGTGCAGATATCGTGATTCATTCCGCGACCAAGTACATCGACGGTCAGGGCCGTTGCATGGGTGGTGCGGTCTGCGGCACCAAAGCGATTGTTGGTGAAGGTGTGTTCGGTTTTTTGCGCAGCGCAGGGCCGAGCATGAGCCCGTTCAATGCCTGGGTGTTTTTGAAAGGGCTGGAAACCCTGAGCATACGCATGAAAGCGCACAGCGAAAATGCGCTCGCGATCGCGCGCTGGCTGGAACAGCAGCCAGCGGTGGCGCGCGTGTATTATCCCGGACTGGAATCACATCCTCAGCACGAACTCGCAAAACGTCAGCAAAGCGGTTTCGGTGGTCTGTTATCGTTCGAGCTCAAAGGCGGTAAAGCTGAAGGCTGGAAACTGATCGATGCCACACGCATTGTGTCTATCACTGCCAATCTGGGTGATACCCGCAGCACCATCACGCATCCGGCGACAACCACGCACGGACGACTAACGCCCGAACAAAGACAGGAAGCCGGTATTTCCGATGGTCTGATTCGTCTTGCTGTCGGCCTGGAAGACGTCGAGGATATTAAAAAGGACCTCAGCCGGGGAATGTGATCAGGTTCTGATGTATCCCCACAAATTTCATCCAGAAGCTAAAAGCCTGGCCGTCCGCAAATGAACGCTAATAAATAAAATATGAAAAACCCTCCACTACACCAGGCGTTCTTGGCGTTGTTTGTGGACAAACCTTTTTTATTCGCGTGTATTTGCGTTCATTTGCGGACTGTTTTCTTATCTTTTTGATTTTACATGTCGATTTGTGGGGATGTCTCAGAATCAGGCCCGGTTTGTCTTTGGTGTGTGTATTCTATGATAGATAAAAAATGGAACTGACTTCACGCGAACTGCTCACCCATCTGTTTTACACTGCGATTGAATCTGTCGATGGTCGTGTTCGGGTTGCGCAGTGGCTTCGTGCTCAGGACCAGAGCTTCTCGCATGTGATTGCTATCGGCAAGGCCGCGCCGGCGATGTTGCAGGGCGTTGTCGATACGCAGAACAATTTTCAGCAGGCCTTGCTGATTTGTCCAGCGCGTACCGCAGCACGAGGTTTGCGCAAAGACAAACGCATTGCGATTCACGAAACTTCGCACCCGATTCCGGATGAAAGCAGTCTGGACGCGGGCGCTGCGCTGTTGCGTTTTGTAAAAAACTTACCAGCAGACGCAAGACTGCTGGTATTGATCTCGGGTGGCAGCTCGAGCCTGGTCGAAGTGCTGCAGGACGGGATAACGCTGGATGATCTGCAGACGATCAACCAGTATCTACTCGCCAGTGGTAAAAACATTCGTACGATCAATGCCTGGCGCAAACGCTTTTCAAAAATAAAAGGCGGTGGTCTGCTCGATTATTTAACTGTTGATGAATGTACCCAGTTATTGATATCCGATGTGCATCCCGATGATGCTGCAGTGATCGGTTCCGGTTTACTGATCGCTAGCGATGAGAACCGGATGCGGATGATTATTTGCAGC
>CAVRHW010000027.1:0-108995 GCA_963721085.1 uncultured Gammaproteobacteria bacterium
CTTTTTTATTGTTTTGTCACCGCTTCGTTCGGCTCCGTATTGCTGCTGGCACGGATTGGATGGGTCAACCAACGGTTTCCTCGGGATCGCCATCAGCCCAGAGTCATCTGGCTGTTAAGGTTTCCCCGATACGGTGCAATCACTTCACAGGTTCTGTTTTCCTGTAAAGGCCCGTAACAACAACCTAAAGTGCGCACTTAAAGGCCGATGCTCTATCCAGCTGAGCTACGGGCGCAATACCGGGTTACCAGTTTTACCGATAACAGGATCTGGTAAATGGATCAGCTCCTGCAAATCCGGTTTTATCTAAGTCCGGGGTAGACGGAGATTACTCCGGGGTTACATTATTTCACCTTCGGCCCCTTCTCTCCCCGCTGCTGGGTTTCCTGCCCTCCGCCCTTCGGGCCGCGGTACAAAAGCGGCGGTTCAAATCGCTCCCGGCGATTTGGTCGAACTCTTATCGTTCGAATATCTCTACTTATTCCGTTCAACGGATCTGCTCCCTGCAAATCCGGTTTTATCTGGTCGGGGTAGAGAGATTCGAACTCCCGACATCCTGCTCCCAAAGCAGGCGCGCTACCAGACTGCGCTATACCCCGTAATTCTTTACAACTTCTAACAATACCAGTAACCAAAGCAGGCGCGCTACCGATCTGTATCAGAGCCGGCACCATACCCCGTGATTACTTGATTTTTTCGCTTCCAGCCGGGCGCCCATGAACGCTCCGCAAGCACCCTGCTTACGCGAGGCGGGGATGTTACGCTTTGACCACAGAGTGGTCAAGACAAGGCGCTGTGTATTGTCCCAATTGTCGCCTGAATAAGCCATCCTGTCTTGTCCCCATCGGCTCCGCCGTGCGAGAATCGCCAGCCTCAGTAGCAGCCCCTATCACAGCCAGCGAGCCACCCATGTCAGCACAGATTATTGACGGTAAATCTCTCGCCGCGCAAATCCGCGAAAATATTCGTTCGCGGGTACAACAACGTGTAGAAAAAGGCATGCGTTGTCCCGGACTCGCAGTGATTCTGGTTGGGGCTGATCCCGCATCGCAGGTCTATGTAGGCAGCAAACGCAGGGCCTGTGATGAACTGGGATTCAAATCCGTATCCCACGACCTCCCTGCCGACACTTCGGAAGCCGAGCTTTTGCAGCTGATCAATGACCTGAATGAAGATGCGGAAATTGACGGCATCCTGGTGCAGCTCCCTTTACCGAAACACATCGACGCTGAGCGAATCATCGAATGCATCCACCAGGATAAGGATGTCGACGGCTTTCATCCCTATAACATCGGCCGGCTGGCGGTACGCATGCCGGTATTCCGCTCCTGCACCCCTTTCGGAGTGATGAAACTGCTCGAAACCGTCTACCCGGATGACAATGACTTCCATGGCAAGGAAGCGGTCGTGGTCGGCGCCTCCAATCATGTCGGCCGCCCCATGGGGCTGGAACTGCTGCTGGCAGGTTGCACCGTCACCACCACGCACCGCTTCACCCGTGACCTCGAGACACACATTCGCACAGCCGACATCGTGGTGGTGGGTGTTGGCAAACCCGGACTGGTCAAGGGGGAGTGGATCAAGCCCGGCGCTATCGTGATCGATATCGGCATGAACCGCCTGGAAAATGGCAAGCTGGTGGGAGACGTTGTATTCGAGACCGCTGTCGAAAACGCCGGCTGGATCACGCCCGTGCCCGGTGGTGTCGGCCCGATGACCGTGGCGATGTTAATGCACAACACTCTGCAATCTGCTGAGAGCAGGGACAGCTAAAACTTAAGCCAAAAAGCATTCGTCCGCAAATGAACGCGAATACACGCAAATAAAAACTAGTGAATATGTAAGCGCAATGTGCTGCAAGCATGTGAACGGAACATTAGCGTTTATCTGCGTTCATTTGCGGAAAATTTTCTATGCTTTTTATATCACTTGTTTACAACAAACACATTAAATATCCAGCTCTTCGTATTTGGCCAGGCCGCGCAGCACCATATCGGTGTGACTGACGATACCAATCACCTTGCGATTTTCCACCACGGGTGCACGTGACAGATTGAAGCGCTCAAAATAACGTGCGCAATATCGAATATCCATATCGGGATCAACCGGCAGTAACGGCTTGGACATGATCTCGTAGACATTCACCCGGTTCGGCGACCGGTCTTTTGCCAGCACACGGGTAGCGATATCAGATATCAACACCATACCGTATTCATCATTGTCATCGCGTTTATTCACGATCAGCGTTTTGGTTTCAACATGGCTCATGGTGCGCAATGCTTCCATCACGGTCATTCTGCCATCGACCATATCGAAGTCTTTTTTCATTACATCACGTACACGTATGATTATACGATCTGGGTTCATAACTTTTCCTCCACCACATCAGTCAATTTCTCAATCTGAGCACTCACACCCACAGCGTCTTCGACATCAATCTGTATTGCAATTCCGGTGCCTGGCGATGTATCAAATTCACCGATCACACATATTTTTTCAAGTATGTGTCGACTCAGGTGCTCTTCTACCAGAAACAGCAAAACGTCCCGTTGCGTTTCCAGTGATAAGCCAAAAAACGTTTTTTTCTGCAACAGGCCTTCACCGCGTGCATGATTGATGACAGTCGCACCCGTGGCTCCGGCTTCACGCGCCGCATTCATGACCTTGTCTGTTTTTGTGTCCTCCACAAAAGCCAGTATTAATTTAAAGTGCATACCGATACCCTCCAGCCCATTGATAACAGACCATTGTTGACAGATTAAAACACATAACGACCTCACTCATCTTTGATGTCTTTGGCGGCCAGTGCAGCTTTGGCCTGGCGCATCGCAATAAACTCAGATGCCTGGGCATACGCCAGCACCGAAATAATCGGGAAAAGACTGGCAAAAGCAATCAGACCAAAACCATCGAGCAACGCGCTCCGTCCGGGAACCGTTTCTGCCAGCCCCAGCCCGAGCGCCGCTACCAGCGGCACAGTGACTGTCGAAGTGGTTACACCGCCCGAGTCATACGCCAGCGGCACAATCATTTTCGGCGCAAAAAACGTCTGTATCACCACCACAATATAACCCGTGATAATAAAATATTGCAGCGGCGCACCGACTACAATTCGATACGCGCCCAGCGCAATCCCCACCGCCACACCCAGCGCCACCGCAATACGCAAGCCCCAGACACCGATCACACCACCCGAAACATCGTGCGCCTTGATCGCCACTGCTATCAGCGCAGGCTCGGCGATGGTGGTGCTGGCGCCGATAGCAAAAGCAAAAATATACACCCAGTAATAATCTGACCATTGCAGAGCGCCAGTACTCATGCGCACCGAGGCCAGAAATTCGGGATTGGTCAACTGCTCGGCCATGGCGCGACCGAGTGGAAACAATGCCTGTTCGAGCCCGAGCAGAAAAAAAGTAATACCCACCAGCACATAAAACATCCCGATCAGAACCTTACGAAGGTTATGGATTGGCTGACGTATGACCAGAAACTGAAACCCGAATATAATGATCACAATCGGCAACACATCAAGGAATGTTGAATAAAACAGATGGAACAGGTTGCCGATAAAAAGACTCATATCACAATGCCGTATGCCAGCACGAAAATAATCGGCAGCAATGAAGCAAACGCAATTAGACCAAAACCATCAAGCATGGGATTACGCCCACTGATGGATGACGCCAGCCCGATCCCGAGCGCAGCCACCAGTGGAACCGTGATCGTCGATGTCGTGACACCACCAGAGTCATATGCAATACCAATAATGTCGGCCGGTGCAAACGTGGTCAGAATGATGACCAGGATATATCCGGCCATGATCATAAAATGCAAGACGCCAGTTCAGCAGAATGCGCAGCACACCGATGACCAGCGCGACACCAACAGACAATGCGACCGTGTAGCGCAGACCGTCAGCATAAGCATCAAGTGCCTGCTTGCCTGATTCTATAACCCCGGCGTCCGCAGCCACCCGGGCAGCCTCATCTGCTATTGCGACCAGTGCAGGCTCTGCGACCGTGGTACCAAAACCCAGCGCAAAGGAAAAAACCAGTAACCAGAACACGCTGCCTTTTCGCGCAAAGGCATGCGCCATGGATTCACCGATAGGAAACAGCCCCATATTGAGGCCATAGATAAAAAACGTAAGACCGACTACAACAAAAAAAATACCCGTGAACAGAGCTCCGATATGCTCGAGAGGTTGCTGCAGAACCACGATCTGAAAAAATGCAATTACCAGCACAATGGGCAGAAGATCGCTCGCACTGGCCAGCATAGACTGCAGAAATGCACGCAGAGAAGATTTCAAACAACAGTCCCGTGACAGTTATTGTTAGCTAACTATATAAGCTTTCGAGCAGGGTAATCAGTTTACAAACAGAGCGCAAGTAAAGTTATGAGCATTTTATGACAGCCGAAAGAACGTTCTTGTGTTGTGTAATGCGGATTGCGCCAGCACTTGCGCATCCAGCTCCATATAGCGTGCAGCCACCTCGGCAATATGAGGCAGTAAATATGGCTCATTGCGACGTTTATCAGCGGGCAGTTCAGACAGATCGCGTGGCAGCAAATAAGGTGCGTCTGTTTCCAGCATAATTTTATCAAGCGGAATGGATTTCACTGCCTGCTGCAAGGACTTCCCTCGGCGCTCATCGCAAATCCAGCCGGTGATACCAAGGTAAAATCCCATTTCGATATATTCCTGCGCAACTTCTTCGCCTTCTGTGAAGCAGTGCACGACAACATCGATCAGATCACTGTGGTAGCTTCGCAAAATTGCAACAAAATCGTCATGTGCATCGCGCTGGTGCAAAAACACCGGCAACCCAAGTTCACAGGCGATTGCCAGCTGTGCTTCAAATGCCTGACGCTGTGCTGCCGGTGTTGAATAATTACGGTTATAGTCAAGCCCGCACTCACCAACGGCGACAACATGGGGCTGCTGCGCCAGATTTCGGATCACGTCTGCGGCGTTCTGATCGAAATCACTGGCATGGTGTGGATGCATACCCGCGGTAGAATACAAAACACCCGGGTACTGCTGGCACAATGCACTCGCGCGCTGACTATGCTCCACGTCCGTGCCCGTGACAATCATGCGATGCACCCCGGCGGCCTCGGCGCGCGCGATCACCTCGGGCAGGTCATGCGCAAACGCGCTGCCGGTTAAATTAACGCCGATGTCGATGTAATCTGTCATGCTGCGGTATGATACAGCAGCCCGTTTCTATTAACACTGGCTATAAACACTGACCATTACCACTGGATATTCTTATATGGACAAAACCAGCCTGTGTGTTGTTTGCAGCGATGCAGGCAAACTTGATACTGCCAGCAGATTCGCGGATGAACACAGCTTGCGTCTCTACAATGAAAAAAATCCGGACTATGCATTGCAGCTTGTTTTTCAGCCTGACTATATAGAATTGCACGACACCGAACTTGCGACCGGCATCCATGTAGATTTTGTCAACGGTGCACTGGCACACCGTGAGCAGTTCGGCGGCGGCAAAGGCCAGGCCATCGCCAAAGCCATCGGCCTGAAAAAATTCGATCGCCCGACCGTGATCGACGCCAGCGCCGGCCTGGCACGCGATGCTTATGTGCTCGCTACCCTCGGCTGCCAGCTGACCCTGGTCGAACAATCCCCCGTACTGTTTTGTATGCTCAGGGACGGGATCGAACGTGCCTTGCTGGTTGCAGACCAGGACAAAGCAATTAATAATTTCACCAACCTGGTCTACGCCAATACCCGTCTGTATCTGGAACATATGGATCCCGATTCAAAACCCGACGTGATTTATTTCGACCCCATGTACCCCGAGCGCAAAAAATCCGCACTGGTAAAAAAAGACATGCAAATCCTGCACAAGTTGATCGGCACTAATGATGATGAAAACGAACTACTGGAAGTCGCGCTGCAATTCGCGAAACACAGAGTGGTGGTCAAACGCCCGATCCACGCCGAGCCGCTGAGCGGAAGAAAGCCGACAATGGCGATCACCAGCAAAAAGACGCGTTATGATGTTTATGTGGTGGGATAAAAAATAATTAAAGCAAAAATTTGAACCACAGACAAATTTGACTGGATCAAATTTGAACGCGTGCTTTAACGCGGCCCGAAGGGTGGAGGGCAGGAGCCCGGAATAACCACAGAGAACACGGAGAAAAAACTTGCTTGTAAAAGCTATGCTTAATGCACTCCTTTATATTGCAGCATTTCTAGATTGAATTATTAATACTGATACAAAAGTCTTTTAACCAAAGATTTTGTTTTCCTCTGTGTTCTCTGTGCCTCTGTGGTTCAGCTTTTAAGCTTAGTCCCTGAAATTAGTAAACTGCAGCGGCAACTCGAACTCTGCCGCTTTGAGCATTGCCATCACCTGCTGCAGGTCATCGCGTTTTTTGCCCGTCACCCTCACCTGCTCGCCCTGGATAGCGGCCTGCACTTTTAATTTTGAATCCTTGATCAGTGCCACGACTTTTTTTGCTTCTTCTTTGCCGATGCCTTCGCGTATGGTAATCACCTGGGCAACGCGCATGCCTTTGGGCTGAATCTTGTCCAGCTTCAGACAACGCGTATCGATACCACGGCCGATCATTTTTTTGTACATGATGTCATGGATCTGCTTGATCTGAAAATCGCTGGTGGCTTCCAGTGTCAGCGTGGTGTCTTTTAGCTCTGCTTTTGAATCGCTGCCTTTGAAATCAAACCGGGTGGAGATTTCGCGGTTCATCTGATCAACCGCATTGGTCAGCTCGTGTTTATCAATTTCCGAAACCACATCTAAAGAAGGCATATCATCGCTCCACACATTCAATTACAATTCGTCATATCAAAAAACATCACGAGCACAATGTCAAACCAGAAATTACACAATCGTTTTGTCGGCTTTGGCGCCGCCAGCATGTTTATCGCAGTGGCCGCGGGTGCCTTTGGTGCGCATGGCTTAAAACACCAGCTTTCTGCAGACATGCTGGCGGTGTATCATACCGCGGTCGAATACCAGATGTATCATTCGCTCGGCCTGATACTCATCGGTCTATTACTGGCACACAACAATACCACAGGCATTCAACGCTCCGGCTGGTTGATGCTCGCAGGCATCGTGATCTTTAGTGGCAGCCTGTATCTACTGAGTATAACCGGCATACTCTGGCTGGGCGCGATCACCCCCATCGGTGGCCTGTGTTTTCTCGCGGCCTGGTTTAACCTTGCCTGGCGAATTTTTAAGTCTCGCACGTAATTAGCTGCGTTTCGCTTTTTTACCCTGTGCTGCCGAGAAGATGCCGCGCAATATCGCCACTTCGTGTACCGTGGTGTGCGCACGATTGAACAGGCCTTTGAGCCGGCGCATGACAATCTCGGGATTATTGGTACCAAAAAATTTCACATCTTCGAGCATCTGAAAAAGGTGCTGATACATGCCCTGCATCAATTCGGAACTCGCAGGTACATCGTCACGGTGTTTTTTGCCATTAGCCGAGCTGAGGCATCGCATCGTCTAGCTGCGCCAGCCTGAGTTCATAACATAATACCTGTACCGCCGCGGCGACATTCAGCGAGCTGTAGTCCGGGTCGGTGGGAATGTGCACCAGCGCATTGCACAGCTCCAGCTCTTCATTGGTGAGGCCCACCCGTTCGCGGCCAAACACAATCGCCACATCGCCTTGTGCAGTATGTTCACTGGCAATCTGTGCACACTCGCGCGGTAAATGCACCGGCCATTGCACTGAACGCAGCCGCGCACTGGTACCCGCCACCCAGGCACAGCCGGTCAGTGCTTCGGCCAGGGTTTTGACCACCACTGCCTCGGCCAGCACATCCTCTGCCCCTGCAGAACGACGGTAGGCTTCATCACCCAGCGCAGTTTCGGGGTCGACCAGCACCAGCCGATGCAGACCCATGTTTTTCATCGCACGTGCGGCAGCACCAATATTGCCGGGATGCGAAGTATTCACCATGACGATGCGCATGCGATCCAGTATTGCCTGATGATCTGCTGTCAGCTTTGACATTGATATTTCGACTCTGTTTTAGTGTGTCTAGTGGCACATTCTGGTAAGATTCACGCCCATCGGGCCTGCCCCATAACGTTCTTTAGAAATTTGCCATGAATCCACAAGTTACTATCGCTGTGCGCGCCGCGCGCGCCGCGGGAAATATTATCACGCGCAGCATGGATCGCATTGACCGGCTGACAATTTCGAGCAAAGGCACCAACGATTTTGTCAGCGAAATCGACCATCGCGCCGAGCAGGCGATCATCGAAGTCCTGCGACAGGCCTACCCGGATCATGGCATTCTTGCCGAAGAAAGCGGCCTGCAGAACGATACGTCCGAATCCCAGTGGATTATCGACCCGCTCGATGGCACCACCAACTTTCTTCACGGCTTTCCACAATTTTCGGTATCGATCGCGCTGCGGCACAAAAAACGTCTCGAAGTCGGCGTGGTCTACGATCCGGTCACCCAGGAACTGTTCACTGCCGCACGTGGCGAAGGTGCACAGCTCAATGAAAAACGCATCCGCACCAGCAATCGCAAAGGCCTGGACGGCGCCCTGCTCAGTACCGGCTTTCCTTATTATGATCACAGCTATCTCGACACCTATCTGGAAACACTAAAAGCGATGATGCAATCAACCGCAGGCATCCGTCGCCCGGGTTCGGCCGCGCTGGATCTGGCCTGGTGCGCAGCCGGCCGTACCGATGGTTTCTGGGAGTTTAATCTCAAGCCCTGGGATATTGCGGCTGGCGCCCTGCTGGTGCGCGAGGCCGGCGGCATTGTTTCGGATTTAAGCGGTGGCGAAAACTATCTGACCACTGGCGATATTATTGCTGGCGGCCCCAAGGTGTACCCGGCGATGCTTAAGAAGATTTACCCGATTGTCGACGCCAGCGAATATCTGAAGGCCTTAAGTCTGAAGCGTTAAGCCTTGATCATTAGCCCTGGGCGCCAGATCTCAGGCACCGAGCTTGCTGTATTCTTCCGGCGTATAGGCCTTGATGGTGAGCGCGTGAATGGCGCCGCTCTGAATATGTTCATTGACCGCGGCGTAGACCATTTTCTGCTCGGCGATCATGGTTTTACCTTCGAATACTGGCGACACTACAACCGCGGTGTATTTACCGCCTTCTTCCGTCACCGTGGCTTCGGCGTTTTCGATGCTGGATTCGATCAATTTTTTAATATCTGCTACTTGCATGGCTCTAACCCTGTAATGAATGCGCGAATAATACAACGATGTCAGCGCGAGATACACGCACATTCAACCTTGTTATGCATGGTTTTACCTGTTTCAACAGCATAGTACTGTTCGACAAGCGCGCCGCGATTTGTTGAAATAGCCAACTATTCTCCACGCGCTGAGCGCAGGGACGCCATGAGCAACAGTATATACTGGTACGATTACGAAACCACCGGGCTCGACAGTCGTCAGGACCGCATTTTGCAGTTCGCCGGCCTGCGCACCGATGAAGATCTGAACATCATCGGCGATCCACTGGTGATGTATTGCAGGCCGGCAAACGATATTCTCCCCGATCCGCGCGCCTGTCTGGTCACCGGCATCACACCGCAAAAAGCACTGGCCGAAGGTGTTATCGAAGCCGAATTTATTGCCGCGATTCATCAGGAGTTTTCTACGCCAGGAACCTGTGTCGCGGGTTATAACAATATTCGCTTCGATGACGAATTCACTCGCAATACTCTATATCGAAATTTTTACAATCCTTATGCGCACGAATGGCAGCACGGTAACAGCCGCTGGGACCTGATCGACATCGTACGCCTGACACGTGCACTGCGCCCCGATGGCATTGTCTGGCCCGAAGATAATGGACAACCCAGCATTCGTCTGGAACTGCTGACTCAGGCCAATAAAATAAAGCACGAAGCCGCGCACGATGCCATGTCCGATGTCTACGCAACCATCGCGATGGCCAAACTGATCCGTGATAAGCAGCCGCGATTGTATGAATACATGTACGGCCTGAGAAAAAAACAGGCGGTCAGCGCGCAGTTAAATCTCAATACACGCGAAGCCATGCTGCACGTATCTTCAAAGTATTCGGCTGAGCGCGGCGCTATCGCCATGGTGATGCCGATCTGCATGCACCCGATCAATAAAAATGCGGTCGTGGTCTATGACCTGGCGATGTCGCCGGATGATTTTATCGCGGTCGATGCGGTCGAGATCGCTGCGCGACTGTACACACCTGCATCAGAACTGCCCGAAGATGCACCGCGCATTCCCCTGAAACTGGTGCACCTGAACAAATGCCCGGTACTGGTGCCATTAAAAACCATGGATGACGAGAGCGCGGAACGCCTGAAAATTAATATACCTGAATGCGAAGAAAACCGTGACCAGATTCTCGCGCACGTTGACGAGCTTGCGGCGAAGTGCCGGGATATTTTTTCTGAACAGAACTTCCCTGAAACCCATGACCCCGACCTGCAAATCTATCCGGTGGTTTTTTCAGTGACGCCGACAGCGCGCGCATGGAAACCATACGTAATACAAGCCCGGAGAAACTGGCGGCACTCAATCTCTCCTTTGATGATAAACGCCTGCCGGAAATGCTGTTCCGCTATCGTGCACGCAATTACCCGGAAACGCTTTCGAGTGAAGAACTGGAAAACTGGAATGCATTCAGACACCAGCGGTTTATCGATCCCGCCGCGGGCCCGCGTACGCTGAACCGCTATCTTGCCGATATCGAAGAACTACAACAGGCGCCGGATACGACTGGTATGCAGCTGGTCATACTGGAAGAACTGCTGGCTTACGCCGAGTTGATTAAAATATAACTTATAAAAGCATACAGTCCGCAAATGAACGCAAATAAACGCAAATGTTTTGTTTGTGCGCCTGCGGCGCACTTCACACACAAAATATTTGTTTTTATTCGCGTTTATTTGCGTTCATTTGCGGACTAATTAACTTGCTTAGTATAATTTCGCTCGCCAAACAATCGCGTACCGATACGCACCATGGTCGATCCTTCTTCGATGGCGATTTCAAAATCATCCGACATGCCCATCGAAAGCTGATCAAAGCCAGGTAAATTAAATTCTTCGCGACAGCGATCCCTCAATTCACGCAGCTCTCGAAAGGCTGCTCGGGTCTGAGATTCATCACCCTGCACACCAATGGTCATCAGGCCTCGTAGATTCAGCATCGAGAGCTTCGCCTCCAGTAATTTCTTTCAAGCACATCGCTCACTTCCTGAACCTGCAATCCTGATTTGGTTTTTTCTTCGCTGACATTTACCTGCAACAAACAATTGAGCGGTGTTGCGATATTGGCGTTTTGTAGCGCAGTATTTAATTTTGTCGCCAGCTTGATACTGTCGAGTGTGTGCAGCCACTGAAAGTTAGCGGGAATATATTTGATTTTGTTGGATTGCAGATGGCCGATAAAATGCCACTCGGCCTGAGGATAAGGACAAACTGAAATTTTAGTCAGCGCATCCTGTATCTGGTTTTCGCCGAATCGGGTTTGCCCACAGGCGATTGCCTGCTGCACTTCTGCAGGACTACGAGTTTTACTCACCGCGATCAATGCAACTTCGTCTGCACTGCGGCCTGATCTTGCAGCAGCACTGGAGATTTTCTGCTGTATCGCGAGCAGCCGCTGTTGCATCTCAGCTTTTATTATGTGCAAAAAAGTGTTCGATACGCCCGATGGCATCGCGCAGTTCATCTTCGTACGGCAGGAACACAATACGGAAGTGATCCGGGCGTGGCCAGTTAAAGGCCGTGCCCTGCACAACCAGGATGCGCTCTTCGAGCAGCATTTCCAGCACCATTTTTTCGTCGTCGTCAAACTTGTAGACATCCGGATCCATCTTCGGAAACAGATACATCGCACCCCTGGGTTTGACACAGCTTATACCGGGTATCTGGGTCAGCAACTCATAAGCAAGATCGCGCTGACGACATAAACGACCGCCGGGTTTGACCAGGTCATTGATACTCTGATAGCCACCCAGTGCGGTCTGAATCGCATGTTGGCCAGGAACGTTGGAGCATAGACGCATCGAGGCCAGCAGATCGATGCCTTCGATATAATCTTTGGCGTGCAGCTTTGAGCCGCTGATCACCATCCAGCCAGCACGAAAACCGGCGACACGGTACGCTTTCGACAGACCATTGAATGTTACAAACAGAACATCATCGGCCAGCGAAGCAGTCGATGTGTGTGTGGCATCGTCGTAAAGAATTTTGTCGTAGATTTCATCTGAAAAAATGATCAGATCATGTTTTCGCGCCAGCTCGATGATTTCCAGCAACACTGCTTCCGGGTACACAGCACCGGTCGGATTATTCGGATTGATCAGCACAATACCGCGCGTGTTCGAAGTGATCTTGCTTTCTATATCGGCAACATCCGGATACCAGTCCGACTGTTCGTCACACATGTAATGCACCGGATTACCGCCTGACAGACTCACCGATGCAGTCCACAACGGATAATCGGGCGCGGGAATCAGAACCTCGTCACCATTATTGAGCAATGCCTGCATCGACATCACGATCAACTCGCTGACACCATTGCCCAGATAGATGTCGTCGATTTCGACATGAGAAATATTTTTTTGCTGGCAATAATGCATCACTGCTTTGCGGCCAGCGAACAGTCCTTTGGAATCGCTGTACCCCTGTGACACGGGTACATTGTAAATCATGTCCTGAACGATCTCTTCTGGTGCATCGAAACCAAACGGCGAAGGATTACCGATATTCAGTTTCAGGATCTTGTGGCCTTCTTCTTCCAGACGACGCGCTTCGTGCAGCACAGGACCACGAATGTCATAACAAACATCAGCCAGTTTCAGCGATTTATTAATTGGACGTGTCATTGATTATCAATAGTTTATTTAATATTTTGAATACTCATTCCAAGTATATACAAGTCCACAGCAAATATGCGCAATCACTTATTCGAGCGCAAAAAATAACCGGCATAAAGCCGGTTAAACTCACACAAGGGATGACTGAAAATTGCCTCATCGCCTAAAACAAGTAGGACAGAAGCTATTCTATGGCTGAATGCCAGACCTTGGAAAGAGCCGTGCAGCGGAAAAAACAGATTTTTAGCGCACTTTTATGGTGCGGTTGTTTGCCGTGCCAGTCTCAGCTGTTTCGATATATCATTGATATCAAAAGAAAAGCCCGAGCAGCCGAGCAATCCTCGAAAATGGCTACAAAGTAACCACTTCAAAGACAGCCTGGAACCTGCCTGGCTCAGGTCTGGGCAAAATACTCGCGCAGTACCCGGTAGAGATAATAGCCATCCCAGCGTCCGGCCAGCTCGCGGATCGAATGCATGGCGAAGGTCGGCACACCCACATCCAGCGTGCGTACCCCCAGCATACTGGCGGTGATCGGCCCGATGGTGCTGCCACAGGCCATGTCGCTGCGCACCACAAATGACTGCACCGGAATATCCGCCTGCTCGCAAAGATGGCGGAAAATCGCGCTGGTCTCGCTACTGGTCGCATAACGCTGGTTGTGATTGAGCTTGATCACCGGACCCTGATTCAGTACCGGGCCATGGTTGGCATCGTGTTTGTCAGCAAAGTTGGGATGTACGCCGTGCGCATTGTCTGCCGACACCATCAGCGAACTGATCCATGCAACGCGCCAGCGCTTCGTTGCTGTCACTAATGCGTTGCAACACGGTATGCAGAAAGGGACCCTGCGCGCCTGTCGCCGACATGCTGCCGACTTCTTCATGGTCGTTGCACACCAGCAGGCAGTTATGACCCGCACCGGCCTTGAGCAAACTGACCAGTCCGGTGTAACAGCTGAGTAAATTATCCAGCCGTGCACTGGCGATAAAATCCTGATGCAGACCAACCACGGACGGCGGCTGGGTATCGTAAAAACTCAGATCATAATCCAGCACGCGTTGCGCGCCGGCGTTCTGTTTTTTCACCAGTTTGAGCAGGATATCGCGAAACTGCGGTGGTTCAACATCGGTCTTGTTGCTGGTTTCTGGCAACTTGAGCAACACCGGCGGCAGATGCTGCTGTTTATTGATGCTGTGGCTGTCATTGGCCTCGCGGTCAAGATGGATAGCAAGACTGGGAATGGTTGCAATCGGCTGTGCGAAATCGATCAGGCAATGGCAGATGTGCTCATCGCTATCCAGATAACTTACCCGCCCCGCCAGGGAAAGATCACGGTCGAACCACGGGTTAAGCAGTGCGCCGCCGTAGACTTCCACCGCGAGCTGGTAATACCCCGACTGCACCAGTTCAGGTTTAGGTTTGACTTTTAAACAGGGGCTATCGGTGTGCGCACCGACCATGCGAAACCCTGTCGTCGCCGGATCCGCTGCCAGCGTGAAAGCAATAATCGATGCATCGCTACGCGTAACATAATATTTTCCTGCCTTGCCCAGCGTCCAGGCATCGGCCTCGCTAAGACGCTCAAACCCGGCCAGTTCCAGCTGCTGCACCATTTGTTCTACCGCGTGGAACGGTGTCGGTGAGTTTTTCAGAAACTCCAGTAAGCCGTCGACGTATTCAGAATCTTGCATATGTTTATCTACCTGTGAGCGATACGGTTTGTTTTATTCTGCGACCAGTATAAACCTGTCATGCCTGGTCTGAATGACTCAGATCAGACTGGCCCAGTTTGTACAGCGTGCGTTGCTGGTAGCCACTGATGACCTGCACCATGCCCGCGAGTTCGGCGTCGAGTGCTGGATCACCGCTGTCGATCAGCAAGGGCCGGCTTTCCAGACTGCGCAGTTTTTCATTGCTGGCGACGATCAGGATATTATCGCGGCCTGCATGGCCGGCGGCAGACTGCGCCAGCACCTTACGAATCAGCGCAGGACTGAACTGCTGGTTACCGCGACCGAAGATATGGCCCTGGCCACCGATACTGGTGACCACGATTTTTGCCGGATGTTGCGCGATCAGCTCCAGCATGGCCGCGGCATCAACATCGCTCGCCAGCAGTTGATGGTCCAGCACAGCATCCACCCCGAGCAATGTATTGTCCAGACCCAGCTCGTCCATGATCGCAGCGGTGGTCGAGCCCGAACCGATGAAATAAATGACGCCAGGTTCCATAGTCTCCACCACATCGCTGGCAATATCCTGCAGGGCCATGGCTTCATGATCAATGCCGCCCTGCTTGATCACCTGCATCCGGGTATCGTCTACCGGAACCTGCAGATAACCGTAGCAGCTGGCTTTCACCTGCCCGGCGCGAAATGCCGCCTCGTCCAGGTCCATGACTTCGGCCGCGTGCAGGCTCATCGGCAAACCGTCTGCGATCAGCGCCAGCAATTCCCCCGCCTGGCTCGGGGTCACCGCGTACACCGCTGAATGGATCTTGCAGCCCGCCGGGATACCCAGCACCGGCAGACTGGCCGCCCGGGCTGAATTCAGCGCATCGAGCACATCGCGGGCGGTGCCGTCGCCCCCGGCGAACACCAGCAGGTCGATGCCCGCTGCAACCAGCGCCTGCACCGCCAGCCGGGTATCCTGCGCCGTGGTGCGCTGACCATCAGCCGCGTGGTACACCACGCTACAGGCAATGCCGAGCTGCTTGAGCAGGTTTTCGCCCATATCAGAGCTCGCGGTTTTCACTTCGGATACAGAATGGTTCTTCAGTGCCTGCAGGGCTGTGCGGCTGCGCTCACCCGCCATCGGCTCGGCGCCGCGCGCCAGCGCCTGATCGACAATAGCACTGCCATCGCTGCCCTTGAGCGCGACGCTGCCACCGATACCTGCCAGAGGATTGATTACCAGACCGAGTTTCATCGCCACGCATTGTATCTGGCACAGAGGGTACAGGCTATCGCTGGCAGTGTTAAAATCCCGGCTCGTTTTCACCGCAGCAGGTCGTTATGGAATTTCCCGAGGTCTATCAAAGCCGGCGTCATTCACTCAAGGTCGCTATCAACGGTGTTGATGTAGGTGCTGGCGCGCCTGTGCGCATCCAGTCGATGACCAACACCGACACTGCGGATATCAAAAAAACCAGCGAGCAAATTCTGCAGCTCGCCAGTGCCGGTTCAGAACTGGTGCGCATTACGGTGAACGATGACAGGGCCGCTGCGGCCGTGGCGCATATCCGGGACGCGCTCGCAGCAAAAAACTGTTTTGTCCCCATCATCGGCGACTTTCATTTTAATGGTCACAAATTACTGACCGATCACCCCGAGTGCGCCGAAGCACTGGCGAAATATCGCATCAATCCTGGCAATGTCGGCAAAGGTAAAAAACGCGACAGCCAGTTCGCCACCATGATCGAACTCGCCTGCAAGTACGATAAAGCAGTACGCATTGGTGTCAACTGGGGCAGCATGGATCAGGCACTGCTCGCCGAACTGATGGATGAAAACGCAAAACGCGATGTGCCTTATGAAGCACACGCAGTAATGAAAGAAACCGTGATTCGCTCAGCCCTGCAGAGTGCCGAACAGGCCGTGGAACTGGGACTGGCAAAAAACAAAATTATTCTGTCCTGCAAAATGAGCGTGGTGCAGGATTTAATTTCCGTGTATCGCTCACTGGCGCAACGCAGCGACTATGCCCTGCATCTCGGTCTCACCGAAGCAGGCATGGGATCGAAAGGCATTGTTGCTTCCACCGCTGCACTCGCGATGTTGTTGCACGATGGTATCGGTGACACGATTCGAATTTCACTCACTCCCGAACCCGGCGCAGACCGTTGCAAGGAAGTCATCGTTGCCCAGGAAATTTTACAAACCATGGGTCTGCGCTCATTCGTACCACTGGTCACCGCCTGCCCGGGTTGCGGCCGAACCACCAGCACTTACTTTCAGTCACTGGCATCACAGATACAGGATTATTTACGCAAACAAATGCCGCAATGGAAAATGCAATATGACGGCGTAGAAAACATGTCGGTCGCGGTGATGGGCTGCGTGGTCAACGGCCCCGGCGAAAGCAAACACGCCAACATCGGCATCAGCCTGCCCGGCAATGGCGAACGCCCGGTAGCGCCTGTCTACGAAGACGGTAAAAAAACCGTAACACTGAAAGGCGATAACATAGCAGCCGAGTTTCAGGATCTCATCGACCTTTATATCGAACGCACCTACGCGCCAAAATACACTCGAAACTTAAAAAACGAACCACAGAGGCACAGAGAACACAGGAGAAAACATAAATATTTATTTGTGAAAACTATTCACGCCAGCGACCTGTAATAATGGTTTTTAGCAATAAATATTTTACTCTGTGTTCTCTGTGTCTCTGTGGTTGCATTTATTTTAGCTTGTGTTTTTACATTCAAAGTTTTCTCTGCGCCTCTGCGGTTTCGCTTTTAGTTTTTATGTTTTAACATCAAGCTTTTTTTCGTGGCGCTTGCTGGCCAGCCGGGTATTCAGGAGAATAATTTCGATTTCTTCGATGATTTCTTCCTGGCGCAAAATATTGCATTGCTGATTAAGGTCTTCCGTTTTTTCATCAATTCTTTGCAGCGCATTTTCCATGTGATCGATCCTGCTCAGATTTTCTTCCATGAGTGCTGCATACAATGCTCTGTACAACAGCGCGAACAAATAGTGCTCGGCAAGCTCGTCGATCAGATCGCGTGGTGACAGGTTGATATCCGGAGCGCAGCCATATGATGGAGAGCCGGTTGATAAATCGGCGAACGAAGGCAGGATATTGTTCGTCAGTATCTGTTTCGTTGATGAATCGTGGTACACCAGCTTGAGTGAACGTCCTCCGTTTAACAAATGAGAGTCGGACAGGACTTCGAAGATCCGGTTGATAACATCACCGGTTTCATCCACGGTGCTGGCACCGGTCAGGCTTGCAATAACCCGATCATCAAATTCAAGTCGCTGAGTCAACTTGTTGCCAACCACAACCAGGCGTGAGTCCTGATACTCGTTCTGCCTGAGATGGTCCATCAGGGATTCATTGTAATCACCGCAAAAACCACGTTCTGACCCTACCACCAGAACAATCGGATTTAACATGTCTGTTATCGGCCGAATCTCCGGATAGAAATATATCAGTTCTGCAGCTGCGGTTTCGATTGGTGCAACAGCATTTTGCTGGCTAATCAGGCGTTGCGACAGTTTACGCGTTTCCAGGTACGCCAGGTTCTTCATGGAATTCATGATCTCACGAATTTCCAGCAACTGTTTCCGGTGGTTTTCCACTTCACGCCGCTTGCTCATTTCTGATCCTGA
This sequence comes from uncultured Gammaproteobacteria bacterium, assembly GCA_963721085.1. Lineage (GTDB taxonomy): Bacteria > Pseudomonadota > Gammaproteobacteria > SZUA-229 > SZUA-229 > JASBSR01. Next base: position 18,210 of record CAVRHW010000027.1, read on the forward strand.
TCCGGCTCCTGTTCAAGCCAGCTACGAATAGCAGCCAGCCAGTCTTCGCGCGATGATTCCAGTTTTAAATTCGATTCAAGCGTCTTTTCAGCAAGTATTGAAAACCTCTGCGGCACCTCTTCCAGCGGTGTTTCATTGAACAGTCCCTGATTGAATGCGATCAACCACGCAAGCTGCACTGTTTCTTTCAACGGTGATAACTGGTCCTGCTTGAGCAGCATGCGCAGTACACGGCCTCGCGCGATCGCTTTTTCCATCGAAGCCTCAAGGTGCGCACCGAAGCGGGTAAAGACTTCGAGCTCCAGAAACTGTAGATAATCAAGCTTGATTCGCCCCGCTTCACGCGTGATGTGCGGATGCTGGCCCCGTGCACCGACACGTGAAACCGATCTCTGGATATCGATTGCGGGTCGGAATCCATTCACAAATAGAGTGTGGCTCAGATAAACCTGCCCGTCTGTAATGGAAATCAGGTTAGTCGGAATATAGGCGGCAATTTCACCCTGCTGCGTTTCGACAATCGGTAACGCGGTCATGCTACCGCCACCGTATGTCGCGCTCAGACAGGTAGCGCGTTCCAGTAAACGCGCATGCAAAGAGAATATATCGCCGGGATAGGCCTCACGGCCGGGCGGTCGTAATAATAACAGTGATAATTCGCGATAGGTTTTTGCATGTGTAGATAAATCATCGTATACCACCAGGGTGTCTTTCCCCTGATACATCCAGTATTCCGCGATCGCACAACCTGCGTACGGCGCCAGGTATTTGAGACCGGGAAGCGCACCTGCACCCGCAACCACCACCGTGGTATATTCCAGCGCGCCGTGCGCACGCAGCGATTCGATGGTTGAAATTACCATCGAGCGCTTCTGGCCGATCAGCACGTAGACACAGTTCACATTACGTCCGCGCTGATTGATGACTGCGTCGATCGCAATCGCACTTCGGCCCAGCCCTTCATCACCGATGATCAGTTGCCGTTGACCTTTGCCCACAGGTATTAGTGAATCGATGATTTTTATACCTGTGTACAATGGCTCGTGCACAAAATCACGCGCCATTATCGCAGGCGAAGCATACTCCAGCGGCTGATGTGCATTGGTTTGTGGTTGTGCGCCGCCATCGAGCGCAACACCCAGCGGATCGATGACACGACCAAGCAGAGCATCGCCAGTCGCAATATTCAAGGAGCGACTCAGTATGTGTGCGCGCGTTCCTGCGACCAGGTCATCGCTCTCACTCAACAGGATCACGCCGGCGGCATCGGGTGACAGATCGAAGATAAAGCCATGGCTGCCATCTGAAAAAATCAGCACATCATCAATGGCAGCGCTTGGTAAACCAGAAACCCATACGATACCGTCACCTACGGATAACACAATCCCCTGTTCGGATACGCGCAATGCCTGCTGATAACCATCCAGCCATTGGTCCAGCTGGTGCAGCGGGCTGAGTGCAGACTCAGTGAGCGCTGATGTCATGGGAAAAGCGAGTGAAATCGTTGAGTTCGTCTTTCAGATTAGCCTGTAACACAAAAGCACCAATGACGACTTTCAGGCCCGCAATCAGTTCGGGTAACTGGTGATATTCGAAGGACACATCATCACCCACAACCTGTCGCAACACTGATTCCAGTTCGCGGCTGTCAGACGGGTTGACCGGATAAGCAGTGTCGATACTAATGACCTCAGCGGCTTCACCGCTACCGGACCGTATCGCGAGTTTGCGCTGCTCCGGCATAGCCTGAAGTTGTTCGATAAATAATTTGATCAGTCGGCTTTCTATTTCAGGCCCCGACAAATCCGCAAACAACTTTGCAGCAAAGCGCGCAGCCATAAGGATGGCAGCACTTTCAGCCTGTTGCTGAATTTCTGTTTGTTTACGCTGCTCGATAACTACAGCTTTCTTGCGTTCTAATTCCAGTTCATCTTTCAGTTGCTGCATGCGTACAGCGCGTTCCTGCTGGATATCCTGATCCAGTATTTGTTTTGCAGCCTGCTTTTCGTTTTCCCAGTCAGAGAGGCGATTGTTGTAACGCTTCAACAACACCTCACCCTGTGATTTTAAATCTTCGGCCTGTTGTAGTTTTTCGTTTATACCTGCCTGGCGCTGTTCGATAACACTGAGTACTGGCCTGTACAGAAAACGAATCAGAATCCAGACCAGGACCACAAAATTAGCTATTTCGAAAACAAATGTTGTCCAGCTGAACTCCACTGTTATTTCTCCTTAGAACGAAGGATGCCAACTACCGGATGCATATGCATACTATTTCAGGACATATTCAAGCAGTGGATTACGGAACAGCACGATCAGCACAATCACCAGCACATAGATCGCAAGTGATTCGATCATGGCCAGACCGATAAACAAGGTGCGCATAATCGAACGCTCAGCTTCAGGCTGTCTTGCAATCGCATCCAGCGCGCTACTGATAGCGCGGCCCATGGCAATCGCAGGAAACATCACCCCGATTGCAACGGCCAGGGTTGCAGCGATGGTCGAGCCCAGGGTAAACCAGCTTAAGTCAGGCATAGAGATACTCCTAATTTTCTTTTTGTTGTCTGGATTCTTGTAATTGCAGGCCGCCGGCAACATAGATCAGGGCCAGCATACCAAATATATAGGCCTGTACCAGCGCCTCGATAATATGCAGCATTAAAATCGGTATCGGCGCGAACAGGCCCGCCACCAGCAGAATTAACATCGCTGCCATTTCCAGGCTCATCATGTTACCAAACAGCCGGACAGCGAGCGCGATCGTGCGAGTAAGTTCACTAATAATATGAAACGGCAGAAGTATTGGTGACGGCATCAGATAGTGTTTTAGATAACTTTTTAATCCCTGCGATCGTATACCGAACCAGTGTACAGAAAAAAACACCAGTATAGCCAGTGCAGCCGTCGCAGAAAGATCGCGCGTCGGCGAGTGCATACCGGGTATAAGCCCGATCAGGTTGGCTATCACCAGATAAATCCAGAGACTGCCTATGAATGGCATAATCTGCCGCGCATGGCCGGGTGCAGCAGTTTGCACTGCGTCGTTAATCGTTCCGATCACACCTTCAAAAACAGTTTGTATTCGACCTGGGGTGGCTTTCAGGCGCGTAGTAACCATGATTGAGAGCAGCGTCAACACCGCAATTATCAGCCAGGTTGTAACCACGGTCGTACTGATGCTGATCGATCCCACACTAAAAACTGTGTCAATTGCCAGCCCTTTATGGCTCATGGCTGATTCCTGATAAATAAATAGACATTGAGCACGCCAGTCACCAGGCCAGCAAACAACAGGCTCAATGTCCAGAATGAAGAATAATCCGTCTTCCTTTCATCGAGCCAGAGCCCGGTGTACACACCCAGTAGCACTGGCAGGATAAACAGCAGACCCAGTGTTCCGATATAAATCGTCTGAGACATCAGCGTATCACGCTCGTTTTCTGCTTTTTTCATCCGACTGATCTGCAGCTTGAGTCTTTTGCGGAGTTTCTCGTCAGCTCTGGAACTCGTCATAACGATTGCCCTGATTGCAACAGGCGTTTCATTAATTCAGTTTCCATATTGTGAAAACTTTTTTTCAGCGTTTGCAGCTGTATTTCCTCGTTCAGGATTTCCTGCAGTAAAATTTTCTGGATCTGCTCAAAATCATCACTTACCACAAAGTGTCGGGTACTAATCGTCAGGCTATTCTGCGCAAAATAAAGCACGCCACCCGGCATCGCGATAAACAAGGTCTGTCCTGACAGGGTACGTATTTTTGCCATACCGAAAGTCAGGCAGGTAATCAGACGCTCTCGTTCAGCAAGAATTCCAAAGCTGCCACTACTGTCCTCGCCGCTAAACGATACAACATCAGCAATGGTTTGCGTATGCGTTGTATCAAATAATGAGAGCAAAAATGTTTTCACGAGTTTATTCCATGGTACCGCGCATATAACACTGATCTTCAGTCAGCTCATCGTATTTCCCGGTGATAAAAGCATCACAATCATTCAGGGTCTGCTCCAGCGGTACCGAAACGCCCTGAATACCGGTATGCATAGCCGTCACCCACATTGGCTGGGTCAGATAACGCTGTAACCTGCGCGCCCGCTGCACAATGCGTCGGTCATGTTCTGACAGCTCTTCGATGCCCAGCATGGTGATGATGTCCTCCAGCTCCTTGTAGCGGGCAAGATGTTCTCTGACGCCTTCTGCAATACTGTAATGGCGCTCACCCAGTATATGCCTGTCCATCAGTTTGCTGCTCGATTCGAGTGGCTCGACTGCCGGGTAGAAACCTTTGCCGGCCTGCGATCTCGACAGTATCACGGAGGTGTCCAGATGGCTGAGAATAGTGCTGACCGCAGGGTCAGACATGTCATCGGCAGGCACGTACACCGCCTGGACTGAAGTGATGGCGGCCTGTTTTGTTGAAAATATCCGCTCCTCGATTTCGGCCACTTCGCTCGAAAGCGTAGGTTGATAGCCCACGGTTGCCGGCATACGTCCCAGCAGGCTGGAAATTTCGCTGCCCGCCTGAACGAAGCGAAAAATATTGTCGATGACGAAAAGCACATCCTTGTTCATGGTGTCGCGCAGATATTCCGCATAGGCCAGTGCCGACAGGCCGACACGAAAACGCACGCCGGGGGATTCATCCATTTGCCCGAACACCATCAAAGTTTGTTGCAATACGCCGGCTTCCTGAATTTCATTCCAGAGCTCATGCGCTTCACGAATCCGTTCACCCACACCGGCAAACACTGACACACCACTGTGCAGTGCCGCAACCGCATGCATGAACTCCATGATCAGCACTGTTTTACCCACGCCAGCACCGCCGAATAAACCGATCTTGCCACCCTTGATAAACGGGCAAAGCAGGTCGATCACTTTTATGCCGGTTTGCAAAACCTCACCCAGCACCGCAGTGTTTGCGAGACTGGATGATTCAGCATGAATGTTCTGATAGTTTTGTGTTGATATGGCGGGCCCATCATCCAGCGGCTCGCCAAAAATATTGAGCATACGCCCCATGCAGTCGGGAGACACGGGTACATGCAGAGGTGCACCGGTATCGTACACGTCAATACCGCGGCACAGGCCAGAGGTCTGATCCAGAGTGATGGCGCTGAGATGGTGTTCATCGAGATGACGGGTGACTTCGAACAGACGGATCCGTCCATTGATCTGGGCGCGCAGCGCACGGTGCAGGGCTGGCAGTTTCTCGCAGAAAACAACTACGACGGGGCCATGAATTTCAGTGATGCTGCCAATGCGTGTCGCATCTGAAGATAGTGTTGTTGTTTCTGCCATGATTATCGCCCTGCACGTCTGCCACTAACATACATCGGAACAGGTGCAATGAAAACCCTGATCGTCAGCAGAACGTAATCTGACAAACAGATCTATCAGACCAGTGAAACTCGATTAGCTATTTTTGTCAGACCGCAACAACACTTGTTGGCATATGAATATATTCTGGTTACGCAGAAGCCTTATGCGAATTGATATCACGACGCTGTTTCACCGCAGCCGCAAGTTCGCGTAACAGGGTTTCCGTCGTCCCCCAGGCAATACAGGCGTCGGTGACGCTCTGGCCATAGGTCAACGGCTGGCCCGGAATCACATCCTGACGACCTTCGACCAGATGACTTTCGATCATCACGCCGATAATGCGGTTTTCACCTTTTTTGATCTGACCCGCGACATCGTGACAGACATCCACCTGACGGCGGTAGTCCTTGCTGCTGTTGGCATGCGAACAATCCACCATGAGCTGGGCAGACAGACCATTTTTCTGCAACTGTTCTGCCGCGTATCTGACACTGGCCGAATCATAGTTCGGCTGGCTGCCGCCACCACGCAAAATAATATGACAGTCATCATTACCCGCGGTTGAAAAAATGGCCGAATGCCCCTGTTTGGTCAGCGACATAAAAACGTGTGGTCGCGAAGCGGCGTGCACCGCATCAATCGCGATTTTGAAACCGCCGTCGGTACTGTTTTTAAAACCGATCGGACAGGACAGCCCCGAAGCCAGTTCGCGATGACCCTGGCTTTCGGTGGTGCGCGCACCGATCGCGCCCCAGCTCACCAGATCGGCGATATATTGTGGACTGATAAGATCGAGAAACTCGGTGCCTGCGGGCACGCCCATTTTGGCCAGATCGAGCAACAGGCTTCGTGCCAGACGCAGACCTTTGTTGATCTGAAAACTTTCATCCATATCGGGGTCATTGATCAGGCCTTTCCAGCCCACTGTGGTGCGCGGTTTTTCAAAATATACACGCATGACTATGCACAGCTCGGGTGCAAGTTCGTCGATCAGCGGTTTGAGTCTTCTGGCATACTCGCGTGCAGCATCAGGATCATGAATCGAGCATGGCCCCACCACCACGACCAGGCGGTCGTCTTCACCACGCAGAATTTCATGGATAGCCTGGCGCGTACGGTATACGATTTCCGAGGCCTGTTCATCCATCGGAAAATCGGCGTGCAGCTCACCCGGCGGGACGACCTCCTGAACCCCACTAATACGTACATCGTCTGTTTTGAACTTCATGTGTATGCTCGTCGCCCGGAAACGGCGGCCAGTGATCAATACCGCATTATATAGAATTTACTCGTCCGCCTCTAACTGTCTGAGCACATCAGCCAACTGGTCAAAATCGGTTACCACCGCATCGGGCACACAGGAGCCATGATCCCAGCCTGCCTGCTCGCGATTGACCCAGACCGTGCGCATACCGTGCTGGCTGGCACCGGCAATATCACGCTCAGGATCATCGCCGATCACCACAATCTCGGCAGGATCGAGCCCGGCGCGGCTCTGTATCGCGGCAAAAAAATCGCTGTGTGGCTTGGGCTTGCCCACCGCAGCTGCGCTGATCGCAAACTCGAACCAGTGCGCAACACGGGTCAGATGAATATCGGCATTGCCGTTGGTGACGGCTGCCAGCCGATAGCGTTCGCTGAGCGCATCCAGTGCTGGCACAACATCATCGAACAGCTGGACCTGCTGGCGCGCCTGATAATACAGTTCAAATCCGGGCGCGACCCATTCGTGCGCCAGGCCAAACTCATCAGCCAGCGCGTGCATCGAAGCCAGACGCATCTCGCTTAAATCGTGCCCCAGCTCCGGGTGCGCTTTCCAGAAAGCAATGCGCTTTTCACGCAGGCTGTCGATATCGTGTCGCGCAGTAATCTCAGGCACCGTCTGCTGCATCCACTGATAGAGTTTGTGTTCAGCAGCAGAAATGGTGGCCGCGCACGGCCACAGAGTATCGTCAAGATCAAAACACAGTAGTTTTAACGAACCGGCCACGATCAGCGCAGTAAACGAACGATATAGCTTTTACTGTCAGGATGAGCCTTGTTCCAGATATCAAGCGCATGGCTGGCGCTTTTGTAGCTGGCAAAATAGCCGAAACGCACCCGATAGCGGGGTTCACCACTCTGGTTCTGGTAGGCTTCAAAATAGCCGCTCAGGTGTTGCTCGATCAGGCTGTCCACCTGTTTCGAGGCATTGTTCTGGCTGCCGTAAATACCGATCTGGATGCTGTAACGCGCATCATCACGGCTGGCATCATCGACAATCTGGCTGGCTGAATCTTCTAGTTGTTGCTGGCCTGGCCTCAGGCTCAGATTCACCCGCTGTGGTTTCGGGCTCGGCTGTGGCTTCACCGTTCTGCCCAGCTGCCGCCTCCTGCTTAACCGCTGGCTTTTCTGTGACCACAGGATTCTGTTTCACAACAGGTTTTTGTTCGACAACCGGCGGTTTATCCGCTGGTTTGCTTTTAACCACCGCCTTCTGTGCCGGCGACGGTGTATGGGTCACGGCGGCTTTCACCTGTTCAGACGTTTCGGATACCGATGTTGTCGGCCTGGCAGTCGCTGGTTTGGCGTCGGGAACATCGACATCGATATCGGCCCCGGGCGCAACCACCGCCGGTTTCACCGCCTCGCTCCTGACAGGTTCTGGCGCGGCAGCGGGTAACGGCAGTTCGCTACGTTCATCCGCCTGAGGCCGATTAGCATCGGCATGACGAATACCGGCAAAATAGCCACTGTAAAAGGTGATCACCAGAGCGCCAAGAATTGCGATAATGATGGTGAGCAGGCGTCGTTGATCGATTAAAACTGGGGACATAGCCATATGCGTGTCTAAATACTGGCGCAATCATACCGCTTTCCACCCATAGAACAAGCCAAACCGTGTTGAGCTGAGCAAAGGAAATCACTATGCAGGTACATCTTAAAAAGGCCGAACAGCATTTACGAAACGCGGATCCGGTCATGGCCCAGCTGATTTCTACCCACGGGCCCTGTACCCTGTTTTCGGATAATGCGTTGATCCATAAATCAAAATTTCACGCCCTGACCTGGGCCATTATCAACCAGCAACTGTCGGTTGCTTCGGCACGCAGCATCGAAAATAAACTGCTGCAACTGCACAGCCAGATGGAATTTTCAGTCACAACCATTGCAGGCCTGACAGATGAACAACTTGCCGCCTGCGGTCTTTCTCGGCAGAAAATTCGTTATCTAAGAACGCTTTGCACTGCAATCCAGCATAGAGAACTCGACCTGCAGGCACTGGCGCTGGCCAGTGACAGCGAGGTAATAAAAACACTCAGCGCACTGCCCGGTATCGGTCCCTGGACGATAGACATGTTTATGATGTTTTCACTGGGGCGCCTCGATATTCTGCCGCTGGGCGACCTGGCGCTGCGCAAATCATTGAATCGGCACTACCACGTCGCCAGGCCTGATGATGACCAGGCCTATCACCAGCTGGCGCAGACCTGGTGCCCCTATCGCACAGTGGCGAGCTGGTATCTCTGGGCCAGCGTAGATTAAATTCCCCGGACATCTAATTGTTCTTGCCTGCAGCGTAATATCTGCTATCTTTCACCCATGTACAGGATTGTTCTCATTCTACTCATCAGCACCTGCAGCGGATGCAGCCTGTGGCAAGGCATCACTGCACGCGAAACCGTCAAACCCTGGGAGCGCGACATCCTTGCTCAGGATGGCATGCAATTGCCACCAGACAAGATGCAAAGCTTTCTGGATGATCACATCTATTTCAGTAAAGAAGCCTCGACAGGCGGCAACAGTGTCGGCGGCGGCGGCTGCGGCTGTAACTGATCGGTTCTGCATCTCATTGAAATGAAAAACATTCGCAACAAACTTTCTCTCGCCACCTGCGGCCTGCTTTCGCAACATGTCGCCAGCGCGGCTGAAATTGATAATGCCTGGGTGGTCGACTCTTCCGCTGCCTACTATAGCGAAGACGCACGCGTCACTGTTAAAAAATATATCGAAGACATCAAAGGCATTATTTCTGACACCGACGCAGCGAATATTAAAGCCGTTCTGGATACCATGTCTGGGCCGACCCCTTCGGGCGCCGTGAAAAAATCCAATCTGACTTACACCGGCGCTTCTGGCGGCAGCGTATCCAGCGGCGCAACCACACCTTCGCTCGCCGAATTCGATGACACGCGCGCAGCATTGTCGGTCAGCTGGGACCATGAATTCAATCGTTTAAACAAGCATTAATTACAATGGCGCGGTCTCTGTTGAAAATGACTATCGTTCATTCAGTGGTGGCGCCACATACAAAAAATCAACTGCAGATCGTGCGCTCGAATTCAGTTTTGGCGCAGCGGCTACGACTGATAATGTGTTTATCGTGGGCACCAAGTCGACGCCAGTGCCAATGAGCGAAGTCAGCAAAGCACAGTCCTATGGTGATGGCACTAAAAATACTGTCGAGCTAATCACCGGGCTCACCTATGTGATCAACAGACGCACTGTCGGCCAGATCAATCTTGCAGGTGCTTCAGTCAAGGGTTATTTAAATGATCCCTACAAGGTGTTCAGTGTTGTTGATGCTAGCGGTATCGAATACGATCAGTATTATGAAGCACGACCAAACAGCCGCAGACGTACCAGCCTTACTTTTAACCTGAATCACGAGCTGTATCCAAGCAATAATATTCTCAATCTGTCCTATCGTTATTACACGGATGACTGGGAAGTAAAATCGCATACTCTGGATATGTTATATCGCATCAATCTGGGCGAGAAAACCCACCTGGTTCCGCATTTCAGGTTTTATACCCAGACCCATGCTTACTTTTATGGCAATGCGTTTGTCCGGGATCCTGCCAGCCCAACACCGCTTAGTCTGTCGTTACCCGAATATTTCAGCGCGGATTACCGCCTCGATGATATGAAAAGCCTGACTGCGGGTGTAACACTGGGAAAATATCTGGCCGGTGATGGCCATTTACGCACCCGCGTCGAATATATACACCAGAGTTTCAAGCACGCCGAATACAATATCAACAATGCCTGGGTATTACAGATAAGTTATCAGAAGAAATTCTAAGAATCCTACGTCGTTCTACACTCAGTACCTTTCACTAGATAATAAGCCCTGAAATAAGCAGCATCAGCACTATGTGAAATCAAAACAGTGTTGGTTCTCCCGGTTGAGTTTCATCAATCACAGGATCACCACCGGGATTCAATGTTGGATCCGCAGTGAGCACATTCGGATTAGTCGCACCAAAATAGCTGTACATGGTTGAAGCCACTGACATGGGCTCAAATTCATAACTGCCAGCCACGGGCTGCGTTACCTGATTATTGGCGCCGCTATCACCGACACGTTCTGTTTTACCCACGACCTTACCCAGCGCAGCCACACCTGCTGGCCGCACAGCCGAACCACCAAAGGTATACAGGTTCTGGTTGTTGCCATGATCCCAGCCATTAGAACCATTGAGATTGACCTGACGACCAAAATCACCAAACACATTGATCACGATATTGTTAGTAGGTCTCGAAATCAGACCACTTGGTGTGTGGTAACACCGCAGTTTGGGTCCAGAATATTTGATATGTAACATCGCCGAACGCAGCACTGCCATCAAATCTGCCATGCGTTGCGGATAGCGCGCCGGCACATCGTTGTGGTCATCCCAGCCACCGAGCCCGCCACCCACGGTAATATACAAAGATGACGGGTTTTCGATCGCCAGCGTCACTGCTGCGCGAATTCGGTTTGTGAAATTATTATTCGACGGATATGCCAGCTGAGTAGATACCACCATTCGCTGCGATATCGGCCGTAGCTCCAACAGGCATGTAGGCAAGGTATTACCGCTGGTATCTGTGGTCGAGGTAACAGAGCCGGATGAGGCCGAGGTCACTGTAAGTGCTGATACCCGCTGCGCAAGCGTGGCTCGTTCAGAAAAAGCATCAACCACGCCTCTGATATCGCGCATCATAGCCGGGGTTTCCATCTTGCTCACGAGCGCATCCAGCGCACCTGGTTGGTATCATTATTACGCGAATACGGATTATCGAAATTTTCACTCAAGGTGATGCTACGCATTGCCTGCGGCAGACTAAGATCAGGATCGGGCGCAAACGCGCTGGTTTCACCTTCGAACGATACAAAGGGCAACAGCAGATCAGTGATACCAGTTAGCTGCCGAATACTTGTTCCATCTGCCAAGAGCGTGCTCCGCCTCGTACAGCGCACGGTTCTGGTACAACAGTGCTGCCACGCGTGAACCCACACCCGCAGAGACATTCACATCCAGCGAACCTTTAAGATTCATCAAAATACTTTCACGATGCGACCGCGTCGGATCTTTCTATTTTACGCATGGTGCGATACACAGACATATAGCTTTGATCGAGCATGAACTGCATATCTGAGCCACCAGCATCATGCCAGAAACCATTCGGCGTAATCTGTCCAGATTACCAGTACCATCAGTATCATAAATCAAAAGATTGCAGAACCAAAAGCGCAGCCGCGTATGAGTTCTGCGAATTGTTCTCGATATCAACAATATTGGTCAGATTTCCTGCCAGCTCGGATGGACCACCATAAAGATAGATATTGATCACCTGAGGCATGGTGCTCGGGACGCGAACCACACTCGCACCAGTGTAATCAACCGCAGCATCAGCGCGCTTGTACATCGACATCAAATCCAGTGACGATGGAACAAATGCCGACGAACCCGCCGCGCCGGCGATCTTGAGAAAATCTCTGCGCTTCATAATTAGTAATCCCTGCTAGTTGATCGCCTGAAAATAATAAAACTCAGGCAGTCTTGAAATGTAATCATAAGTGATATAGGCAATTTCATCGTAGTGGTATCGATCGAATAACCAGCTCGCCATTCAAAGTCTGGAGATAACTATGCATTATTGTAAACAACAGTTAAATCTGTTCTTTCAACATCGGTTGCCTTTCTGTTCAGAGCATTCAAAAACAGAAAATCGATAAAATCATTCAGATTGAGGCCAGCAATGAATGGTCGAGGATCGCCATTTTCATCATAGAACAGCCCCGAAACAGCATTGACACCGCCTCTATAACTGCGGTTTTCATCAGCAGATCTTCGCGCATCGATTTATGATAATTGGCAAAACTCAGGCTATCTAACGGCACAGCATTCGGTCGCCCGATTTTGTATGACATCGTATCCCAGCCCATGCCATGCAGATACATGCGAGTATTCACTATTGGATGACCATATTCCTGAATATATCTCTCATCAACCGGATACTGATTTGCAACAGGGCTCCATTTCAGCCTGTCGAGCATGGGCATTAAATTTTCTTCGTACGATTTTGGGCGCTCGGTATTGAGCAGATACTCTTTTGAAAACAGTATTTCCTTGAAAATATCCTGAAAGGTTGTCGCACCACTGTTGACAATAGACTGAACCATGCTGAGCCGATCCGCCTGGCTGCGACCTGCCATCAGATAATTGACAATAACCTCAACCACACGAGGCATCAACAGCGGACTGCCTGCAACAACACTGTAAAGATCGTCGCAGTTCGTCACATAATAACTACCCAATATCAACTGTGGAATGGTATTAGGAAAATCAGTCCGCGCGATCAGATAGTCCTGACTCTCTGATGTTAGATATAAATCTTTACAGGCAATGCCACCATTGTAAACATCCTGTTCATCCTGTTTAGTATTATTGAATTTACCCAGATATAACTCAAAGGCTTCGAGCGCATGATTCTCTGGCGAACGTGATACACGCCAGCGCGCTAATGAGGATAAATTCGCTCGAACAATATCTCGCACACTGGTACCTTCAGAAATATTCAGCACCAGAAAACGATACATATTCTGCGCATCGGTAATATCTGGCGCGTCCATTTCCAGCGCGGGTGAAAACATGATCGTGTTGGTTAATACATACGCAATCCAGTTCACGAACATGTCATTGCTGACAGCATATTCTTTGATGCGCGCCAATGGCAGCTTCCGTGGGCGATTAGAATCAAATATGTATTTTGCATTTGCTGCGACCGGATTTCCTTCTGCATCCAGCCCGTCGATTTCTGTGTTGTACATATCGACCTGGGCCAGAAGCAGTTTTGTATTGAGTTTCGCACGCGTCTCGGCAAGAAAATTGCTGGATTTGGGAACCAGCGTAGCGATTCCGTTACTGGTATCAAAAAAGTCTTCTACGCTGAGACCACGAAACATGGTGCCGTATAGCTTATTGGCAACCGCGTACTGTTTCTCCGGTGGCAGCGAATTGAACTCCGCTTGTGATAACTCAGCCGCAAAGCCCGTGGGATGGATATCGGCGGAACTGGAGCTGCCTGGCACACCCGGATCGCATCCCAGCAATAAACACGACGTGAATATGGAGAAAATAAGGAATTTACATTTGACTATCACAGTCTCACTCCATTGGCTGGAAACTTCGAACTCAATCTCGAAAAGTGTAGCCGAAATTCAGACGAAAACAATTTACAATCAGACGAACGGCATACAGCCGATCATATAATTTATTTATAAACAAAGACTTAAAATACAACTCGCCTGGCCATAAAAAACCGGCCTCAGGCGCCCATATTTTCGCACACTCTGCTATCTTTTCTACTACAAAGTTGCCTGCTCCACCTGCGCAATTTTTGTTCAAATGCTATTAAATTCTCATCATTCAAACATCTGGTTCAGAACGTCAAGCCTGGCGCCTGTTGTTCTGAGCCACTGGCATGGGATTTTATCGTGAAATTATTACGCTTCGCTATAATCAGCTTTTTATTTTCTGGCTGTTTTGCTTCATTTGCTGTCAGCGCGCAAAACGCACCGTCCTTTTCACTACCTGGCAATAATAAAACCATTCAGCTTGCAAACTACAAGGGGCGAGTTGTATATGTTGACTTCTGGGCATCATGGTGCGGGCCCTGCCGTCGTTCATTTCCATGGATGAACAAGATGCAAGCTTTATATGGCAAGGATAAATTCAGCATCATCGCGATTAATCTCGACAAATCACATGCCGAAGCCCAGCAGTTTCTCAAAAAAATTCATGCCTCGTTTAATATCGCATACGATCCCAGCGGTAAGATTGCCGAAGCGTATAATCTAAAAGTAATGCCCAGCTCTTTTTTGATCAACAAATACGGGCAGCTGGTATATAGCAGCATAGGCTTTAACAATGAACACAAAGAAAAAATCGAAAATCAGATCAGACAACAGCTCGGCAGATCTATGTTAGCCAGCAGTGAAGCAAATTAATGCATCGAATTTCATACATGTAAACACAAAGTTTTCATTTAGCGAATACCAATCCAGTTTTTCCAGTGTTCGAAAAGCGCGTCATCCATCGATGCCAGCACTGAACGTGTTTCCAGTCGATTACGAAACACAGGGGAATTATCCAGCGAAACAGAACAGCCACCTGCTTCTTCAAGGATAAGCTGGCCAGCTGCATAGTCCCAGAGTTTCTGACCGCCATGCAAATAGATGTTGTAGCGCCCTGCGGCTAACCAGCACCAGTCAAGCGCTGAAGAACCGATATTACGTTGCGAAGAATAGGGAGCTTCGGTTACCAGACGTACTGCGAGTTCGGATGGCAGACGTTTCATATCAATTTCTGCAATGATGCGCGCATGTTCCTTCACCGCAGGTTTCTTTTTTATCTGGTTTCCATTGAGAAATGCTCCATGTCCTTTGATAGAGGTAAAAGTTTCTTCGCGCACAGGATCGTGGATCAGCGCCAGCACGACCTCTCCCTCTCTGACCAGTGCAATCGATACTGCGAAACACGGCATACCGGTAGCATAGTTGTTGGTTCCATCAAGCGGATCAATACACCAGTATTCATTCGTTTCATCAATGAGTTTCTGTTGCTGCTCAACCGTCATTTCTTCGCCAAGCACGGATATCTCTGGCCAGTGAATTGCCATTTCTGTTTGCAGGCGCTTTTGCATGGCCAGATCGGCCGCCGTGATAACGCTGTTATCTTCTTTATAATCGAACTCGCAGACACCAAATCCCGGCAGCAGCTCTTCTCGAGCTGCAAGCGTGACTATCCTGGTGAGCGTTTCCAATATTGTGTCTAATTCTGATTTCATACCATCACCAGGGAATATCACTGCCATCGATGTCGATAAAGCGGCCGCTGTCAGCCATGGTCAGAGACAGCAGGTGCTCGAACATGCGACTGACACTTTCCTTTGTGCTGATTTCTGCGTTCGCTCCACCCATATCGGTTTTCACCCAGCCAGGGTGTAGCGCCACTGCTTTTATACCCTGTGGCCGCAAATCAATCGACATGCTTTTCATCACTGCATTCAGCGCCGCCTTGCTGGATCGATAAATGTAACTGCCACCGGAACCATTATCGGCCATGCTGCCCATCTTGCTGCTGAGACAGGCGATGGTTTTTCTTTCACTACGCTCAACCTGTTCGCACAGCGCCTCAGCAAGCTTGAGCGGCGCAATACTGTTGATCTTGAAAGTTCGCTGCCAGCTGGCCACATCAACATTACCAAAGCGATTTTTATCGGAACCATAGACACCCGCATTATTGATCAATATATCAATAGACTCGTTGCGCAGCTCGTAAGCCAGCGCCTGCAGCGTGGCCAGTTCGTCCATATCGGCGATATGAACACTGACACGTTCTGGTGCCAGCTTTGCCAGCTTGAGCAAGGACTCGGCCTGTTGCGGATTGCGGCAGCAGGCAAACACACGCCAGCCGCGCTCCATGCTATAACGCACCATTTCGAGGCCGATTCCTCGGTTGGTTCCCGTTATTAAAAGATTCATTCAGAAGCTCCCTGATAGTTGAGGTGAACAATTTCATGTATGACTGTAACATGTGCTAATCATACAATCGCCTGAATCTGGAGATCGGCATGCCCCATACCATTCTGGTGACAGGTGCCACCGGCTTTGTCGGCAGCCATGTACTCGAAGCGCTGAACCGGATCGCGCATAAAGACCTGCGTATTATCGCAGCCTGCCGCGATCGACGAAAGCTGATTGCAGACTATGACGGAGAAATTCGTGAAGGTGACCTGCGCGACCCGGATTATCTGCACCGAATGCTCACCGGTGTTGACATCGTTTGCCACTGTGCAGCATGGACTTCGTTCGAGTGCAAAACCAGTGAATCGGACGAGCTGTTTTTACATCCCTCGCTGCAACTTATCCAGCAGGCACTGGAATGGAAGGTAAAACGCTTTGTTTTTATCAGTTCTGTCAGTGTTGCCGCGCCACAGCAGGTCGCATGATAGCCAGCAGCCCGGGTATGCCACGATCGTACTGGCCACATCTGAATACTATTATTGAGATAGAAAACGCGATGCGTGACAACGCACATCGTGGCATGGCGATGGTCAACCTGCGTTGTGGCCTGTTCACCGGCCAGCGCTATGGTCTCGGTCTGCTGCCGATTCTGTTACCACGCCTGCGAACGCGCCTGCTGCCCTGGGTTAGATCGGGTAAGACGGCGTTACCCGTTATTGATGGTAAAGATGCGGGCCAGGCGGTCGTGCGCGCCGCGCTCGCACCCCTGTCATCACCTTACACCACGTTAAATATCGTCGGTCCGGAAGTACCAACAGCGCGCGAAGTTATAAAATACATCGCTGAACAATATCATTACCCCAAACCCTTGTTCAGCCTGCCTATGCCCCTCGCCCACAGCTATGCATGGCTGATAGAGCACGTGTACCGTCTGTTGCCATGGGAACCGCCGATCACACGAAGCATTGTGCACCTGTTTGAAGACACAGGCGCGAACAATACTGAAGCACAGGAACTGATCGGTTATATACCTGAGATTCACTGGCGAGAGTCCATTAGCAGGCAGATACAGGCGATGGATAAAAATCAGTTTACCGCGATGAAACTGAATCGCCCGATAAAACCACTATCGAGCGATGTAGACTAAACAAAAAGACCTGAAACATGAGTTTTCCGCAAATGAACTCAGATAAGCACGGATGTTTTGCGAGCCGGAAGCAGCGGTAGGCTGAGGTTTTTATAATATTATTAGCTTTTATTTGCGTGCATTTGCGTTCATTTGCGGAATCATGTAACCAGATATATTAACCCAGGTTGTAAAAACGATTGAGATAAAACTGTTCGTACTGATCCGCTGGCAAAGGCTTGCTCCAGTAGTTGCCCTGACCTAACTGGCAACCCAGCCCTTTCAGCATCTGCAACTGGCGTTCATTTTCCACACCCACCGCCAGCAGCTTCAGCTTCAGTCCGCGGGTGAGACCGGCAACAGCGGTCACAATTGCAGAATCGGCCTCACCATCAGGAATAGAACTGATGAAGCTATGATCAAGCTTGATCACGTCTATAGCAAAATCTTTCAAATATGCGACCGAGGCAAAACCGGTGCCAAAATCATTAATCGCAATATTCATCCCCATATCATGCAGCTTGACCAGGACCTTTTCCACCTCACCAATGTTTTCGATTAGCGTACTTTCGGCGATATCAATATTTATGCAACTGGCATCAATACCACTATCCTCCAGTTCACGCTTGAATAAACCTACAATATCCTGGTCTTTGAACTGGCGTGAGCTGATATTGATCGACACATTTTGCTGTTCCATACCAGCGTTATGCCACTGTTTGATCTGACGGCAAACAGTACGAATGACCCATTCACCAATAGGAATGATCAGGCCACTGTCTTCTGCAACTTCTACGAAATCTTCGGGTTCGATGATGCCTTTTTCCGGATGCTGCCATCGCAATAAACACTCGACGCCCGCCACTTCGTTTTTGTGTATTTCAACCATGGGTTGATAATGCAGAACAAATTCGTCGTTTTGCAGTGCCTTGCGCAGGCTGTTTTCCAGGTCAAGCCGTTCCATTGCAGTCACGCTCATTTCTGGCGTGTAAAACTGAAAACAATGGCGACCATTTTCTTTGGCGCGGAACATGGCAGTATCCGCATTTTTTAGAAGGACGCGCGCATCACTCCCGTCATCAGGAAAAACCGCGATCCCGACGCTGGCACTGACAAAGGTTTCATGATTATCAATTCTGACATTATGTTTGAGAATAGTGGTGAGATTATCGGCAATGGAAATCGCATCAGAAGCGCTATCGATGCCTTCAACAATCACCGCAAATTCATCCCCACCCAGTCGCGCGACCGTATCGGCACGGCGCAAAGAGCTGGACAACAGGTTAGCAATCGCTTTAATGAGTTTGTCACCTGCATCATGGCCGAACGAATCATTGACCAGCTTGAAATCATCCAGATCGATCAACATTAACGCCACTGCATCGCGATTACGCGCAGCGCGAATCAGCGACTGTTCCAGACGATCGGCAAACAGTAGACGATTGGGTAATTGTGTGAGACTGTCGCGGTAGGCAAGCAATTTGACCTTACGCTCAGCGACCACCGTAGCGATTACGGAACGTACGCGATGCTTGAGTACGGCCCACTTGATTGGTTTGGTGATGAAATCTATCGCGCCGACTTCATAGGCGCGCTCTACGGAAAGATCGTCGTCCAGGCCGGTGATCATGATCACCGGAATATCTTTGAACCCTTTGTCCTTGATCTGCTGGCAGGTGGTAAAACCATCCAGCCCCGGCATGACCGCATCGAGCAAAATCAGTGCGGGATTGTGTTTTTCGACCGCTCTGATCGCTTCCAGGCCATCGGCGGCCTCGATGATTTCGTAGTCCTCAGACTCGAGTACATGGCGCACCATGAGGCGAATGGAAGGATCATCATCAGCCAGCACCACCACAGGGCGTTCTTCGGTTTGCTGAGAATCATCGAATAGTGTAATAACATTACTCATTAACTGGAACTCCAGATCGGGTGCCCGCGGCGGCACTGATTGACATTATTATCAGTGTAGCTCCTGCTCAATGACTCTGCCTTAAAAAAAACGCAAAATCCTTATTAATTTTTACCAGTTCAATAGTAAGGGATGTTATTTTTCAGCGACATACCGCCTGTCTGAAGGTTTCACGCTACTGGTCGAGACTCTTGCTCACCAGCTCGTACACATCGCTGGACAGGCCTTCGATTAGCCGTATACGTTCCAGCTCCTGACGCATCAGCTGCTGCCTTTGCGTCCCATAGCGCTTCCAGCGAGTCAGCGGGATGCTCAATCTGGCCGCAATCTGCGGATTGAGCCGGTCAAGTTTTTCGACATACTCAGCCAGCAGGCGATAACCCTGGCCATCTATGCTATGAAAATTGAGCGGGTTCATGGCACAAAAGGCCCCCAGCAGAGACCTGACCCGGTTCGGGTTTTTCAGATCAAATTCGGCATGCTCGAACAGCGCTTTTACCCGGGTCAGTGTTCCCGCCCCCGGCGCGGTCGCCTGCACGGTGAACCATTTATCGAGCACCAGCTGATCGTGTTTCCATTGCTGGTAAAAATCCTCGATGACCTCATCCGCAAACGCGGTTTCATGGTGCACCAGCACTCTGAAAGCTGCCAGCTGATCGGTCATATTGCTGGCTGTGCGATATTGCTCCATGGCGATCTGCTCGCTGTCCGAGCCCTTCGTGTACATCAGATACGACAATGCCAGATTTTTCAGAAAGCGCTGGGCCATGGAGGCTGGCGACAGGTCAAAAACATCGCTGTGATTTCCCCGGTAGACCTGCAACCAGTCTTCTTTCATTTGTTCGGCAAGCTGCTGGTATATGAATTCTCGCGCGTAATAAATCCCATCCACATCGATTTCCTGCATCGATTCAGCCACATAGGCATGCGATGGCAAAGCCAGCGCGCGTGCTGTGAGCGCTTTATCGATGGTGTTATCAGCAAGTGTTTTGCGGCATGCTTCGACATATTCGGGCGGCAGGGTTAAATCCTGAGCCTGCTGCTGTGACTCGACCATACGAAGGATAATTCGCATACCAAGCTGCTGCCCGGCTTCCCAGCGATTAAATTCATCCGCATCGTGCGCCATGCAAAATGCCAGCTCATCATCGGGCCGTTCGAATTCAAGCCTGACCGGCGCAGAAAAACCACGGAGCACTGACAGCACCGGTTTTTGTTTTACTCCAGAGAATACAAACTGCTGACTGGATTCTTCCAGTTGCGCCAGATAATTCGTGCCCGTCTTACGACCATCTTTAAATTCAACATCCATATCATTTCCATCAGCGTCGATAAGACCCAGCATCACCGGAATATGAAACGGCTGTTTTCGCTCCTGCCCGGGAGTCGCCGGCGTGGTTTGCGACAAAGTCAGGGTATAAACGCCCTGGTTTGCATCATAGCTATCCTGCACCTTGAGCCTTGGCGTACCGGCCTGTTTATACCAGCGCCTGAATTTTTCCAGCCTGATAGCATTGGCATCTTCCATGGCAGAGATAAATTCTTCCGTGGTCACCGCTTCGCCATCGTGACGCGAAAAATACAGATCCATGCCTTTGCGAAAGCCTTCGCTGCCCAGCAAGGTGTGGATCATGCGAATCACTTCTGCGCCCTTGTTGTATACCGTGACAGTATAAAAGTTGTTGATCTCGATGTATGAATCAGGCTGTATCGGGTGGGCCATCGGGCCAGCATCTTCTGCAAACTGCGCAGTACGCAGAATATTGACATCATCAATGCGCTTGGGCGTGGCTGAGTTCATGTCCGCAGTAAACTGCTGATCACGAAAAACAGTCAGACCTTCTTTTAATGTCAGCTGGAACCAGTCGCGACAGGTGACACGATTGCCGCTCCAGTTATGAAAATATTCGTGCGCGATCACACCTTCGATATTAATAAAATCGACATCGGTCGCGGTTTTCTGTTTGGCGAGTACATATTTTGAATTAAAAACATTCAGACCCTTGTTTTCCATCGCGCCCATATTGAAATCGTCGACCGCAACAATGTTATACACATCAAGGTCGTATTCACGCCCATACGTCTCTTCGTCCCAGCGCATGGATTTTTTCAACGACGCCATGGCATGATCACACTGATCGATATTGTGATGCTGCACATAAATACGCAGCTGCACCTTGCGATCCGAGAGCGTCACAAAATGATCTTCGATAAAAGCCAGATCGCCCGCGACCAGCGCAAACAGATAGCAGGGTTTTTTGAACGGGTCTTGCCAGCGTGCCCAATGGCGACCGTCGGGCAGATCACCTGCTCCATCAGGATTACCATTCGACAACAGCACTGGATATTTCTTCCTGTCAGCAGTGATCGTGGTCGTGAACTTTGCCATCACATCCGGGCGATCCAGGTAGTAGGTGATCTTGCGAAAACCTTCGGCTTCACACTGGGTACAGTAATTACCACTGGACTTGTACAGGCCTTCTAGCGAAGTGTTTTCCTGGGGTTTGATGAAGGTTTCGATACTGAGCTGACAACGTTCCGGCAGCGCAAACAGTTTCAATGCGGTATCACTGACTTCATAGCGATCGGCGGCCAGTGGTGCGCCATCGAGCAAAATCGCACCCAGCTCGAGTTTTTCGCCATTCAGCTCCAGCGTACCATCATCGTGTCCCGAAGGATTTCTGACCAGGGACAGGTTCGACACGACGCGAGTGATGTTTTCATCGAGCTCAAATTGCAAATCAACCTGCTCGATCCAGTAGCTGGGTTGAGCGTAATCTTCGAGCTTGATAATGGAAGGTACTGCGTCTTTCATGCCTGTCCTGGGAAATAATCTAAAACCAAGCATACAGAAAAAATCAGACGGGTGGCAGTCTATCGTGATATGCATGGGCTGGAAAGAGAGTGGCGACAGGATCGCCCTACGGGCAGCCTGCGTGACTACAGAACGCAGATTATCATCGCGCAGCGATTCAAAACTGCTTTTTAGTGCTTTCTAAACAGATATCCAGACTGACGCAGGACGACAGGATTTACGAGATACATCCATGTATTTACGAATTACGTCCTGTAATTCGCCTTTCAGGCCAGCCAAAAACGGCTGTTCAATTTTGCTCCCAGCAAAATTGTCGCCCTGCGGGCCAGCCATAAAACGGCTGTTAAAAAGGGCCTCCTGCCCTTTTTGATGAACCGATACGCGGCATAGAAAGCATGCCGCTAACGAACCAATCTTCCCGACCCACCAAACAAAAAAAGGCTCCTGCTTTACAGGAGCCTTTTTTTGTTTGGTCGGGACGACAGGATTTGAACCTGTGACCACTTGCCCCCCAGGCAAGTGCGCTACCAGACTGCGCTACGCCCCGCGAGGGCGGAAGGATACACTATCGATGAGCTTAAGAAAGCTGGATATTGGAAGGAGCTGGTTTAGCCCTTGAGAATCGCGAGAAGGTCTTCCAGTTCGGTGCGCATCTGGCGGATGATCTGCTGGCTCTGGTTATTGTCTTCGCTGGCGTCTTCGCCGGTGAGCTTGAGACGGGCTCCGCCGATGGTATAGCCCTGATCGTAGAGCAGGCTACGAATCTGACGTATCAGGATAACGTCGTGACGCTGGTAATAACGGCGGTTACCACGGCGTTTTACCGGTTTGAGCTGGGAAAACTCCTGTTCCCAGTAACGCAGAACATGCGATTTGACTCCACATAGCTCGCTGACCTCACCGATGGTGAAGTAGCGTTTGCCGGGAATCACAGGAAGTTCGTTATTATTGCTGGGTTCCAGCATATGCCTCTACTCGTTGCTTCAGTTTCTGTCCTGGTCTGAAGGTGACAACACGTCGTGCGGAAATCGGAATTTCCTCGCCAGTTTTAGGATTACGCCCGGGCCGCTCTGTTTTGTCGCGCAAAACAAAATTGCCAAAACCTGAAAGTTTTACGTGGTATGCATCCCCCAGCGCGCTTCGAACTTCTTCAAAAAAGAGTTCTACCAGCTCTTTGGCTTCACGTTTGTTCAAACCCAGTTCTTCGTACAGGCTTTCCGCCATGTCGGCTTTAGTCAGTGCCATTTATCCCCTACTCCCGAAGTGTAGCAGCAAAATTCTGTTTTAGCGTAGCGACCACGGTTTCTATCTCGGTCTCTACTTCCTGGTCGGTAAGAGTGCGGGAAAATTCCTGTAAAATCAAGCCTAAAGCGACACTTTTTCGCCCTGGCTCCACTCCTTTTCCGATATATATATCAAAAACCCGCACATCTCTGAGCAATGCTGAGGCTGATCCACGGATCGCCGCCACCAGGTCACCCACATGGACCTCCTCACCGACCACCAGCGCCAGGTCGCGACGAACCTCCGGAAAACGTGACAATGGCTGGAATGCTGGCAAGCCGGTCCTGAGCACGCTCTCAAGTTCTAGCTCAAAAAGATACACTGGCTGATCAAGATCCAGCGCCTGCTGCGCCGAAGGATGCAGCGCTCCGAGCCAGCCAACCGCCTCGCCTGCCACCATGATCCGGGCACTCTGACCCGGGTGCAGCGCAGGATGTGTCTCAGCCACAAAGCTCGACCTCGTCCGCCTGCTGTGCCAGCAAGGCCTCAACATCGGCCTTGAGATCAAAAAAGTCGACCTGGCGCGGCGATTCACCCCATTGCTGATGCAGGTGCTCACCACAGATCACCGCTGCGATGCGCGGCTTTTGTTCGGGCAGCGGGCTGTTTTGTTTGTGAAAACACAGCCCGGTTTCGAACAGACGTACCCGGGTTTGCTGGCGATTCAAGTTATGACGCAAGGCCTGCACCAGACCCGGCCACAGCGTGGTACGCATCACCGACATTTCTGACGAAATCGGGTTGGCCAGCGCCACCGGTTCGGCCTCAGGATCAAGCACCTGCTGGAATTTGGGATCGACGAAGCTGTAGGTAATCGCTTCGAAATAACCGCGATCGACCAGCATCTGGCGTACCACCGACATCGACTGCTGACTCTCGGGCTGCGCCTGCATCTGCATGCGATAAGCCGGCTGGGTGCGTGGAATATTGTTATAACCGTATATACGCACCAGTTCTTCGAGCAAATCCGCCTCGATCGCAATATCAAAGCGGAAACTCGGCGCTGTCACCGACCAGCCGTCTTGCTGGTTTGCACCTGCATCCCCAGGCGCTGCAGAATATCGCTGACTTCTTTGTCTGATAATTCGATACCCAGCATGCGTTTGATGCGTTCGCGGCGCAAATCAATTGCAGGCCGCGCTGCCGGGTGCACCGGTTTTCCGGATTCGGTGATCGGCCCCACTTCGCCGCCACAAATACTGAGCACCAGTTCGGTGGCACGTTCCAGTGCCGGCAACCTGCAGTGCAGGATCAACTCCGCGTTCAAAACGATGCGATGAATCGGTATGCAGATCCATGACTGCGCGCTTTGCCAGCGATCACTTCGGGAACAAAGAATGCGCTTTCCAGAAATACGCTGCGTCGTAGCTGTCAGACACACCGGAATTTTCACCGCCCATCACGCCCGCGAATGCCAGCGCACGTTGGTTATCAGCAATGATCAGCGTTTCGTCATCAAGCTCAATCACCTTGCCATCGAGCAGGGTGATTTTTTCGGCCTTGTTAGCAAAACGCACATTGATCTGGCCGTCGAGTGTGGCCAGATCAAAAGCGTGCATCGGCTGGCCCAGCTCCAGCATCACATAATTAGTCACATCGACAATCGCGCCCAGGCTGCGAATCCCGGAACGACGCAAACGCTCGACCATCCATAAAGGCGTGGGCGCAGTCACATTGATATTGTTAATCACGCGGCCGGCATAATGCGTGCAGGCTTTGTTTGCAGAAACATTAACCTTGAAAGTATCCTGTGTGGTAACTTTGGCCGGCACACACGCCTGCGCATTCAATTCGCATTGATTCAGCGCAGCCAGTTCACGCGCAACACCAGCAATACTCAGGCAGTCACCACGGTTTGGAGTCAGATCGATTTCGATAATGCTATCGTCAAGTTCCAGATACTCGCGCAAAGAAGTTCCTGGCGGTGCATCTGCAGGCAGCTCCATCAAACCATCGGCGCTGTCGGCAAGCCCCAGTTCTTTTTCCGAACACAGCATTCCTGACGAAGCCACACCACGCAGTTTGGCGGCTTTGATTTTCAGTGGTTCATTTGCATTCGCAGCCGGGAAGCACAGCACCGATTTTGCCAGCGGCACCAGAAGTCCTGCACGCACATTGGCAGCACCGCAAACAATTTGCACAGTGTCTTTGCCATCGAATACCTGACACACATTTAACTTGTCAGCATCCGGATGTTTTTCCAGTGATTCAACACGCGCCACCACCACATCGGTAAACGCGCCCGCAGCCGGTTCAACACCATCGACTTCAAGACCCGCCATGGTCAGCTGATGACACAACTCGCTGGTGTTGAGATCCGGATTAACCCAGCTACGTAACCATTTTTCGCTAAATTTCATTCTAAAAGACCCAGAAGAGATTTTCCGCAAATGAACGCGAATAACGCAAACATTCATTTTTTGATTCTACATTTGCGTGATAAAAATTTGCGTCTTCATTTTCGCGGACTCATTATGCAAACTGCCCGAGAAACTTCAGATCGTTTTCGAAAAACAGACGCAGGTCATTCACACCGTAACGCAGCATCGCGAGACGCTCGACGCCGATACCAAAGGCATAACCGGTAAATTTTTCATTGTCTATGCCAACACTCTCAAATACTTTTGGATGCACCATGCCGCAACCAAGAATTTCTATCCAGCCACTGTGGCCGCAAACACGACAGCCTTCACCTGCGCAGATCACGCACTGAATATCGACTTCGGACGAAGGCTCGGTGAACGGGAAATACGAAGGCCGGAACCGTGTTTGCAATTGTTCGTTTTCAAAAAACAGTTTAAGAAAATCAGCCAGCGTACCCATGAGATCTGCAAAACTGACATTCTCGTCGATCAGCAAACCTTCTACCTGGTGAAACATCGGTGTATGGGTTAAATCCGAATCACAGCGATACACTCGACCCGGCGCAATAATGCGCAGCGGCGGTTGCTGTTGCTTCATATGACGCACCTGTACAGGCGAAGTATGCGTGCGCAACAAGGTGGACGCATCAAAATAAAAAGTATCGTGCATGGCGCGCGCAGGATGATGCGCAGGAATATTGAGTGCTTCGAAGTTGTGAAAATCATCTTCGATTTCCGGGCCTTCGGCAACACTGAAACCCAGCTGTGCAAACAGCGCTTCGATGCGCTGCATGGTGCGCGTGACCGGATGCAGACCACCGGCCTGCTGACCGCGCCCCGGTAAAGTCACATCGATGCTTTCACTGGCCAGTCTGGCCGCAAGCGCTTCCTGCTGCAGAACGTCTTTACGCGCTTCGATGGCCGCCTGCACATCCTGCTTGGCGATATTGATTTCCTGCCCGGCTGCTTTGCGCTGATCACCAGGAAGCGTTCCCAGGTTCTTTAACAGCGCGGTGAGTTCACCTTTTTTGCCCAGATAGTGCACACGCAGCTGATCGAGCGCATCCAGACTGGTCGCTGCCCGAATCTCAGCCAGCGCCTGTGTACTCAAACTTTGCAGATCCACGTTTACTCCCTGGGCATGTTCAAGAAAACTGATGTGAGTGCATTGCTTAAGTGCGCCACACAGCATTATCTCAACAATCTATTAACTATTAAGTTGGTAGAACTAAAAAGGGGGAAGCAAGCTTCCCCCTTGGTATTCATGTGACATCAAACAACGATCACACGCAAACAGCAGTATCAGGCTGCCAGGGCTTGCTTCGCTTTTTCTGCGATCTGTCCAAACGCAACCATATCATGCACAGCCAGATCAGCGAGCACCTTACGATCGATATCGACATTGGCTTTATTCAGGCCATCGACCAGACGACTGTATGACATACCGCATTCACGCGCTGCTGCATTGATGCGCACAATCCACAAGGAACGGAAAGTACGTTTTTTAACTTTGCGGTCACGGTAAGCATATTGCCCGGCTTTGATAACAGCCTGGTGTGCAACACGATACACGCGACTGCGCGCACCATAATAACCTTTTGCTTTATCCAGAACTTTTTTATGACGTGCTCTGGCCTGTACGCCTCTTTTTACTCTTGGCATCTCTTATATCCTCGGTTCTTAAACGTACGGCATCATGCGATTGACCATTTTCACGTCACTCGCATGCACGGTTGCATCATCACGTAAATGACGCTTACGTTTAGTGCTCTTCTTGGTGAGGATATGGCGACGGTGCGATTGTGCTCGCTTAAATCCGCCGGAACCAGTACGTCTGAAACGTTTGGCTGCGCCACGGTTGGTTTTCATCTTAGGCATTGTGCCTGCTCCTATATTGTGTGTACTTCAAAAATAAGCGCGGTGTTCTTCCATGACACTTGAGACCGGCTCACTCGTTTTGTAGCAGTTCGCTGCTACCCGTCTTACTTGGTCTTTTTTGGTCCCAGCAGCATCACCATCTGCCGCCCTTCCATGCCAGGCATTTGCTCAACGGTACCGTACTCTGCGAGATCGGCTTCGACACGTTTCAGCAACTGCATCCCCAGTTCCTGATGAGCAAATTCGCGACCACGAAAACGCATGGTCACCTTGGTTTTATCTCCTTCTTCCAGGAATTTCTTCAGGGAACGCAGCTTGACCTGGTAATCCCCTTCCTCAGTCCTGGGTCTGAACTTGATCTCCTTGATCTGAGTTTTTTTCTGCTTCTTTTTCGACGCCTGGGTTTTCTTGCTGTTCTCAAAGCGGAACTTGCCGAAATCCATGATGCGGCACACTGGCGGCGTTGCGTTGGGAGACACTTCTACCAGATCAAGTCCGGCATCGACGGCCATCTGTAAAGCCTGTTGACTGGTCATCAGACCCAGCTGTTCACCTTCTGCATCAATCACCCGTACTTCAGGATAAGTGATAGCATCATTTAATAGCGTCTTCTTCGGTGCTGCGATTTTCGTACTCCTATAAAGCAGAGCGACCGCGGCTCACGATTTCTGCTGAGAACCGGCTGGCCACGTCTTCTAAGGACATGGAACCGAGGTCTTCTCCGCTTCGTGTGCGTACGGCCACTGAATGTGTTTCGAGCTCCCGGTCGCCGATCACCAGCATGTAGGGAACTCGCTGTATTGTGTGCTCGCGGATTTTAAAGCCAATTTTCTCATTTCTCAAGTCCAGTTCGACTTTAAATCCTTGTTCAGCAAGGTAATCATGTGCTTTTTGAGCAAAATCGGCCTGATTGTCGGTAATATTCATCACCACCGCCTGCACCGGCGCCAGCCAGAGCGGAAATTTCCCCTCGTGCTCTTCGATGAGAATACCGATAAATCGCTCTACCGAGCCCAGAATCGCGCGGTGCAGCATCACTGGCACGCGGCGAGTATCGTCTTCGG
The DNA here is from genome assembly GCA_963721085.1 of uncultured Gammaproteobacteria bacterium. Classification (GTDB taxonomy): domain Bacteria; phylum Pseudomonadota; class Gammaproteobacteria; order SZUA-229; family SZUA-229; genus JASBSR01. The sequence goes on from CAVRHW010000027.1 coordinate 46,751, forward strand.
CGACATATTGCGCATCCAGCCTTCCGGGCATGGAAAAATCCACCTGCATGGTGCCGCACTGCCACTGGCGACCCAGGCAGTCTTTCAGCACGAATTCGATCTTCGGACCATAGAACGCGCCTTCGCCGGGCTGTAGCTTCCAGTCCAGGCCTTTGTTGTCGAGCGCGACTTCCAGCGCTTTTTCCGCCTTGTCCCAGGCCGCATCGTCACCCACACGCTGTTCCGGGCGGGTGGACAGCGCGACCATGATGTCGGTGAAGCCAAAGTCGGCATAGACTTCATAAACCAGGTCGATGAACGCCGACACCTCATCCTGGATCTGGTCTTCGGTGCAGAAAATATGCGCATCATCCTGGACAAAATTGCGCACCCGCATCAAACCATGCAGCGTCCCCGACGGTTCGTTGCGGTGGCAGGAACCGAACTCGGCCAGGCGCAGCGGCAAATCACGGTAACTTTTCAGGCCCTGATTGAACACCTGGATATGGCAGGGACAGTTCATCGGCTTGACCGCAAAGTCACGGTGTTCCGAGTGGGTGGTAAACATCATGTCACCGAACTTGTCCCAGTGACCGGATTTTTCCCAGAGACTGCGGTCCACGATTTGCGGGGTGTGGATTTCCTGGTAACCGTGCAGGCGCAGCTTGTTGCGAATGTAATTCTGCACTTCCAGATAAATTCGCCAGCCCTTGTCGTGCCAGAACACCATGCCAGGGGCTTCTTCCTGGGTATGGAACAAATCGAATTTTTTCGCCAGCTTGCGATGGTCGCGTTTTTCAGCTTCTTCCAGCTGGTGCAGATACGCCTTCAGCTGTTTCGCATCCGGCCAGGCGGTGCCGTATATGCGTTGCAGCATTTCATTGCTCGGAATCACCGCGCCAGTAAGCGCCAGCCAGCTTCATCAGCTTGAAACCCTTGCCAAGCTTGCCGGTGCTGGGCAGATGCGGGCCGCGACAGACATCGAACCAGTCGCCCTGGCGATACACCGAGATTTCTTCGCCTTCGGGGATGTTCTGCTCGATGATCTGCACTTTGTAGTCTTCACCGATCTCGGCAAACGTTTTCATTGCCTGCTCGCGCGACCAGACTTCACGCACGATGGGCAGATCGCGCTTGACGATTTCGTGCATGCGTTCTTCGATTTTTTCCAGATCTTCGGGGACAAATTTTTCCGCGCGGGCAAAATCGTAATAAAAACCATTTTCGATCGCAGGCCCGATGGTCACCTGGGTACCCGGAAACAGTTCCTGCACCGCCTGCGCCATGATATGCGCAGCATCGTGGCGCATCAGCTCCAGCGCGTCTTCGTCACGGCCGGTGATAATCGCCAGCGAAGCATCATCATTGATCAGGTAGAGGCATCGACCATGCGGCCATCGACACGTCCAGCCAGCGTGGCTTTGGCCAGACCGGGACCGATCGACTCGGCAACCGCCATCACCGTCACCGGCGCATCGAATTCGCGTCTGGAACCATCAGGCAGGGTAATGACAGGGGCATTTTGAGGCATGCTATTTCTCCAGTGGCGGCCATTACGAGAGGTCGCGTGATTGCCGTAAGGCAGGTTTAGTTTACTATATTGCTACCGATGAAACTGGCAGGCACGAGTGGATTACTTCGGGCGTCCTGCCCTCCGCCCCTTCGGGGCCGCGCTACGCGCGTTCTGATTCGCTCCCGGCGAATCAGTCAAACCGCATCTATTTATTGTCGGTGGTTCAAATCCACTCGACCGATGAAACTGGTAGGCACGAGTGGATTCGAACCACCGACCTCTTCCATGTCAAGGAAGCGCTCTAACCAACTGAGCTACGCGCCTGAAAATTTCTTACATTCTAAACGACGGTCTCATCGCTGTCGCGACACCGACCTCTTTCATACATATCAGACGATGTTAGCCGATCGCCCGATGCCGAGGCGCGAACAGTAGCAAAGTACCGCAGCTTTCTCAAGATATTTGATCGGATCGCAGAACCGCGGCCCATTCGTCGGCAAGCATAAATCTGTGAATAATTTCACATTATTTCTACTGAATTAACCCGGAAACCTACCTACAATAAAGTCCTGCCGAAGTGGATATTTAACCAACTACAGGAAAAAATCATGAATATGAAAGTTATTAACACAGTATTTAGCAGCGCTCTAATCGGCACAGCACTTGTGCTCACTGGCTGTGGCGGTGGCGGTAGCGGCGGTGGCGGAAGCTCAGCTACGGCAACAGTACCAGCCAATGCTGTGGTTATCAATAATTCAAATGCGGAGACTACTGTTTCGTCTGCCAGCTCCTCAGCAAGTACTGTAAAAACGGCGTTTGCTGCAGATACCCCAGCCAATGTTGACCTCAAAGATAAGCTGCATACTGTCAACCAGGTCATAGCCGACCATACGACCAATTCCGGTGTCGCTGTTGCGTCCGGTGCTACTGTCGGTTGTACTGGTGGTGGCACAGTCACTGTCACGGGTGATGATTTAAACGGTACAGCATCTTTCTCTAATTGCGTTGAGTACGGGTACACCTTCAACGGAAACCTGGCCTATAACTCGACTTCCGACAGCACGACTGGAGACTACAGTGATAGCGCCTCTGGCAGTTTCTCCATGGAAGATACGGCCAGCGGCTTTAAATTCAGTTTCGCCGGTCTCAATTTTGCCGAAACCGGTAACCATATTGCAGACACATACACGATCAGCGCGTTCACTTTCAGCGTCGATTTCATATCCGGTGGCGTAAGCGGTGGTGGTTTCCTCGCAGAACTACTAGCTCCTATCGTGGAAAGCTCCGGAGGCTCGTATAGCTGTCCAGAAAGCGGCGATATTCTTATCACAGGCGCAAATGGAACAACGGCAGAAGGTATATTCAATGGTGATGACACCATGACCATCAAAGCGAACGGTCGGTCGTGAACGCTACAGCGTCTTGCTACTATTAATGTTTCACTATCATGTTTGAACAGGAACGGGGCCATAGGCCCCGTTCCTGTTTGCAGATGAAAAAAATTACACTCCAAGTTAGGTATTCGTGGGCGCCATTGGTGCTGCTACCAGCCCATGGAGAAACCGCCATTTCCATTGCGCCATCCTTTATCATTTCGATTACGCTGAATATAGCAACTACAATCAGCGACTGGATCGAGAACTGGGATGGCTGCCAGGTCTTGCTCTCAGCGCCAGACTATCCAGCCAGAATGGTTACCAGCTCTCTTACGAGATTAACTACCACCGCGGAGCCATAGACTATAACGGGCTTACAAACTATGGCGCAGCACTTCATACACAAACCGACGAAACACTGCTGACACACAGGATACGTTTAGGTAGACAGCTTAAGAAGAATATCGCACTGTTTGCATCAGCGAGTCGCCATGCGTGGAACAGAGACATACGCACAACGAGTATCGCCATTGGCCCATATGAAGAATATCGCTGGAAGGAATATTCCGCGGGGATAGATCTAAGCCTGGCCAGTAATGAAAAAACCACATGGCTTCTGGAAGCAGCCGCACTGCGCACAAGCCAGGTTAAACAATTTCTGGACTATTCCGAGGCAAACCTGGGCACTGCCAATCTTAACCTGGGAGAAAACCCTGGCATCCGAGTACAACTTGCGTGGCATTACAATGACAGTACGCAATGGTCTGTTAACGTAAAAACGCGCTATGAATACTGGACCTTTGGAGAAAGCGGCGGCACAAGAACCACAGGTGGCGCATCCAGCATTCCTCTCTCGGAACCACGGAGCGAAACCAGTATCCTGTCTATACAGGCTGCGTTTGAATATAGACTGTAGTTTTCTTACTCGGTATTGCGAACTTCGTCAAACACCGCCTGAAAATCTTTCTGCCAGCGAAGGAAAATTTTTTCATCTTTTTTATTGTGAATCATTTTTTCGTACAGCGAAGGTTTTGCCGTCACCAGCACGGTTTCATCATTCTCAGCAAAAATGGATATCTTGGGCGGCAGATAGGGAATTAACTCCGGATATTTTTTTGCCAGGTAATGCACTTCATCAGTCTTGCCAAAAAATACCACGCGGTATTTATCGGTGTGATAACCCATACCGGTCAGCCCGATATCGACCCGCTGCACGCGCGTCACTGTATAACCATGCTCACCAAGCGCGGTCTGCAATGTCAGCATCGCCTCGGGAAACTTCTGGTGCGAGCGCACCATCAGCAGCTCTTCTGCCTGCGCAGTTATCGCCACCAGAAAAACAAAAATAAACACTATCAGTCGCTTCATCACTCTACCGCATTCTTCAGAATGGAAACATAAACCTGATGCATATGCTTGCAGGCCTGGTCAAGCTCATCATTATTAAACAGCTTGCTAAGATGCAATGGGTTGATCGCCATAACACGAACCTTATCCCCGGTTTTAACAACGGTTACACGGCAAGGCAGAAACAGACCCACTCGTGGATCGATCGCAAGCGCGCTGTACAAAAACCTGAAATTACAAAAATGCAGCACCACTTCGTTTTTATTTTCTTTTCCTTTTGCCACCAGTCCATGATCAAGATAGTCCACTCTGATTAAAGTGAAATTCTGGTTGGAAATGGCCAGCTTCACATTCTCGACCGTATCTTCCAGCGAATATGAGGAGTCGACCACGATATCGGCATCATCCTCGTGCAGCACAGGTTTATGTTCCGGGAAATGTTTCGCAAATGATCGTATATACGCCACAAGATCATTGATCTCATGCTCGTTCAGTCCGGCCGCAGCCACAGCGCTCATCGGCGTGCCCTTGCGCCCGTGCAGTATGGTATTTTTAATCATGGTGTCCGTCGCGGCCGCGAGGAAACCGGGGTTATTGAGCGCCGGCGGCATAATAGGCAAATCACGTTTGCGCGAGAAAGTGACACCCGTGCCTTCACCGCCCTTGCCTTCCTTGCCATGGCAGCTGGCACAATGCGCAGCAAACAGTTTCGCGCCGTTTGCAGCATCACCGCTGATGCTTGAAGTATCGTATTTCGGTGCTGGCCGGGTTGCCCAGCTGCGAATGTAATGCGTGATCGCTGTCACCTGCGGATCACTTAGATCGGTAAACGCTGGCATGATCCGCCCCGGACGACCTGAACGGATGGTTTTTGCCAGATATTCGTTTGATACGCTATTGATAAATGATGGCAGCGCCAGCGGCACACCCACACCACCTTTACCATTAGTGCCATGGCATACAGAGCAATGTCTGGCGAATAAAACCTCGCCATCGGGCGCAGCCTGTGCACCAGTCGCTACTGATAAAAAGACCAGAGCAAAAATAAAAGTACGGTACATAGCTTCCTGAACACGTTAAACCTCAAGCTGATTCTGCCTGCCCTGGAGATTGTCAGCATTGATTTTAATCAACTGCAATCAATATCACTGACTAGCCCGGAGGCCACACCATGCGCCTGCCACCCAGCAGGTGTAAATGAATATGGTACACCGTCTGTCCGGCCATTGCATTGCAGTTCACCACCAGACGGTAGCCATCGTCTTCTATTTCACGCTTTGCAGCAATCGCTTTTGCTGCCTGGTACAATTTTCCCATTGTCACATTATCGTCGTCGGATAAGTCGTTGACCGTAGAAATGTGTTTTTTTGGAATAATCAGAACATGAACCGGCGCCTGCGGATTGACATCATTGAAGGCCAGGACATCATCATCTTCATAGACAACTTCAGCCGGGATTTCACCATCGCGAATTTTGCAAAACAGGCAGTCAGTCATTTCAGTATCTCCAGTCCAGTCAATATAACTCAGGAACGAACAGGCAATCTACCACTGAACGCATGCGCAAGTGTACCCGCATCGATGAATTCCAGCTCGCCACCCAGTGGCACACCGTGCGCAATCCGTGTCGCCACAACACTGTGCGCTTTGGCCATTTCAGAAATATAGTGCGCTGTGGTTTCGCCTTCTACAGTGGGATTGGTGGCGAGAATGACTTCCTGCAGTTCACCACTGGCCAGGCGTTTTTCCAGCTTGTCCAGACCAAGCTCTGCCGGACCGATGCCGTCGAGTGGTGACAAGTGCCCCATTAACACAAAATATTTACCACGAAAGTCCGATATATTTTCGATGGCAATAACATCTACCGGTGTTTCCACTACGCACAGCAAACTGCTGTCGCGTGTTGTGCTATTGCAGATATCACAAACACTGGTCTCGCTGAGGGTACGACAGACATCGCAATGGCCAATTTTCTCGACTGCTTCAAGCAAGGAGTTAGCCAGTCGGGTTGCACCCTGACGATCGCGTTCCAGCAAATGAAATGCCATGCGCTGTGCAGATTTGGGGCCGACACCGGGCAGGCATTTCAGTGATTCGATGAGTTGTTGCAGTAGTGGCGACATCAAAAACAACTCTTCCGCAAATGAACGCAAATGAACGCAAATAAACTAATAGATAGTTCAGCTACAAATCTCATACCAACACCAGCCACCATTAATATTTAGCATCTGCCATTATTGCAATTCGGCGCAAATCAATCTGGAATAAACAAACATATCTTCCCCCGGGCGCACTAGCAACATCGCAGCACCATTACAATTATATTTGCGTTTATTTGCGTTCATTTGCGGATACAACGATTCTCAAAACGGTAGCTTCATGCCGCCGGGAAGATTTAAACCTGCGGTCAGGCCTGACATTTTGCTGCTGCTTTCCTGCTCGACCTTGCGCGTTGCATCATTGACTGCCGCTGCGATCAGATCTTCCAGCATGTCTTTGTCATCGCCCATCAGGCTGTCATCAATTTTTACGCTGCGCAGTTCATGGCGGCCGTTCATCACCACTGTCACCATGCCGCCACCGCTCTGGCCTTCCACTTCCATTCTGGCGATTTCTTCCTGCGCCTTTTTCATGTCTTCCTGCATTTTTTGCGCCTGTTTCATCAGGCCGCCCATTGCACCTTTCATATCACCACCTCTTGATCTATTGTGTTCTTGCTTAACTGTCGCTTTCTACCGGCTTGACCGAACCGGGAATAATTTCTGCGTTCATGTTTTTTTTCATCATCTGCACAAAACTGTCATTTTCGATTGACTGCTCTGCCTGTTGCTGGCGTTCGTCGCGCACGCGCGCGTCGTTTTGCGCAGGGGTTTCGGTCGGCAAAGCCTGCTGATCGGCAAGTTCAATCTGCAAACTGATCTCGGTATCGTAATACTCTGAAAGCGCACGTTGAATGCGTTGCTCCGCCTTGGCATTGCGCAGCTGTTTGAAACGCGCGTCCAGCGCCAGCACAATCGTGTTGCCTTCGTGCTTTTGCAGTACACAGTTCGCTGCCAGCTGTTTGACCATGCCGTTGATCGCGAGTCGTTCGATGATCTGTACCCAGTCACCACCTGCAACTGGTGTTGCTGCCGCCGCTGGCTGCAGGCTTCTCTGTGGGTGCTGGTTTCTGACTGGCGCTGGCGGACGAAGAAGCCGGTGCTGCGGCTGATGCTCTGGCAGGCTTTTCTGCAACGGGTGCAGTTCTACCGCCAGTCGGTGCCGCACCGGACCAGGGTTTGTGTCTGTGCCGGTCGAAACGCCAGCATGCGCAGCAATACCATTTCAAAACCACTGCGCAAATCCGGCGCCAGCGGTAGATCACGCCGACCGATCAGACCAATCTGGTAGAACAGCTGGATATCTTCAGCGCTGGTGTCAGCTGTCAGCGTTAACAATTCTTCGCGAGCACTGAGATAATCATCCAGCGCTTCGGGCACGGTTTTCGCCAGTGCCATGTGGTGCAGCATGCTCAGCATTTCGCTCAGCACGTTTTCAAAATCGGGCGTGAGTTCGCTCAGCGCTTCGACTTCGGCGAGCACTGCAGCGGCATCGGCAGCAAACAGTGCGCGCACGATATTTAAAATGCGGTCACGCGAGATCGCACCGAGCATTTCGCGCACCTCGGCCTCGCGCACCTGACCGGCACCAAAGGCCAGCGCCTGGTCGAGCAGACTGAGGCCATCGCGCATGCTGCCATCCGCGCCTTCGGCAATTAACTGCAACGCAGCCAGATCGTGTTCGACCGCGTCGGTCTGCAGAATATGCTGCAAATGCGACAGGATCATGCTCACCGGCATGCGTTTTAAATTGAACTGCAGGCAGCGCGACAATATCGTCACCGGCAGTTTTTGCGGATCGGTGGTGGCGAGCAAAAACTTGACGTGCGGTGGCGGTTCTTCCAGGGTTTTTAGCAGTGCATTGAAACTGCTTTTGGAAAACATGTGTACTTCGTCGATCAGATAGACTTTATAGCGGCCGCGGGTGGGCGCGTACTGCACGTTTTCCAGCAGGTCGCGAGTGTCATCGACCCCGGTGCGCGATGCGGCATCGACTTCGATCAGATCGACAAAGCGGCCTTCAGCGATTTCGCGGCAGGCGGAACATTCGCCGCAGGGTTTTGATGTCACCCCGGTTTCGCAATTGAGTGATTTGGCAAAAATGCGCGCGATCGTGGTTTTGCCGACACCGCGGGTGCCGGTGAACAGATAAGCGTGGTGCAAACGGTCTTCGTCGAGCGCATTGATCAGAGCACGTTGTACATGCTCCTGCCCGACCAGCTCGGAAAAATTTGCGGGGCGCCATTTGCGCGCCAGAACCTCGTAACTCATAGAACAACCGTTGTGCGAGTGTCGATGCTTTTCATTCTATCCTGAGAACGGGTGAGGTACGAGCAGATGATGAAAAGCACTGCTTCCCATTATTCATTATTTCGTCAGAAATCAAAGAGGTGGTAACCCGCCCCAGCCACACCCCGGCACCCGATACACCACTACCGTTGCTCCCTTCCGGGCCTGGCGGGGTTCGCAGTTTCTCGTCGCGAGGGGACCGGAACAGGTCACCATAAGCGCGGCATTATACATGACTGCGCGCAACAAACTATGTGTGTTCATGCTGTAATGATCACGCCGTAGATAATCAGCCGTAGATTTTCAAGTCGTCGCAATATCAATCCCTTCTGCTGCCACTTCGACCATCAAATCCACTTCTTCTTCGCTGATCACGTACGGTGGCATGAAATACACCACGTTGCCCAGCGGACGCAGCAATACCCCGCGCTCCAGCGCATGCTTATAAACGCGCAGGCCGCGACGTTGCTGCCAGGGGTAGGCCTGTTTGCCGGCCTTGTCCGCTACCATCTCGATCGCGACGATCATGCCCTGCTGGCGCACCTCGGCGACATGCGCGTGATCGCCCAGCGGCTGGCTCAAACGCTGCATCTGCGCGGCCAGTGCCCGATTGCGCGCCAGCACATCGTCTTCTGCGAAAATATCCAGGGTCGCGAGCGCGGCGGAACAGGCCAGCGCGCTGCCGGTGTAGGAATGCGAATGTAAAAACGCGGTGAGATTTTCATAGTCGTCATAAAACGCGTCATACACTTTCCCGGTGGTCAGCACGACGGATAGCGGAAGATAACCACCTGTAATCCCTTTCGACAGGCACATGAAATCCGGCGTGATAGCCGCCTGCTCACAGGCGAACAGGGTGCCGGTGCGACCAAAACCGACCGCGATTTCATCCGCGATCAGATGCACGCCGTGACGATCGCAGGCCTCGCGCAGCAGGCTGAGATACACCGGGTCGTACATGCGCATATGGCCGGCGCACTGCACCAGCGGTTCGACGATCACTGCGCAGGTTTCGTGCGCGTGCTGCTCCAGCGTCTGTTCCATGTGTTCGAACATGCGCCGTGAATAATCTTCGCAGCTCTCGCCGGCTTCGCGGTGATAGCAATCCGGCGAAGCCACCGTGATCGGCTCCAGCAACAGCGGCTGATAGGTATCTTTATACAGACTGACATCGCCCACTGCGAGCGCGCCCAGGGTTTCACCGTGATAGCTGTTGGACAGATTGATGTAGCGGGTTTTGTTCGGCTGGCCGATGTTCTTCCAGTAATGGAAACTCATCTTCAGCGCCACTTCGACCGCTGAGGAGCCATTGTCTGCGTAAAAACACCGCTCAAGCCCGGGTGGTGCCAGTTTGAGCAGCCGCTCGGACAGCTCGACCACCGGTTCGTGGCTGAAACCGGCGAGCAGTACGTGCTCGAGCTGGTCGAGCTGGGCTTTCACCGCGGCATTGATGCGCGGATTGGCGTGACCGAAGATATTCACCCACCAGGAGCTGACCGCGTCGAGATAGCGTTTGCCATCGAAATCTTCCAGCCAGGCGCCGCGGCCACTGCGAATCGCGATCAATGGCAGGGTCTCGAGATCTTTCATCTGGGTACAGGGGTGCCATAACACGGCGAGGTCACGTTCGATCAATGCTTCGGATTTACTCATAAGGACTGCGGGTGCTCATACGGGTTTCTATGGTTATAATGGCCGCCCATTTTGCCACTGATAGCACGAGATGAAAGACCTGATTCGTATCGCCACCCGTAAAAGCCCGCTCGCCCTGTGGCAGGCCGAGCACGTCAAATACTGTTTGCAGCAAAATAATCCCGGACTGAAGGTCGAACTGGTGACCATGAGCACCCAGGGCGACAAGATTCTGGACACCCCGCTGGCCAAGATCGGCGGCAAGGGCCTGTTCGTCAAGGAACTGGAACAGGGCATGCTGGAAGGCCGCGCCGACATCGCTGCGCATTCGATCAAGGACATACCGATGGAATTCCCCGAAGGTCTGTTCATGGCCACGGTGATGGAACGTGAAGAGCCCTGCGATGCGTTTGTCTCCAACCATCACAACAGCATCGACGAGCTGCCCCAGGGAGCTATCGTTGGCACCAGCAGCCTGCGCCGCCGCTGCCAGTTGCTCAGCCGCCGTCCCGGATCTGGTGATCAAGGATCTGCGCGGCAATGTGAACACGCGGCTGGCGAAGATGGATAATGGCGAATACGACGCCATCGTGCTCGCCTGCGCCGGTCTGGTACGATTAAAAATGGAAGACCGTATTCGCCAGCGCATCGACGCCAGCATCATGCTGCCCGCGGTCGGCCAGGGAGCCATCGGCCTCGAAGCGCGCGAAGACGACGAGGAGCTTCTGAGCATGCTCGCCGGCCTGCATCATAACGACACCAGCGACCGGATCGAAGCCGAACGCGCACTCAACCATCGCCTCCAGGGCGGCTGCCAGGTGCCCATCGCCAGCTATGCCACATTGGATGGAGACACCCTGCACCTGCGCGCACTGGTCGGTGAACCCGACGGCAGCCAGATCGTCAGCGGCGAGCGCAGCGGCCATCGTAGCGAAGCGACCAGCATCGGCCAGCAGCTCGCAGACGAACTGCTGGCACGCGGTGCCAAAGGTATTCTGGAACGCCTATACGCAGCCGAGAATTAAGCACCGGCTACCCGTCGCATTCAATTGCAAAGCCCGGGCAAGTCACGTAACCTTGCGCCCCTGCTGAAGCCATCCGCAGCAGTTAGAAGTTCTGGAGAGGTGTCCGAGTGGTTGACTAAATTCGCAGGAGCGAATTTGACAGCTCGTTTAGAGCTGGCCCGTAGGCAGCACAGGACGTGTCGAGTAACGAGCGCGCCGTAGTGCTCCGCTGTTAACAGATGATCGAGTTAACAGCAGGAAAATTTCAAAAGTTCTGGAGAGGTGTCCGAGTGGTTGAAGGAGCACGCCTGGAAAGTGTGTATACGGTCAAACGTATCGAGGGTTCGAATCCCTCTCTCTCCGCCAAATATCAAAGCCCCTTCTTGGGCTTTTTTTATTTGCGGAGAGAGATTTGGATTTGAACCCTCGGTTCGACAAATTCGTCTGGAACGAATTTGAACACGTGCCTTTACGCGGCCCGAGAAAGCGAGGGTACAGGAAGTCCGATAATCGCTTTGCTCAAATTAAGAACCCTCGCGGGTTCGACAAATTCATCGGGAATGACAGAACAGCTCGTTTTTAGAGCTGGCCCCGAAGGGGTGAGGCGCAGGACGCGCCGAATAATCCCTGGCCCCAATCAAACCAGCACCATCCCCGCAAGTCGCCGATACGCCAACGCCAGCGCATCATCATCACCAACATTGCCCGGGAAAATAACAACTGGAAGTTCCGGGAACTGCGCATGATCCTTCGGGCAGCGTACTACCGAACAGCCAGGCAATATCTGACCCAGCACGCGCGCGGTGCGCAAAGCCAGGCCCTGCGAAAGTACATCGTTTGAAGTGATGCCGCCCTTGCTGATCAGGAAACCAATACCACCCGGCAGTTGTTGAACCACCTCCATCAGAAAATCAGAAACGCTTTCGCCAAACATCAAACGCGTATTTTCATCTGCGAAGTTAAGTTCTTTGCGGCTGGTAAAAATCACCGCTGTTCTGTTCTGTGCATGCGCTGCGAAAATTCGTGTGATCACCTCACCCATCAGGGTTTCATCGTGAATCCGTGTGACATCGACTTCCACCGACACAACATCTTCTTCCTGCAATAATTGCTGCAACTGACGCGTGGTTTTACTGACATGCGAACCGACCAGTACCACACCCGGCCTGCCATCACGCACATACTGATGCATGTCGCTGGCCGCGACCGGTTGTGCAGGCAGGTCAGCCAGCGCACTGACGATGCCTGCCGCACTGCGACACAAAAATCGTTTTCCGCGCCGTGCGGCCGCATTCAGATCGGCGGCAAATGCACGCAGGTCTTCAAACGATTCGGCATCCACCGCACAGGCGACGTTTCCAGACAATGCAAGTAAACGCTCCAGACAGCCTTTGCGAATATCTTCGAGACTGAAACGTTCAACGCTGTCAGCGCGAATCCGGCCACCGGTTTTTTCTTCGATATAGTCCGGTAAAAACGCATGTTTGAAACCAAACACCGAATCCTGCGCAAACTCGGTTTCATTTACAGGAACAGGTACACCATCGACCAGCAAATAATGCACGCCATCACGCGTGATACGTCCGCCTTCGATAAATGCCGGAATCAGAAAGTGTGCATCAAACGGCCCGAGCTCGTCTGCGATGACATCGGTCTCGACCGGATAATGTCCGCGCAGGGTCGAATCAGATCGACTGATAACAATCGGCTCGATATCACGTCCCTGCTCAGCCAACGTAGCCAGTGCACGTTTAAGATTCTGACAAACCTCACGCGTAATATCGGCCGCACGTTCTGCGTTCATGCCACGCGTATTGGTCAGCACAAAAAATAATGGTGCGTCATCCAGCAAGGCATCCTGCAATGTGTCCGGGTCCCAGCGCGTGAGCAACAGACAACTGTGCACGGTTTGTGAGCCGGTGGGATCGTCGTCGAGCACCACCAGTTTTGTTTCGCTCATGTGTCGTCTCAGCCCTGTTACAGTTCCAGCAAACGTTTCGCGCGCGACTCGATCGCCGCTGCATCAACGCCATTGAAACTCATCAGCTCACCCGCCGCCGCTACCGTTTCGCCACGCTGCCAGCACAGTGCATCGCGTTTACAGTTTGCACGTAACATCACCGGTTCCAGTACAGCGCTGGGGCCGCCACTGACTGCGAGCAATGCATCGCCTGCGAACAGTTTTGCAAATGTCGCATCATTCATGAACGTATTATCAGGTTCGCTGACACTGTTCCAGCTAACATCGCTGTCACGATACAGTCTGCGCGGACTGGCGATGCTGACAATACGCACGCGTGCACCGGCCGCTTCCAGTGCATCGCGCGCACTGAATACCGGTAACAGAATCATGTCGCCTGCCGCGGCGAGCACGATCAAAGGACTATCTTCAGATTGACCACCGCCAGATTCTGATTCGTACAGACTGATCGCGCCCTGTTCGATCGCCTGGCGTGCCTGTTGCAAAGTGGTGCGCACAGGCAGCGCTGTCTTGGATGCAAAAATCGCGATCGATTTATTTTTTGTCGTCAGCGCCCAGTCATACGCGCTCTGGATCATGTTGGCGTCACAGGGGAACAGTGGAAAATGATTGCCATTGCGCATCATCGCTGCACAATAGGCTTCGATCTCGGGACGTTGATGGGTCCAGCCATTACGGCCCTGCTCCAGTGCGCCGGCGGTAAACATATTTATTTGCGAAGGTGTTTTCCGGCGCAGTTCGGCCATCGCCTGGCTGACGGTCTGAACGATCGGCCAGCCGTTGATGGCAAAGCTTTCATACGACAACCACACTGAACGACCACCAAACAGGGCAATCCCGGCAGCAAGACCTGCGCAGGCATCTTCGTTGAGTGGTTCGTAGACCTGACCCTGGGGCGACTGGTTATACAGCGCATCGCTGGTCGGGTGACGAATCTTCAGCGCATCGTTAATGTTTTTCATCGCCGAGGCTTCGTTACCGTCTGCATTGGCCACAATAAAGTGTGGATCGCGTTGCCCGACAGCAGCGACCACCGCACCGAAAGCGGTAGCGGGAACCTGATTATCACCCAGTGCAAATTCTTTCAGCGGCAATGTGCCAAGATCAGGCAAAGCGCGTTCGCGTTCCGTGGCCACCGTCTGCGCAGCAGGACCACCACCAGCGCGGCGCAAATTATCACGTACCAGCTGCCAGGCATCAGCGTGCAGCGCACGACCTTGCAAAGCCGCGATGATGTGTTCAGCATCCAGGCTATCGGCAGGATACAGGTTATGCGCTTTGGCACCGAGTGCGTGTACTCCTGCACCCTTGAGCTGCTTGATAATAAATGCAGTGTGTGTCCCGGACAGCGCCTGCTTTGCCCCACGATCTATACCCGCGAGTACTGCTGCCTGAAATGCCAGGCGCTGCTGCAGAGAAAACTGTGTGCTATCGACATAAGCACCTTGCTGTTCACTATCATCAAACTCTTTGGCGTCGATCAGAATGACATCGCTGAAACCGTGCGCTTTCCAGTAAGCGATCATGTCTTCATTGGACATCAAGGAAACCATGGAATGATGTTCCTGGCTGAATCCGTTCCAGATCAGTGCTGGCAGATAATTGGTGACCTGCGGGAAAGCGGTTCTGAAATGCATGAAGGCCGACATGATATAAGGCTCGCCCAGACCGCCGTCACCGATGGTGACCGGGAACAGGGTACCGGGATTGAGCAGCGCACCCGCCATCGCAAAGTGCTGGCCCTGGCCGAGTGGGCCGGCAGGTGCCAGCAAACCGGGAATAGCACCGGACAAATGGCCGAGCAGACCGTGGCGTTCACGAAAGCGTGCGCGCAGTTCAGATACGGTGTTGATATCCATGGCTTCCAGTGAGCCATCCAGAAACATCGCGCTGTAGAAGCCGGGTGCATGGTGCCCTACTTCGGTGACCATATGTTTATGACCCAGCATCATCAGTGCTGCGTGCACTTCGGCCGATGAGGCGTGGCCACCCGGGTGGCCTGAGGCCTTGCTGCCACAGATTTGCAGGGTCAGGTAACGCAGCGCATCTGCTGCCAGCAAGGTCTGAAACACCGCTGCAGGGTCTGCAGGATCGGCGATTGCAGTCTGCCTGTCGCCAATGACCGGGCTGGCAGCGAGCGTGCCGGCTTCAGCCCAGGGCTCGCCAAAATACTGGATGCCATCACGAAAATCGGCGCTGGCCATGGAAATGTGTTCGGCTGTGTTCATAGGAAATCCTCAAAAATCGTTCAGTAAGTCTTGCGTATACTCTATGCCTCGGAATATAATTTCGCAATACGCAATCGTTTTCACAATATGAAATTATGAGCAAAACCGAAACCAGTTCTATCCAGGTCATCGACCGCCTCACCGCCCTGCTGGAGGCGATCGTGCGCAATCGCGATCCCGCCAGCCTCAAGGTGCTGGCAGCTGAGACCGGCTTACACCCCTCCACCGCCTTTCGTATCCTGTCATCGGCGATCGCCAATGGCCTGGTCTCTCGGCAGGGGAATGTCTATCACCTCGGCATACGCCTGCTGCAGCTGGGCAGCCGGATCTCCACCCACCAGGACCTGCGCCGCGAAGCCCTGCCACTGATGGAACATCTGCGCGACCAGATCGGCGAGACCGTCAATCTCACAGTGCGCCAGGGTGATGAAGTGGTGTATCTGGACCGGGCCTTGCCGGATCGCATGATGCGGGTCGAGCAACGTATCGGCAGTCACGCTCCCCTGCATGTCACTGCGGTTGGCAAGCTCATGCTGGGCGAAGCCGGTGAAGACGCCTGTCGTGAATATGCACGCCGCACCGGGCTGCCTGGGTACACACGCAACAGCCTGGTCGATGCAGATCAACTGGTACAGCATGTCGCCGAATGTGCGCGCGCTGGTGTCGCCTACGACAATGAAGAAGCCGAGACGGGTGTGGGCTGCATAGGTGTACTGCTACACGACAGCGACGGTCAGATCGTCGCCGGGCTGTCGATCTCAGCGCCCATCGAACGTCGCCGCGACGAATGGATCGATGCGCTTAAAACAACCACGCATGAGCTTTCTGTTCGCCTGGGCATGATCTGAACCAGCACCAATGTCGATCCGGGCTTTCATATCTCGGCCCAAGGCTTTAAGATTCGCTCCCCCACGCTTGATCAGGCAATATGCACGACCCGTTACGGAGAGGTGTCAGAGTGGCCGAATGAGCCTGATTCGAAATCAGGTGTACCCTCGCGGGTACCGAGGGTTCAAATCCCTCCCTCTCCGCCATTCATGAATCGTCATCTGCGTCTGATCGCATTTTCGCTTGTATCCACTATCAGCAGGTCTTAATCTACCGGTCTTGTACATCGATGTAGCAGGGCCGCTTTATTCATACCAGGCACATACTTTACCGTCACGTATTTCTCGCTCTGGCGGCCACCATCAGCGCAATTATCATTGTATTCAATGTCATACCCGCATGGCTCAGTGACAACACGCTCGATGGAATCTTGCGTAAAGGTGAGCTTGTAGTACTCACCCGTAACAGTCCTACCACCTATTACGAAGGCCCGAATGGCCCGGCCGGTCTTGAATACGATCTGGCCAAACTGTTTGCCGATGATCTTGGTGTCAAACTCAAAATGGTCGCCGCACAGAATCTCAGCCAGGTACTCGCTGGTGTCCAGAATGGCGCAGCGGATTTTGCTGCTGCCGGGCTGACCATCACCGAAGATCGCAAAGAATTTTTTCGCTTCGGACCACCCTACCAGCAGATCCATGAACAACTGATTTACAACGTGAATAATCCACGTCCCAGATCCATTGATGATCTCAATGGTACTTTTGAAGTAGTGGCTTATTCCAGCCATAACGAAACAGCTGGTGAAACTTAAAAAAACCCACCCCAACCTGACCTGGAAAGAGGACGACGAACTCGAAACCGAAGATCTGTTGCAGCTGGTAGCCGACCAGGTACTGGACTATACCGTTGCTGATTCCAATGAATTTATGCTTGACCAGCGCTTTATGCTGGACCTGCGCGCAGCCTTCAGCATCGGCAAACCTGAACAGCTCGGCTGGTTATTTCCAAAATCGGACGATAATTCACTCTATGACAAGGCAACTGAATTTTTCAAAAAAATTCGCGCCAGTGGTGAACTCGCTCGTCAGATCGAGCGTACTTATGGCCATACCAAAGATTTTGATTATGTTGGTACGCTGGTTTTTCGTCGCCATGTGGCACAACGTTTACCCAGATACCG
The DNA here is from genome assembly GCA_963721085.1 of uncultured Gammaproteobacteria bacterium. GTDB lineage: Bacteria > Pseudomonadota > Gammaproteobacteria > SZUA-229 > SZUA-229 > JASBSR01. The sequence continues at coordinate 64,210 of CAVRHW010000027.1, forward strand.
AGCATTTTTTGAAAAAGCGGCAAAAAAATACAATCTCGACTGGCGACTGCTCGCTGCCATGGGCTATCAGGAATCGCACTGGGACCCCAAAGCCATATCGCCGACAGGCGTGCGCGGCATCATGATGCTTACTCTGAACACCGCCAGCGATGTCGGTGTTGAAAACCGACTCAAACCACAGAGTAGTATCATGGGTGGTGCCGCGTATTTTGCCGATATCCTGCAGCGGATGCCTGACAGATATTCGGAACCCGATCGCACCTGGATGGCACTGGCTGCTTACAATATCGGCATGGGCCATCTGGAAGATGCGCGCGTCATCACTCAGCAACGCGGTAAGGACCCGGATCGCTGGTTTGACGTAAAACAGTCACTGCCACTGCTGGCCATACGCAAGTGGTACAAAAATACCAAACACGGCTATGCGCGAGGCTGGGAACCCTTGCAATACGTGGAGAATATTCGCAGCTACTATGACATTCTGCGCTGGCTGGATGAATCTCAGCAGCAAAAAACAGATGCGCCTGATGCGCTTTTACGATTTACTACCACAGATTACCTAGGATTCATTACAATTTGTACCAGGAACATGCATGTGCTAACCGCATAATCGTCATATTGGCTAATCGATCAACGTATTCTCGACTAATGTGATATCTGACGATAGAACACGCCCGCTTCATGCGCGACGCGTGTGTAGGACTGACTGAAAGGCATCACGGCTTCGCCGCTACCAACAATCAGAATGCCCGACGGATCCAGCAGGTGCGCAAAATCCTTGAGTATCTGACTGCGAATGGAAGCTGAAAAATATATCAGCACATCGATACACACAATCAAATCAAAATGTCCCATGGAATCTACAGGCAGCAGCAAATCGCAGGTAGAAAACTTCACCATTTTTCGAATCGGCTGTTTCAGTGTCCAGCCTGCGTTATCGCTTTCCATATATTTTTTTTGCCAGGCCGGAGACATGTCTTCAAGCATGGTAGCTTCGTAATGCGCCTTGTCGGCAAACTCGATATCAGAGGCTGAAATATCAGTCGCGATGATTTCAAATCCAGTGTCCAGATGATGGGTCTGCTGATACTCGGCGATATTCATCGCGATCGAATATGGAAGCTGCCCTTTGCCACAGCCCGCGACCCAGATACGAAATTTTTTGTGTTTGCTTTCGGCCAAAGACGGCAAAATGTACATATGGAATAAACGCGCCAGATCGGGGTGCGCATTCCAGCCACTATCATGCTCGCTAAGCGCTTCAAGAATCAGCGTATTCAGGCCGTCATCAGGATGTTTGCGAATACGCTCAGCCAGTTCTGACAGGCTGGCAATCGTCATACTGATCCATCACCCTGTCGATGCGCTCAGAGATCAGATCCCGTTTTTCCTCGGTTACGACGACACCCAGTACGTCCTGCATGGCCAGCAACAGGGTCTGGTATTCTTCGATACTGGCGGAACTAACAGAACTCATACATCTCTCGGCAAACGTCTGCGATAAGTTCTACAAGCATAGGCGACTATTGCTCTTCTGCAATGCTATTGGACAAGAAAACTCCCGCACACAGGCCTCAGCCGGGTTCAGCAGGCGCGCGAAACAGCTCACGACTTCTCAGCTGGCGCTGGCCAAGATGGTGCTGCAACACAAAGCGCATCAGGTGCTTGATGTCCTTGCTGTGCTCCGGTAGCAACTGGTCCTGCTGGAATGCCAGCAAAGCACTGCCCGAAAGCCGTGGGTTTTTGCTGGCGTTCTGCCCCGGCATACAGCGCACAGGGCCGTGCTCAAGAAAATAGAGATAATCGGCATCGGGGTCGATCTCGGCACCCGAATCGGCGTCATGACTCAGATTGAGCGCAAAGCCAATTTCTTCCAGCAGGTTTTTTTCGAAAAGCCGCAGCACGGTTTCGATGGCAGGCTCAGCCACCAGTGCGTAGAGCGTATCGTGATAAAGTTCGAACAGCTGCTGGTGCACATCATGGCGATGCAGCAGATGCATCAGCAATTCATTGAGATAAACGCCCGACAACAAGGCCTTGCCCGACAAAGGCGGCGGGCTGATAGCAGCACTGTCCACTTCGCACAAAACAGGCATTTCGCCTCGCCCCTGCCAGCCAATCAACAGCGGGCGAAAAGACTGCAAGGTGCCACTGATGCGCGACTTCTGGCTGCGGCTGCCCTTTGACATCAAACAGACCCGGCCATGATCGCGGGTAAATACTTCGAGAATCTGGCTGGTCTCACCAAACGCCCGTTTATGCAAAATATAGGCTAACTGAGTGTTGACCCGCATCGCCTAAAAATCGGTGTCGTAACCCAGGCTGCGCAGAGCACGCTCGTCGTTCGACCAGCCTTCACTGACTTTCACCCAGAGATTGAGATAGACCTTGTTGCCAATCAGTTGCTCGATGGACTTGCGTGCACTGGTGCCAATGCTCTTCAGTCGTTCGCCTTTGCTGCCGATAATAATGGCTTTCTGGCCCTGGTTCTCGACATGAATCACCGCATGGATTCGGGTCAACGCCTCTTCATCAACATATTTTTCGATCAGGACGGTCGAGGTATACGGCAGTTCCTGACCCAGCTCACGCACCAGTTTTTCCCGAATGATTTCCGCCGCCAGAAAACGCATGCTGCGGTCCGTTATCTGGTCTTCAGGAAAAAATGCCGGGTTTTCTGGCAGCTGCGCAGCGACGCATTTTTCGATCTGTTCGACGCCCTGGTTTTTCAGGGCCGAACAGGGGACCACTGCTTCAAAGTCAAACCGGGCGGCCACATCCTGGGTAAATTTGAGCAAGTCAGACGGTTTGCGAAATCTGATCGATTTTATTGATGACCAGAATAACAGGTACCTTGACCACGTCCTTCAAACGGTCCAGCACATCCTGATCTTCTTCGTGCCAGCTACCCGCCTGTATCACAAACAGCACCACATCCACATCCGGCAATACCGAAGTCGCGGCGCGGTTCATATAACGATTGATGGCAGAACCGCGACGGCGATGAATTCCGGGCGTATCGACATAGATCGCCTGCGACCCGGCCGATGTTTTAACCCCGAGAATCTGGTGTCGCGTGGTCTGCGGTTTACGCGAAGTAATGCTCAGCTTCATACCAAGGATATGATTGAGCAAGGTCGACTTGCCTACGTTTGGTCTGCCGACAATGGCAACATAACCACAGCGATAAGTCTGTTCTGGCATTTTAGCCTTTCAATTGTTGGTGTAATATTTCCAGCGCTGCCTCGGCAGCCAGCTGCTCGGCCTTGCGTCGTGAGCGCCCTTCCCCAACCGTGACACAGGCTGGGTTTTCAATTCTGCATTCAACCTTAAAGTTTTGCGAGTGCGCTTTTCCACTCACTTCGATTACCTTGTATTCCGGACGATCGTAGCGGCGCGACTGCAACAGTTCCTGCAAACGTGTTTTGGCGTCTTTTAAACTATCGATATCAGGAATATTGTCGAGCTTGTATTTAAACAGGCGCAACACCAGCTGACGGCAGGCATCGAAGCCACTGTCGCAGTACACCGCACCCAGTATGCTTTCCACGGCATCAGCAATAATTGATGAACGTCGAAAACCACCGCTTTTGAGTTCACCCGAGCCCAGTTTTAAACAGGCCCCCAGCTCCAGTTCACGCGCAATATCAGCCAGCGAATCACGGTTTACCAGACTGGCGCGCAGGCGGCTTAGATCACCTTCGTTGATCGTGCTGTATTTCTGGAACAGCTCGTCGGCAATGACGAAGTTGAGCACACTGTCACCAAGAAATTCGAGGCGCTCATTATTGCGCGCCCCGACACTGCGGTGCGTCAGCGCCTCATCGAGAAGCGCCGGATTATTGAAACGATACGCAAGGCGCCGCGTTAGCGCTTCCAGCGCGGCCGATGACTGCATACTCTATTCTGAAACGCTCGAAGCAATCGTGGCTTCATGTTTGAAACTGATAATATAATCCATGATTTCCAATGAGATTGCCACGCGCTTCGTAGTCCAGCGTCACATCATAACCACCGCGTGCAGGCTTGATTACGATATCACTGCGATCAATATCGTAAATATTATTGATCTTTAGCCGTTTTTCTATCGTTTCGCGTATTGTGCGTACTCGAGGCATGACTCAATGTACTATCATCAGGCAGCTTCTTCATAATCGACGATACACTGGCATCATTGATATACACAGGAATAATTCTCATTGCCATAATCCCCTGAAACAGCAGAAAAGCAATCACAATGACCCAGCTGATCAAACTCATACCACGCTGCCTGGCGGGTAAACTATATTGAATTGTATTCATTACCATACCTCGGTTGTACGCCTGTTAATCAATCATATTTCCGATGCGGTTCCAGCGAATGCCATCACTCCAGTGCATCCAGATCATGAAGGCCTTGCCCACCAGGTTCTGTTCTGGCACAGGCCCCCAGACACGACTGTCTGCGCTGTTGTCGCGATTATCTCCCATTGCGAAATACATCTTTTCCGGAACGATATATTCACCTTCAAGACTGTTAGGCCTGCCGGGTTTGAGCAAAATAAGGTGCTTAACATTAAGCAGGTCTTCGCGGTACACATTAGCATGAGGCTCGCCCGGGCCATCGTATGGGCCGATATACTTGCGACTCACCGGTTTCCCATTTACATAGAGCACTTTGTTGTAATAAGCAATATGATCACCCGGTAAACCGACCACACGTTTAATATAGTCTAACGAAGGGTCGCGCGGATAACGAAACACGATGACATCGCCACGCTTGGGTTCACCTATGCTTATAATCTTCTTATTGAGCACTGGCAGGCGTATGCCATAGCTAAACTTGTTCACCAGAATAAAGTCGCCGATATACAAAGTGGGCAGCATCGATCCCGATGGAATACGAAATGGCTCAACCACAAAACCACGCAACAGGAACACGATCAGCAATACCGGGAAAAACGATTTTGCATATTCGACCACGGCCGGTTCTTTGCCACCACGACTGACCGGTACACCCTGGAAATCTGAGGTTGTCGGCCTGCACAACTGCACTGCGTTTGGGCGCGAGAACAAAAAAATCGAATGCCCATATTGCACCGGTGATTGCTACACCAACGAACAAATAGAATGAAAAATCAAAAATCATAATGCTTTACCCTTAACTTTATTTGCTGCCGCTATCGACTTTGAGCACGGCCAGGAACGCTTCCTGCGGGATTTCAACCTTACCAAACTGCTTCATACGTTTTTTGCCTTTTTTCTGCTTTTCCAGCAGCTTACGCTTGCGGCTGGCATCACCTCCATAGCACTTGGCGGTGACATTTTTGCGTAGCGCTTTAACATTGGTGCGCGAAATAATAGTGCGTCCAATGGCGGCCTGTATCGCAACTTCAAACATCTGCCGCGGAATCAGTTCGCGCATTTTTTCAGTCACATCTCGGCCTCGGCGCTGACTGATATCACGATGCGCAATGATTGACAGCGCATCAACGCGTTCACCATTGATCAATATATCAACCTTGACCAGGTCGGATGCCTGAAAACGCGAAAATTCATAATCGAACGATGCATACCCCCGACTGACTGATTTTAGCCGATCAAAAAAATCCAGCACCACTTCGCTCAATGGCAATTCATAATTTAGCGAAACCTGATTGCCGATATACTGCATATTCTTCTGCACACCGCGTTTTTCTATGCACAGCGCAATCACATTACCCAGGTATTCCTGTGGCAGAAGGATATTAGTATTAATAATCGGCTCTCGGATTTCAGCAATGAAATTCGGCTCTGGCAAATCCGCCGGGTTATGGATTTCAAACACTTCGCCTTTGGTATCCAGTATCTGATAAACCACGGTCGGCGCGGTAGTGATCAGATCCAGATTATATTCGCGCTCCAGCCGCTCCTGCACAATTTCCATGTGCAGCATGCCGAGAAAACCGATACGAAAACCCAGCCCCAGCGCCGACGAGTTTTCGGGCTCATATTTAAGTGAAGCATCATTCAGTGTGAGCTTGTCCAGCGAATCCCGAAAATCATTATAATCGTCAGCATTGACCGGAAACATGCCAGCGAACACGCGTGGCTGCACTTCTTTAAAACCGGGCAGTGCTGAAGCCGCGGGCTTATCAACCAGGGTAATGGTGTCCCCCACGCGCGCGGAATCGATGTCTTTCATGCTGGCGATGATATAGCCTACCTGCCCCGCACTGAGTTCACTGGTATCGAGACGCTTGGGTGTGAACACGCCGACCTTGTCGACCAGAAATGCGCGCTTACTGGAAAACACCAGCATTTTTTGTTTGGGCTTGATCACGCCGTGCTTCACCCGCACCAGGATAATGACACCGACATAAGGGATCAAACCAGGAATCGATAATCAATGCCTGCAAGGGGCCAGACAAATCACCTTCGGGCGGTGGCACCAGCGCGACCAGTTGCTCCATCAATTCATGCACACCTTCACCGGTCTTGGCGCTGACCCGGCAGGCATGGTCGGCACCAATGCCGATGATTTCTTCAATTTCGTTCACCACGCGCTCTGGGTCGGCTGCCGGCAGATCAATTTTATTCAGCACCGGAATCACTTCCAGTCCCTGCTCGATTGCGGTGTAACAGTTCGCCACCGACTGCGCTTCCACGCCCTGCGAGGAATCCACCACCAGCAATGCGCCTTCACAGGCTGCGAGTGAGCGCGACACTTCGTAGGAAAAATCGACATGACCGGGGGTGTCGATAAAATTCAGCTGATAGGTGTGACCGTCGTCGGCCTTGTAATTCAGGGTAACGCTTTGCGCCTTGATGGTGATGCCGCGTTCGCGCTCGATATCCATCGAATCCAGCACCTGTTCCTGCATTTCACGCTGGGTCAAACCTTCACAGGTCTGGATCAGGCGATCGGCCAGGGTCGATTTGCCGTGGTCGATATGGGCAATAATCGAAAAATTGCGAATGTATTTCATCGCAGTATCAGTCATCAGTATGTTCGCTCAGGGCCTGCTGTAAGGCGTGTGGATCGAGGAAATATTCGCAAATCAGTTTATCGGCCAGCATCAATACAGGCACTCGGCTACCGTAGTTCTGCTCTAACATGGCGTCATCGTTGATATCGACGGCCTGCACGGAAAACTGCATCTCCTCAGCCAGTTCATCCAGCATTCGCGCCATATCTTCACACAGATGGCAACCCTGTCTGGTGTAAAGCGTTAATTGCGCAGCCATGCCTGTTTTGCTTACCTGTGTCTGAGTGCGTACAAAATCTGTGTATAAAATAGTGAGCAAAATCGTGGGCAGAAAAAAACCGGCGCTTGCCGGTGTCGGTCGAGTTTGCCCCGCTCGCCATCGCGCGGGATTTTAGCATGATCCTGCCCTGGCCGCCTAAGCGACTGTCAGTTTCTTACGGATCGCAATCGGGGTCAGTTGTTGCTGGCTGCGTGCGCCCGCAAGCTTGCTGCGCAAGGCCAGCACCGCCAGTCCCAGCCCGGCAAACCCTGCCAGAGCGACCAGCAGATCTCGGCCCGGTGTTTGCTCCAGCACCGCATCCGCCACCCCCGCTGCCAGCAGCATACTGAGCAATGGAAATAGATACACCAGTATCGAACCGCGCAACATCGCCTGTTCTGACAAACCGACAACAATCTCATCGCCGATCACTGCATTGAGCGTATTCTCGATACGAAATCGACTCAGCTTGCGTCCCACGTGCCTGGAGAGCAAAGAGGTACCACAGCCTTTTTGCGCACTGCAGCTCTGGCAGCTGGTTTTGACTTCCGCTTCCAGCACCAGCTGAGTACCTTCAATGGCGATCACGCGAGCTGTTTCTTCAATCATTGTCGGCCTTCTCTTTCGCGGAATGAACAGGGCGCGCGCTATTTGCGATCTGCAGAATGGTTGACGCCGGCACCTCACCCATCACCGTCAGATAATGGCCATCGACCTTCGTGCCGTAAGCATTCAAAGCCCCTATTGACGAAGCCCCCTCAAGATGATGAAAACCATGGCGACCAGGTTCAACAAACAGCGAAACCGAAGCCAGTCCGTCGGAATACATCATGTGTAATGAAGAGCCGTCTTTACTGTCGTGACGTGTACTCTGTGTTAGCACAAACCCTTTGGGTAGTTTGCTGACCGTCCACTCCGCTGGTGCGGGCACACCACGCAACTGGTCGAGTTTACGCAATGTATAACCATCGCGGCTGGGTTCAACAAAAGCGCCTTTGGGCAGCTGCTTCATATATTTCATCGAAGTAAACATCATCTGCTCAATCACTGATTTATTCTCATTGAGCAGATCACACTTCAGCAAAACTCCGGTTTTGGTGTCTATCCAGTATCGATAACCATAACGAAAATTATCATCGGGCTGCACATCGATCACGGTCGTATCGTGGTTTGCAATCCGGTCATTCTTGAGCTGTTTGATCTGGTAGTACTGGCCCAGTTTATCCAGGTTTTCTGGCAGGCTGGGATGCAAGGAGGTTTTGCTATGGACATGACGGATCGTCAATAGCTTCCGATCCGGATAGAACGAAATAATTTCATTGTTCTTGCGCACAATTTCGCGGTTTTCGCCATTGAGCGCTTCCAGGCTTTCCCAGACACCGCGTTTATCGACACCATGCTCAACACGCATCGACATCAGCTGATCGGACTTGCGCAGAATAAAAACGCCCTGATAATTCAGCACATCATCAGCCTGGGCCATTTTTCGGAGCATGGCAGAAAGATCTTCACCCGCAAATGCCGAGGCACTGTAAAAAACCAGACCCAGTACTGTGCCGGTGAAGCACATGACTGGGTCTGGTTTACGAACGCTCCGAAACAAAGATCTAACGGGCTTTAACATCAATCACCAATGCAATAACAGAACTAATTTCGGGTCTCGTAAGTCACTGCGCGTGCATATGGCATCCTTCCCTGTGCAGTATCCTGCGCAGCAAATTCCGAATGCGCATTGATATAGCTGTTCAGATTCGGACGCACATCATCATTAACAGGAACCACCACAGGCTGTGTCATGGCAGGCAAAGTCGCCAGTACCTGACCAGGCTGGTTGGCATCCTCACTCGCCACCACTGGGCCCGAGCTGGGTGACTGTACGCCAGTCGTGGTAACAACCAGCACCAGCACTGCAGCGACCGAGGCTGCGACCGCGATACCACCAGCCGAACGTAACCATGAAAATACAGGCCAGCCTGTGCCAGCTGAACTGGCCACAGACGAGATTTGTTCATTCAGCGCTGCTTCTTGCAGAATAGCCACGCGCACCTGATTGCTGATGTCGATCATAGTCATACTTGCATCAGCGTCTGTTCCACGCATCGCCTCAGCAATCAGCTGATAACGGCTGGCTGTCGAGAATGTTGCAGCTTCAACACTGGGCTGTAGACGACGTGCTTCATCATCGCTCAAAGCACCATCTATTAAGGCCGATAACTGTTCATTATATTCGTTCATAATTCAACTCTTAAGGCTTTATAGCCTGTCGCAACCTGAAAATCCTAACCGGTAGCTCCCTCGACGTTATGACTACTAGCATCGAGTAAAGGTTCCAGTTTGCCATCAATGGCCTCGCGGGCTCGAAAAATACGTGAGCGTACGGTGCCGATTGGACAATCCATGACCTGTGCAATCTCCTCGTAACTCAGACCTTCCATTTCGCGCAAAGTAATCGCTTCACGCAAGTCCGGGGGCAAATCGTCAACTGCACGGCTGACGGTGTGCCTGATCTCGGTCGCCAGCAGTTCACGTTCTGGCGTGGCATATTCTTTTAGCCATTCACTGGCACCATAATCTTCAGCATCCTGTACTTCTATACTGTTGGCCGGGTTCTTACGGCCCATCGCAACCAGATGGTTTTTCGCGGTATTGATCGCAATTCGGTAAATCCAGGTATAAAACGCGCTATCACCTCTAAAATTACCCAGTGCTCGGTAGGCCTTGATGAAGGTTTCCTGGGCGACATCGGGCACATCCGCCGGATTACGCACGAATCGGGAAATCAGCTTGGCGAGGCGCGACTGGTACTTGAGCACCAGCAGATCAAACGCTTTTTTATCGCCTTTTTGTACGCGCTCTACCAGCGCCTGATCGTTCTCACGGTCGCCCATCCAGGCCTATCCTCCCAAGACGATCCATCGTCTGAATGTTGTGACCCAAGGTCATGATATAAGTTCTTGAAACTCAGCATGCATTCCAGCGTCAGTAGACGTAGAATTCAGGCTTTCGAAGCGCGACAAACTTACCTGATTCAGACGAACAATGACAGTATCTCATCAGCATGATGTCCTGATTATAGGCGGTGGTGCCGCCGGCTTAAGCCTCGCACTACGTCTGGCCGAACACGCTTCGGTGGCCATTATAACCAAAGGGCCACTGAATGACGGCAGTACGTATTATGCACAGGGCGGCATTTCCGCCGTGCTCAGTTATGAAGACTCATTTGAATCACATATCGAAGACACACTAAAGGCCGGCGCCGGCCTGTGTAACCCTGAAACTGTTGAATTCACCATTCGCCGGGCACCGCGCATCATACGATGGCTGCAGGAGCTAGGAGTTCCGTTCACCAGTGAAACCTTACCAGATGGTGAGCGTGAGCTTCACCTCACGCGCGAAGGCGGTCACAGCCACCGCCGCGTGATACACGCCGCCGATGCGACCGGCCGAGCGCTGTCAGACACCCTGCTGAACCATGCACGGCACCACAAATCGATCAAGTTTTTCGACCAGCATATCGTGGTCGATCTGGTCACGGGTGAAAAACAGGGGCTGGACCATAATCGCTGTGTCGGCGCTTATATTCTCAATAAAAAGACCGGCCATGTAGAAAGCTTTAATTCCAGCACGGTGGTGCTGGCCACCGGTGGCGCCAGCAAGGTCTACCTCTACACCAGCAACCCTGACGGTGCCACCGGCGATGGTATCGCCATGGCCTGGCGAGCAGGCTGCCGAGTGGGCAATCTGGAATTTAATCAGTTTCACCCGACCTGTCTTTACCACCCCGAAGCCAAATCGTTTTTGATCAGCGAAGCGGTGCGCGGTGAAGGCGGCCGTTTATTATTGCCGAACGGTGAACGCTTTATGCAGCGTTTTGACCCGCGCGGCGAACTGGCGCCACGCGATATTGTGGCACGCGCTATCGACCATGAAATGAAACGCCTCGGCGTGCCCTGTCTGTATCTCGATATCAGCCACCGCTCAGCCGCATTTATCGCCTCGCACTTCCCGACCATTCACGCACGTTGCCTCGAGCTGGGCCTCGATATCACCAAACAACCGATCCCGGTGGTACCTGCTGCGCATTACACCTGCGGCGGTGTGATTACCGATCTTGATGGCCAGACCGATATCGAGGGCTTATACGCAATCGGCGAAACAGCAAATACTGGCCTGCATGGCGCTAATCGCATGGCCAGTAACTCCTTGCTGGAATGCCTGGTGTTTGCTGAATCTGCCAGCGAAAAAATTATTGCACAGCTAAAAACTGCGCAGGAAAAACATCGCATCCATCCCTGGGATGAAAGCCGGGTAACCGACTCGGATGAAGAAGTCGTGGTATCACATAACTGGGACGAACTGCGTCGTTTCATGTGGGACTATGTCGGCATCGTACGCACCAATAAACGTCTGGAACGAGCGATGCGCCGGATTCAGTTGCTTGAACATGAAATTCACGAATATTACAGCAACTTCCGCATCACCAGTGACCTGCTCGAATTGCGTAACCTGGTGCAGGTGGCCGAGCTGATTGTGCGCTGCGCCATGGAGCGGAAGGAAAGTCGTGGACTGCATTTCTCGCTCGACTATCCACAGGCGGACAAGAACAGTATCGCACTCAACACCATACTCACACCCGAAAAAAATACCCAGAAAGATCGCATTACTATTGTGAAATAGTTCATCATGTCGGAAGTTAAATTGATTATCGAACCCGACGAACTCGAAACCTTGCGCAAGCAGGATGATATATTAATCATTGATCTGTCTTCAGCTGCACAATATGTCGCTGGTCACATTCCAGAAGCACATTATTTACCCTATGCCCACATAGTGCGTACCCAGGCACCGGTGATGGGTTTACTGCCCGAGGCCGCAGTATTCTCACGATTGTTAAGCAACCTCGGCGCCAGCGCAAACACCCACATCATTGCCTACGATGATGAAGGTGGCGGCTGCGCTGCACGCCTGGTCTGGACGCTGTACGTGTTCGGCCATACACGCACCTCGATGCTCAACGGCGGCATCATCAGCTGGATCAAGGAAGGTCATGAAATCAGTTCATTGCCGCCAATCAACAATCCTTATCGCGAATACAGTCTGCAGCCAGGCAGTAACGAGACCATTGATGCTGGCCAAATCATGCAGCAACTCGAGGCGCCAGACACCTTGCTGCTCGACGCACGTTCTGCTGCAGAATTTTCGGGTGAAAAAAAATTCGCTGCCAAAGCCGGTCACATTCCAGGCGCGGTTCATTATGAATGGACCGAGGCAATGGATAAACATAACAATATGCGTGTATTGCCCGAGTCTCAGTTGCAAACGCGGTTTGCTCAACTGGGGCTGGATAAAAACAAGCACATCATCTGCTACTGCCAGTCCCATCATCGCTCGGCCTATCTCTGGGCCGTGCTCAGGCATCTGGGGTATCAACACGTCAGGGGGTATCCCGGCTCCTGGTCTGACTGGGGCAACCGCAGCGATACCCCTGTCGCCTGACGTATTTTTATATATATTTTCAATAAGTTACATATAGGTCTCGCCATTCTGGTGAACATACAGATCTCATCATTGATAGTTTTTTACTATCATATATATTAAATCAAACGATTTTATATATCGTTCTGCTAACGGCATACTCTTACTCGTAGACAACAAACCCCGGGCACAGCCCGGTCAGTAAACGACTTCAGGAGATGCTCATGTTAGAAAATCGTACCGGACAAAAAGTCCCCTCAGTCACCTTCCGCACGCGTCGCGCCCACGAATGGGTGGATGTAAGCAGTGATGACATATTTAAAAACAGAACCGTGGTGGTATTCGCCCTGCCCGGCGCATTTACGCCTACCTGTTCTTCAACCCATGTACCACGTTACAACCAGCTGACGCCTGTATTGAAACAACACGGTGTCGATGAAGTGATATGCATATCAGTCAATGATGCTTTTGTCATGAACCAGTGGCAGCAGGAACAAAATGCACACAATCTGACCTTTCATGCCTGACGGCAACGGCGACTTCAGTCGCGGCATGGGTATGCTGGTAGAGAAAAACGATCTTGGTTTTGGTGAACGCTCATGGCGCTATTCCATGCTGGTAAAGGATGGCGTAATCGAAAAAATGTTTATCGAAGACAAGGTTCCAGGCGATCCGTTTGAAGTCTCCGATGCAGACACCATGCTGGCGTACATTGCCCCAGAAGCCAGCAAACCTATGGACGTGACTGTATTTACTCGCGAGGGTTGTGAGTACTGCGCACGCGCAAAAGGCATGCTGAACGATGCGGGTATCGTTTATGAAGAACTGGTGCTGAATCGCGATTACAGAGAAGCCACATTGCGTGCGATATCGAAAACTGCAACCGTGCCGCAGATATTCATTAATGGCGAGCACGTCGGAGGTTCCGAAGAACTGCAGGACTATATGAAAACACAGATCGACAAGGCTGCCTGAGTGGAAAGCTCTCCCTCAACAGAGGGAGAGCCCTGGCTCCATATTACAAAACAAACACAGGAAACATGCTATGCACACACAATATGACTTAATCGCTATTGGCGGTGGCAGTGGCGGACTTGCTGTCGCCGAAACAGCCGCGCAGTTCGGAAAAAAAGTAGCCGTGATCGAAGCTGACCGTCTCGGCGGCACTTGCGTCAACAATGGCTGTGTGCCGAAAAAAGTGATGTGGTATGCAGCCAGCCTTGCACATGCAGTTGATGATGCAAAAGGGTTTGGCATACCGAGTGAACGCGGGCGTGCCGACTGGAAAACACTGGTTGATAAACGCGAACAGTATATCGGCAATATCAATCAGTACTGGGATGACCATGTCAGTAAAAACGATATCGAACGTATCCATGGTCGCGCACAGTTTGTTGATGCGCATACCGTGTCGGTCAACGGCGTTCATTACAGCGCCGAGCATATTGTCATTGCCACCGGCAGCCAGGCCATTGTACCTAATTTGCCAGGCGCAGAGCTGGGCATCACATCGGATGGTTTTTTTCAGTTGATTGAACAACCCAGAAGCGTTGCCATTATCGGCGGCGGCTACATTGCAGTCGAACTCGCTGGTGTCTTACGTGCGCTAGGCTCAGAAGTCAGCATGTTCGCGCTGGAAGATCGCATCATGGAACGCTTCGACAACATGATCAGCACCGTTTTAACAAATGAAATGCGCGCGCAGGGGATTCGTATAGAAACTGGATTTCAGGTCAATGCACTGGAAAAAAACAATAACCAAATCACCGTGAAATCTGAGGGCGGCCACAGCGCCACAGGATTTGATTGTGTGATCTGGGCAGTCGGCCGCGCAGCGAATACGCGTAGTCTGAAACCCGAAAATGCCAATATAGAGGTTCTGAGCAATGGCATGGTTCCAGTGGATGATTACCAGAACACCAGTGTCAAAGGTATTTATGCCATCGGTGACATTACCGGAAAAGCGGCATTAACACCGGTTGCGATTGCGGCAGGCAGAAAACTGGCCAGCCGATTATTTGGCGAACAGCATGATAGCAAGGTGGATTATGACACTATTCCCAGCGTGGTGTTCTCGCACCCTCCCATCGGCACCGTTGGTTTGAATGAGGCCGAAGCGCGGCAGCGTTATGGCAAGGTGCGCGTGTATCAAACCGAATTCACGCCTATGCGCTATGCATTAAGCTCACATAAGATTACAACTGCGATGAAACTGGTTTGTGTGAATGATGATGAACGCATCGTCGGTATACACATCATTGGTGACAATGCTGATGAGATGCTACAGGGCTTTGCAGTCGCGATAAAAATGGGTGCACGCAAGCGTGATTTTGATAACACCATGGCGATACACCCAACCAGCGCGGAAGAGCTGGTTACCATGAAAACATCGAACATGACCGAATATGTTGCTGAGAAAGAATGGCGGCAGGCCAGTTAATTCACACACGCCAAACGATAAAAACCCGCCAGTGCGAATGTCAGGCGGGTTTTTACATATTGCACAATTATAATGCCGGGTTATTCCGTTTTTTCGTTATGCCCGCCAAATTCAAATCGCATCGCAGACAGCAGCTTGTTAGCATACTCATCTTCCTTGCGAGAGCTGAAACGGCTGAATAAAGCTGCAGTTAACACCGGCGCTGGCGTGCCTGATTCAATCGCGGCAATGCTGGTCCAGCGGCCTTCACCCGAATCAGATACCTTGCCACTGAAATTATCCAGCTCGGTATTTCCCAGTAATGCATGCGCACTCAAATCCAGCAACCATGAAGACACCACGCTACCCCTGCGCCAGACCTCGGCCACTTCTGCCACATCGATTTCATATTTAAATTCATCGGGATTACGCAGTGGCGTGGTTTCTGCGTCAGAGTCATGCGTGCCAAGACCCACGTTAGCGTGGCGCAAAAGATTAAACCCTTCTGCGTAAGCTGCCATCAATCCATACTCGATTCCATTGTGCACCATTTTGACAAAGTGCCCCGCGCCCGCTGGTCCGCAATGTAAAAAACCCTGTTCGGAAGTAGATGCGTCGCCTTCGCGGCCTTCGGTACGATCGATGTCACCCAGCCCAGGTGCCAGACTGGTAAATACAGGTTGTAAACGCGCCACTGCTTTTGTGTCACCACCTATCATCATGCAGTAACCGCGTTCCAGCCCCCAGACGCCACCACTGGTGCCAACATCAAGATAGTGTAAATTATCTTTAGCCAGGGTTCTGGCGCGGATGATATCGTCTTTATAGTAAGAGTTACCACCATCGATAATGACATCATCTGCCGACAGCATCGGTGCCAGTTCATCGATGACTTTGTCAACCAGCGCACTCGGTATCATCAGCCATATCGCTCGCGGGGTTTGCATATTATTTACCAGTTCCTGCAGATTCGACGATCCAGTCGCACCTTCACCTACCAGGCTCTTAACAACCTTCTCATCCGGATCATAAACAACACAATCATGATTATCACGCATCAGGCGACGCACCATATTCGCACCCATACGACCTAAACCTACCATGCCTAATTGCATAAACCTGTACTCCCTATATCAGTGAAAGTGTTAAGCGCTGGTTTTAACAACGCCCGGTATTATTAAGCGTTAGCAGCTTCATCTAGAAACCAGCAGATACTACCTAGTTGCGTAATTGGTAAAATTGACGATCCCTGCCTTTACCTGATGCATGGCATCACGCTTACCGCTACCTGTCACCAGTGCCACACGATGCGCTGCAGCCCTCAGGGTATTAATACCCAGTGAAACTCGCTCTGGCGGTGGTTTCGGCGCATTATATACAGGAACCACGGTACGCGTATCATGTAATGCCGGATTGTCTGGAAATAAACTGGCGGTATGGCCATCTTCACCCATTCCGAGTACAACAATATCGAGACGTCCAGAAGCATTCACCACATCAGCATACAGACCAGCAGCAATATCAGCGCCGCGTTCCGCCGCAATTACATGCTGATTCTGTAAAGGTATGTCCACACGTGACCATAGTTTATCTCGTATCATCGTGTCATTACGCTCAGCATCACCAACCGGAAGACAACGCTCATCACCTATATAACAATGAATGTTTTCCCAGGGCAGTTTCTTCAATGCCAGCAGCTCAAGACATTTTGCTGGCGTCGAACCACCCGGGAGCGCGATATGGCATACATTTTTTTCTTCCAGAAAAATCCTGATTTCCTTATAGATATAATTCGCAGCCGCCTGTGCAGCCAATTCCGGGTCTTTGTAACAATTAAAGCAGTGCATACTCAGTTCGGCAAATGCCAGCCGCCGACGCAGTCATGACAGAGCTTGTCCATATCCGGCACTTCCCATGTTCCTGCACGATAGCGATCCACGGAAACCCTGTTCTTCCAGGTTTGCAGGATTGGCTCAACCAGGGTCCATGACTCCTCAACTTCATCAGAACGTGAAAACAGAGTTTCATCGCCAATGAGCACATCGTGCATAAGTATTTCATAAGCATCCGCAACACTTTCTTCGTCGTTGGCATATGGCGCGCGCATTACCAGAGGTTCATTGTCAGTTGTCAGACCAGGTTTTTTGGCATTAAGGCGCAAGGACACTCCTCCATCAGGCTGAAGGCGAAATACCAGCGAGTTTGCGTGCGGAATAGATGCATGGCTATCAAATAAATTAAAAGGTGGCTTCCGAAACCGAATAATAACTTCTGACACCTTTTTCTGCATGCGTTTTCCCGACCATAAAATAAATGGCACACCCTGCCAGCGCCAGTTATCAATCTCGAAACGAACCGCGGCAAAAGTTTCCGTTGATGAGTCTGGAGACACACCTTCTTCTCGCACATACGCAGGAACAGTTTCTTCGTTTACAGTGCCTGCAGCATACTGTGCAGCGACGGTTAAACTTTCTATATCTTCTTTCTTAAAACGGCGTATCGCACGTAGCACCTTCATTTTTTCATCGCGTACTGCATCAGCGGTAAACTCAACAGGCGGCTCCATGGCAACCAGCGTCATCACCTGCATAAGGTGACTCTGAATCATATCGCGCAATGCGCCGGACTGCTCATAGTACCCCGCGCGATACTCAATTCCAAGTGTCTCTGAGGCGGATATCTGCACACTGTCTATGTAGTTTCGGTTCCATAATGGTTCCATAATACTGTTGGCAAATCGATAGACCAGGAGGTTTTGCACGCTTTCCTTGCCCAGGTAGTGATCAATACGATAGATCTGCTTTTCATGACAGACTGATAGCAGCTCCTGATTGAGCGCATGGGCCGACTCGAGATCCATTCCGAAAGGCTTCTCGATTACCAGGCGTCGGTAGCCTTCCTGCTCACTAATTAAACCCGCATTATTTAATCCGGTGGCGACGCGTCCGTACCATGCTGGCGGGATGGCGCAGTAAAACATGGCATTTTTTCTGTCACCCAGCAGCTCGAGTGCAGCACCGAGATCATTATAGGTTTGCTGATCTGACAAATCGCCCGAGACCGTTTTCATGCGTGCAGAAAATACACTCCACTGTTCATCATTGAGACAGACCCGGGGCGAATATTCACTCAGCCCATCACGAATGAGCTGAAGCCACTCATCATGTGTCTGTGAACGAATCACGCCGATTATTCGGCTATCTGTATGCACAAGGCCACAGTCAATCATTCGCACGAGAGCTGGGATTAGTTTACGCTTAGTCAAATCACCCGTCGCACCAAAGATAACAATATTGGTTGGATCGGCCGTATCGATTGGCTGATTACTCGCTATCAAAACACCACCCTCATGACTACTCGCATCATTATAACTTCCAGATATCTGCGTTATATTCCTGCATTGTTCTGTCAGTGGAGAAAAAACCACTATTACTACAATTCAGTATACTGGCTCGTGTCCATGCTTCGCGATCATTGAAAAAACTGGATACTTCTTTTTGACAATCAATATAGCTGCGAAGGTCGGCCAGTGTTAGCCAGGGATCGTGCGGGCTTTTGAGCGAGAAAATAATATCATCGAAAATATGTTCTTCAAATAAATTAAAGTGGCCCGATTCGAGCAGATTCATAACCTCTGCTATATCAGCATCCCCATCAATAATTGCCTGCGGTTGATAGTTCTGCCTCACAACTTCTACTTCTTCAGCTTTAAGGCCAAACAAAAAGAAATTATCTTCCCCAACTGCATCGAGAATCTCGATATTGGCTCCATCATAGGTACCGATCGTGATTGCACCATTCATCATAAACTTCATATTACCGGTACCAGAAGCCTCCTTGCCGGCTGTCGATACCTGCTCTGACAGGTCAGTGCCAGGACAGATTATCTCCATACGTGACACATTATAATTAGGCAGAAAAACGACTTTGAGCGCATCCCCCACATCAGGATCACCGTTGATTGTTGCGGCGACATTATTGATCAGTTTTATAATCCGTTTTGCCATATGATAGCCAGGCGCGGCCTTGCCACCAAAAAGCACACACCGTGGTGTCCAGTTCTGCGTATCTCCTTTTTTTATTCTGCTATAAAGATGGATCACGTGCAGAATATTGAGTAACTGGCGCTTATATTCGTGTATGCGTTTAACTTGCACATCAAACAGGGCATTAGTGTTGAACTGGACTCCACATTCCTCCAGCACCATGTCAGCCAGTCGCTGCTTGTTTTTCTGCTTGATATCATCCCAGCGCTGCATGAATTCAGATGGATCTCGTTCCATTGCCTGCTCAATCTTTTTTATATGACTAAGATCCGATATCCATTCAGGCCCAATACTCTCGGTGATAAAATCACGCAGCAGCGGGTTGGCGTGTGCCAACCAGCGACGAGGAGTAACACCATTAGTCTTATTATTGAATTTCTCTGGCCATAGTTCGTAAAAGTCTTTAAATAATCCTGAAGCCAGTAGCTTCGAATGCAGCGCCGCAACTCCATTGACAGAAAAACTGCCGACGATTGCAAGGTATGCCATTCGTACTCGTTTACCGTGTTCTTCTTCGATAATCGACATACGTTCCAGTCGATCGTGATCACCCGGCCATTTCAGTGCTACTTCGCGCATAAACTTCTGGTTGATCAGGTAAATAATTTCCATCAATCGCGGCAGCATTTTTTCCATCATGGCAACCGGCCAGGTCTCAAGCGCCTCGGGTAGCAAGGTGTGATTTGTATACGCCATGGTCTGTGTAGTAATACGCCAGGCACTAGCCCAGTCCAGCCGCTTGATATCAACCAGTATGCGCATCAGCTCTGCGACTGCGATTGTAGGATGAGTATCATTTAACTGAAAAACATTAAAGTCGGAAAAATTATCGTATTGATTACCGTTGGTACGCTCCCAGATACGTAGAGCGTCCTTGATACTTGCCGATGCCAGAAAGTACTGCTGCCTGAGCCGAAGCTCCTTGCCATTTTCGCTGGCATCATTTGGGTAGAGCACCATACTAATATGTTCTGCATCATTTTTAGCCTCAACAGCATCGGCATAACTACCCGCATTAAAATCTTCGAGTGAAAATATTTCGCTGGCAGTTGCTTTCCATAACCTCAGCGTATTGACGGTGTCATTGCGATAACCTGAGATTGGCATGTCGTGTGGAATCGCAACAATATCGTTTGTCTCGATCCAGCGCACACGTTCTATACCCTCATTGTCATGATACTTTTCAGTACAGCCACCGAAGTGAATAGTCTGCTCGAATTCCGGCCGCGCGATTTCCCATGGATTACCATCTCGCAACCAGTGATCCGGCTCTTCAATCTGCTGGCCATCAACAATGTCCTGTTTGAACATGCCGTATTCATAACGTAGCCCATAGCCAAGCACTGGCAGGTCCAGTGTTGCACAGCTATCCATGAAACAGGCCGCCAGCCTGCCAAGGCCACCATTACCCAGGCCCGCATCCGGCTCTTCACTCATCACATCCTCCAGTGTCACCGAGAAATCAAGCAATGCATCACGTGTTGGCTGCTCGATATCCATATTGAGTACATGATTACCCATAGCGCGGCCAATCAAAAACTCCAGCGATAAATAATAAGCCTTACGCACCTGCGGCTGATTGTGTCGTTTCCAGGTCGCATACCAGTTAGCCATAATACGGTCCCGCACTGCCAGCGCCATTGCTTCGTAAAAATAGTACGGTATAAAACCTGTAAAATGGCCAAGGTGATTTCTTAAATACAGATTAAAACCTTCTGATAAGGAATATGTATCTTCTGGCAAAGGCTCTATGATTGCTGAGGTACCTGTTTTCGTCTGATCACTTTTTCTCATGCCACTGCCTCAATATTCGCTGTATATAATTTCTGATATTCTTTGGCGCTAGCATCCCAACCCAGCTCTTTCTGCATGGCAGTTCTGCAAATCTGTTGCCAGACTCTGGTTTTGCCATATAACTCAATCGCACTTAAGGTTGTTTTTAACAAAGCCGTAGTATCTACTACATCAAATACAAAACCATTGGCGGTCTTGTTCTTCAAAGTTTCGGCGTTCACGCCAACAACAGTATCAGCAAGGCCGCCCGTATGATTCACCACAGGTGGAGTACCATAGCGCAGACTATACATCTGGTTAAGACCACAGGGCTCGAATCGTGAAGGCATCAAAAACATATCGCAACCTGCTTCTATCTTGTGTGCAAGTGGTTCGGAATACCCGATATGCACATGCAGCCTGTCCGCATATTTATTCGCCAACTCCAGCAATCTGTCTTCATACATTCTGTCGCCTGCACCTAGAATAATCAGATTGGCAGTACTACGCTCAAATAGCTCTGGCAACATACCAATTATCAGATCAACCCCTTTCTGGGAAACCAGCCGGCCAATAAAGCCCAGCAATGGCGCAGTTTCGTCCCGAAAGCCAGCCACCTGTAATAACTCGGTTTTGTTTTTCCGTCTTGCCGGAATACGATTTCGGGTTGCGCTGTACCTTGCCGCAATAAAACAGTCAGTAGCGGGATTCCAGGTTTGCTTGTCGATACCATTTAAAATGCCGCTCAACTTTGCGCCAAGATGCCGCAAGATACCATCGTAACGATAGCCAAACTCCGGGGTACAAATTTCTTTCGCATAGGTGGGGCTTACTGTAGTCACACGATCCGCAAACACCAGCCCTGCCTTTAACATTGAAAAACCACCATAAAATTCGACCAGGTCGGGTGTCCACCACGCATCTGGCAGATGTAACTGCCTGAAGTCATGCTGCGAAAAATAACCGTCATAGGATAAATTATGAATAGTAAAAACGGTCCTGGGTGACTCGGGTATTTCGCTCAGGAATGCTGACACCAGCCCTGTTTGCCAGTCGTGACAGTGAACGACATCGGGTTTCCAGTTGAGCTCCGGCAGCTGCGTTGCCAGCATGGCTACTGCACGGCTAAAAACAGTGTAGCGCTCAGCATTGTCCGACCACCCACTTCCATCTTTACTCACATAGGGGTTACCCGGGCGATCAAACAACGCAGGAATATCAATTAGATAAATATGTTCATCCGAAAGACCGGACTGCGCTTCCATTAACTGGACCTGGTGGCTCACTCCCACACCTGGAATAGTAAAACTGGCTACAACGCGGAAACTGTCCATTGAATACAACACGTCACGGTATGCCGGTAATACCAGACGCACATCATCACCGAGCGCATTCAGCGCAACAGGCAAGCTATGCACGACATCCCCCAGGCCACCGGTTTTGATGTAGGGATAAGCCTCGCTGGCAGCAAATAGTATGTTCATTCGACTAGATCTTCTGCAATATCAGGCCCGATAAAGGCGGCAAAGTTAGATTTAGTGAAAAATCAAAACCATGCTGTTTATAATCAAGCGCTTCAGTCCGACCCGCGTTACCAAGGCCAGCACCACCATAGAAATTCGCATCAGTGTTCAATAACTCAACGTAGGTACCGCTTTCCGGCACGCCGATTTTATAGTTTTCACGCGGCACCGGAGTAAAATTAAATACACAGACAACAGACTCATGCAAGGATCTTCGCAAAAACGCCAGTATAGAATTAGCCTCATCATCACAACTGATCCACTGAAATCCTTCTGCATTGAAATCAAAAGCGTGCAATGCTGGCTGATTACGGTACAAGTGATTCAGATCGCGTAATAAATTACTTAAACCGGCATGCTTATCCATCCCGGACACCATCCAGTCTATGGATTTACTTTCATCCCATTCATTCCACTGACCGAATTCGCCACCCATAAATAAAAGTTTTTTACCCGGGTGTGCATATTGATATGCATATAGAGCGCGAAGATTTGCAAATTTCTGCCAGACATCGCCGGGCATTTTATCAAGCATACTACGTTTCATATGCACCACTTCATCATGAGAAAGTGGCAACACAAAGTTTTCGTTATAGGCGTATAGCTGACTAAAAGTCAGCTGATTCTGCTGAAAGCGTCGATACACCGGGTCGGATTGAAAATAATTCAGAGTGTCATGCATCCAGCCCATATTCCACTTCATGGAAAAACCGAGGCCGCCCATACTGGTCGGACGTGATACCATCGGCCAGTCTGTACTTTCTTCCGCCAGTGTAAGCACGCCCGGAAATTCAGCATGCACAACTTCATTAAGTCTACGCAAAAAATCTACCGCCTCAAGATGCTCGCGGCCACCATACATATTCGGCGTCCACTGACCGTGTTTGCGTGAGTAGTCCAGATAAAGCATCGAGGCTACTGCATCGACTCGTAAACCATCGATATGAAACTCCTGTATCCAGTACACAGCGTTCGCGATCAAAAAATTTCGCACTTCGTTACGGTTATAATTAAAGACCAGCGTGCCCCACTCCTGATGCTCACCTTTATTGGGATCGCTATATTCGTAACAGGCCTCACCATTGAATCTGGCCAGTGCAAAATCATCACGCGGAAAATGCGCAGGCACCCAATCGAGTAATACCCCTATTCCGTTGGTATGGCAGGTATCAATAAAATAGCGCAACTCATCGGCACCACCATGCCTTGATGTCGGTGCATAGTAGCCACACACCTGATAACCCCATGACTCATCCAGAGGGTGTTCTGTGACAGGTAATAACTCAATATGTGTGTAACCAAGATCACGCACATACGGCACGAGCTGATCTGCAAGCTCTGTGTATGACAAAAAACCACCGTCTTCATGACGTCGCCATGAGCCAAGATGCACTTCATAAGTTGACATCGGCTCATGCAGCCAGTGCGATCCAGTGCGGCGCTCCACCCAGGCCTGGTCCTGCCATTTATGAACCTGCGCAGGTGGAACCAGGCTGGTCGTGTCAGGTCGCATGCTCATGGCGCGAGCATAGGGATCACTTTTGTACAAAATAGCGTCGTTGCTGGTGCGTATTTCATATTTATATTTATCACCTGCACACAAACCAGGGATAAATAATTCCCAGACACCACATGATCCACGGTTGCGCATGGGATGACGCAATCCGTTCCAGCCATTAAAATCACCGATCACACTCACACGCTTAACGTTCGGCACCCAGACAGCAAACAAACAGCCCTCCACACCATCAATAGTTTTTAGTGTTGCGCCAAGAATGTTGTAAATATGCAGGTGCTGCCCTGCAGAAAACAGATTCAGATCAAAATCGCTGAGTATCGGCAGAAAGCTATAAGGCGAAACTGTGCTGAAACGGTGACCATTGATTTTTTCCAGCCAGTTCACACGGTAGTGCGCCGGTAACGTGGCATATTGTTTTTCTGTCATCTCACAGACAAAACTATCAGTGCCTTCGATCCGTTGCATAGGGCCCACACCATCCAGTTCTACGCTACTGGCGTTAGGCATGAATTCACGCACCACATAACCATTGCGCCCGGAATGCAGCCCCAGCCATTCAAAGGGATCGTGATATGCACCCTGCTGTATTTTGCTTGCGATTTCAAATGTCATAATTTACTAGCCGATCAGTTTTTTCTATTAATTGTCGCAAATTAACCACAGAAACGCTCTCAAGCTGCTGCCATTCAAATGCCCATTCCCAGTTTGTATCGATTGTTCCCGGCACATTCATCCGGGCTGAGGAATCCAGATGCAGTATATCCTGCATCGGTATCATGCACAGACTCGCCTGAGTCTGCATCGCAGTTTCAATCATTTTATCGACCACCATATCTACGCATGCTGGATCATTACCAGCATTCGACTCAATTCCAAGCCGTTCGCGCACCTGCGCCTGCACTTCAGGCGTGAGGCTTTCATACCAGCCTCTAGTAGTATCATTGTCATGCGTGCCGGTGTACACCACCTTATCATTGACAATATTATTAGGTTTGTGTGGATTATCTTCAAAAGCGTCGAAACCAAACTGCAGTACTGCCATTCCGGGAAGATTAAATTTTTTGCGAAGCTCGGTCACTTCGGGCGTAATAATACCAAGATCTTCGGCCACGATTGGCAATGTGCCGATGTGCTTTTGCAGCATGGTCAGCAACTCATCACCCGGCATAACTTCCCAGTGACCATCAATCGCAGTATCACATTCCGCCGAAATAACCCAGGAGGCCTGCAGACCACGAAAGTGATCGATACGGACTGTATCGAACATTTCAAGATGATACTGCATACGCTGCAACCACCAGAGATAATGTTCGTCGCGCATGTAGTCCCAGTTAAAATGCGGATTACCCCAGCGTTGACCTGTTTCAGAAAAATAATCCGGTGGCACACCTGTCACAACACTGGGCAGGCCATTTTCATCAAGCAAAAAACGTTGCGGCTCAACCCAGACGTCCACACTATCGTGAGCCACAAATAAAGGCATATCACCAAATAGTAAAATATTTCTGCTGTTCGCTCGTTGTTTCAGCACATGCCAGCGCTGATGCAATTCGTACTGTTGCCATTGCAGAAGAAGATAATCCTCTGCCTTGTCATTGCGTAGTTTCTCCAGCGCAGCTTCGTCTCGAAACTTGTATTCATGTGGCCACTCATACCATGCATCATCGTTGAAGCGGTCATGCAATAACTTAAAAAGCGCATAGTCTTCAACCCAGGGGTTTGCCGCACAAAAGATTCTAAACTCACCCAGGTCCGGGCGCGGTTGCGTATAAGCTGTATAGAGCGCAGGATTCATGGCAAACGCCGATACACACTGATAGGGGCAAAGGCCATGCTGTGGTTCACCTAACGGCAACACCTGCCACATAGAAAATCCTGACTGCTCTAGCCAGTCCAGCCAACGTTCAGCATCCGAATCAAGTTTACCCGACGGGAATGATGTTGGATGCAGGAGCACGCCTGCCCGACGTTGGTAAAAGTCGATAACACTCATTTAATGACCAGTTTCACGAACAACCTGTGCTGCATGCCTTAGCTTTGGGTGATAATGAGTAGCGATCATACATTCCTGGCCATCGTACCTGCATTCTCAGCAGCATCTTTACGACCGCCACCAAGAGATACGGGGTCATTGAGTCGATCAGGAACAGGTAAATGTAAAATCGTGTACAGATTCTCAAGTTGCGCACGAAATAGTTTGTCAAAATCACTCACACTCGCAGCTGAATGAATATCACCGAACCACCAGAACCAGTCAGAGCCTTCGGCAATAGCAAGTTGACGTGTTGCAATTTCGTAAGTCGCTTCATCCAGCATACCGTTTGCAATAACAGCATCGTATGCCTGTTTTGCGGCCGCCAGCAACTCCCATGCGCGATTTTTGTCTTTCTGTCCAATCCATGTCGAAAAAGATCCATAAACCCAGCTGCCAGCACACATTTTATTTAGTGTGCGGCAGGATGGTAAGTCAGTTAAATCCGCGAAACAGGCCGGACGCACGCGCTCGTGCTTTTCCAGCCGCGCATAAAGATGATCAAGAAAATAATGCCCATTATGCGGGTAATATTCCCAGGCATTTTCACCATCGAGAATAATCGTGACTACGTGGTCAGAAGCATCTTCACCAAGATAATCTGCAATGTTGACCAGGTTCTGCACCAGGTCTTCAGCAGCTTCGACAGAGTTACGGCGACTGTATTCAAATCCCACCAGGTCAGAAAGGCCGTCATCGCGGAAAAAAAGTGCCGGTGAATACTCATTCAGCTTATAAGGATGAAACAGGGAACGCTTGCTTACTGCTGCTTCACTATGTTCACCCGACAATTTAACACTATTTCTCCAGACCGCTTCGCCAGACGCGGTCCATTCGAAACCGTACTCCTCGACCATCGCAATCGCATCTTCAGAAATCGCGCCCTCCGACAACCAGATACCTTTTGGCCGCATACCAAAATGCTGCTCGAAACACTCGATACCCTTTTCTATATGCCAGCGTGAGCGCGCTTCACCACCAGGATATTTGCTAAACGCAGGAACTGGCACATTCGGCTGAGCACATTGCATATTGTCGATATCATTCAGCAGCGGAATAATCGGGTGGCCATATGGCGTCATCGATAATTCAATCTGCGAACTTTCCGCAAGCTTGCGGTAACGCGGAATCAGGCCGCTAATACAGTTTGAAATTAGTTCAATCAATTCACGTCGATCGGACATATCATAGTCCGATCCTTTATTAACCAGGCGTTGCGAAGTTTCCGTCTGCTTGAGCGAGTGCCCCAGCCAGGCGAGGTGATACCAGACCAGGATATCAATGAAATACTGCTGTTTGAAATATTGTAAAAAACCGATATCAACAACTGGAGCAGCATCCGCTGCGCCAGTATTCTTAACCTTGAATATTCTCCTTAAAGGCTGAACCAGCCGGTAAAACCCCGGGTAAGGATCTATCATCTTCGCGGCATTGGCGCGTTGACAGTTTTTCAATAACTCGTTCCTTTGTTCCACGTCCTGGGGAATAGCATCCACACCCGCCAGAAGATTCAACATAGGATCACGCATACGAGCACCTGTTTCCAGCCACTCCTTTAACTGCTGCGCATAATCGTCCAGCTGTTCAAGAAGTACAGGCGCAAAATTCACTGTCAGTTTCATTGCAGGATGCGCTTCGAGATGCGCAGCCATGTCTGAATAATCCTTTATCGCGTGTAAATATACCCAGGGCAACTGATAGTCACCATCAAGGCCTCTTTGATACCACGGCTGATGCATGTGCCAGCAAAGTGCAAAGTTAACGCGCGATACTTTACTCATGTTTGCATTGGCCCCGATTCTTCGCTGTATAGATTCTGACCCAGCATGTGTGGAGTCACGAGTACGATACCGCGCTCTGTTACGTGAAAACGCTTTTTATCCTCTTCTATATTTTCACCGATAACAGTGTTATCAGGGATCACACAGGCCTTATCAATGATGGCGCGCGTGATACGACAATTTTCGCCAATATTGACCTTGGGTAAAATCACGCTGTCTTTGACTGTAGAACCACGATCAATTTCGGTTGCGAAAAAAATGACAGAACGTTTCACTCTCGCTCCGGAAATAATGCAGCCACCGGAGACCAGTGAGTCAATCGCCTGTCCACGCGCAATTTCATCATCAAAAATAAACTTGGCGGGTGGATGCTGCGTCTGATATGTCCATATTGGCCATGCGCGTGAATATAGATTCAATTCCGGTTCTACAGAACAAAGTTCTATATTGGCTTCGTAATACGAGTCCACACTACCGACATCTCGCCAGTACGCGGGGGTGCCATCTTTTTTTACAAATGGGAACGCATACGCTGCGCTACGCGCAATACTCCGGGGCACAATGTTTTTACCAAAATCATGCGCAGAGTCCGGATTAGCCGCATCCGCTATCAGACTGTCATACAGATAAGCTGTTTTAAATATATAAATGCCCATTGACGCCAGCGCTTTATCAGGTTTACCTGGCAGGCAATCCGGATCAGCAGGTTTTTCTGTAAACTTGGTGATTTTGAAATTTTCGTCAATCGACATCACGCCAAATTCAGATGCATCTTCACGAGGAACTTCAATGCAACCCACCGTCAGATCGGCCTTTGACATCACATGCTCATAAAGCATTTTTGAATAATCCATGGTGTATATATGATCACCGCCCAGCACGATTACATTTTCAGGCGCATGCCGGCGAATAATGTCGATATTCTGAAAAAGCGCATCTGCTGTACCGCGATACCATTCGGTCGCAATACGCTGTTGCGCTGGGATGATTTCAACAAACTCGCCAATTTCTGCGCGCATAAATCCCCAGGCGCGTTGTAAATGCCGAATCAGCGAGTGTGATTTATACTGTGTGAGCACACTGATACGCCTCAGACCGGAATTAACACAATTGGAAAGCGCGAAATCAATAATGCGGTATTTACCACCAAAAGGGACGGCTGGTTTTGCTCTCCATAATGTGAGCCCTTTCAGACGCGAACCCGCACCACCTGCGAGCACAATCACCAGCGCCCTTCTCGTGATTTCCGAACCCAGGTTCGAATCGGTGTAGTAACGATAATTTTTTGCCTGTTGCTGATAATCTATAGTCATTTATTTTCCACCTGCTGCTTCGTAGCAACTTACGTCAGTGCACCCATGACACCAACACGTTCTTAGTGACGATAGTGACAGGAAATATTTACTGCTTACCATATTCCCTCTCCCTGTTATTGTATCCAGATCTGCAATTTGCTTTCAGCTGGTTCCAGACCGGCCATTGCACCATGATCAGTGCGATCGCCTCATTCCTGTGCATTGCTAAATTTAACATGTTTAGCCTGTCCACCTCTGTATATCGGCTTTGCCTGCTGCCAACCAGCAACAAATGATCTTTTAGCCCGTCTACGCCTCAGTTTGCGTCCTTAGTCACGAAATCTGGATTCGGATCTGGCGGATTGTCCCTGTTGTCAGCACATGACTGCCACAATCTGCCGTACCAGCCAGGATTATACTTGCATAAAAGTTTTACTTAATTGAGACAAAGCAACTACCATGCCAGTACGAAGTGGATGGACTCAGCCCTGTCAGAACCTGCCAGCACACATGTGTGCCGCAGGGTATGCTTCCGACCGGCAGGCCCTCCGGTGATTCCGGAATGCTATGCCGCTGTGCCCGTCTGACAACTCAGCCTGTTTAAAGTTGATTTGTTTTTCAGATGACCGGGGGATACCCGATCCGAAGTCATTCTTTAGTTAATGCAGGCCCACAGACCGCTGGCCTGCAGAGACTATATGGAAAGCATGGTTTTACGGTAATACTTCAGCTCATTGATGGAGTCACGAATGTCATCCATAGCCAGATGACTGGATTCCTTATTAAAACCGTGTGCAACTTCCGGTGACCATCGTCGCGCCAGCTCTTTCAGAGTACTGACATCAAGATTTCGGTAGTGGAAATATTCTTCCAGCTCGGGCATCCAGCGCGCCAGAAAACGTCGATCCTGACAAATCGTATTACCACACATGGGCGATCTGCCCGGCGGGACATATTTCTGTAAAAATGCGATCGTGACCGCTTCTGCGGTCGCTTCTGACACCGAGCTGTTGCGCACACGCTGGGTCAGTCCTGACTGCCCATGCTGGGTGGTGCACCACTCGTCCATGGCGTCAAGATATTCGTCGTTCTGGTGAACCACAATCGAAGGGCCTTCATCGAGTATTTTCAGGTCCTTGTCGGTGACAATGGTCGCAATCTCTATAATACGGTCATTGAGCGGGTCGAGTCCGGTCATTTCAAGATCTATCCAGATCAAGTTTTCGTTGTTTACCTGGTTCATGCCTGTTCCTTAATATAGCCCGTTGAATAACTGGCCTTCATGGTCTTATAAATGGATAATACAGACACTGTTAGCATTCATAAAGTTTACAATGACCGATTTGAGTAGTTTTACCCTGTTTTTTCTCTTTATGCTGGCGCTTTCCACTCTGGCGAGACTCTGGCTCTCGTTTCGGCAGGTGCGCTATATCAGCCAGCACCGCGCCAGCGTACCCCCCGCTTTCGCCGACAAAATCACCCTGGAAGAGCACCAAAAAGCGGCCGATTACACCATCGCCAAGGTCCGCTTCGGCCGCTGGCCCCTGGTCTACGAGATAACCCTGTTATTGCTATGGACACTGGGCGGCGGCCTGGACTGGCTGGATCATCGCTTCAGTGCGCTGGGCTATGGCCCGATCCTGACCGGTATCGCGGTGATCTTTGGCTACGCGCTGATTACGGCCCTGCTGGATCTGCCATTTTCGATCTACAGCACTTTTGTCATCGAACAGCGCTTTGGCTTCAACCGCACCACGGTAAAAACCTTTATCGTTGATATTCTCAAAGGTGGCGCGCTGGCACTGGTGCTGGGGGTGCCATTGATATATATCGTGCTCGCGCTGATGGAACAGGCCGGCCAGGCCTGGTGGCTGTATGCCTGGCTGGTGCTCACCGGTTTCAGCATACTGATGATGTGGGCCTACCCGACCTGGATCGCGCCGATATTCAACAAATTCGAACCACTGGAAGATGGCGCCACCCTGCAACGCATCAAACAACTGCTGGAACGTTGTGGGTTTAACAGCAATGGCGTATTTGTCATCGACGGCTCAAAACGATCCTCTCATGGCAATGCGTATTTCTCTGGCTTTGGTAAAAACAAACGTATCGTGTTCTTCGACACCCTGCTGAAAATGCTCGATGATGATCAACTCGAGGCGGTACTCGCGCACGAACTGGGTCACTTCAAGAAAAAACATATCGTGAAAAGCATGATGATTTCTTTTGCGACCACGTTTATCGGCCTGGCTGTGCTCGCCTGGCTGATGAAAACCGACTGGTTCTACCACGGCCTAGGGATCAGCACACCTTCGACCTATATGGCACTATTATTATTCACCCTGGTCGTACCTGTATTCACATTCCTTCTGGGCCCGGTGATGAGCATGTTCTCGCGCAAAAATGAATTTGAAGCCGATGCCTTTGCCGCCGAGCAAACCGATGCACGCCATCTGGTGCAGGCACTGGTAGGCTTGTATCGCGAAAACGCCAGCACGCTGACACCCGACCCTCTGTACTCAGCATTTTATGATTCACATCCACCTGCGCCGGTGCGTATTGCACATCTGAATGCACAACCTCAACAACAGGGCTAAGTTATGAAATCATTACGCATTAGTCTCAACATTACCCTTTACACGCTCGTTCTGTGCGCCACACAGGCCTACGCAGCAAAAGAAACCGACGCGCAGGCAATAAAACATGGCCAGGAAATAGTTCAGAAAGACTGCACCAAATGTCACGGCGATGAAGTCTACACCCGCGCAGATCGCCGCGTGTCATCGCTGGCCGAACTCGGCAAACAGGTTCGACGTTGCAAAGACAACATCGGCATCCAGCTGTTCGATGAAGATGTCAATGATGTGATCAAATACCTCAACTCGAAATATTACAAATTTTAGCCCGTGGATCTCGCCAGCCAGCAATGCCAGGGCAAGGCCGAATTGCTCACCGCCGAAGCGATTTCGCATCATATAAAGAATATCGATGAAGACTGGCAGCTAAGCGATGACAGAACCCGGATTAAACGGGTCTTCAAATTCAAAAACTATTACGAAACCATGGCCTTTGTGAACGTGGTCGCGATGATCGCCCATCAGCAGGACCACCATCCCGATCTGAGCGTCAGCTACAATAGCTGCACTGTGGAGTACAGCACTCATAGTGTTGGTGGTTTGTCACAATATGATTTTATTTGCGCCGCCAAAATAGATACCACTTTACCTATTTAATATGGCAAAGCGCAGACTCACCCAGCAGCAGCAACGCCGCATCGCGAAAAACAAGACTGATCAACTCGATATACCGACAACCACCGCTAACAATACAGCACAGCTCAAAGGCATTGTGGTCAGTCATTATGGCCGGCAGGTGGTTGTAGAAACGGCTGAACACGAACGGCACACCTGCAAGCTACGACAGAACCTCGGTGACATTGCATGCGGTGATCGTGTGGCGTTTCACCCGCAGGAAGACACCGGCGATGGCGTCGTAGTCGCGATCGAAACACGCGACAACCTGCTGGAAAAAATCGGTTTTGGTAACAAGGCCAAACCGGTAGCTGCCAATGTCGGCCATGTCGTGGTCGTCTGTGCGGTTGAACCTGCGCCCAACATCTATCTCATCGATCGCTATCTGGTTGCGATCGAAAATCTGAACGCACAGGCCACTCTCGTGCTGAACAAAATCGACCTCGCGGATAAAGCTGATCAGGACATTATCGACAGCATCGATAGTTATCGCCAGCTCGGTTACAGCGTGATCCACACCAGCGCAGTAGATGAACGCGGTATCGAAGAGCTCAGGGCCAAACTCAAAAACACCACCAGTATTTTTGTCGGCCTCTCCGGTGTCGGTAAAACCTCGCTGGTGAACCGCCTGATACCCGAAACCGATGCCCGCGTCGCTGAAGTTTCCGAGAACACCGGCGAAGGCCGCCACACCACTACCGTGTCATCGCTATATCATTTACCCGACGGCGGCGAGCTGATCGACTCGCCCGGCGTGCGCGACTTTACCCCGCACATCAACAGCAAGGCCGAGATTTTTTACGGTTTCGTTGAAATCAGAAACATCCCCAACAAATGCAAATTCGCCAACTGCTCGCACCAGCACGAACCCGGCTGCGCCATCCTGGAAGCGGTAGCACAGGGGAAAATATCAAAAACGCGTTATGGCAGTTATCAGCACATGTTGAGCGATCTGGAAGGTAGTTGAAATAAAATATAAAAACATTTCACCACAGAGGCACAGAGAACACGGAGAAAAAAATTATTTGTTTTAGAAAATAAAATGGGATGTGTTTATTTAAACCTGATTCGTTGTCACTGTTTCAAAGTTTTGCTTTTAACAAACCATTTTTCCTCTGTGTTCTCTGTGTTCTCTGTGCCTCTGTGGTTCAGCTTTCAGGTTTTATGTGTAATTTTTGACCAGATTCTGTGGCCTTGGCCAGTATGAAAACCCAGGTGGGTTGAATGCTACCAGCGCTTTCCTGACTGGATAAGCTCGTACAGTTTCTCGCTGGGTAATGGGTGACTTAAATAGTAGCCCTGTGCCATATCACAATTATGGGTACGGAGAAAATCAAGTTGCTCTGTATTTTCCACGCCTTCGGCAACAACAGTGAGACCTAGCTTGTGTGCGAGTGAAATGCTGGCATCAACAATCAGAGCATCACTGGTATCCGTGATTATGTCACGCACAAAAGACTGGTCGACCTTGAGCACATCCAGTGGAAAACGTTTGAGATAGGCCAGCGAGGAATAGCCCGTACCAAAATCGTCTATCGCGATACGCACACCCAGACTGTGCAATTCCTGCAATATTTCGATTGCAACTTTCGGATCGCGCATGATGATATTTTCTGTGATTTCCAGCTCCAGCGCCTGGGCAGGCATGCTTTCTTCATGCAGTACTCTACGCACCATACTCAATAAATTTTCATCAATGAACTGTGCCGCAGACACATTAACGGCAATATGTATGTTATTAAAGCCCCGCTCACGATAGCGCCGATGTTCGGCGCAAGCCTGGCGCAATACCCATTCACCCACGGGTACAATCAACCCTGTCGATTCCAGCAGTGGGATAAAATCCGCCGGTGATACCAGGCCCAGACGGGGATGCTGCCAGCGAATCAGGCTTTCGACCGCAACCATGTGGCGGCTGCCAAGCTCTACCTGTGGCTGGTAATACAATACAAACTCATCCTTCGCTATGGCGTGACGTAAATCCGCTTCCATCACCAAAAGCTCGTGACCGCGCTGGTTCATTTCAGGGGCATAGAAACAATACTGACTGGGGCCACTTGTCTTCGCCTGGTACATAGCAATGTCTGCATTGTGCAGCAATGATTCAACATTATTGCCATCATGGGGATACATCGCAATACCAACACTAAAAGCAACGTAAATTTCCTGCGCATCAACAAAAATTGGTCGTACAAAGGCGGTTTTTATTTTACGCAGCACTGACAGAACACTGTCTACGCCAGTAATATCACCGAGCAACAGAGTAAACTCATCGCCACCGTGCCGCGCCACAGTATCGGTGGGTCGTACACAGGATTGCAACATATTCGCTGCCTGTCGCAGTAGCGAATCACCCGACGCATGCCCCAGACTGTCATTAACGCGCTTAAAATTATCCAGATCGAGGAACAGGACAGCAGCACTGCTATTAGATCGACGAGCGCGCTCCAGTTCGGCAGCACAACGATCAGCTAGTAAAAATCGATTGGGTAAATTCGTCAGGTTGTCGTGCGTTGCCTGAAATTGCAGGCGCTCTTCAAAATGCTTGCGCTCGGAAATATCGCGTGCAATGATCGACAAGTACTCTACTTGCGCACTTGCATCATGATGCACCAGCACCACTAAAGAGACCGGGGTTTCGATTCCATCAACACCTCGCAGAATAGCTTCTTCATACCAGATATCATTCTGTTTCGATAGCTTGATCGGATCGGTAATAAACCGCTGCGTCACTTCTGCAGAAAACAGGTCCTGTATGCTGTATTTACTCACATCAGTATTTGCATCCAAACCTGACAGTCTGTAGCCTGCGCTATTGAGATAACGCAGGCGGCCTTCGGGTTCGAGAATACCGACCATATCCGGCGTAGCCTCCAGAATGGCGGCCAGTCGATTGCGCGCTTCGTCCGCCTTAACGCGCGCAGTGATGTCCCGACCGGTGGAAACAAAATGGGAAATCTTCCCCTGCTCATCCTTTAAAGGTGTAATCATTTTCTCTTCGTAGAACAAATCACCGTTTTTATCCTGATTGATCAAGGTGCCTCTATATACCTGTCCCTCGCTCAACGTCTGCCACATCTGGCGGTATACACTGGCATCCTGTTTCTGGGAACGGAGAATTGACGGATTTTTGCCAACCACTTCCGTGAACCGGTAGCCTGTCAACGATTCGAAAGCTGGATTCACATATTCAATGATCCCGTGCGGATCGGTGATAAAGACACAATCAGCCGTCTGGTCGACCACCAGTGACAGCTTTTTCAGCGCCTGCTCTGCTTCGTGTCGCCGCTGGCGTACGCGCGTCTCTTGCAGTTCACGTTCCACCGCTGGCAGCAGACGTGGCATCGAACCTTTCATGATATAGTCCTGCGCACCATATCGCATGGCTTCTACCGCCACCTCTTCCCCAATCGTACCGGAAACAAAAATCAGCGGCACATCAATATCAATATTACGCAACACTTCCAGCGCTCTGGATCCATTGAAGTGTGGCATGCTGTAATCAGTGAACACGATATCCCAGGATTGCTGCAGCGCTTCAAGCATGGCTTGCTCCGTATCCACTCTTTTCCAGTGAAGATCATAGCCACCGCTTTTCAAATGCTCAGCCAGCAACAGCGCATCGTCTTCATTATCCTCGACGATAAGCGCCCGTAAAGACTCAGGCGATGTTTTAGATGGGTCCATAGCGGTAAACCTGTCCTATAATTTTGGCGGTGGTACGTTAAGCAACAACCAGTACAACCCAAGCTGCCCTGCCGCATTTAAGAATTCGTCAAAATCAACTGGCTTACGTACATAGCTGTTCACACCGAGGCTATACGCTTTCAGCCTGTCTTCATCTTCGTCCGAAGATGTTAGTACTACAACTGGCAGCAAACGCGTTGTCTTATGTGCTCGAATCTGACGCAGCACTTCGATGCCATCTATCTTAGGTAACTTCAAATCAAGCAATACAAGCGCTGGATGATCGTCTGAATTGCGTCCTGCATAGGCCCCGGTAGCGAAAAGATAATCCAGTGCCTCAACACCGTTATGCGCCACGACTATTGTATTAGTGATGCGGTTCGATTCCAACGCATGAATGGTCAAAGTTTCATCATCCGGGTTATCTTCAACCAGTAGAATTTCATTTGTGTTCATGCTGCCTGCTCCAGAGTAAAGTAAAAAACAGCACCACTGCCAACCTCGGCTTCGGCCCATACCCGCCCACCATGTTTATGAATCACTCTTTTCACTGTCGCCAGCCCGATGCCTGTACCTGGAAACTCACTGGCATCGTGCAATCGTTGAAAAGCGCCAAACAATTTATCAACATAAGCCATGTCAAATCCGGCGCCGTTATCACGTACAAAACAGGTGACCACTTTACTATCAAGCACCGCCCCAATTTCGATGCAGGCACCCGCTGCCTGGCTGGTGAATTTCCAGGCGTTGCCGATAAGATTAACCAGCACCACCCGAAGTAAACTGGCGTCCGCCCATACATACATTCTGGGCTGCACCTTCAACTGCACCTTGCGCTGCGGATCTGCACTGGCAAGCTCCTCATACACCTGTCTGGCAATGGTACTAAGATCGACACGCACCGGCTTAAGTTCGGCTCGACTCACCCGAGAAAGTTTTAGCAGATCGTCGATCAGGGCCGCCATATGCTGAGCAGCATTGCGCACACGTGTCAGTTGATCCTTGCCCTTGTCATCCAGCACTGTAGCGTAATTGTCGAGCAGGATTCGGCTAAAGCCGTCGATGGCACGCAACGGTGCGCGCAGATCATGAGATACAGAATAACTAAAGGCTTCAAGCTCATGATTGATTGCTTCCAGTTCTGTCGCGCGCTCACTCAGCGCATCATTCAGTTGCAGAATCTGGTCTTCGGCCTGTTTACGCTGACTAATGTCGCGGATGATGCTGGTGACCAGCAGGCCCTTCCGCGTTTTCAGCGGGCTGAGGCTGATTTCGACAGGGAACTCGCTGCCATCTTTCCGTAGCCCAAAAAGGTCGGCACCAGCACCCATGCTTCTGGACACAGCCTGTGCAATGTAATCATTGAGATAGTGACGATGGTTTTGACGAAACCGTTCGGGGATAAGCTGTTCCACCGCCTGCCCGTGGAGCTCATCACGCGTATACCCAAACCAGTTTTCAGTCTGGGTATTGACCATGACGATATCTCCGTGTTGATCGACAATGATGATGGCATCCGGAGCGAAGTCCAGCAGCCCACGGAAACGTGCCTCGCTAGCGCGCACTCTGTCCTCAGCCTGCTGACGGCGCACAATGTGGTAGGCAATCACAATACTGAGCAGCGCCAGTAACGCGGCTAAAGCAATGAATAGTTCAGCAAGATGGTCGGCACTGGCCTGTGTTTTTGCGCTCATCGCCGCAGACGGAACATAGCTGACCAGAATCCAGTGCGCATTATTGTTTTTACTCAGCACTGCCGGTAATGAAACCCTGGCATAGCTGAATAAATTGCCGTCCAGCGTAAACTGAGAGCGCGCTGGGCCCCGCCTCATATGTTGCCAGGCCGCAGGGTACTGCGTGGAAAAGCGAATCGATTTTCGCTCTGGATACATAAACGCCCAGTCCACTTTGGCGCTCGGTCCTAACAACCAGTATCCATCGGTATTCAACAACCAGAGTCCATTCTGGTTTTTAGTATTGTAGGAAGCAAGACGATCTAACAGTCGTTGTCCCAGATAATTCAGCACGACCATTCCACGCGAACGACCCTGCTTGTCAAACACCCGGGTCGAAAAACGAATCATGGGCTTGATTGGCTGCTCGATTTTATTGTGTTCGATGTTCAGATCAAATGGAGAAACATATACCTTGCCAGCAGGCAACGCCATTGTCGCTTTGACATAATAACGCCCCTCCTTGTTCTGTAACCGCCGGTCAGGAACGACCGTTGGTCGGCCATCAATATTGTTAATGCGCACCACTTCCTGACCGTGCTGATCCAGCAGCCGAACCTGATCAAAAAACCCGCGTTCCCGCGCATAAGCCAGCAGGTCGGAAGTCAGTTTTGCATAGGCTGCCGGAGTGCCTGTGTCGAGCCAGTCGCGCAGAGAAGATTGCTCTGCCAGATAGCGAATATCGCTATGCAGCATGCCCATTTCTGCCGTAATCGCTTCGCCAGCCAGCTGTATGGACTGCCGTTCATCATTCTGGGTAATCGTCAGTGCAGCAGCCACGTCAGTGTGGTGTATCGTCCAGACAGCCGCCGCCAGCGCAAGCACGAGAGGTAACCAGATGAAAAAATACCATCGCACGCACGACCAGATGGGAATCCGATGTTCAGTTCCGACTTCAGATTCAGGACTTTTCACTGAGCCTCCATGTTGCTCATTACAGATCAATCATGCTTTGCTCTGACAGGGCAATAACCTGCTGTCCAAAACCAGCACCACGACCTTTATAACACTATATAACTACACGGCACATACTAATGTCATCGGACTATATTTTACAAATATAGTCATAAACTGATAGATTTTATGATTTTCACGTAGGGCAAATAACCATAAGAAATATATGGTAGATGTTGCTGCGAACAAGGGAATCTGAAAAACAGCAATAAAACTTAAAGGTGAAACCGCAGAGGCACAGAGAACACGGAGAAAAACAAAATTATTTGTTTTAGAAAATAAAATGGGATGTGTATATTTTAACCTGATTCGTTGTCACTGTTTCAAAGTTCTGCTTTTAACAAACCATTTTTCCTCTGTGTTCTCTGTGTTTATTCCGGGCTTCCTGCCCTCCACCCTGCGGGCCGCGTAACAGCACGCGTTCAAATTCGATCCTGTCGAATTTGTCTGTGGTTCAGTTTTTAGGTTTTAGCTTTACGTGTAATCCTTGACCAGATTTTGCGGTCGCAACCAGTAGGAAAAATCCGGTGCGTTGAACGCTTCCAGCGACTCCGGTCGGTCGGTGCTCAGGATATTGGCGCGCTGCACACCCGGCAAAAACCGGGTATCGAAAATTTCATCACAGCCCGCGGTAAATTCGAACAGGCCTTCCTGCTTGCCGGTTTTGATGTTGACCACAGCCACACCGCACAATAATTTATCGTAACGTTGCTGAATCGGCATGCCGCCAAAAATATTGCTTTCACGGATTTTACACAGGCCAACGATGGCGTAGTTATCAACAAACGAAATACCGCGCAAGTAGCCCTGCAGCTGGCACACCACTTCGCGTTCGCCCGTATCCGGGTCGATGCGCAACAGCTCACCCGCGCCCGAGTTCAACACATATAAATGTTTTCGGTAATAACGCGGCGAATGCGGCATCGCCAGATCCCGCACCAGCACTTCACTGGTTTTGATATCGATCACCACACCGCCGGTGCTTTTTTTCTCGCGCCAGCCACCGGGGGTATCGGTCTCACCCAGACAGGTGACATAACGCGGAACGCCTTTGACCAGCGCCAGACCATTCAGATGGCAACGGTCTTCCGGTACGGTATCACTGACAAATGCAGGTCGCCATTGCGGTATAAAAGTAAATTCATCACTGAGTTTGGCCAGACAGCTGAAACGCGTATTTACGACCCATAAACCATCATTGGTGAACGCAATATCGTGCACATTGAGATCACCAGTGTGCCAGGACACTCGTGGTAAATACAACGCATCGTATTGAACACCCGGCCTGTAGTTTTTCGCCAGCACCGGATCATTGCTGTGAATGGTGATATTGTTGCGCGTGGCCAGCACCAGCTTTTTCCCCGAGACATCAAAGCCCATGGGTTTGTCGTACTGGCGCATTAATAAGATGAGCTGTTTGCCGTCCCAGCCGATCATCAATAATTTACCGGCCTGATAAGTGCTCACCACCAGGCTGCCCTTGCTGCTGGCCAGCCATTCGATAAAACCCGGATCGGGCGCGCACTGGATCGGTTCGCCCTGCGGGCGTTGCTGATGTTGACCGTGACCAGGTTGACTATCATTGTTATGGTTGTCTCATAATGAGTAGTGACTACATGTTAGCGCAAAAAAAAGACGAACCGAAGTTCGTCTTTTATTAGTGCCGTTTTCACACCGGATCAACGCATCCAGCGGCGTCGCAACCACAGCGGCACAGCAAGCAACAGCGTGAACACGCCGAGTGAACCACCACCGCCACCAGACGAAGGTGTCGTTGTAGTTGGTGCAGCATCCACAACCGTGGTTTCGGTATCGGTATTGTCTGCCGGATTCGAATCGGTCTGTGCCGAGGTCGCGGTTACAGTGTTGCTCAAGGTGCCAGCGGTATCTGCGGTCACGGTGACATTGATCGTGCTGATTTCACCTGCGGTCATGTAAGGTTTGTTGCAGTTTATCGTTGTCGCCGACTGTGAGCAGGTCCAGCCGGAAGCAGCTGCGTCATCCGATACATAGGTTAAACCGGCCGGCAGGGTTCACTCAGATTGACATCGATCGCAGTAACCAGCGCCGTTATTGGTGGTTATCAATGAGTACACAAAATTATTACCCACGGTCACCGGATCGGTGTCGTCGTTGACTACCAGATTAAGGTCGACAGTTGCAGCCGTGCTGCCTGTATAGCGTTGGGCGTAGATACCGTAGCTATTGGTATCAGCAGGAACGTCCTGACCCTTGACTCTGCCAGGCGACCACAAAATTACCATTGGCATCCATGGCAACACTGGGCTGCATTCTGATCATTGGTAGTATCAGTGTTCACCTGAAACTCGCCTGCCGTTCGCCGTACCATCCGCATTATAGCCCTGTGCTTCAACGCCCGCAGCATCACCATCCTGAGCCATAACGCCTGTCCACGCGATCACAAAATCACCGGCTGTATCCATGGCAACACTGGGACGGTCTGACGAACTGGTGGTCGTAGGTATTGACCTTAAACTCACCGTCTGAAGAAGCGACACCGTCAGCATCATAGCGTTGGGCATAGATACCGTAAGTCAGTCGCCATCCTGATTATCACTTTGCCAGGCGATCACAAAATCACCGGTTGCATCCATGGCAACACTCGGGAATTCTGCTGATCAGTCAGTATAGGTATTGACATGAAACTCAGTCCATTTACATCGGGGTGCCATCAGCATGATAGCGCTGAGCGTAGATGCCGTAGTAAGTCCCGTACCCACTTCCTGGCCACCACCGCTGGCCCAGGCGACAACAAAATCACCGGTCGCATCCATCGCAACAGCCGGGTAGGACTGAGCGCCGGTGGTCCAAGTATTGACCTGAAATTCGATTACCGGCTGCTGTACCATCGGAGTTATAGCGCTGGGCAAAGATCCGTCGTACTGGCATCCTGGCCACCGCATTACTGCCATTATTACTATTCCACGCGACCACAAAATCGCCGCTGGCGTCCATCGCAACGCTGGGTGTGATCTGATCATCCGGCGGTGTAGGTATTGACCTGAAACTCAGACCGGCTGCGTGCCATCAGCATTATAACGCTGGGCGAAAATGCCAGCGCCATTGCCGTCCTCAGCAAGATAACTGGTCCCACACAACCACAAAATCACCGGTCGCATCCATAGCAACCTGGGTACTGTCTGATCACCGGTTCTAGGTATTGACCTGCAACTCGTTGCCATTCGTCGTACCATCGGCAAAATAGCGCTGGGCGTAGATTCCCTAGCCATCACCATCCTGATTATGCTCTGCCACACAACCACAAAATTTCCGTTCGCATCCATCGCAATACTGGGCGATTTCTGACTGAGTGAAGTCTCGGTGTTAACCTGAACTTCATCGCCGGCTACCGGGCCAAAGAATGGTGGAGGAGGAATAGCACTGGCTATCGGGCTGTAGAGCGGGCTATTGAGCGCCAGCAGCAAGGCAGCTGCCAGAGGGGTCCGTTTTATTGAGTACATTTGCATCTCCATGAGGGGCTGTGGCCCCATCATGGATATGCGCACAGCTAACTAATAATATGAAGGCCGATAATACCCGAATTATCCAACCCTGACGACAACCGCCCATCGTGTGACAAGGGCGACACATCGCCTCGTCTTTAGATGGGTCAATATGGCTGTCGCTAAATCAACATTGTAGCCCTGGCATCCGTTATGGCAATATTAACTATCTGTTGTTCCAGCATGGCATATACGCTTGCGACAAAATCATCCACTGCCTGCTGATCTTCGAGCAAAGCATCACAGCCTTCGAGCACCGCCTGACTGGCCTTTGCTCGCAAGCGTTTTATCACTGGCAAGCGCGATGGCTTTGTTTACATAGTCATCCCGGCTTTCAGCCACCAGATCCATATACCCCATCTGTTGATACGCAGCACAGGTATAACGGCCGCGGTGCATGTCTGATGGCCATGTAACAACCGGCGTGCCCGCGGCAAAAGCATCGTAATTGGTGTTAGCACCGCCGGTGTAATAAAAGGTATCGAGAATAACATCGACTGTTTTTACCAGACCAAGATATTTTTCTGCAGGCATGCGTTCGAGAAAACGCACACGATCAGAAATTTCCGGAATAGTGTTTGTTAATCGGCAGTTGCAGATTTTGCGTGACTGTTTTCTGTTTATCATGAATGAATAAAATAACGGCCTTATCATCTTTGAGCAGAATCTGCCTGAACACTTCATCCATATCCGGGTGCACCTTGCGCAGATTTTGCGCACAAAGATACAGATGGTCGCTTTCATTCAAAACCAAACTCATTTTCTATCAATGCCACTTCCGGCACCGGCGGACGATAATAATAGACTGGCAACCCTGGCAGCATGAATAATTTTTCGGTATAAAACTGTTGCGCCATTTTCAGTTTCAAGATAATTGCATGGACAAATAATAATCCATCTCGCGCGATACCCGAG
Source organism: uncultured Gammaproteobacteria bacterium (assembly GCA_963721085.1). Classification (GTDB taxonomy): domain Bacteria; phylum Pseudomonadota; class Gammaproteobacteria; order SZUA-229; family SZUA-229; genus JASBSR01. The sequence continues at coordinate 107,343 of CAVRHW010000027.1, forward strand.
GTCACCGGCCAGCCCCAGAAACCCACCTGTAGGCGCGCAGCTTTGAAAAACGGTAAAAAATAATTCAGGCTGTCGGTGCCGACTTCCCAGTAATAGAGTATATCGAGTTCAAGTTTATGAATTTGTTCGGCGGCCGTTTCCAGATCCGGATCCAGTTCAACAAATACCGCATCGGGCAATTCTTTGCCAGTATATGTTTTCCATTGGGTGCAACACAGAGCACTCTTACATCCAGCGAACTCGGTAGCTGTTTGATCAAACCTGCCATACATTTTAAAAACACACCTTCATGACCGCGCGTGACCAGAAAACCAATTTCGGGTTTTGCATCCTGCTTTCTTGCAGGTAATACAGGCAGCGGCTTGAATGACACGACCGAACAACTCAGCAAATCGTTCTCGTAGCGTACGGTCGTGTTCGCCGTAATACACCATGATGGGTGGCGGTGATAGATCATATTTAATGATCTTTTTAAGATCGAAGTTTTGATCATGTAACTCTTCGAGTGTGTTCGACAGATTTTGCATCAACATTTGCGATCTGTTCTTTACTTTCGGGAATCAGTGGAAACACAGTCGCGCGTTTGAGTTTTAGATGAACACATTCCGGATCGAGTGCCTGCAATGCATCAATACATTGCAGCGCCTGTTCTCGAAGGTCCTGCGATTCATACAACTGAAACAGATTAAGGTGTGCATCTGCAAAATCAGGTTTAAGTTCAATTGCTTTTTTATAATGTATCAGCGCTTCGTCAAAGCGATCCCATTCCTTGAGTACAATACCAAGATTGTTATGTACCTGCGCATTATTCGGATCGATGCTGAGTGCTTTTTCATAAGCATCGATTGCACTGCGATACCGCCCTGCCGCCTGCAGTGCATTGCCATAGTTATAATGATAGTTTGCATTGTCCGGCACAGCGCCAACGCGTGCTCATAATGTTGCAGTGCTGCCTGCAAATGATTGCCTGCTTGAGCACATTGGCCAGATTAAAATGTGCCAGCGCTGAATTCGGTTGCGTCTTTAATACCGCTCTGAAATTCGTCATCGCTTCATCCAGAAGCTCGGCCTGCACCTGTGCCTGACCAAGATTAAGCAGATAATGCGGATGCTGCGGCTGAGTCGCCAGTGCATGCTCAATATAAGCAATGCCCTGGTTGACGCGCCCGTCCTGACTGCACAGCGTGCCAAGTAAATTCAATATATCAGCATGTTCCGGAAATGATTCCAGCGCCTGGCGATAGATCTGTTCAGCCTGCGCCAGCTGGCCTTGCTGATGTAGCCGCACAGCGTTCTGCATATTGCGATTGAGTTCTTCAGGTGTCATCGCTTTAGTCGTCTCCTTCGCTTTAAAAAACGCCTGCAGCAATGCGCTGCATTCATCAGCCAGCACACCGCCTGTGACTTCGAACACATGATTATGGTGCATCGCATCAAGCAGATTAAATGCACCACCAAGCGCGCCGGTTTTGGGATCACTCGCACCATAAACCACACGTGATACCCGCGCATGAATCATGGCACCAACACACATAATGCACGGTTCCAGCGTGACATAAAGCGTGGTGTCGGGCAGGCGATAATTATCGAGCGCTTCACCCGCTGCACGCAGCGCATTGATCTCGGCGTGTGAACTGGCATCGTGCGACGCGA
>CAVRHW010000028.1:0-323874 GCA_963721085.1 uncultured Gammaproteobacteria bacterium
ACCAGCTGATTTCAGTAGGCGAAAAAGAAGTCCTGACGTCAAATATGTCAGTATTTGGGATATCAAAAAGGCTTAAAAATTCTTTAGATTTAGCATTATTCCCCCAGCTAAACTCGTTATATTTCCTTAATGAATCAGCAATAGGGGTTTCAAGTTGTTCAGTGGTTTTAAGTTTATTTGATCCAAAACTAGCCAGAAGCTCTAATCGTATATTTTTGTTTTTAAACAAATTAAGACCATGTTCAATATACAATATTTCTGCGAGGATATACGAGTCTAACCCCTGCCCGGACTCATGGTATCTTATTAGCTTTTCTCTTCCAATGTAACAAGATAAAGAAGAAACGCCCAATCTCGTGAGAAGATCGATTATTGTATTTTTTAGATCAAAATCGTTTTCCATAATATAGTGGGCAGTATTATAAACTGCATATCAAGCAGGCTTGATCTCAGGGTCTTCATCGTCTTCTTCAAACCTTAAGACATTGCCAACATGTTGTTTGATTTTTTATTGTCAGTAATACCCCTTAATTCTTTTAACTCAGCCCTTTTAACAAGCTCATCAAGTGAACCTTGAGAGCTCCCATGTATATCCATGCCGCCAAATTCAACCTCTCCTTCTTTCCAGTCAAATTTAGTTCGTATTCTATTTTCAAACTCTTTTGCTTTTTCAAATCATGTTGGATAATTTCGTTTTAATCCTAGCCACTCTTTCTGCTGCTGGAAGAAACAAAAATAACACCCTGAGCGTGAGCGCCATTTATAGTATTCTGGTATCCCGACCGTGTCTTCTAGCATTTGAAAAATATCATCACGCACTAGCCCGTCTTCTATAAATGGAAAAACTGCTTTGATAGTTTTTTTCTGACTTATGTAGCCTTCACGGTTTTCATCTGCCCTAATGCCTACATAACTAATTACAGGGTCGTCACCTACAAACGCTTCGAATGGCTTAATCTTCATTATTCGTGTACACCATCTTTGTTGTGGTGATGGCAAGTACTCGTTATGAACCTTTAACCAATGCTCGAATGGTTTACCACTACTTAGTCGTTTTATTTCTTTACCGAGATAAGCTTCTAGTTTTGCAAGGAAATCATAAACTTCCTCAAGCTCCGCACCTGTATCCGTAAAGAAATATTCAACTTTTTCATGAACATCAGGGTGATGTTCCTTTATGTAAATCGCTAATGCCGCGTATCCCTTTCGCAGAGATTCCGAGCACATGACGGTACTGAGGGTCCTTAATCAATTCTTTGTAGCTCTCATTCATGCTGTATTACCCTTTAACAATTTTTTCGTTCTTTTTACAGGCACATCAGATTGTTTAGATTGATTTTTCCTGTATTCAATTAAAAAGTCGTTAACTACCTCGGCTAATGCACCTAACATAATTTCCTTATCTGGCAACTCATCAAGAGCTTTTTTAATATTTTTTTTGGCTTCAGAAATTCGTTTAAAGCCATTTTGATCTACAGCAACAACCTCATCATGTATCACCTTTTCTTAATACTGCGCAGCAAATAAACATCAAAATCACCACTAATATTAGCAGCGCTCGCCTTTTCATGTAGCCTGAGTTTCTCCCAAATCGATTACACGTCTTTGAAAAGTCGGCAAGACGATACTCTGCAGTGTCTTGCTCGCTATCAAGCCATTTCTTAGAGGGTTTATTACCCAGGAACATCAGCACGTTTCTTCAAACCATTCCTCATCGCTGCTTGATGATTTGGTCAGCTTCATTATGAAGGCACGTAATCCTTGCGCATCAATGGTGAAGTTCTCTAAGCCGTAGCAGTTACCTGCGAGGACTTTTCTTAAATCTTCTAACGGTGATTTAGGGTCAACATTAAAAGCATGAGCTAATAATTCTTTTTGTTTGTCTAAGAGGTTACTGTATGCATCTCTTAGCTCTCTTAAGGTCTGAGTCAAGGCTTGCGAGAAAGCTCAGTTGAGACTCGCTGGGAGCAGTGCCAATATCATTAAAACCAAGCGCAGCAGGTAACTCTTCAATAGAAGCTTTTCTGGTGACTTTGCCAAATTAAATGCTGTTCTTACTTTTATAGCGTTTGGAGATAACCCCTTCCTTGTCTTCTGAGTGTATTCAGGAAGATCACCCATAAATATAGCAAGGGGCTTAGCAAGCTCAAGCAGCGTGCGTTTCTTACTGTCGCCATGAAGGACTTTTGAGTACTGTTCAAATATTGAAGCACGTAGCCCGCTGATTTTAAAGCGCTGAACCTAAATTCGTCTGGTCGTTTCACAAAACGGTCTAGCATCTCTTCTGTGAAATATGGCCTGTATCGTCTCTGCTCATACAATGCAATTTCATGCTGATAAACCATGTAAGCTGACATATAGAGTATAGGTAACAGTCCTGCTTTAACGCCATAAGGTGGTGCCAATAGTACAGCGTTTAAATCAGCAAATGATTTAGCTTCCTTTTCTGTACTATCCAAGAACTCATCTATACGCTTCCATACGTGCCGGATGTTGGCCTTATCTTTGCGGCCGTCAGTAGACGGGGCGCATAGATGCCAGGTTATGTTGTCTTCCATTAATTGATGCAAGCCCGCTTGTCGCAGGACAGCCCTATACATAGCTTTTTCAGCGGGGAACTTATCGATAGCCAAATCAGCTTCTGTGGGATTGTTTTGCATGGCATATAACAATTTATTACGCGCTGCATTTGCCTGTGCAGATGGTTTATCACGATTGATTAGCTCATTATGTATCCTAGGCGTTTTGTTATATACCTTATCAAGTACACAGGACAGCATCTCTTGCATGCTACGCTTATTGAATATCTCTAATTGATCTCCCACTGTGATACCAAAGACTGTCAGCTGGCGAGTCAACCAAACTCAGCAACATTTTGTTTTCTGATTGCTCTGCCGCCGTTAGTCGATCTTCGAATTCACGATTTGCGACAGGGTCACTATTGAGTTCTTGTCGATTCGTTCTAACACGCTTTAAAGCTAACGTTTCTGCTACAGCCTCTCTTAATTGAGCTCCGTTTAAGCTTAGTGCAACAATATCTAGACCAGAGAAATAGTTAATTACATCAGTATGAAATATTTTCTCATCATCTTGATCAGAGGCAAGATAGAATACGATGCGCGCATCTTCGCTCTTCTTTTCCATGCTTTTGTAATTTTTTGCATCAACAAATATGGGCACAAAATACCTTAACGCACCCGTTTGAATGGTATATTTGCGCGCTACCGTAGGCAGCATAGTCTTAGATGCATTAAATTCATCAGCTAAAAGAGAACTGGCCAATATTATTCATTTCTTCCTGCAAGGCATCCTCAAGGTCAAAATCACTTCCCTGCCATACACGGTATTCATTATTGAAGCGTTGGAAGTTGACGATTGATTTAGCTTGCAGCGCCTTAATAGCGTTCGCTGCTACGATTTTCTTATGGTAGCAGGCTTCTAATATGGCCTTGGATGCCTTAAACCCACCCTTGCTACCAATAATGTTGAGTAGGCCAATAGTTTTAAGCGCATTGACTTCGTCTGCAGAAGTATCGCCTAAACGCTCAATAGCCGTTACCACTTCTGCCCAGCGTCTGTGTGTTATGTAATCACCAAGAACAGCCGGCTGTTAGTTATGAAGTAGTCGTAAATGTGATGTGGGTAGATGTAGTCATCTAGGCTATCTAACTCTTCCAACATATGCTGCAAGCCAAATTCCTCATGGCTACCTAGATAGCTAAATAAGGTGCGTTCTTTCATTTGTGCAACTTTTTGACAAAGCAAAGGCAAAATGACTGCGCTAATTGGATGCAATGGATAGCAATTTGAATATAAGTCAACAGCCTCATCAGGCTTGAGAGCGCTAGGTATAGCCTCTTGCTCGATAAGCACATCTACTATTTTTTTTGTTTTATCAACAAGAGCGGTTTTTTGTTTATTATCAATTATATGTTCGAATGCAGCTGATACAACACGCAGTACTTGTTCGGCAGACTCTAGAAAGGGCACTTCTTCAAAACGACCTTGAACTTTAGACCATTCGTTTTTTAGATTTTCGCCTAAGCCTTTGGCGTATTGTTCAAATGATTGATGAAGCAGTACAAATAAGAATAGGTTAATCTCTCCACCTTTACAGGCATGCTCGGCTAGCGCTTGTAATAGGTAAATATCGTTCGCGCCATAATGACGGGCCTCGAATTCTAAAAAGTTCCCAAGCTTCATCAATGACTAGCAATATGCCTTTGCATCGGGTCTTTTCTAATCGCTCCTGGAGCGCTATCACAAGCCCCACTATTTCACTTGTTGATATACTACCGTCTATTGCGTCTTTTAGTTCATTAATTATTCGTGGGTTTTTACCCGGTATATTTGCCCAGTGCTTTTCCGCTGCAACTGCAAGCCCCTTAACTAAACGCTTAGACATTGATTCAGGCGCGCCAGTGATTAGTATTTCTAAATAGCCATCACTGTTTTTTGTTTCTTTTGAAAATGTAGCCGCTAAACTTTTGTCTGCTTTCTTGAGCACTTTCTGCGCAGCATGCGCGCCTTCACTAGCCGGACTAGACAATAACTGTGATAAAAAAACAGAAAATGTGATTTTCCAGACCCGTATGGCCCAATTAAAGACCATGCTCGAGGTGATAAACCTGCATTAAACCCATTCGACACTCTCGCAAATGTTCGCAATGCTCTCGAAGTAGGTATATAGGCACTAACAACATCGACCGAAGCTGAATCACGTTCTAAATTTATTGAACGTGTATAGTGCGTATTAATTTTAACGATATCATGTAAGCTCATGCCGCAATTCCTTTTGCAGTATTCTCATAGTGTTTTTCAACATATATATGGGAGTCTACTTTTTTTATTCGATACAGTTGATGTATACCAGCAGTTTCGCGAATCTCATAGTGGCCTCGAATATATGACACCATGAGCTCAAGTTTAGTTATTAAATCTGTTTCAGTCAGCCTGAAGACTGAGCCTGGAGCCGCATAGTCATTTCGGCTATACATTAGTTCTTCAATTGGAATTGCTGTTAAATTGCGTTGGTTCATCAATTGTGTTACAGCAAATGAAAAAATACCAACCGGTAGCCCTGGCCTTGCATCTGGCTTAGAGTAATACGCTCGACCACCTGCCGATTGGGTTATTAAACCTAGTAAGACAATGGATAATTAAGCGCTTCTTCTAACGGTGTACGGGTATTGCCCTTGGATTGCGTGTACATGCGCGGCAATAACAATGCATCGCTTTTGATTGTACTTGTAGATGGGCGGCGTTTTTCTGTTACTTGCTCTTTTATAAAATCCGCAAGTGAAGTTTGTAATTCCTGACCAGTAAATTCTGGCTTGTGGAATTTATTGAAAAACCAGAACCATGAGGTAGCTAATTCCGCATTGGTAGCTAACAGCCAATGAACTAACCAAATAGTCGCCTCATCTTCAAGATAAGGGTCTAAGCCTTTATTAGCATCGAATATGAGGCTCGCCGATAGGTTCTGGTTTGTCTGGTTTTCTGGGGTGTTATTAACTGACAAGCTCTTAGCCAGTAGCGAATCGATGACACCATATTGCGTCCTACTCCTAAATCGACTACGGCATCATCGTCTTCGAATACTGATGGCTTTCTTTGCAATGCGTGCAAGCCTTTCGGCAGCCAACTATAACGTAGCGCGAACGTTTCATGGCGACAAGGAAACTGAGTCACTTAGAAATTTCATTTATCCAAAAGCCTTCCTTGTATCGTTATTTTCAGTTGGTAATAAGCTTAACTGAGATTTATTTCTTAAGAACCGGTCAGTATTTGTTAAAAACCACTGTCTTCAGAGTCAGCTCTTCTTTTTCTAGCGCTGTATACAACTGCTCCTTAATCGCGGGGTCAATCTCAATGACTATTCTCCCGCTATTCCCCTTAGCCATGTAAACCTCTCATTGCACTAAATATGATGTTACATAGGTTATGTAATGTTACATAGAAATGCAAGAAAATTCTCCACGTAAAAACAACTAGTTAGCAATTATTGGGGTACTGAATAATTGGGGACAGACCACGACTAATCTATTCACTTTTCCCCCACCACAATCAACACTTCCGCGCTAAACCACACACCAGAGGCAGTGAAAAATGAGGACATCACTGCTTTCCACCAGCGGAGATCACGACCACACCGGTGCCGCAACAGGCATAGAACACGTGCTGGTGCGGCTGAAGATCGAGGTGTTCGATCAGCGGTTTGGCGGTTTCGGGGAAGAAGGATAAGGACGGATGGTCGTAACCCGGGGCGACGGTGTCGAAGCCCTTCCGGATCATTGCTTTGCGATCGTTATTGTCAGTACTCGCGGGGGCTGTGTAGCGGTCTGCGCCCTGCTGTGAATCATTCATGCTGAGTCCTTCTGCCCCCGGTGATGCGTGTTTTATTGTATGGAGCGATGTTCTGTGCGTGTATTGGAGGCTGTGGGTAAGTTACTCTTTTTGCGGTGGATTTACCACCGCTAAAAAGAAAGTGAACATGAATAGTGAAAGGCTTCAGTACTCCGGGTGTGCTGTGTCGGGCTTCAGGCTTCGGGCTTCAGGCCTCAGGCGCGGGGCTTTGGAGGTTGTCACCATAATTGATAGCGTATCGCGTGCTGCGGCCGCCGCCGGGTAATTTGATCAGGCAGCCTTTGCTGAGCAGATCGGTGAGATCGCGAGTGGCGGTTGCTTTGCTCACTTTGGTCAGGCTTTTATATTTTTCTGCATTTATTCCGTGTTCGAATCCTTCTGCATCTTTTTGTGCTGCACCAACATCCAGCAGGCGATTGAGAACTTTTATCTGTCGTTCGGTGAGCAGGGTCTGGCTATGGTGGTACCAGAATCTTGATTTATTCAATACTCGAACAAAGCGTGCCTGGCCTTGCTTGAGGGCAAGTTCGAGCACGCTCAAAAATCAGCTCAACCAGGGTGTGATATCCAGATCACCTTTCTGAGCATTTTCTAGCTGTGTGTAGTATTCCTTGCGCCGATCCATGATGGCTGCACTGAGTGAATAAAAGCGGATGCTCTGTTGTTCTGCCTGCGCCAGTGCACGATCGGTGACGGCACGTGTGACGCGACCATTGCCATCATCGAAAGGATGCAGGGTGACTAGCCAGAGGTGCGCAATACCTGCGCGAATGAGTTCATCCAGGTCTTTGGGTGGTTGATTAAACCAGTCGAGAAATGCTTTTAATTCGTGCTCAAGTTTGTCTCTGGGTGGCGCTTCAAAGTGCACGACGGGTTTCTCGATGCTGCCGGATAGCACGCGCATCGGGGCCTCGCCTCTGAGTTCTCCGATATTGACCGGGTGGATCAATCCTGGGCCTTCGGGAAATAAAACGAGCTTGCCACTGGCAAAGCATTGCCTGTGATAGCGGCGTGTCCAGATCTTGTGTGGCCGCTAACAGCATGCCAACGAGCGCATTGGTTTGCTCGGTTCCACCTCGAATGCCTGCACTTTGCATACCCAGCTGGCGAGCAACCGATGAACGCACTGATTCGACATTGAGCTTTTCGCCTTCGATTTCACTGGTTCTGATGGCATTTTGTATGAGGGCGTCCATCTGGGCTTCCATGTCGACACCTTTTGGTAGCTCTTTGCTTTGCCCAAGCAAATGTTTTGCGTAGCGCACGGATGGATTTCAAGACGAGAGGCTAAGGCATTGTAATCAAATGTGAAATTTGGCCAGCCTGATTGTTGCCAGATATACATTGAGCCTCATGAGCCGATTATGGCGTATATTCGAGTCATATTATGAGCCGAATAAATGCTGTATTCGGCTCAAGGGCCAGCGTTTTGAAGCAGTGAAAAACGAAAAGTGAACAGTGAAAAATGGGGGAGATAAGACACTGGATGCCGGTTCGGGGTCTAGCATGACGGTGGTGGGGCGTGCTGCAAGGGTTATCTGGCCGTTGACATACCATATTTGGTATATATACTATATATGATATGTGGACGATCTATGAGCACAGGAAGGCCGTGAAACAGTTTCAGTCTTTACCGATTGAAGTGTTGAAGCGCTATGAAAAATGGAAAGACATTATCCTGATAAGTGGGCCAGAGGGCTTGCGTCATATCAAGGGGTTTCATGATGAAGCCTTAAAGGGCGAATGGAAGGACTATCGCTCTTCTCGTCTCAATATCCAGTATCGGGTTATATATAAAATTATTAGGGATGAAGTCCTGGTTCAAGTGATTGATTTAACGGCGCATGACTACCGGAAGAAATAATATGGCTAATGACAGACAAAATTTTCGCAAGGCTCGGAAGACGGTCGAGGTCAGTATCGGCGAGTCTGTGCGTATCATGCGCGAGCTGCAGGAGCTGAGCCAGAACGAGCTTGCTGCCATGACTGGTATCCCGCAATCGACCCTTTCTGCCATTGAACATGATCGCGTTAAGCTGGGCGTTGAACGCGCGAAAATGCTGGCGCGCGCGCTTAGATGCCACCCTGCTGTGCTGGTATTCCCCGGCTGGGATGTTCATCTGCTGCTTGATTTGTAGAAATGGACAAGCGTAGAAGCTTGCACCACAGAGACACGGAGGACACAGAGGACTGCTTTTGTTAAAACCGCGTCACTACCAAGTTTGTCATTCCCGCGCAGGCGGGAATCCAGGCTTCGGGCTTCTAGTTTATGCAGCCACACCGGTGCGAGACACACATCCAGGATGACACTTTTTTCCTAATACTTTCATTAATTGAAAGTTTATGGAAATACTTATGGCGATCAGCTATGATCAGGCCATGCAAACCCTGACCGAACAATTAATCCACAGCAGTCTGAAAAACCGCATTATCAGCGACCAGCAACTGGCCCGCATGCTGTCTGGCAGCCCCCAGCGTCGCCACAGCCTGGTTAACCGGGCCTTGAAAGCCAACGAGCTGTACCGTCTGAAACGGGGTCGATATCTTTTGCCGGAACATTTCCGCGACTACCCCCCTCACCCGTTTGCGCTGGCGCAGGTATTCGTGCCCGATAGCTATGTGTCATTCGAAACCGCGCTGGCGCATCACGGCTGGATTCCGGAAGCTGTTTACACCACGTCCTGTGTGACGCCTGGGACAAAGTCACTGGATTTCTCGCACGAGCGCTATGGCCATTACAGCTTTCACCCGCTGGCCATCCATACCGGCTGCTTTCTTGAGTTGGTACGGCGTGTCGAGATCACCCATCAGAGCATGCTGGTCGCTGAGCCAATTCGAGCCTTGATGGATCTGGTGTGCCTGCGCAAGGTGGAATGGCAAGGCCTGGAATGGTTGACGGAGGGACTGCGTATTGATGAAGAGTATTTACGCAGTATTACCAGTGCCGATGTGAGAACACTGACAGAAACCTACAAACAAAAGCGTGTAAAAAACTTTATCAAATCTTTATCCAGGGAGTTAGGAAATGATTGAACTGATTCAGCAAAAACTCGAAACCTATAAAGCCACTAATCCGATTGAGGAAGAACAGGCGACCAAAGAAATTTTGCAGGAAGTCGCTTTGTATTCACTATGGCGTGCAAACTTCTTTGAGGTAGCTGCTTTCCAGGGAGGCACCAGCCTGCGCATTCTGCATCGGCTGCCACGGTTTTCGGAAGATCTCGACTTTATCCTGAAAACTGCCGACCCGGAATTTCAATGGCAACCCTATCTCGATAAATTGCTGGAAGGATTGCAGGAGTTCGGCGTGAAGCCGGAGGCACTGGATACAAGTCGTATGGATCAACGTGTAAGAAAGGCTGTGCTTAAAGACAATTCCATCAGCAACCAGCTCGACCTGAATTTCTATCGCGGTTCACGCGATCAAAAGCTCAAAATCAAATTGGAAATCGATGTAAATCCCCCGGCGGGCTCCGGGTTTGAGTATACCTATCTCGACTTTCCGCTGGATTACGAAGTTTGTTATCAGGATTTACCCAGCAATTTTGCGCTGAAAATCCATGCACTTTTATGCAGGCCGTACCTGAAAGGCCGTGACTGGTTTGACTTCAACTGGTATATCAAACAGAACATTCAACCTAATTTGAAACATTTGGAAGCGGCTTTGTTTCAGTATGGTCCATGGCAAAAAACGAAACTTGATGTTGATATGCTCTGGCTAAAAGATGCATTGCATGAAAAAGTTTCTTCGATCAATTGGGATGACGCAAAAGTCGACGTAAACCGGTTTCTTGGCCCAGCAGAACAGAAAAGCCTTGAATTATGGAGCGAGCGGTTTTTCAGTAACAAAGTAGAAGCTTTAGGATAAACACATATCATCTAAAATAATTACATTTCTACTAGCTCAATCGCATTACCGTCGTAGTCGCGGCAGAAGGCGGCTTTGCGGCCGGATTTGCTTTTGCTGACGGCGATGCCGGCGGTTTCTAATCGGGTGATGAGTTCATCGAGGTCGCTGACCACCAGCGCGAGGTGACGATCACGGCCACCGTGGGCCGGGCGATTATCTACCGGGTCGGGATTGGGTAGTTCCAGCAGATGGATCTGGCCGCCGCCGACATTGAGCCAGGCGCCGGGGTAGCCCAGATCGGGGCGCGAGGGATCGACTTCCAGGCCGAGGATGCCGCTGTAGAACTGCAGGGCTTTGTCGGTGCTGGCGACGATGAGGCTGGCGTGGTCGATGCGGGTGATGAGTGCGGTCATGGGTGGGATTATAAGCGAAACCTTAAAGATTGAACCACAGAGGCACAGAGGACACAGAGGGTGATTTGGGATAAAAGCGTAAAAGATAGAAGCTAAAAGCTTAGAAGCTTGCACCACAGAGACACGGAGGACACAGAGGAGGCTTTAGGTTAAAAGCTTAATGACAAAGCTAGAAGCGTTAGAAGCTTGCACCACAGAGGCACAGAGGACACGGAGAAAAACAATAGCTAATGGTTAAAGCAAGACAATGGATTCCCGCGAAAGCGGGGATGACAAACCCGTCAGTGTTGGTGCTTTAACACTAAGTTATTGTTTTTCTCCGTGTTCTCTGTGCCTCTGTGGTGCATGTTTTTGACTTTCTGGGTGGGGATATCAGCGGCTGAATGCCGTATAATGCGCCGCTCGGCCCGGTGACGACTCTATATAAATGAATCCGTATCTGCAAAAACTCCAGCCCTACCCGTTTGAGAAGCTGTCGGCGCTCAAGGCCGGGGTGACGCCGCCTGCGGATTTGCCCCATATTGCGCTGTCGATCGGTGAGCCCAAACACCCGGCCCCGTCATTTGTGCTGGACGCGCTGTGCGCCAATCTTGATGGTATCAACCAGTATCCGCTGACCCGTGGCATTGCCGAGCTGCGCCAGACCATTGCGCGCTGGCTGGAACGGCGTTTTCAGCTGGGGATCAAGGCGGTGGATGCCGACAGCCAGGTGCTGCCGGTGAACGGCACGCGCGAGGCGCTGTTTGCGTTTGCCCAGGCGGTGGTGGATAGCAACGCGAATGAAACCGTGCTGATGCCGAACCCGTTCTACCAGATTTATGAAGGCGCGGCCTATCTCGCCGGCGCGACGCCGCAGTTTTACAACACCGTGGCTGACAATCACTATTTGCCCGATTTCGATGCGATCAGCGATGACGACTGGCGCGCGTGCAGCCTGCTGTATATCTGCAGCCCGGGCAATCCCACCGGCGCGGTGATATCAAAAGAGCAGTTGATCAAGCTGATCGAAAAAGCACGGAAGTTTGATTTCATCATTGCTTCGGACGAATGTTATTCAGAAATTTATTTTGACGAGGCCACACCGCCGCCCGGCCTGCTGGAAGCGGCGCAGGCCTGCGGTAACACCGCATTCGAAAACTGCGTGGTGTTTCATAGCCTGTCGAAACGTTCGAACCTGCCGGGCATGCGTTCGGGGTTTGTCGCCGGCGACGCAAAAGTATTAAAACAGTTTTTGCTGTACCGCACCTATCACGGCTGCGCGATGTCACCGATCGTGCAACACGCCAGCATCAGCGCGTGGAACAACGAGCAGCACGTGATCGACAATCGCAAATTATATGTGCAGAAATTCGACGCGGTGATCGATATCCTCGGCCCGGTCACCAAGGTAAACATGCCCGACGCTGGGTTTTATCTCTGGTTGCAGACACCGATCGACGATACCGAATTCGCGAAGCAGTTATTCGCGCAGCAGAACATCACCGTACTGCCCGGCAGTTACCTGTCGCGCGAAGCCAATGGCATCAACCCCGGCAGCGGCCACGTGCGCATGGCGCTGGTGGCACCGCTGGAAGAATGCATCACTGCGGCGAAACGGATTAGAGAGTTTGTAGAAAGATTATAAAAGCTAAAAGCTTTGCACCACAGAGACACAGAGAACACAGAGGAAAGCGTTTTGGGTTAAAAGCAGAAGCAAAACATTAAAGGCGAAAAGATAGAAACTTTGCACCACAGAGACACGGAGAACACAGAGCAATACTGGGTTAAAAGCTTAAAGACAAAAGATAGAAACCTTGCACCACAGAGGAATACTGGGTTAGAAGCCTAAAGAAAAAAGACATAAGCTGAACCACAGAGACACGGAGAACACAGAGGAAAGATTTTTCTGGTTAAAGCTTCAGAGCTTTATGTCGTCATCCCCGCCTTCGCGGGAATGACAGACCGGGGATAGATACGGTTTTAACAATAGAAGTGTTTTTCTCCGTGTTCTCTGTGCCTCTGTGGTGAAAGGCTTTTGCTTCTGAATTAATTTATTTTTGGAGAATAGAATGAGCGATATTAAACAGATCATCGAAGAAGCTTTCGAGCACCGTGCTGATATTACCCCGCGCAATGTGGAAACCCGCGTGTCCGATGCGGTGATGCAGGCCGTGGGTATGCTGGATTCCGGCGAAGCACGCGTGGCCGAGAAAAAGGACGGCACCTGGGTGGTCAACGAATGGCTGAAAAAAGCGGTGTTGCTGTCGTTTCGTATCAACGATAACGAATTCATCAAGGGTGGCTTCACCAATTATTATGACAAGGTGAATTCCAAGTTCGCCGATCACAACACCCGCGCGTTTCGTGATTCGGGCGTGCGTGTGGTACCGCCTGCGACTGCGCGTTTTGGTTCTTACCTGGCGCCCAGCGTGGTGCTGATGCCTTCTTATGTCAACATCGGCGCCTATGTCGATAGCGGCACCATGGTGGATACCTGGTCGACGGTCGGCTCCTGTGCACAGATCGGCAAGAACGTGCATCTGTCCGGCGGTGTCGGCATCGGCGGCGTGCTGGAACCTTTGCAGGCCGCCCCGACCATCATCGAAGACAACTGTTTCATCGGCGCGCGCTCCGAAGTGGTCGAAGGCGTGATCGTGGAAGAAGGCTCGGTGATTTCCATGGGCGTGTACATCGGCCAGAGCACCAAGATCCTGAACCGCGCCACCGGCGAAATCACTTACGGCCGCATTCCTGCCGGTTCGGTGGTGGTCTCGGGCAACCTGCCATCCAAAGACGGTACGTACAGCCTGTACTGCGCGGTGATCGTGAAACAGGTGGACGAAAAGACCCGCGGTAAAGTGGGTTTGAATGAATTGCTGCGTGATATTGAATAAACGCTTAGAATTTCAAAAGATAAAAACTTTGCACCACAGAGACACAGAGAACACAGAGGAAAGCGTTTTGGGTTAAAAGCCAGAAGCAAAACACTTAAAGAGACGGAAACGATAAGAAACTTGCTGAAACCACAGAGACACGGAGAACACAGAGGAAAGCGTTTTGGGTTAAAAGCCAGAAACAAAACATTAAAGGCGTAAAGATAAAAACTTTGCACCACAGAGACACGGAGAACACAGAGGACTGCTTTTGTTAAAAGCCTGGATCCCAGCTTTATAAAACCAAAGAATTGTTTTTCTCCGTGTTCTCTGTGGTTCAGCCTTTAGATTCTATGTTTTAGCTTCCAGGATTAAGGAGTTAGTGGATATGGATATTAATATAATAACTGAAAATGTTATCGGTGCTGCGATTGAAGTGCATAGGTCTCTGGGGCCTGGTTTGCTTGAGTCGGCATATGAAGAATGTTTGTGCTACGAGCTTAAGCAGCGTGGCGTAAATTTCGAAAGACAATATGATCTACCAGTCAAATATAAAGAAGTGCGCCTTGATTGCGCTTATAAATTAGATTTACTGGTTGAAGAATACGGTAGTGGTTGAGTTAAAGGCAGTAGAGAAATTATTGCCTATACATGATGCTCAGCTACTGTCATATTAAGGTCCGGAGACTGGAAAGTCGGTTTGTTAATAAATTTCAACGTCCCGGTACTCAAGCAAGGCATACGCCGCAAGCTTATCTATTAACAATAAGTATTGTTTTTCTCTGTGTTCTCCGTGTCTCTGTGGTTTCGCTTAAAGGTTTTTATAGGTTTTTAATATGATTAAAATGTACGGCATTCCCAACTGTGACACTATCAAGAAGGCCCGCAAGTGGCTTGAGGCTCATGGTGTTGATTACGAATTCCACGATTATAAAAAAGCCGGCGTGCCGGAAGCCGAGCTGAAGAAGTGGGTGAAAAAAGCCGGCTGGGAAACCCTGCTCAACCGCCGCGGTACTACCTGGCGCAAGCTGGATGACAAAACCAAAGATTCCATCAACGAATCTTCCGCGATCAAGCTGATGCTGGCGCAGCCCAGCATCATCAAACGCCCGGTGCTGGTTGCCGGCAAAACTTTGCTGGTGGGTTTTGACGAAGCCAGCTATAAAAAGCTCAAAAGCTAAAAGATTTGCACCACAGAGACACAGAGAACACGGAGGTAATACAGGTTAAAAGCCAACAAGAAATACAGGAGTAGTTTTTAAAACCAATGATTTTGTTTTCTCCGTGTCCTCTGCGGTTTATTCCGGGCGTCCTGCCCTCCACCCTTCGGGCCGCGTTAAAGCACACGTTCAAATTTGATCCAGTCAAATTTGTCTGTGGTTAAGCCCTTATGGTTTCGCTTCTGGAATTTGTTTCTAACCCAAAAAAGCTTTCCTCTGTGTTCTCTGTGCCTCTGTGGTGAAATGTTTTTTTCGTTTTCCTGTATTTCTGGTTTTGGCTGGTGCTATAGTATCGCCATAGGCGACCGCCCTGTTGCGTACTGAGGATTACCTCACCCATCACATGACTGCTGATTCTATCCGCCCGATCATTCATCGGCTGTCTGATCGTATCGTTGAGGCGCAAAGTCCGATCCGTATTCTGGACGCTATCAAGTGGGAAGATTCTGTACAGCAAAAATTCTTTGCCGATGGTTGCACCCGCCAGCCCGAGGTCGATGCCAGTTACTATGCCCCGCTGCCCTACGACGTCGATGAACTGCGCGATACCTTTCGCGCTATTCGTGACGATATCTGTAGCGAGCTGGGCGAATCGCATCCGGCGAGCACGATCATGCTGCGCATGTGTAATGAATATATCCAGGTGATCGGTATGCTGGCCGCGCGCGGTACGCCCGATTTTTACCAGATTTCCAGAGAGCTTTACGGCAGTTCCAGTGATGTGTTTCATTCCGGCAGTTCTACCCTGGCGGATCTTGGCCATTTGCTTGACACTGCGCTGCGCAATATCGACGAGTCCACCTTTCTGGAACGAGATGTAAAAGATATTCCCACCGACGATGCGGTAGTGCTGTTACAAAACTGGCTGGACAAAACGTTTGATGGAGATGGCGAACGCGTCAAGGTAATCAAGAGCGACGGTATTGTCGCCGATGCCGCGGCGGGTTCGGATTACATCAAGCTGCGCGAGCACGCGAAATTCAGCATGCGCAATTTACGCGTGCTCGAAGCGCACGAAGGCTGGGTGCATGTGGGCACCACGCTCAATGGCAGGCGCCAGCCTTCATGCACTTTTCTCAGCAAGGGCACACCTTCGGATACGATTACCCAGGAAGGCCTGGCGGTGTTCATCGAAGTGACTTCGTTTCGTTCTCATCCCGGACGCCTGCGCAGTATTGCTGACCGGATACGCGCGATCGGCCTGGCCGAGAATGGCGCGAGCTTTCTCGATATTTATCAGCAACTGTGCGCCGAAGGCCGCAGCGAAAAAGAAGCCTACGGCGCAGCGGTGCGCGTGTTCAGCGGCAGCACTCCAACATTAGGCCCATTCACCAAGGACCTGGCCTATTCCAAAGGTTTTGTGCTGGTCTATAACTTCATCCGCCTCGCGGTGCGCCGCGGCCGGCTGGACAGAATTCCGTTATTGTTCTGCGGCAAGCTGGCCATAGAAGACATGGGCACCATAGGCAAGCTCGCTGATGCCGGCCTGATCGACCCACCCAGATACCTGCCGCCGTCGATGGAAGACATGAGCGCACTGACCGCGTGGATGTCGTATTCGATTTTCCTGAACCGGCTGGACCTGAAACAGATCGATGCGGACTTTGCGTATTTGTTTGATTGAAAGGATAAAAGCTAGAAACTAAAAGATTGAACCACAGAGGCACAGAGAACACGGAGAACTGATTATTGGTTAAAAGCTTAAATCCCGGCTTTATGCTTTTAAACCAATGGTATTGTTTTTCTCTGTGTTCTCTGTGTCTCTGTGGTGAAAATCTTTTAATCTTTTAGTTTTTAGATTTCTGCCGAGCTGGTCACTTCTACGCTTGCGAAGCTATCGCGTAGCCAGCGGTAGACCATTTTTCTGGCGTAGGTTTCGACCTTGTGTTCTGCGGTGTCGCTGTCCTTGCGTATCATCGACAGTACCAGTTCAAGTTTTACTGTGTTGGGGGTATAAAACTCGGCGAGCTTTGCCAGGGCGTCGGCCTGGTTTGGGCGTACCGGCGGCATGGTGAACGCCTGCGTCTGAATAGACTGGAAATGCACCTTGGAAAAAATCGGGCGCAGCTTGATCTGTACTTCTTCACGCGCCAGTTTGCTCATCAGCCAGGACACCTGGTCGGCGCTGTCGAGCAGGTCTTTATCGATAACGTCAACGTTGCGGAAATATTCCAGCGCGGGGTAATAGCCCAGCGCCTGTTCGCGCACATAGGCATCGATTTCTCTTGCCAGCTCCCAGCCGACGCGCGAGGGTGAACAGGCAAGATGCCGCAGCAAGGATTCCTCGGAAACTTTTAATAAAAGACCGACAAAGGCTCGATCGATATGCACGGCTAGCCTTTACCCTGTAATACATCGAGCTGTTCCTGTATTGGATCAGTGAGATGCTTTATTTTTTTGCGCATCACCGTACCGATTGCATCGGTGAGCGCGAAAATCGGGTTGAGCAGATACACGCTGAGGCTGGATAAAATCAGCATCGCGCGCACCTCGTGCCTGAGCTCGGGAACCGTGCTCAATACCGCTGCAAGATCATCGCTGCATTGCTCGCAACGAGCGTCGGCATCGGAACAGATACGCTCGATGTTATCGTGAACGCAGTTCGATACCCTGGCTGCGGAAAAATAATTCGCGATCGCATTGAACAATGATTCGACCACCTGCTGGTCACTGAGTTTTGCCAACGCGGTTTCGGTGGTTTTCAAAAATATCTGACCCTGTGGGCTATGACACCTGAGCAACAGCGCGGCAAGTTCATTGCCGGAATCGATCAGCGGTGCAAGTTTTTGTTGCAGCGATTCATAATCATCGCGCGCAGGCGCTTCGTCGGGCAAATCATCGGGAACAGTATGCAAAAAACCGACATAAAAACTGCGTTTGGTGTGTGCGCGTTTCCACAGGGACGCGCGTTCGTCTTCGGTGATCAGACCCGGCTGCAACACAAGACGCACCGATTCGATCATCGCGCGCTGATCTTCTTCGAAAGGTAAAAATTCGAGCAGGAACTCGGCCAGCACACGTCCGGTTTTGCCCTTGACCACGGCTTCTTTTTCCAGCATGCGGCGCGCATTCTCGGCACAGGGCATGGCCCACCAGGCGCGTTCCGCGAGTTCATCGGTCAGCCCTTTGGCGTGCACCGCGGCGACCACGGCTTCGGGTTCGCCGAGCAATAATAACTGGCCGAGGGTTTCTTCCCGCGCCTGGCCCATGCGCGTCCAGCGTTTTAAGTAAACAGGATAACCGCCGGGCGAGCCCATGACGTGGGTAGAAAACACCGCCTTGATTTCCTTGATGTATTTTTCGTCCTTGCAGTTCGGATTGAGCGGCACTTTCGCTTCACCACGCTCGGTGAGCGCGTAGACGATCATTTTCGATTCGTCGATACGCACTGCCTGCAGTTTCTGTGCAAGCAGAACATTAATACGCAAACTGTCTTCGGCTGATAGATCCATAATATTTATTTGATATTAAAAACTAAAACTGAAAAACAAAAATTGAACCACAGAGGCACAGAGAACACAGAGGACATCTTTAGTTAAAAGCCTCAAATCTTTATGTCGTCATCCCCGCTTTCAGCGGGAATGACAAACTTAGTAGCAATGCGCTTTTAACAATAAGTTAGTTTTTCTCTGTGTCCTCCGTGTCTCTGTGGTTCATAGCTTTTAGTTTAATTGTATGCGCTGCCCAAATGGCACCGGTGCCTTGCCTTTGACCAGCCAGCTTACCGGATAGTCGGGTTCCTGTTTCGGGAAGATACCTTCGGCGTCGGTGAAATAGATCAGCAATCCCGGTACGGTGTCCTGTGCCTTGACCCAGTCGAACACCGGGTTGAAATTGGTGCCGCCACCGCCGCGCAGTTCGACGTCGAATTTAAATTCATCCCAGGCTTCGAACGTCCAGGGGCAGCCATAGTTCAGTTCCGAGTCGCAGGTGAGCAGGGTGACGCGCGCGCGTACCTGGCTTTTGATCGCGTCGATTTCGCTGACGAATTCCTGGATTTCATCTTCGCTGATCGAGCCGCTGGTATCGATCGCGACCACGATATTGGTTTCGTGGCTGCGCAGGCTGGGATACACCGCGGGATCACCGCGGCGCGATGACGGCCGCGCATAACTGTAATCGTCGCGCGCGGTGGCCGACATGTAACGCGCCAGCAGCATGCGCCAGGGCAGTTTGGGCTGCAGCAGATAATCCACCATGCGCGCCATTTCGCCTTCCAGCTTGCCCGACTGCAGCGCCTGCTGCGCGGCACCGGCCATGCGTTGTTGCCATTGCACGCTGAGCGAGTCCAGTTCCTGCGGGTTCATCGGTGACGGTTCGGGCGCACCGCCACCGCTGCCCTTGCCCTGCTGTTCGCCCTGATCGTCCTGCTCGCCATCGCTGTCCTTGCGCTCACGTTTTTCGCGCTCGCCTTCACCACCATCGGAGCCTTCGCCTTTTTCTGAATCGTTCTTGTGCTGCTTGCTATCGCTGTCCTGTTTGTTGTCTTCGAGATCGCGCTCGCCATCGTTGTCATTGTCTTCCAGACAGGGATAGATCTCTTCCGCGGTCATGCCTTCGTAGTCGCGCAGATACATGACATCGGGCACCGGTTTCAATCCGTCCTTGATTAACAGCGGCGTGACCGCATAGGCACAGGCCATTTCCCAGCGATGCTTGACGCGATGACCGCGACGATGAAAATGCGACAGCGCGCAATGCAGCGCCTGTTGCGATAAAGCAAACTGGGTTTGCTCGGCATCGAGCGCGTCGATGTAATCGTTGTTGTAATAGAAGGTCTTGCCATCACTGAACGTAGTTTCACACCAGGACGCATTCGCCTGCACCATGGGCAGGCGCAGCACCAGCGCGCCGAGGAAGGGCTTGTCCAGAATCAGGCGGGTTCTGGCGGTGGCGAGCTTGGTTTCAACGTCGGGGTATTGTGAGTTCATACAAGATAACTTAAAGCCTGTAAAAATGAACCACAGAGACACAGAGGACATAGAGAAAACACAACTATAATTTAAACACAGGCTCTGGCATTTCGTTAAGTTTTTAACAAAGCTTTCATCTGTTTTCTACTCTGTGTCAATTTTTAGCTTTTCACTTTAGTCTTTAATAAAGCATAATGTCTGCGATCTTGTCCGCCCAGGTCGCAAACTGCGGCACCGCGAAAATATCCTGCCCAATAGCGCGGTGCATGTCGGAGACCATCATCACGCCCATTTCGCGTTGCGGGAAACGGCCGGCGTAATCGAGAATGGTGCCGTGCACTTTGGCGGCGTCGGGGTTGTCTTTGGCGCGGATGGCGCGGCCGACCAGTGCGGTGGCGACTGCGTATTGCAGATCGATTTCTTTCGGTGCGGGTACGTCTTCACCATTGATGATGGCGTCGAGGTCGGGCATCTGGTCGAGGCTGTCGACAAAGGCTTTTAATTCCACGCCCGCGGCTTTACCGACACAGGCCTGCAGTGCACCGAGCAGCAGTTCGTGTTTTTCATCGAACTTTTGTAATGCGCGGTGCGCGAATTCCCAGGAACGCGGTGATGCAAACGCCACCGGGTTGTGCGCCGGATCGAAATCAAATAATAAATCCTGACGAAAACGCAAAAACGCGATAATGCGTTCGTCGATCTGGTTGGCGTAGGCCCAGGCGACCCAGTCATCGAGATTGATATCGACTTCGTAGTGCGAAAAACGGTTCGCCAGCGGTGCCGGCATGCTGTAAGTCACACCGCGGTCGCCCTGGCGATTACCTGCTGCGATGATCGCCCAGCCTTCTGGCACTTCGTATTCACCGAGCTTGCGATCCAGAATTAACTGATAGGCCGCAGCGGAAACACTCGGCGGTGCTGAAGTGATTTCATCGAGAAATAAAATGCCCTGTTCACCGTGGCGTTTTGCATTCGGCAACATCGAAGGCACGGCCCACTCGACCGAGTCTTCTGTGCGAAACGGAATACCGCGCAAGTCACTGGGCTCCATTTGTGACAGACGAATGTCGATCAGTTTCACGCCATGACGCTCGGCGACCTGGGCGACGATCTGTGACTTACCGACACCCGGCGGACCCCATAACATCACGGGCGTGTGATGACCGGTGCTGGCACTGGCGTATTCTTTTTCGATCACTGCTAAAAGATGGGCTGGACGCATTT
Source organism: uncultured Gammaproteobacteria bacterium (assembly GCA_963721085.1). Classification (GTDB taxonomy): domain Bacteria; phylum Pseudomonadota; class Gammaproteobacteria; order SZUA-229; family SZUA-229; genus JASBSR01. Next base: position 20,839 of record CAVRHW010000028.1, read on the forward strand.
TAATTGTCTACTTGAATATTAAAAAAATTAAACACTTTCACCACAGAGACACAGAGAACACGGAGAAAACAAAATCTTTAGTTTAAATAATTAGAACTGGTTTTAGCTTTTAACCAGATTATTCCTCTGTGTTCTCTGTGTCTCTGTGGTGAAAAGTTTTTATGCTTGTTCTTAAAACCCTGCCAGTTTGTACAGGCGTTTGGCTTCTTCCGGGTTTTTTTCGACGATGTTGCCCTGCTCGTACAGCATCGCCAGCGTGGTCATGGAGCCGACCAGGCCCTGATCGGCGGCTTTCTGGAACCATTTCACTGCTTCTTCGCCGTTCTGCTCGACGCATTCGCCTTCCATGTACATGAAGGCCAGGCCGTGCTGCGCCAGCGCGTGGCCCTGCTCGGCGGCGGCGCGCATCAGTTCGGCGGCTTTTTTCTCGTTGGCGACGATGCCCAGGCCGTTTTGCCACATGATGGCGCAGCGATGCTGGGCTTCGGGCTCGCCCTTTTCGGCCAGCGGCGTGAGATAGCGCAGCGCCTGGGCGAATTCGCGGGCTTCAAAAGCGGCTACACCGCTGGCAAAGGCGGCATCTTCATCGCTTCTATCTTTGGCATTTTGATCTGTCATACTAGCCCCTGCTGGTGTTATAAAGCGTCTAAGTTTAACATGCCTGCCACGAAGCCGAGCCCGGGTATCACCGAAACAGCGGTGACTATCGCTTTCAGCGCGGGCTTACACCCCGAAAGAGATATAAGCCGGGATTCAACGCGCCGCCCGATTACGTTATAATTTGCGCCCACTGGCCGTTCCGGGTTTATTCGGACGGGTGAAAATTTTCCACTATTGCCGCTTTTGGGCGATGGCGTAGTTATTAAACCGAGGATACAACGATGAACCAAGAATATTATCAAGCTGTTACCACTATGGAAAAAGCCGGTGTAGACCCCGAGTACGTTCTGGGCTGGGAAGGCGGTTATGTTTTGAACCCACCTCGCGAAGAGCAGCGTTCAACTGAAGCCTACGAAGCCGGCTACGAAGATGGCAAGGCTCGCAATGCTGATAACTACAGCAGCTGGGTGAAGAAGTAAGACCTGCTGTAGTCAGTCAGGACACAAAAAAGGCCGACATAGTCGGCCTTTTTTGTGTCCAGAATCCACCAGATCAGGCATTCATTTCCCGGAAAAGCTGGTAAGCCATGCGCCCGGCGGCCAGCACGGCCACCAGCAAAACCGCAAATAGCAGCCATTTTCGCCAGTTCACCGTATTTTCGTCATCCACCCCGGGTAATGTACCCAGTTGTGTTGCCTGAAGCACGTGAACCTCGGCGATATCACCCGCCTGCGCCGCACTGAGAACAGAGCTGAGCGAACTCGACTGCCTGTCTGCGTCTGGATTACCCCAGGCAAGCGTGAATGGCGGTTTTCCCTGAGCCATAAAAATCAGCTCGTATTCTGGATAAGCCAGCCTGATTTGCGGGATATTGGACTCCAGAAGCTTGCGACCATCAGCGGCTTCAAACCGCCAGCGGTGGTCGGATGAAAGCCAGATGCACCGGTCTGGATTCGAGCTCGCCCTGTTTCAGCACAATTTTGTACTGCGTGATCGACTGCCGTGGAACCCATTTATGCTGCCTGTTCAACGAATACAGCCGGCCGGAAATCAGGCCATTGGTTAAACCCGGGGCCACAACATCATTACCAGCAAACTGAAACTTCACCAGCGCGGGCATAACACCACCTGGGAGAACAAACTCATACTGTTCGCGTCCGTTCACTATCACAGGCTTCGGCTTGCCCAGCGAGAGCCAGGTGTTATCGACTGCCCCGGTGTGGTTATAGTGTGCCGTTATTGTTTGCAACACGAAATTTTCTACCGGTGATAACAAGGTGACACGCAAATAACGTTGCGCGTGTGCAGACAGGCTGACTGTATTCCTGCTCAGGATTTTATCGTCGACCTGAAAATGCGCGATCACAGCAGCATTCTTCAGTGTTGACCAGTGACTCAGATCATCGCTGGTATCGATACGCAGGCTCATCATGTATTGAGCATCAGTATTTTTTATTTCAAATTCGAGTTCCGAAAGATTTTCATTCTGATAGGCGGACTGGTCGATGACATAACCGGTAAGAATGTTCTGATGATCTGCACGGCTTTGCCGCGAATGAATCGCCATGACTCGACCTGAATCATCACGCTCGATATCCGTGCTTGCAAGCTGCACATCTTCCACCTTGTTACCATAGAGCGGAAAGAAATTCAGTGCATGTTTGCTGGCAGCCACAGGCCGTTCGCTTCTACGTACCAGCGCTGGCACGATCCGTCCAGCAGCATCAAACACACGTATGTCATTGATGCCGGCAGTCTGTATGTTCTGCAATATGCTCGCGTTCAGTGGCAGCCGTCTTAGCGATGAACTGGCATCATCCAGTGGCGCTGAAAACAGAAAATCTTTGATCTGCAACTGGCCATTGCCTGCAGCAAACAGCGGAGCGCTCAGCAATACAGCTGACAGCAATGACAGAATTTTTATTTTAGTTTGCATGTTCATTCCCGTGTGGATTTTTCTGGTATCGGGGAGAAATAGCCCATACCCACCAGTAGCAGACCGACTGCTATAAATGAAACAATACGCTCAATAGTGTCACGTGATGATAAATCGATGAGCATCAGTTTAACCAGCACGATAGCCACCAGAACTGCACCGGCTATCCAGAACTTGCGCAAGGATTTTCTCGCTGCGAACAACATTGCGAGCATTCCCAGTATGGTCCAGAGAATAGACAAAGCCGCCTGCACCAGTGCTGAGTGCGCGAGAACCCTCGGGTAATAAGCCACGCCGGCGAAGTGATGAATACTGCGCAGCAATATCGCGTTGATCCAGATGAACACCAACGCTGCAACAACCACGGTGAAAATTGATTTTAGTTCACGGTATTGCGCGAAACGTTCGATATCCGGTTTTAATAATTGATAGCTTCGATAAGCCAGCACCAGCATAAACACGTGCATGACATCAACAGGATTCAGCACAGGCAAATACAGTAACGGCTCAGGGTTACCGTTGTTGGTTAAATTCACCGCCAGGCTCCAGATCACCAGATACGCCAAACCAAAAGCGATGACCGATTTTTTCACCTTGCCATTGAACTGCAACAAGGGCCAGTGCTGCGCGCGTAACAGATCGAACAATACGACTGCCGGTGTGATAAACCAGTAGCTCGCCTTCCAGCCCTCACCTGCATCAGGGAATACCTTGTCCAGTAGCCAGATAAGCTCAGCATTGAGCAGGGCCGCCGCCAGCAGTATCACAGCCGTGTGTATTGGTACAATAACGTTTGTATACGTATCAATACCTTCTATTTTTGCAAGCAACCACCATGAATACCCCAGCACCATAAACCAGAGCGCAGCGCCGATCAAATCAATGGGTGGCGAGAAATCAATAATCGCGTGCGCGCCAATAAAGATAAAACCCGCAATACAGGCAAGCGATGTTATTTCTGCCAGTTTCCAGCCCAGGCGCCTGGCCAGCTGCCAGGCAAGTATAGAAGTCGCCAGGACTAAAACCAGGCTCATCTGTGCCTTACCGCGCGCAGCATGCACATACAGATCAATCTGGGACAGATTAATCGCTGCCCACCACAGCAGTGACCAGACAAAGACAATCGAATGAAGATTCGGCAATATCTCGCCCGGGCTTTTAATATTGCGTTTATACAATTGCCATGCACTGAAAAAACCGCTGACCGCGATAATGACGCCGCCCAGATAATAAGCATTGATCACCGGTATCAAATCTGGATCTGATCGATACTGAATAAAGAATACCAGTGCAGATGCAAGTTGCAGCAGCATTGCAAAATACTGTCCGAGCTTACGTTCCTGTCGCAACGATATCCATAAAATACCCGCACCTTCGAGCGCCCAGGTAGCACTGGTCCAGTGCCCGTCCATGGAATATGGTATTGCCAGTGTCAGAAAAATAACGCCTACCGATAACAGCGCTTCACTAAACAGTTTGACGCCTTCGTTATGTCGGTTCCATAAAAACCGGGCAAGTACAACGTGATAAAACCCGAATATAAATGCACTGGTGGCAATGCCATATTCAACATTGCGCATCAGCATCATTTGCAGTCCCCAGGCGATCAGAGGATTGCCAAACACCAGCGTGCCGTCGACATAACCTTTTAACTGTAATGGCTGGCGCAGGGCAAACAGCACACTGGCGATACTGAAAATAAGAAAGAATGCGATCAAAAACACATCGGCACTGACCACATATTCAGAGCGGTAGCTGTTGAACATCCATGCGGTGTACGCCAGATAAGTAAAACCAAAGGCCAGCACATTTACGATGCGCCAGGATTTAAACCAGGCGATCGCCAGTACACCTAAATCCAGAAATATGTAATAACTGAACAGTGCAACATAATTACCCGAACCGGATGAAGCCAGAATCGGCGCAAGAAAACCACCGGTGATTCCAAATGCAGCGAGCGCTTTTGAATTTTGCGCAACTGCTAGCAAGGCGGAAAAAATAGCCAGACCTGCAAGCAGAATAAAGGTCAGTGATGAAGGCAACAGTTCGTAGATTTTATACGCTGCAAATATCGACATGTACATGATGCCGATTCCTGCGCCCTGCACCAGCAGCGCATAGACACCTTTGCTCTGACGTTTACGCCAGCCGAAATACAGCAGGCCCAGTCCCGCGAGCGCGACCACAGATATCCGCGCTTCGATTGGCACATGGCTGTGCTCGGCGGCATATTTCAGCAAAAAAGAAACGCCCGCGAACAAAATCAAAATACCGATACGCACGAACAGATTGCCATCGGTAAAATAATTTTTTATCACCGACCAGATAGCATTCCAGGCTTTTTCAAGCATGTTCGGTTCGGCGACAAATTTCGGCTGCTGTACTGGCTCTGGCGTTTGCTGCCTGAGATTATTCTGGCTGGCCGGAGGTGATTCTGTCGACGCCGACCCTCTGGCTGGCGGCTGCACAGGAGGCGCTGGTGCTGGCTCGGGCCGGGTCATCTCCCGGGCCTCGGGCTGCGTGGCCGCGGGTCGATCCAGACGGCTGGTCGCCTTGTTTTCCCTCTCAGCGGTCGTGGATGTCAGCTGATGCACCTGCCTGCGCAGCGCGCTCAGTTCGGCCTGAATCGACTTTAATGCGGATCGTGAACTGAAGTAGTGAGTGACCAGAGCGGCTGCCAGGCCAAGAAACATGGCTGCTTCTTCATCCAGGCTGGCGACCAGAACAAATACCAGAAATCCTATAATCAGCGGCACGCGATCACCTCCTATGTTTTGCTGATTATAGACAATCAGCCCCCATTCCTTTGCTTATTGCGCCGGTTTTGGCTCAGACCAGGCTTTTCAGTACTTTTGAAATAACCTGCATGGCGTCAGGGATTTCGATATCCATGACCTGATCGGGGATCCATTTATTGTCCTTTTCGCCCATCACGTCGCGTACGTGCTCGCCCACGCGGCGGCGTAGCTGGAAGCCGGGCTGGTCGCCGTCGTAGCTAAAACCGGCATATTCGTCCATACGCGCGTTGAGCAGATCGATGAAAGCGCCTTTGTAGTCGGCCTGCTCGCCTTCGGCAGCGTCCAGCCGGTTGTCTTTCATGGTTTTGGCCAGGTTCAGCGCCAGCGCGGTGATCAGCTCGCGGCGTTTGTCTTCGCTGTATTCATTTTTCAGCAGCAATCGGTCGACCACATGGACGAAAAACGCCACCAGCTCGGCGATTACGTCCAGACGCTGGTGGTGGGTATCGGTCTGAAAGCCCTCGTTTTCCATGTGCAGGACATTGGCGCCCGCCACCCGCCACAGGTTAAAGCCCACGGCGCTGCCGATCTCGTCAGCGGTACGCTCACGATCTTTGTTATTCCACTTACTTTTAACGCGTATTTTCACAAGGCTGCCTGTACGATTAAATCGCCATACAAAACAAAGGTGTAAGACACAGGGGCGAATAGTATACTGTTTCTGTCCGGTTATCACCGTGGAAATTAGAGGTATATTGTCACCACCATGCCATTGGACAGCCAGAAACTTGCCGCCACCGTGCAGCGCAACTGCCATATTTCGGATGCGCGCCATGCGGGCAATTACACCTTGTGCGTGTATTTGCTGAAAATGCGCGAGTTCTACCGCTGGGAAAAAACCCGGGCGTACAGCGATGAGCTGTCGACCAATGATATCGGTAACTGGCTGACCGAGCGTGAAGCGCTGTGGGAATCCCTGGAAGAAAGCGACTATGGCGACATTGAAACCGCAGGTGCATGCTTTGATCCTTTTGACTCTGCCGCGATCAATCAAAAACTGCTGCCGCAGGGCCTGGTGTACAGTGGCGGGATTGGGCAGAAATCCAAGCCGCATTTTTTTCTCGCTGACCTGGAGCGACATGAAACGCTCAACGGCTACGAAATTATTATTTCAGGCAAAGAATACGCGCGCGACCTGACTTCGCCGCCAGCGATGAGCCAGGACAACACCATTTTTATCCGCCGTGAATCGTTCAAACGCATGATCTGGGAACGCACCGAAGAATGGCGCTGGAACCAGCCGCAGAATGCGATGGCGCATGCCATGGCCTGTTATGATTTTGATAAAGATGTTGAATCCGCACTGAGCTTGATGACCGATAACGAACTCGAATCTGCAGTGCTGCACGAAATCGGTGAAATCAAGGCCGGTGAAGACCTTTCCGGCTGGCACGAAATGTTGCAGGACATCAGTTTCAGCCAGGCCGAGATCATGGCACGCGCGGTGCGCGATCATCTTGCCGATGCGATCAGCACCCTGCCCGTTTTGTTAAACAATCAGCAGGAAGCATCGATTCATTTTTATTTTGCCAATTTAACCAATATGCGCAAACACATCATGCCTTCGTTGCTAAACGCCTATCAACACTGGCGCGAAAACGGCAGCCATGTAGAATTGATAAACCTGGTATCACAAAGCCGCGAACACTGGAAAAACATTGCACAACAAATGCTGGTACTGCACACGCAACACGGCAAAGACTGCCATCAACACATCGAAGCACTGGTAAAAGAAAACTATTTATGAGTAAACAACAGGCAGCACAGGTTCCGCTACAAACTATTGTAGAAGTTAAACCCGACACATTTATTTTTGAAAAACAGAAAGCATTGCCACTGGACATCTGCGGTGAAATGATTCGCCGCTTTGAAGCCAGCGAAGACGAACAATACGAAGGCCGCGTCGGCCAGACGGTATCAAAAGATCGAAGCATCAAGCACACCACCGATCTTGTCACCAGCGGCAAGGAACACTGGAAAGATCTGGATGGCGAACTGTTCCGTTCGCTTAGCATCGCGATTCGCGAGTTCCGCGAAACCTACCCGTTTTTCAAAGGCCCGTTCAAGGATATCGGTTACAACATCCAGCGCTACCTGCCCGGTGAGTTTTATCACTGGCACATCGACAGCGGCAGCCATGATTTTGCCGATCGCCAGCTGGTCGCACTGTGGTATCTCAACGATGTCGAAGGCCCGGGCGGTGAAACCGAGTTTTCATACCAGCAGGTCAAGGTCAAACCCGAAGCCGGCAAACTGATTTTGTTTCCGCCGTTCTGGACACACGAACATCGCGCGGTAACGCTGGAAGCAGGTGTGAAATATATTGCAACTACGTGGGTGGCGTTTGCTTAAAGTTTTAAACTTACAAGATAAAAACTGAACCACAGAGGATATCTGGGTTACAAGCTTAAACAGAAGCTAAAAAATTTTCACCACAGAGACACAGAGAACACGGAGAAAACAAATTCTGGTTTAAAACACAAGGATATTATTTCTTTCTTTAAACTTTTAACTAAAGCCTTCCTCTGTGTTCTCCGTGTCTCTGTGGTTCAGCCTGTAGTTTTTGCTTGTAGTCTTTGTTTCTGAGAGTCACACCCATGCCCAGCATAACTATCAAACAACCAAAAACACCCGAAGAGTTTGTGCGGTATTTTGATCTGCGCTGGCGCGTTCTGCGCGCGCCGTGGCAGCAGCCGGCGGGGTCTGAAAAAGATACGCTTGAAGAAACATGCATTCACATCATGGCATGTGATGACGCGGGTGCTGTGATTGGCGTTGCACGTTTGCAGTTTAATTCTGATAACGAAGCGCAGATTCGCTATATGGCGGTTGATCAAGCGCACAATAAAAAAGGCGTTGGCAGACAAATTGTTTCTGCGCTCGAAGCTATTGCGTTAGAAAATAAACGAACAAAGATTATTCTCGATGCACGCGAACCAGCAGTCGGGTTTTATGAAAAGCTCGGTTACACGGTAACAGAAAAAACCTATTTATTGTTCGACTGTATTCAGCATTTCCGTATGCAGAAAATGATTTGATACTTTAAAAACTACAGACTGAACCACAGAGGCACAGAGAACGCAGAGGATTACTTTTGTTAAAAACTTAATACCAGGCTTTGTGTTTTAAAACCAGCGACTTTGTTTTCTCCGTGTTCTCTGTGCCTCTGTGGTTCAGTTTTTATGTTTCGCTTTTGAATTTCCCGACTAGCTAAAGATCGGCCCCAGTGGTCGATTGGTGTCCTGTTCCATGATCAGGTCGGTTTCGTTCATGTCGCCGGTGATGTCGATGTTGATGCCTTTGATGCCGGGCATGGTTTTGAGGATATAGGCCACCAGCAGCATCAGGAGTTTTTCGTTGCCGGTTTCTATCACGGTGAGAATCTTGTCACCCGCAATCTGGCAGCGCTGCTCGGGCGTCGGGTGCTGCACCCAGTCGCGGCTCATCTGCCAGCCTTTGTCCATGTCGGCATCCATCTTGTCGAAAAAATCCTGGGCTTCGACCAGCAGGCGGTCAGGCACCTCAAATGCACTGGAACGGCCTTCAACGATGATGTTTAACTTCATGGGGTTTATCCTGTTAATATATTTGTCACTATTATACCTGTCTGGAAAAAATCGTCATGCTGATCACCATTCCCGCGGTACTCAATGCTGAAGAACTGGGCGTTGTTTCCGATCTGATTGCACAAGCCCGTTTTGTCGATGGCAAACTCAGCGCCGGACAGGAAGCGACGCGAGTAAAGCATAACGAAGAACTCAGCGCGCAGGACAGTTTGATCACACCGCTGAATAACCTGGTGATGGGCAAACTGGTGCAGCACCCGACCTACCTTGCTGCTGCGCTACCGCAGAAAATTGCTGCGCCGTATTACGCACGTTATACCAAAGGTATGCGCTATGGTAACCATGTCGATGATCCGGTTATGGGGCCACCCGGCCAGCGTTACCGTTCGGACTGCTCGATCACGGTGTTTCTCAACAGCCCTGATCAATACGACGGCGGTGAACTGGTGATCCAGACATCGTTCGGTGAACAAAAAATAAAACTGAATGCTGGCGACGCGGTGCTGTACCCATCGTCGAGCACGCACCGTGTTGCCGAAGTCACAAATGGCGAACGCATCGTTGCGGTCACCTGGCTGCAGAGCATGGTAAGAGCCCCCGAGCAGCGCGAACTGCTATACAAACTGCATCAGGCGAGAGAACTGTTGATGCAGAATGCCAGAGATACCGAGGAAACCGAACTGGTGAGCAATGCCTATGTGAATCTGGTGCGCATGTGGAGTGATATTTAGAAACAAATCTTAAAAACTTTTCACCACAGAGACACAGAGAACACGGAGAAAACAAAATCTCTGGTTTTAAAAAATCAGGCTATGGCTCTTTGCTTTATGCTTTTAACTAAAGCATTCCTCTGTGTTCTCTGTGTCTCTGTGGTTCAGCTTGTATAATGTTTTTGCTTTATACTCAGGCATAAAAAAAGCCACGCGTTGCGTGGCTTTTTTGTTAAGACCAAAAACCTGTCTTAACGATGTGAACCGGCTTCACCGTGTGCAATGTCGACCACGTCTTTTGCCAGGTCAGCATATTTTTCACGATAGCCATCAAGCTCATGGCCAGGTTTTGGTGTGAAATAATCTTGAGGATTAACACCATTCTTGTGTTCGTATTCCATGAATTTTTTCTGCATTGCGATCATTTCTTTGATCTTTGCGGCTTTGTCGCTCATGTTCTTCACCTATGTTGAGTGGCCAGCTAGGGTCAGTGGCCAGTCTTGAATATATCGACGGTAGTCTACAACCGGTTCCAGACTACCCCTATACCCCTTATGGGGGTGTGATTTAATACCCGCCTTTGCGCGTGCTCTGCGGGCAACCACCGATTTTCAGGCCCTGCTTGGACGGCATCAGTGGAAACATATCGTACATCAGCTTGGATGTCACCTTTTCGCCCCAGCGTTTGCCCATTTCTTTCATGATGGTGCGTTCGTTAGGCTCGTTGCCGCCCAGTGTTTCTTCGCGGACGAATCTGACGATCTCCCAGTGCCTTTCGGTGGGATCGATGCCCTCTTCTGCGAAAATGGCGGCGGCTATTTCTTCATTCCAGTCGCTGGAATTGACCAGATAGCCATTCTCGGTTCTTTCTACTGAATCAAGTACTGACATAATGATTACCTTTAAATTCTCTATAAAATTAATTAGTTAAAGTAGCTCTGGATCAATATTAGCCACATCTAAAATTTGAAGCGCGAATATTAAAGCAGAATCGTGCAGGATTCCAGACTTACACCCTGAAAGGGATATATCAGGGGGATATATCAGGTGCCCGAAAAGTGGCTACGGTCCTCTTCGCTGCCGACCGCCCGGATGCCCTTGTGCGGCAGGAATATACCGCAGCCGTAGTGCCGTAGCGGGCCGATGCCTTGTTCCTGCAATGTGATCGATGTGGGTTTATCCAGGTCGGCAATCATCAGGCTGCGGGTGCTGACCTCGCCCTCGTGGGTCTGGATGTTATGCCCCATGCCACAGAGCATTTTGCGGACTTTTATATCACGCTCGGCCAGACCGTCTGCCACCCAGTTGATGAATTCGTCTTCTTCCATACCGTGCGGCATGGCGACATAGCGGGCAAAAATCACCGCCTGCGGCATCAGCGGTTTGACGTTGTAAGCACCGACTTTCACCGGATAGCCTGCGATATCAAAGGATTGCCCGACCAGCGCATCGACATCGTCGAGCCGGTGGCTGGGCATACGCAGGGTCATACGCGAGCGTTTGGAAAGATGCAGCAGGCCATCGTCCGACGGGCGCTCCCAGCCATTGCCCGAAGTGGCGCCGTGGATCTGGTGGATACCCACCGCAGGTTCTTCCGGCAACCAGGGCAGAAGCTCATGCAGCGCCTGGTACAGCTCGCTGGCATGGCTCACCGGCAGCTGTTTGCATTCGATCCTGAACGACAGATCAACTACATTCTCAGGAACCACATATTCATCTTTTTTGCTTTCTTCTTCCCATAACATGGGCATCACCTCTTTGTACTATTGCCGCGCGGTGAACGCCGCTTCCAGCCGGTCTTCCCAGTCGGCCGGGGTATCGGGGAACGGTGGCTTGACGTCCATACGGAAGAACAGCTCACCGCCAGCCGCGCGCTTTTTTAATTCGACCACCAGATCGTCAAAAGTCTCCAGCTCCTGCGCCTGTAACAAAACTTCACTCAACCACAACATGATATGTCTCCTTTACGCGTCCAGCCGGTCGATGCCGGTATCTGGCGACGCGGTCGTAATAGCGGGCACGGTACATCAGCCGGTGCTGATCGGCGCTGTCGCTAAAGCCGCTACGATTATGTAATACATTATTACAGATTATGCCCTGGCCGGCCTCCAGCCGGTTCCTGAGCACCATATGCGTCTTCGGCCAGCAGCTCGGTGATACGGCTGGCGGCCTGGCGCGTGAGCTCGTCATCGCGCCATTCGATATTGCGCTGGCGCGCGGAATAACGCATGTGCAGACAGCCCGAGCCGGGCTCGACCGAAAACACCGGGCCACTCTGGGCAGCGCGCAATTCGCTGCCATCCTGAATATTCGCCGGAATGGTCATGGCCTCGGGGTGCATCAGGGCCTTTATATAATCCGGATTTTCATCGCGCAGCCGGATATAGAGTAATTCAGGATCGAGCAGCTGGTTGACACCACCGCTGGCGGCCGGTTGTACGCAATGCATGATAATGCCCCGGACCTGCTGGGCCGGGGTATTGTAATAGCCATCGGTGTGCCAGCTCAGAGGTTTATCAGTATAAGGAATGTACTGATGGCCGCTCTGTGCACGCACTTCCAGGCTGGTGATACTGTCTTCATCGGCGCGCAGATTGGTGTCCAGCCGGGCCAGGCCGAGCTGTTTGCCCAGGACGTGGACCAGTGCTTTGTCGCTGTCCGCCCCGGCCAGCGAATAGATCACCATATTATTGGCCGTGCACAGTTCGGCAATCCGCCCTTTTTCAGCAGGCGTCAGCGAAAGCGGCGAGGCGATCTCGACGGTCAGGCGAGCTGCATCGTCCACCGCCCGCTCCAGCTTCCAGCTTCTCCAACGGTCGTAGTCATCTGTATTATCGAGGTCAAAAGGCCTGAACATGGGCATCAAGGGGTCTTGTAGTCTAATCTGGTCGTTTAGTATGATAAGACCAGAGCATGGTGGCAGGGAGCGCTGATTACAATACCACCCATGGACAGATCATGTCGCAATAGCACTGACACATATTATAGAGCGACAGCGATAGAAATCGGAAAATCGCCGATATTTTTATTTAACTTGTTGTTTTTATTATTTTTTTATCACCTGACTGGTAAGCCGCATAAAAACACACTATCCCTTTATGGGTAAGGTGCAATTACCCTTCCCCCCCAAGGGTAAGATTCTACCGGCCTGAGACTCATCCTACACTTGCCAGATAACGTTCTTTGATATCGGCATCAATAATTGCTGATATCAAAGAGATATTGAGAACAAAGCGAAATCGGCATAGAATCGAGCCCCGCTTAAGATCAAGACCTTGCTCACAGCAAACTAGAAGTTTAACAGGAGACAATCCATGGCCAAGAAGATTTATGAAACCCCGATGCTCGATGAGCTTGAAAATGGCCCCTGGCCCAGTTTCATCTCCGGTATCAAAAAACTCCGTGACTCACATCCAGACGAACGCATTCAGGACGTCACCAGCAGCCTGCTAGGCCAGCTGGAACATTCCTACGAAACCCGCAAAGGCTACTGGAAAGGCGGTACCGTTTCTGTATTTGGCTATGGCGGTGGTATTATCCCTCGCTTCTCTGAAGTGGGTTCAGCTTTCCCCGAATCCAAAGAATTCCACACCCTGCGTGTACAGCCACCTGCTGGCAACCACTACACCACTGCCATGCTGCGTCAACTAAGTGATAGCTGGGAAAAATGGGGTTCAGGTCTGCAGACCTTCCACGGTCAGACCGGTAACATCATGTTCATCGGCACCACCACTGAAAACACTCAGCACTTCTTTGATGAAATCAATGAATACGGCTGGGACCTGGGTGGTGCTGGCCCATGCGTACGTACTGCGATGTCCTGCATCGGTGCGGCACGTTGCGAAATGTCATGCACCAACGAGCACGCTGCTCACCGTTACCTGGTAAACAACTTTACCGATGACGTGCATCGCCCTGCGCTGCCATACAAATTCAAGTTCAAAGTGTCTGGTTGCCCGAACGACTGCCAGAACGCCATTGAGCGTTCAGACTTTGCCGTAATCGGTACCTGGCGCGACGATATGAAAGTCGATCAGGAAGAAGTTAAAGCTTATGTTGCCAAGAAAGGCCGTCAGTACATTATCGACAATGTCATCAGCCGTTGCCCGACCAATGCACTGTCTCTGAACGATGACGACAGCCTGGCTGTTGATAACCGTAACTGTGTACGTTGCATGCACTGCCTGAACGTTATGCCTAAAGCATTGCATCCTGGCGATGACCACGGCGTTACTATCCTGATCGGTGGTAAGCGCACACTGAAGATCGGCGACATGATGGGTACTGTAGTTGTACCGTTCATGAAACTGGAAACAGAAGAAGATTACGAAAAGATCGTTGAGATGGCTGAAGAAATCATCGATTTCTGGGCTGAGAATGGTCTTGAGCACGAACGTTGCGGTGAAATGATCGAGCGTATCGGCCTGGTTAACTTCCTCGAAGGCGTTGGCATCGAAGTTGATCCAAACATGGTATCTAGCCCACGTCAGAGTTCATATGTACGTATGGACGGCTGGGACGAAGAAGCTGAAAAATGGTTTGAACGCAAAGCAGAAGCTGCCAGCGCATAAACCTTTTTTGACAAACCGATAGCGAAGGGGGCAGATATTTGCCCCCTTCTAATAACTTGAAGAAATTATTGAGGAATTAAGCATGAGTGAGAAAGAAAAACCTCGTTCACCGACCGAGTCTGGCTGTCCAGACGCGTTCCAGTACATGCATCCCGTTATGCGCAGAAATTTTGGTCAGTGGAAATATCATGAACATCCCAGACCGGGTGTTCTGCGCCACATCGCATACAGCGGTGAAGAAATCTGGACTGTACGTGTAGGTACACAACGTATTCTTGACGTGTTCACACTGCGCAAGCTGTGTGACATCGGCGACGAATATGCTGATGGCTACATTCACTTCACCATTCGTAGCAACGTTGAATACATTGTTGATGACGGTAGCAAAGTAGATGCACTGATCAAAGCTGTTGAAGACGCAGGTTTCATCGTTGGTGGCACCAAGAACTCTGTTGCCATGATTTCTCACACACAGGGCTGGTTGCACTGTGACATTCCGGGCACTGATGCTTCGGGTGTTGTGAAATCGATGATGGACGAGCTGATTGACGAGTTCCGTGAAAACAACATGCCTAACCGCGTGCATATCACAACTTCCTGCTGCCAGATTAACTGCGGCGGCCAGGGCGACATCGCGATCAACATTCAGCACACCAAGCCACCAAAAATCAACCATGACCTGGTGTCTAACATCTGCGAACGTCCTTCAGTGGTTGCACGTTGCCCGGTAGCTGCGATTCGTCCTGCCATGGTTAACGGCAAACCTTCGCTTGAAGTTGACGAGAAAAAATGTATTTGTTGCGGCGCGTGTTTCCCACCCTGCCCTCCAATGCAGATCAACGATGCTGAACATTCAAAACTGGCTATCTGGGTCGGCGGTAACCACTCCAATGCGCGTGGCAAACCAACTTTCCAGAAACTGGTTGCAGCGGGTGTACCAAACAACCCACCACGCTGGCCTGAAGCCACGGCTATCGTTAAGCGCATTCTGAAAGCGTATAAAGAAGACGCCAAAGACTGGGAACGCATCAACGACTGGGTCGAACGTATTGGCTGGCCTCGTTTCTTTGAAAAAACGGGCTTACCTTTCACCAAGTATCATATTGATAACTGGCGCGGTGCTCGTAACAGCCTGAACGCTTCTACTCATATCCGCTTCTAACATAAGGAATCGCTTGTGAAGTTTGCTATTCAAATAAACGAAGGGCCATACCAGCATCAGGCGGCTGATAGTGCATATCAGTTCGCCAAAGCTGCCCTGGCCAAGGGACACGAGATTTTTCGCGTGTTCTTCTACCACGACGGCGTCAACAACGCGACGCGTCTTGCGGTTCCACCGCAGGACGATCGCAATGTTGGCCAGCTCTGGTCTGATCTTGCAAAAGAGCATGATCTTGATCTGGTGGTATGTATTGCTGCTGCTCAACGTCGTGGTCTGCTCGACGAAGATGAAGCAAAGCGCCAGGGTAAAGATGCTAATAACATTGCCGAAGGTTTTCGCATTTCAGGTTTGGGTCAGTTGATCGAAGCCGGTATTCAAAGCGACCGCCTTGTTGTATTCGGCGCATAAGGGGAGATATAAGTGGCTACTAAAAAATTCATGTATCTCAACCGCAAGGCGCCTTATGGCTCTATCTATGCGCTGGAGTCACTCGAAGTTGTGCTAATCGGTGCTGCCTTCGAACAGGATGTCAGTCTGGCATTCATCGGTGACGGTGTTTATCAGTTAACCAAAGGCCAGAAAACAGCTGGCATCGGCATGAAAAATTTCTCGCCGACCTATGCAGCGCTGGGTGATTACGAAGTCAACAAAATCTATGTTGATAAAGAATCGCTCGAAGAACGTGGTCTGACACTGGATGATCTGCAGCACCTGGTCTGGGAAGACGAGGATGAAGATTATGCTGAAAAAGATTCGATTCGTCTGGTCAGCCGCACCGAATTAGCTGATGTGCTTGATGAACAAGACATCGTACTGAGTTTCTAGGAGATATATATGTCAACTTTACACACTGTTAACAAATCTCCTTTTGAGACTAATGTTTTAGAGACCTGCATTGGTCTCGCAAAATCCGGCTCTACGGTTCTTCTGTATGAAGATGGCGTTTATGCTGCAACCGAAGGCACCCGTGCTGCGGATGCAATCAAAAACGCAAAGGGCATCTCCTTCTGTGTGCTCGGCCCCGATGCACAGGCGCGCGGCATTGAAGGAAAATTGGCTAACGATATCAAGGTCGTTGATTACGACGGTTTCGTTGATTTAGTCGCCGGGCACGATCTGGTTCAGGCCTGGCTTTAAGGTATTTTTTAATTTAATTCTCAACGAGGAGCGCACATCATGGCGGCTATCGAAGTAAACGGTAAAAGTTACGAAGTAGATGAAGAAGGTTATCTTTCTAATCTGAATGACTGGGACAAAGACGTTGCTGAAGCAATGGCTAATGCGGAAGACTGCAAACTGACTGACGAGCACTGGGATATCATCAATTTCCTGCGTGAATACTATGAAGAGTATCAGATTGCACCTGCAGTACGCGTTCTGACCAAAGCAGTTGGCAAAAAACTGGGTAAAGACAAAGGCAACAGCAAGTACCTGTACGAACTGTTCCCATACGGCCCAGGCAAGCAGGCATGTAAATATGCCGGTCTGCCAAAACCAACTGGTTGCGTATAAGACTTAGATCGACCCGAAGGGGGTCGCAAGACCCCCTTTCATTTATAAACGGTTAAATAGCAGGCGAGACACTTAAACAATGACCGCTTTAAGCATTATTTACGTCATACTTTTTTATGTAGCAATGATTGTTCTGGTGGCAGGTGTAGCCAACAAGATCATGCAATACATTCGTGTGCCTGCTCCGCTGAAAATAGCTGTGACGCCCGCACCAATGACACGTAGCGGCGTTGTCTACCGATTTTTTACAGAGGTTGTTATGTTCAACAGCCTCTTCCGTGCAACCAAGTGGACCTGGATTTTCGGCTGGATCTTCCACCTTTCACTGTTGCTCGCATTTTTACGTCACCTGCGTTATGTGATTAGCCCGGATTCATTTTTGTGGCCGCTGGTGAATCTTGAAGTGGTACAAAGCTTTGGTAAATATGCCGGCTTTGCCATGTTAGTTGGCCTCGCTGGCCTGCTGTGCGCGTCGCTTTTTTGTCGACCGCGTACGTTATATCTCCGCACCTTCAGATTATTTAATGCTGCTGCTGATCATGGCGATCGGCGGCACCGGCCTGTTCATGCACTATGTGTCACACACCAACATCATACAGCTGAAAGCATTTATCATGGGTCTGTTCTTCCTCGACTGGAAGAACCTGCCCAGTGATACCATTTTGCTGGTACACCTGACGCTGGTTCTGTCGCTGATGATTATTTTCCCATTCAGCAAGTTGCTACACGCACCGGGACTGTTCTTTGCACCGACGCGCTACCAGCTTGATAATCCACGCGAGAAGCGTCATCTCTCTGAGTGGGGCGCAGCAATAGAAGCCAAAGACGGCAGAAATAATTAAACACATAGACCCATAGAAGATTTATCACCGGTACTGTGCGACAAGGTTAAATAACATGGCAGATTTCGAAACACCGCAAACCCACGAATTCCCCGTGATCCCTACGGTCATGGAAGGTGCTATGGCGCATAGCTCGCCTTTCCTGGCGGGCGCCGAATTCCAGAGCGACATGGGCTTTCCTGGCGACGGCACGCTGATTGATGGCTGGGAAGACAAATTCAAGGAACTGCTAACTGACAAGCTCAGCAAATATCGTTCCTTGCAGGTATTCATGGATACCTGTGTGAAATGTGGCGCCTGCACTGACAAATGCCATTACTTTCCTCGGCACCGGTGATGCGAATAACATGCCGGTTGCACGTCAGGATCTATTGCGTAAAGTTTATCGTCGTTACCACACCTTTGCCGGCAAGTATTTCCCCAAACTGGTGGGTGCGGTCGATCTCTCCGAAGAAGTCATTGATGAAATGTATTCTTACTATCATCAATGTTCCGAGTGCCGCCGCTGTGCAGTGTTCTGCCCTTTTGGTATCGATACTGCAGAAGTCACCATGGCCGCACGCGATATTCTGGCGCAGATAGGTAAAGGTCAGAAATATTCGAACCAGATTATTCCAAAGGTACACAAGATTGGTAACAACCTGGGCCTGCCCGGACCTGCGCTTGCCGATACCCTGGAAGGTCTTGAGGAAGACGTTGAAGATGATACCGGCGTCAAGGTACGTTTCCCGATGGACGAAAAAGGCGCAGACATACTGCTTGTTACGCCTTCTGCGGACTTCTTTGCCGAACCACACGTCGATGGCCTCATGGGTTATGGCAAGGTTTTCCACGCCGCTGGCGTCAGCTGGACTTTAAGTTCCAAAGCATCGGAAGCCGCCAACTTTGGCCTGTTCATTGGTAGTTACGAGCACATGCGCGAGATTTCATTGCGCATTCGTGACGCCGCCAAAGAGCTCGGTGTAAAACGTATTATCTTCGGTGAATGCGGCCACGCCTGGCGCGTCGCTTATAACCATCTGAACACACTTGCCGGTCCCTGGGATTTCCTTGATCAGAACTACCCGATTCCGCAGCACATTCTGGAATTCACCAAAGACTGCCTGGATCGCGGTATCTTAAACATCGACAAGTCGCAGAATGACGACATGACATTGACCTTCCATGATTCATGTAACATTGCGCGTGCTTCACGCATCGGTTCTGAACCAGGCAGTCAGTTCACTACCCCGCGCGAAGTCATAAAAGCGGTGTGTAACAATTTCTACGACATGAATCAGGATACGATTTACGATGCCACTTTCTGTTGTGGCGGCGGCGGTGGCTTGCTCACCGACGACCTGATGGAGCTGCGCGTAAAAGGCGCACAGCCCCGCATGGAATCACTGAAGAACGTGATTGCTGACAAAGGTGTTACGCACATGGCTGCGATTTGCGCCATCTGTAAGTCACAGTTCACCAAGGTACTGCCCTATTACGGCATGACCATGGACCAGATTGTGAGCGTGCACCAGCTGGTCAGCAACGCCATTATTCTTGAGGGTCAGGGTGATGGCGATGAAGAAGAATCAGATAGTGCAGACGAAGCTGCATAAACAAACAACATTACGATTTACGCATATAACGGTTGAAGCAACAGGAGAACTGGCATGGCCACTTCCAAAGAAAACATGGTAAACGACAAGTTAACCTTTAGAAAATACCAGGACGGCGATCACGACTGGAAGTCATACACCGACAAAATTTTCAAAGGCGATACCTCACACAAGTGCCCTACATATGTTCACCGTACTCCGCCATGTCAGGGTAGCTGCCCATCTGGCGAAGATATTCGTGGCTGGTTAGATATCGTGCGCGGTATCGAAGTACCACCAGAAGGCGTGAGCATGAGCGAATACGCTTTCCGTCGTTCAACCGACGCCAACCCCTTCCCATCGATGATGGGTCGCGTATGTCCTGCGCCTTGCCAGGATGGCTGTAATCGTAATGACGTGGAAGATTTCGTAGGCATCAATGCGGTTGAACAGTACATTGGTGACACTGCGTTCTCCAACAAGTACAAATTCGACAACAGCGCGCCAATGACAGGCAAAAAAGTCGCCATCATCGGTGGTGGCCCTGCTGGTCTGGCTGCAGCGTATCAGCTGCGTCGCAAAGGTATTGCTTCTACCGTGTTTGATGACCATTCCGAACTGGGTGGCATGTTCAAATACGGTATTCCTGGCTACCGTACACCGCGCGATTATCTCAACAATGAAATTCAGCGCATCATCGACATGGGTGAGATTGAGGTCAAACTCAATACCCGCGTAGGTAAAGATGTTGCGGTTGAAGACCTCGAAAAAGAATACGACGCTGTGCTCTGGGCCATTGGCTGTAAGAGCGGTCGCGCTCTGCCTGTGCCGAATGCGGATGCACCTAACTGCGTATCGGGTGTTGCTTTCCTGGAAGCCTTCAACAAGGGCACCATGCAGGTCACTGCAGACAAAGTAGTCTGCGTCGGTGGTGGTGATACTTCGATCGACGTGGTTTCGGTTGCTCGTCGTCTCGGCAAAATACAGAATATCGACGAGAAGCAGCGTCCTGAGCAGGTTATCGGCGGTTATGTTGCTCATGACTCGGCGATCGCTGCTTCACGCGAAGGCGCTCAGGTCACCCTGACCTCATTGTTCCCACGCGAGCAGATGACGGCTGCTGAACACGAAGTCGAAGACGCTACTATGGAAGGCGTAGACATTCATACTGGCGTGATGCCGCTGGAAGTGATCGTTGACGACAAAGGCCGTGCAACAGCTTTGAGAATGTGTAAATGCGAACTGGTCGATGGCCGTCCTAACAAGATCGATGGCACGGAATACGATATCGAAGCAGACCTGATCGTTTCTGCGATTGGTCAGAGCGGCGACCTGGAAGGCCTGGAAGCATTCGATAACGGTCGTGGCCTGATGGACGCTGACGCTTATTACCGTGTTCCTGGTAAAGATGGCCACTTCGTGTGTGGCGATATCGTACGCCCTCACCTGCTGACCACAGCAATCGGCCAGGCGTCGATCGTATCTGACACCATTGAAGCTTACTTCAAAGAAGGCGAACTGAAAAAACGTCCTAAAGTTGACGTTCACCACTTCAAGCTGATCAACAAGCTGGATGAAGCCGGCCTGCACGTTGATGCTTACAGTGCAAGCGTCTATCAGGATGATGCCCAGCGCGGAACCGATCATCAGAAATACGCGATTCATAACTTTGAAGACCGTTCGGCTCAGGAAATCATTTCCTCTGACCAGCTGTTCCTCGGCCACTTCAGTTACACACCACGTATCCAGCGCAAGACGATTGTGCCTACTGCTGAAGAAGTATTGGGTCACTTTACTGAACGCCAGATCGGCCTGAGTGAAGAAGAAGCAGTTGCCGAAGCTAACCGTTGCATGAGCTGCGGCATGTGCTTTGAGTGTGACAACTGCGTCATCTTCTGCCCACAGGATGCTGTGTTCCGCGTGAAAAAGAGCGAAAGCACTACTGGCCGCTATGTTGATACTGACTATGCAAATGTATCGGCTGCCATATCTGTGCTGATGTATGCCCAACCGGCTATATCGACATGGCTCTGGGTGAGTAAGGCGCGAATATAAAACGAGAATAATCATTATGCGTTTTCTGCAATTAAGCATTTTTTGTGGCGCGCTTCTGTTAATGCTTTCGGGTAAAGCATTGGCAGAAACGCCGTTCCCCAACATTCATCTGCCGAAAGGAACAGCCGACTGTACCATTCCAAAAGGTGAAAGGGTCAGGAACCACATGAAATACCTTCTGCATCATCGTGATAAAACCGTGCACGAAGGCATTCGTACGACACAGTACAGCCTGGCAAACTGCATCGACTGTCATGTGCAGCCAGGTCCTGATGGTAAAATTGCAGCCCACAGCAGCAAAGATCATTTTTGTAATGGCTGTCACCAGTACGCTGCGGTACAAATAGACTGCTTTGAATGTCATGCCGATCGTCCGCAGAAATACATCAAACGCGATAATAAAACCGAGGCGTCTAACGAAAAAATGCAAGAAGTGCTTGCGAAGAGTTCGGATGCAGGCAATGGGAGCGATAAATAATGAGCGATTGCGTGAATAACTCAAGACGTGACTTTATTTCCAAGGTCGCACTCGCCAGTACAGTCACTATCGCACCGGGCCTTCTGCTGCACACGGTACAGGCCAAACCCGCTGACCAGCCTGTCACAGACAAAGTCCGCTGGGGCATGCTGATTGACACCAACAAGTGCAGCAAAGGCTGCAGCGCCTGCGTCGATGCCTGTAATGAAGAGTTTGCGCTTCCGGGCAGCATGCCGGAATCGTCCCCTGAACAAAAAACGCAGTACATCCGCAAGGTCACGTTAAGAGAAAAATCAACCGGTCACGAGCTGTCATTACCCTTAATGTGCCAGCACTGCGAAGAGCCGCCCTGTGTGGATGTATGCCCGACGGGTGCTTCATTCAAACGCGCAGATGGCATTGTTCTGGTTGATAAGCATATTTGTATTGGCTGCCGCTACTGCATGATGGCCTGCCCTTACAAAGCACGTTCATTCGTACATGAAGATATCTTCAATCAGACACTGAATCAGCCTCGCGGCAAGGGTACAGTTGAATCCTGTAACATGTGCGTTCGCCGTGTAGACAATGATAAAACACCTGCCTGCGTTGAGGCCTGTGACGCTGAAAATCATAATGCCATGATCTTCGGTGACCTGAATGACCCCAACAGTGCAATTTCGGTAGAACTGAAAAAGAACGGTGGCAATCAACTGCGCGCTGACCTCGGCCTCAACACTGGCATGCGTTATCAGGGCATCTAGTTTTTAGAGAGAACGTTTTAGATGAAAAAAATCGAATACTCGCAAATACAGGGCAAGAGCGTTGCCTATTTCGGCCTGCTCGCCGGGTTCGGCCTGTTTATACTGCTGGGCCTGCTGGCGGCTATCTACATGGAAACCAACGGCCATCATGTCACCGGCATGAGTAACCAGGTGATCTGGGGCACGCCGCATATATTTGCCGTGTTTCTGATTGTGGCCGCCTCGGGCGCGCTCAACGTGGCTTCGATTGCGTCGGTGTTCGGTAAAAAAATGTACGAGCCCATGGCCCGGCTGTCCGCACTGTTAGCCGTTTCTCTACTGGCAGGTGGCCTGGTGATTCTGCTGCTCGACCTCGGTCGCCCTGACCGCCTGATCGTCGCCATGACCTATTACAATTTCAAATCGATTTTTGCCTGGAACATTATTCTGTACACCGGGTTTTTCGCCATCGTGGGCGCCTACATCTGGATGATGATGGACCACAATATGTACAAGTTCAAAAAACCTGTCGGTATGGCTGCATTCATCTGGCGTCTTACGCTGACCACTGGTACCGGTTCTATTTTCGGCTTTCTGGTTTCACGCAGCGCCTATGACACCGCTCTGATGGCGCCGATGTTCATCATCATGTCGTTCTCATTCGGTCTGGCTATTTTCCTCCTGGTGCTGATGGCCGCCTACAACTGGACAGGTCGTGAACTGGGTGATGTTGTGATTGCCCGTCTGCGTAAACTGCTCGGTGTTTTTGTCGCAGCGGTACTGTATTTTGTCATCGTTTACCACCTGACCAATCTGTACATGACCGGTCAGCACGGTGTCGAAAAATTCATTCTGTTATCGGGTGGCATTTATACCGAAGTGTTCTGGATCGGCCAGATCCTGCTCGGCAGTCTGATTCCGCTGGCATTGATCTATGCACCTGCAGTACGCAACTGTCGTAAAACACTGGCGCTGGCATGCGCTCTGGTGATTTTCGGTGGCCTTGCACAGCTCTACGTCATCATCATCGGCGGTCAGGCCTATCCGATACCTCTTGCCCACGGCTATGATGTCGTCAGCAGTTCATTCTTTGACGGTGTGGTTGCGCACTACTCGCCTTCCCTGCCCGAAGTGATGCTGGGTATTGGTGGCGTGGCACTTGCCATGTTCCTGGTGACCTTTGCCATCAAGGTGTTGCGCTTCCTGCCCACATCCCTGGCCGATTCAGAAGCAGACACTTAAAATAATAATGAATAATGAACAATGAAGGGCAAACCCCGCTAAATAGCTCCAGTCTGCACGTTACTTCTGAAGTTTGTCATTATTCATTTTTCATTGTTCATTATTCATTTGAGCTGCACCGCAGCTCATGATGTCTCGTCTATTCATCTCTGCCGCACACAAATCTTCCGGTAAAACCACGGTTAGCATCGGTCTTTGCGCTGCGCTGCGCGCTGCTGGCGAGACGGTGCAGGCATTCAAGAAGGGCCCTGATTACATCGACCCGCACTGGCTGGGCAAAGCCACTGGGCGCGACTGTTTTAACCTCGATTTTTACACCATGTCGCATGAAGAAATCCTGGCCAAATTTATACGTCATTCAGCCGATGCCAGCATCAGCCTGATAGAAGGCAATAAAGGGCTGTATGACGGGCTCGATCTCGATGGCAGCAACAGCAATGCTGCGCTGGCAAAGCTTCTGAAAACGCCTGTGGTGCTGGTTCTGGACGCCCGCGGCATGACACGCGGTATCGCGCCGCTGATTCTCGGTTACCAGGCCTTCGATGCTGATATCAATATCCGGGGCGTCATTCTCAACCAGCTCGGCGGCTCGCGCCACGAGGCTAAATTACGCAATGTTATCGAACATTACACCGACGTCACCGTGGTCGGCGCGATTCACAAAGACCCTCGCTTTGATATCGATGAGCGTCATCTGGGCCTGGTGCCCAGCAACGAGGACCCGGCCTCGGCTGAAAAAATCGCCCTGCTCAGCGCCGCGGTCAGCGAGCAGGTCGATCTTGACCTGCTGACAAAAATCGCCAGCACTGCACCCGATCTCGCTACAGCTGCCGCACCGGGGGCTAGCCAGGCGTCAGTGGAGCCGAAAACACCCGACCTGCGCATCGGCATTGCGCGCAATGCGGCGTTTGGCTTTTATTATCCCGATGATCTGCTCGCTCTGCAGAGCGCTGGCGCCGAGCTGGTCGAGATCGATCCGATCAAGGACAGCACCCTGCCCGCGCTGGACGGCCTGATCATCGGCGGCGGTTTTCCGGAAACTCACATGGATGAATTGTCGTCCAATATTGAAATGCGCCAGTCGATATTTGACGCGATTGAAAAGGGCCTGCCGGTCTATGCAGAATGTGGCGGCCTGATGTACCTGGCACGCTCGCTCGAGTGGCATGGCAAAACCTTACCCATGGTTGGTAGTATCCGTGGCGATATCGTGATGGAATCACGCCCTCAGGGTCGCGGCTATGTTCAACTCAGCGAAAATGCCGACTGCCTCTGGCCGCAGCGGCTGAAAACAGGGATCTCGGCACACGAGTTCCATTATTCGCGTTTCAAAAATATTGATAATGATGCTAGATTTGCATTTAGTGTGAAACGTGGTGTCGGTATCAATGGCAATAGCGATGGTTATATGTACAACAATCTGCTTGCCTGCTACAGCCACCAGCGCAGTACTGAAAAAAACCCATGGACCCAACGTTTTGTTCAATTCGTAAGGCAACACAAACTCAAAACTACTGATATATTATGATTACCATTACTCCTGAAGCTGCCAGCCAGATTAAATTTTCCGCACAGCAAAGCAAGGCCGAAGGCATGGCTCTGCGCATTGCTGCTACGCGCAACAGTGATAACAGTATTCATTACGGTATGGGATTCGACGACAGCAAGGAAGAAGACATCAGCATTACCAGCGAAAATATCGAAATCATTGTTTCGCCTGAAAGTGCAGCATTACTGATTGATACGGTACTGGATTTCGTTGAACTCGAACCTGGTAATAAGCAATTTATATTTCTCAACCCAGGCGACCCGAATTACAAGCCTCCGACTGATCAGTAGAGCTTCATCTGCGTGAAAGAAGTTGCCAAAGCTGCTAAAAAAACATCGGACATAACCAGTCCGATTACCGAATGGAGCCGTGACTCCATTATCATTCTGTACGAAGTCATCAGCCTGATCAATTCGGCGGAAAATCAGCAGGAACTGTTCAACCATTTTCTAAAACACCTGACGAATCGGCTGAAAGCAAAAGCGGGTAGTCTACGACTGATCACCGATGATGGCTGGATGGATCTTGCCTGTCATTACAATATCAGCGACGCAGAAAGCAGCCAGATACAACATACGGCCATCGAAAGCACCTTGTTCAGCCGTAGCAGTGAACCGATTGAATTAATCAAAATCTCGCCCGCCAGCACCCTACTCAGCAACTCGAGCGATCAGATGCTAACGATTCCAGTGCGCCACCTGGTGCACACGCTGGGCGCGATCAATATTATCTACGAACCCGGTGCTATCGAACTTGATAATGAGCTGGCGTCATTGCTGTTCAGCGCCGCGCATCATCTCGCCCTGGCGATCGAGAAATACCGAGTTGAAAATCTGGCGCGACAGAAACTGGCACAACGTGAACGTAGCATGATTGCAAATGAGCTGCACGACTCACTGGCACAAACCCTGGCCTCGTTGCGATTTCAGGTGCGTATTCTCGACCAGTCATTGCAACCTTCGGGCGACTACATGGCGATCAACAGCATCGAGCAGGTTGAACACGGGCTCGATGAAGCCTACACTGACCTGCGCGAGCTGATTGCACATTGCCGTGTACCGGTCGAACAACAGGGGCTGATGGCCTCTATCGAACGCGTGGTGGAAAAATTCCGCGAAGAAACCGGCATCCATATCCTGTTACAATGCGAACGCGCCTTGCCGGATATTCCAGCCAACATGGAAATGAACGTATACCGCATCGTGCAGGAATCGCTGACCAATATCAGGAAACACGCAAAAGCCAAAATTGTGCGCGTTTTGCTGGATTGTGATAACCAGGGCCGCTATCGTGTGCTGATCGAAAACGACGGCATTGGTTTTGACAAAAAAGCCATTCAGAGCAGCGCAGGCAACCATCTCGGCCTGACCATCATGCAGGAGCGCGCGCGCCATCTGGGTGGAAAACTACGCATTGAGAGCGAGTTAGATGAAGGCACTCGCATTGAACTTAAATTTCAGTATCAAAGTAACCAGGCAGGCTGATAAATCATGCGTGTAATCATCATCGACGATCATGCCCTGTTCCGGGTTGGCCTCAAAGGCCTGCTCGAGCAACGCAATATCGAAGTCATCGGGGTCGCTGCTGATGGAGCCGAAGGTATCGAGCTTTCTGCCAGACTCAACCCCGATATTATTCTGCTGGATTTGCGCATGCCCGGTATGGGCGGGCTGGATGTACTCAAAGCCGCTGCGCGAACACAGCCCTGCAATTCCCGTGGTGATGCTGACCACCAGCAATGAAGAATCCGATTTAATCAGATCGCTGCGCCTCGGTGCCCAGGGCTATTTATTAAAAGACATGGAACCCGACGAACTGGTCAGCGCACTGCGCGATATCGAAAAAGGCAAGAACGTAGTTGCGCACGATCTTACCGATGCGCTTGCTCGCATGGTGCAGGGTGAAACCACGGCCGCGGATAATGCGGGTCCGTTCGCCGCCCTCACCCCACGCGAGCGCGAAATTCTCTGTCTGCTTGCTGATGGCCAGAGCAATAAACTGATCGCGCGCAACCTGGGGATTTCCGACGGCACGGTTAAATTGCACGTCAAGGCCATCCTGCGCAAACTCGGCATTCATTCCCGGGTCGAAGCTGCAGTGATCGCGGTCGAACAGGGATTACGTAAACCTGAAAATAATATTTAAGTTTTTTGTAAAATGAAAACATTCAAACAAATTGTTGAAGCAGCTCGTCAGCATGTCAAAGAATTATTTCCCTGGGATGTCGATGAATTATCGCGCACTAATCCCGATCTGCTGCTGCTCGATATTCGTGAAGAATGCGAATACGAAAACTATCATATCGCCCATTCCATGCTGGTGCCACGCGGTATTCTGGAAACGGCCTGCGAAGACGAATACGAAG
Organism: uncultured Gammaproteobacteria bacterium; assembly: GCA_963721085.1. GTDB lineage: Bacteria > Pseudomonadota > Gammaproteobacteria > SZUA-229 > SZUA-229 > JASBSR01. Next base: position 48,521 of record CAVRHW010000028.1, read on the forward strand.
ATGCGGTGCCTGAATTAATCGCCGCTCGCGAACGCGAAATTGTGGTGGTCTGTCGTTCCGGTAATCGCAGTGTTCTGGCGGCACAGACCATGCAAACCATGGGTTATAAAAACGTGAAGTCGATGCAGACCGGCTTACGCGGCTGGAACGATTATGAACTGCCTCTGATCAATGCGCGCCAGGAAGTACTGGATCCCGAGCAGGTCGATGAACTATTGATGGCGGGATTTTGTTCGAGCCTCATGCATCCGGATCGGCGCACGATTCAATCGTAGCGTTTATGGTCTTTACGACGTTTGCCGGCTTTTTGCGAAATCACACCGATAATCAAGGACAGGGCTTCGATCTCAACCGTATCGTAGAGATCATTCAGGGGCTGCAGGTAATATCTGTCATCGACAATACGTAACTGGCGAAAAATGTATTCATCATTGTGTGTCGCGATCACATAGCTGCCATCGCGAATGGCGCCGCCCGGATCAATCACAATGATGCAGCCTTCTTCAAACTCGGGCAGCATGGAATCCCCCAATACCCGTAAGGCATAAGGTTCTGCCGCGCTGCAACCGCTTTCGCCTGATGCTGACATAATATCTCCAACTCTGAAACGCCTATTATACGTGGTCACGCCAGAGTGACCAAGCCCGGGCATGCACAGGACCACAGGCCAGTGTAAAATGCTTTATTTCAAACCTCCTGGATCCCCATGTCCGAGCGCATCAAAAAAGACAAGTACGTATCACTGACCTACACGATCACAGACGAAGCGGGTGAAATCCTCGAAGGTGTTGATCTGCCAGTCAATTTTATCCAGGGCCGCGACACCCACGTGATCGAGAAAATTACGCACGCACTGGAAGGACACGTGGTCGGTGATACCATCAGCGTCACTCTGACCCCTGCCGAAGGTTTCGGTGAAATCCAGCCAGAACTGACCTTCACCGATGACCTGGAGAACGTACCACCCCAGTTTCACAGCATCGGTGCCGAGGTGGAATTTCAGAATGACCGTGGTGAAATGAAGGTATTTCGCGTCACTAAAATCGAAGACGGGAAACTCACAGTAGACGGTAATCACCCGCTTGCAGGCAAGGATATCACTTACAACATCACCGTACTGGCAGTACGCGATGCGACCATGGATGAGCTCAGCAATGGCATTGCGAATGCGCCTCAGCTGCATTAAACAGACAAAATAAATTCAATGCCGATATATAACTTTTCTATGAGGCGGCCTTATAAGCGCATTTCAGCCGCGATCAGACGCAATAGCGGCGAAATCTGCTGAAAAATAGTCAGATTTAAGGTATCCTCATGCCCCGTTGTTAGCGTCCTGAAAATTCGGCGGCGATTCGCCAGGTGAGACCTGGACTGTTTGAAACCGTGCTGAAAGAACGCCATCATGGGCAAAACATCAAGCTTCAGACGGTCTGCGCTGCCATCAGGATGTTGCCGAATGTTACCGCTGCCAGTTGTGCTCCACAGCGATCTGCAATACGGCAGCGACAAAACTGAATGTGACAATGCCAGCGGACTGGCTGGTGACGCTGCACCAGGTATACGCTGACAGGAAAAGAATGAATCGCGAATAGAGCGAACAAAAATAACAACGCACGTTATACACAGAATTCGATTTTAATATTAAAACTTCCAGTTCCAGGGGAATCAAAAACATGAGTAAGATGAACGCGTTCTACGCGCAATCCGGCGGCGTCACTGCGGTGATCAATGCATCAGCCTGTGGCGTGATCGAAACTGCACGCAAACACAAAGATAAAATCGGCAAGGTCTATGCAGGCCGTAACGGTATTATCGGCGCCCTCACAGAAGACCTGATCGACACCAACAAGGAAACCAAGTCAGCGATAGCCGGCCTGCGTTACACGCCCTCCGGTGCTTTTGGTTCCTGCCGTTTCAAAATGAAAAGCCTGGAAGATAACAAGCTGCAATACGAACGTCTGATCGAAGTATTCAAGGCGCATAACATCGGTTATTTTTTCTACAACGGCGGTGGTGATTCCGCTGACACCTGCCTGAAAGTTTCGCAGATCGGTGAGAAAATGGGTTATCCCATTACTGCGGTGCACGTACCCAAAACCGTAGACAACGATTTACCGATCACGGATAACTGCCCCGGTTTTGGTTCAGTCGCCAAGTACATTGCAGTATCTACCATGGAAGCCAGTTTTGACGTGGCTTCGATGTGCGCCACTTCAACCAAAGTATTCGTATTAGAAGTCATGGGCCGTCACGCAGGCTGGATTGCAGCTGCAGGCGCGATGGCTTCGACCAGGGAACACGAAATTCCGATCGTGGTTCTGTTCCCTGAAGTTGAATTCAATCAGGAGAAATTCCTGAAAGCGGTCGACGATAAAGTGAAAAAATTCGGTTACTGTTCGGTCGTTGTTTCAGAAGGCGTACACTGGCCCGACGGCAAGTTCCTGGCTGAAACCGGCCTGAAAGATGCGTTCGGTCACAGCCAGCTCGGCGGCGCTGCACCTGTGGTTGCCAATATGATTCAGGCAGGCCTGGGTTATAAATATCACTGGGGTGTTGCCGATTACATGCAACGTGCTGCACGTCATATTGCTTCCAAATCCGACGTTGATCAGGCTTATGCCACTGGTAAGGCTGCGGTCGAGTTTGCCATCAAGGGACACAACTCGGTCATGCCTGCGATCAAACGCGTCAGCAACAAGCCATACAAATGGAAAATCGAAATGGCACCGCTGAGCAAAATAGCCAACGTAGAAAAAATGATGCCTGCCAGTTTTATTTCCAAAGACGGTTACGGCATTACTGCGAAGTGCCGTGAATACCTGGCACCATTGATGAAAGGCGAAGATTATCCTCCATATAAGGACGGTCTGCCTAAATACACTGTGCTGAAAAAAGTAGCCGTACCCAAAAAACTGGCGCCTTTCACACTGTAGCCATAAAGTGATGCTCGAACAAGGCATCTGCTAGATAATTTTTTATCCGCAGATAGACGCAGATAAACACTGATGAATGATAAAGAAAAATAACGAATCGAATCCGTGTTCATCTGCGTTCAATCTGTGGACTAATGACTGGAGAAATATATGAGAATAATACTCCTCGGCGGCCCCGGTGCTGGCAAAGGGACTCAAGCTACCTTTATCAAGGAAAAATTTGGGATTCCACAAATTTCCACTGGTGACATGTTACGTGCTCATGTCAAAGCGGGTTCTGACCTCGGTAAAGCTGCAAAAAAAATCATGGATGAAGGCGGCCTGGTGTCGGATGACATTATCATGGGCATGATCAAGGAACGCGTTAAGGAAGACGATTGCAAAAACGGTTATCTGTTCGATGGCTTTCCTCGCACCCTGCCACAGGCCGATGCTCTAAAAGAGGCCGGCATTCCTGTTGATGCAGTAGTCGAAATTGATGTCGACGATGCTGAAATCATCAAACGTATGTCCGGGCGTCGCGCACATCTTGCTTCGGGCCGAACCTACCATATCGAATTTAACCCACCAAAAGTTGCAGGCAAGGATGATGTGACCGGTGAAGATCTGGTGCAACGTGATGACGACAAAGAAGAGACGGTAAAAAAACGGCTCGACGTTTATCACAAACAAACCGAGCCATTAATCAAATATTATTCAGACTGGTCGGCAAAAGGTGGTGAGGGTGCGCCCGCCTATCACAAGATTGCCGGCATCGGCAGTGTTGAGGATATTCGCGACTCAATATTCCGTGCTTTAGCTTGATCATTTTATTCGTATGCCCTGTTAACACAGGGCTTTTTGTTTTTAAAATCATAATCAGCGAGATTGAAACATGGCTATCGAACTTATCTTTGCATTAGTCTGCGCACTGGTCGGCATCGGCTACGGCGTAGTGTCAATATTCAGTATCCTTAATAAAGATCCTGGCAATGAAGAAATGGTGCGTATCCAGGGCGCGATTCAGGAAGGTGCAAGTGCTTACCTGAAACGTCAGTACACCACGATTGCCATTGTCGGTGTCGTGATCTTTTTAATCATTATGTTCGAGCTCAATGCAGCGACCGCGATTGGCTTTGCGTATCGGTGCTTTCTTCTCCGGTCTTGCCGGTTTCATTGGCATGAATGTGTCGGTACGCGCCAATTCACGCACCGCGCAGGCAGCCAACAACGGTATGAACGCTGCGTTTCAGATCGCATTCCGTGGTGGCGCGATCACCGGCATGCTGGTGGTCGGTCTTGGCCTGCTCGGCGTTGCTGGTTACTACACCATCCTGCTGAAAATGGGCGTAGCCGACCCGCTGCACTCACTGGTCGGCATGGCTTTCGGTGGTTCGCTGATTTCGATCTTTGCGCGTCTAGGTGGCGGCATTTTCACCAAGGGTGCTGACGTCGGTGCTGACATCGTGGGCAAGGTCGAAGCCGGTATCCCGGAAGATGACCCACGCAACCCGGCGGTGATCGCTGATAACGTTGGTGATAATGTCGGCGATTGCGCCGGTATGGCAGCCGACCTGTTCGAAACCTACGCTGTTACCGTGATTGCGACCATGTTACTGGCCAGCCTCGTAGTTCAGGGCGACACCAGTAACATGATCCTGTACCCCCTGGTTCTCGGTGGCACATCGATTATCGCTTCCATCATCGGCACCTTCTTCGTGGTTGTGAAGGATGGCAAGAAAATCATGAACGCGCTCTACCGGGGCGTCATCGTCTCTGGCGTACTGGCAGCGGCCGCGTTCTACCCGATCACTACCCACATGGTGGGTGACAGCATGATGATCGGCGGCCAGGTGATCTCCTCGATGGATGTCTATCTGAGTGCGATCATCGGCCTGGTACTGACCGGTGCCATGGTTATCATCACCGAGTACTACACCGCTACCGAGTTCAGCCCGGTGCGCAGAATTGCTGCGGCCTCCACCACTGGCGACGGCACCAATGTCATCGCCGGTCTGGGGCTTTCCATGAAGTCCACTGCGCTGCCTGTACTGGCCGTGTGCGCGTCGATCTGGGGCGCCCACCAGCTGGCAGGCCTGTTCGGGATTGCGATCGCTGCGACCTCGATGTTGTCCATGGCGGGCATGATCGTGGCACTCGACGCCTACGGCCCGATCACCGATAACGCGGGTGGTATCGCCGAGATGGCAGAACTGCCCGACGAGATCCGCAACATTACCGACCCGCTCGACGCAGTCGGTAACACCACCAAGGCAGTGACCAAGGGTTATGCCATCGGCTCAGCCGGTCTCGCCACGCTGGTGCTGTTTGCCGACTTCACACACAACCTGGGCGGCCATACCCTGTTTGATCTGTCCGACTATCGCGTCATCGTCGGTCTGTTTATCGGCGGCCTGGTGCCTTATTTGTTCGGCGCCATGGCGATGGAAGCAGTGGGTCGTGCTGCGGGCGGCATTGTCAATGAAGTACGCCGCCAGTTCCGGGAAATGCCAGGCATCATGGACAGAACCCAGAAACCAGATTATTCCAGTGCGGTCGACATGCTGACCAAGGCAGCAATCAAGGAAATGATCATTCCTTCATTGTTACCCATCGCCATGCCAATTGCAGTGGGTCTGCTGCTCGGCAAGCAGGCGCTGGGTGGCCTGCTGATCGGCACCATTGTCACTGGCCTGTTTGTGGCAATCTCCATGACCACCGGCGGTGGTGCCTGGGACAATGCCAAGAAATATATCGAAGATGGCAACTTTGGCGGCAAAGGCTCGGATGCACACAAGGCGGCTGTCACCGGTGATACCGTCGGCGATCCATATAAAGATACAGCGGGTCCAGCCATCAATCCGCTGATCAAAATCATCAATATCGTTGCACTACTGATGATTCCATTGCTGTAATCAGCTCAGCACGTAACACGCAAAAAGGCGGGGACTTCCCCGCCTTTTTGCGTACTGGTAAAAAATCGAATTTATTGTCGAACAATATTCATTAAAAATCTTCCCACTCGTCATCGTTCTGGCTAGCCTGCTGCCTCTGCTGACTGGCCTGTGCAGGCCCGGATATTGACGCAGGCTTTTCACTGCCGGAAGAAGGAGAGCCGCTCTGACCAAACGGGATACGCTTAATCTCCCTGTCAACAGGAACCTGGGCCGTACTGATCATAAAGAATTCTACCAGCCGGGTAAGGTCTTCCGCCTGCGCTCCCATCGCCTCACTGGCGGCAGAGGCTTCTTCCACCAGTGCAGCATTCTGTTGCGTCATCTCATCCATTTGTGTCAGTGCTCTGTTGACCTCATTAATCCCAACAGATTGTTCCTTACTGGCAGATGCGATTTCAGCCACGACATCGCTCACTTTTTTGACAGACTGGACGATTTCATCCAGAGCACTGCCAGACTGATTCACAAGTTTCGCGCCATCATCTACTTTCTGCAGACTATCATCAATAAGCCCTTTTATCTCTTTTGCTGCTGTAGCGCTACGACTTGCCAGACTTCTTACTTCACTGGCGACGACAGCAAAGCCTCGGCCCTGTTCGCCAGCACGCGCCGCTTCAACGGCCGCATTAAGTGCCAGCAAGTTTGTCTGAAATGCAATATCGTTAATCACACCTGTGATATCGGCAATTTTCTTACTTGAGACACCAATCTCACCCATTGCAGAAATAGCTTCTGCAACAACTGCACCACCGGCACTGGCCTGCTCTCTCGCGGCCATTGCCAGCTGGTTAGCGATGCTCGCATTATCTGCATTATGCTTTACCGTACTGGTCATTTCTTCCATACTGGAAGCGACCTCCTCCAGACTGGAGGCCTGTTCCTGGGTACGCTGACTGAGATTGGTGTTACCCTGAGACACCTGGCCCGCAGCAATAGCCACTTCATTTGCGCTAAATTTGATACCACTAATGATATCAATGAGTTTCTCGACCATTATATTCAATGCACCATAGACACCAACGGCTGACGGGTTACGTTCCACATCGAGGTCGCCAGCCGACAGCGCTTCCGCAATTTCAGCCAGCACCGAAGGGTCATCGCCCAGTTGCTTTTTGATGCTGCGCACAATAAAAAATCCGGAAAGCAAGGCAACAACAAAAGCAAACAACGACGTTACTATCATCGTGTTGGTAGATACATTATTATAATAAAGGGTGTCCTTGGCAACAGTGGTAACCTTGCTCTGAACATTCGCAGTAATAGACTGAAGTTTTTGGGTCATCATTTCAATATGCTTTTCGACCAATGACATACGCAATATTGTGTTATATGAACTATCTTTACGCATGCTTTCAAATAATGAATTAGCGCTTTTTGAAAATAAAGAATAATCCGCTTTAATGATCGCAAGTTGCTTCCTGACATCCAGAGCCCACTCTTTGGCACTTTTATCATTCGCATCCTTAGCAATTTCATCAATCAATGACAGACTCATGTCATATTGACCATTCATTGAATTAGACAATTTATCGAAATCATGGACCGCACTATCAAAGTTTTTTTTATTATCGAGGCGACTTGCAAGCATAGCCCTTTCCAACCAGACAAACTGCTCCAGCTGGGTTTTAGATAAGTTATGGATGCTGGACAAAAAAGGAATATCCTGCCTGACTACAGTATCGATATTGTTGCCGGTACTCGTCATACTGCTGACGCCGAGCACAACCAGAGCGCCAACGATTGACAGCATCAACACCCCAACACTTACCATTTTTGTAATGAGCTTCATGACAATGCCACCTCGAGCATATTCATAAATATGAAGTTATTTCTCTGTTTCATTGGCATTTACATTCACTACATCTTCCAGAATACCGGCATTAATTAGCTCATCAATTGCCAGCAGTATCACCATTTTTTCATTAACATTCGCAAGACCTTTTATAAACTTTGAGCTTATGGCACCCGACATCGCAGGGGACTTATTTACGTCATCATCCAGTATCATATACACATCAGACACAGCATCGACCACCAGACCAACGGTTCGCTCACCGCCTTCGTGTGGAACCTTAACAACCACTACAACAGTCGTCGCGGTAAAATCAGCTTCTTCAAGATTAAAACATTTCCGCAAATGAATAATGGGAACTATTATCCCTCGAAGATTTATAACACCGAGCATATGCGCTGGTGAATTAGGAATGGCAGTGGTTTTTTCCCAGCCCCGTATCTCCTGAACTGTCAATATATCCACACCATATTCTTCTCCATCAAGAAGAAAAGTTAGATATTGCTGGCCCGCATTCACATTTTGCATCAAAAACTGGCTTACGTCGCTTTCCATAATGTCACTCCCACGAGTATTTGGTTATGCGTATTTCCACGACATCTCATAAATACGCGCTGCATAGCAGTGTACTTTCTTAGAATTTAATATATCGCCTTTCTATGACCGTATTGCATCATATAGCAGCAGCCAAAATTCACTTCCGAACCGCATCCGTATTAGAATAGCTCAACCTTGCCTGTCTTAAGATTTTTTTGTTTTACTGGACTACTGCTTGGTAATGCAGACTTATAGCTTTGTATTCTCGCATTCATAGTACTAATATGGTCTCTCATTCTATCGGCCACACTATTAGCTTCGTCTGGTTTACTCTGATGACCTTTAATCATGTCGACTTCATTTGAAAGCGATGTAAACAATATATCCATACTCACCGCTCGTTTAAGAACATGGTCAGTAAGCTGTTTGAGAATATCGCCGAATTGAAGCGCGATTACAGTCTCAGCTGTGCTAGTTTCAATCTGATCATTGAGCTGATATAAACAGCTACGCAAGTCCTGAATAGACATCTCTTTTGCATTTAATTTTGATTGCGTAATATCTTTTGCCGAGCATTTAAGTTCCATCGTAATTTTGCTTAATTGATGAACAGCGTCATCTGACAACTCTGTAATCTGTTTCAATTCTTTTTGTAGCAACTTATGCTCCTGCACAACCAGCTGAGCAAGCTCATCAGCCAAATCTGAAGCCAGGCCACTAAGGCAAGTATTAGAATTGTCTTTGCTGCTCATAATGGTAATGATTGCCTGTGTTATCTAACTTGTAGTCGTATTCTTGCTCATAAGCAAGGTGTCCACTACTTCAACCATTCTGTTCAGTGGCACTATATTATTAGCAGCGTTTAATCTAACTGCCTCACCAGGCATGCCCCAGATAACACTGCTCATTTCATCCTGCGCAATCGTATCAGCTCCTGCCTCAAGCATTGATCGCAGCCCTTTTGCGCCGTCTTTGCCCATACCTGTCAGGAGAATACCGATAGCATCAGGGCCTGCATTTTTTGCAACGGATTCAAACAGAACATCAACTGATGGCATATGTCTATTTACTGGCCCCTCTTCATTCAGTTCACAATAGTATGCCGAGCCGCTACGACGTAGCTTTAAATGACTGTCACCAGGGGCAATATATACATGGCCTCGTAAAATTATCTGCCTATGCTCAGCCTCGCAAACAGTCATCGGCGAAGCCTCATTCATTCTTCTTGCAAATGCCGCACTGAACATCTTCGGAATATGCTGCGCTATCATCACGGCAGGCGAGTCAGGTCTCATTCTCACCAGTATTTCCTTGATCGCTTCCGTTCCACCCGTCGAAGCACCGATAGCTATAATTGTCTCATTGATATCACGCCCGTGCCTGTGTTTAGCCTGTTTAAATACAACCGTACTTTTTGGCACGGCACCTGCTGCAGCGGCACTTGTAGCTGACCTCTCACCCGGAAACACACGGACTTTTGCTGCTGATTTCACTTTTGATATTACTTCATCAGCATAGTCTTCAAGGTTATAAGTAGCTCCAGGTTCGGGCTTGCTAATATAATCAACCGCTCCTATATCAAGCGCCTCAAGCGCAATATCCGCTCCTTCTACGGTTAATGACGAAATCATAACAACCGGCATTGGGCGTAGTCGCATGATATTTTTTAAAAAGCTTATTCCATTCATTTTCGGCATTTCAATATCAAGCGTAATTACGTCTGGCTGGAGTTTCTTTATTTTATCGCGTGCTATATACGGATCCATTGCTGTACCTACAACTTCTATTTCACTATCCGTAGACAATATTTCACTTAGTAATTTTCGAATTACTGCAGAATCATCAATAACAAGCACTTTTGTTTTTTTCAACTCAATAAACCCATAAAAGTCAACAAGCATTACAATGCATAATATCGTCTATTCGAAAAGCTCAACTTTTCCTTTCAAGCTAACCCGCTTCAATTTCGCAAGATAACTGGTTTCGCGTTCTATTAGTGTATTATTGTGCAGATTATTAAGTTTTTTTACCCTAACTCTGCCCGTATAAGGGAAGTACTGAATTTTTCTTGGATACCTTCCACCAACATCTTCGGCAACCACATTCAGGTTTTCTTTAATTAAATATTGCCGCACAAACTCAATATTTTTCTCACCTATATCAGTTCGCATATCAAGTACGCGCCCACCACCAAATAGTTTTATTTCAAGATTTTTCCTCTTGCCACCCATTTTCAATATCGCATTTATCAATTTCTCCATGGCTATATTCCCATAGCGCGTTTCCAGGCTAACGGGCGTATGCTCCCAGCTATGATTTTGCAAATTATTAAAATATGGAAGCATAAAATGATTGATGCCTCCGACGCCAATGGCAGGGTCTCGAATACATGCCGTTACACACGACCCCAGCACAGTAGAAATAAGTTCTCCATGTGTTGTAACATAAAATTCTCCGGGTAGTATTTTTGCAGCATAAATACTATGCTTTTCATCCCAGTAGCGATTGATATTCTCAAAACCAGGCAAACACCTGGGCATGTTATTAATATCGTTATTATTCTTTGGCCTGATCATCAGGCTATCTTCCTGTAGATAGTATGGCCAATAGATTCGAATCGCCTTGTCACGCCAAAGAGACTTTCAGAATGTCCTACAACAAGATAGCCACCCGGCTTAATATGATCAGCAATTCTATCTACAATCTGTATTTGCGATTCACGTGAAAAATAAATCGCAACATTACGGTAAAAAACGCATTCGAACTGGCCTCTCATTGGCCAGTTACCAATAAGATTCAGTTGCCTGAAATGAACCAGATTTCTCACAGTCGCATCGATTCTCACAGCATTTTCGTTAGCGGCCTGTCCACGTTTAAACCAGCGTTTCCGTCTCTCGGGTGAAACACCATCGAGCTGATCAACAGGATATACACCCTGTTTCGCTACTGAGAGAATATCAGAATCCAGATCAGTCGCCAGAATCTTGGCGTCCCATGTATCAATATCAGGAATGCTTTCTCTTAGTACCATAGCGATTGAATAAGGCTCTTTTCCAGAGGAGCAACCCGCGGACCATATTCTTAAAGTACGCTTTACCGCATTTTTATTTTCCAGCAATATCTCCGGAACTATAGTGTTCTGAAGATATTCAAAGTGATGAATTTCACGAAAAAACGATGTGACATTTGTGGTGATTGCATTTATAAAATGCTTCAATTCATCAGAGCTATCGTCAGCTTCGAGGTAATCACAATATTGCTTAAAACTTTTCATATTGTGCAGCCGTACGCGCTTCTGCAGTCGCCCATATACAAGTTCGCGTTTGGCTTCCATGAAGTTAATCCCCGCATGCTTGTGTGCAAGCTTACTAAGGCGATAGTAGTCGCTATCCGTATACTTAAATTCTCTTCCCAGGTATCTTTCCATGCCATTAACCTGCTGCCAGGTTATCAATACCAAATAATCCAGCAAGACCTAGTGAGCGTACCCTGCTAGCAAATTCTGTAGATGGCGTACGCCATATAATTCGGACATTTTTTGATTTGAGGCCACTCACCAGACTGAAAAGAAGCTGGATCATGGCGGTATCGATCATTTCAACTAAGGACGCGTCGATGACTATTTCATCGTTGCTTTTCTCCAGGTAGGTGGAGAACATCTGGTGCATATCACTTGCATTATTTATGACCAGCACAGGATCTAGCATTAAAACCAGTTGGTTATCATTGCCTTCGGTTACATCACGAGCCTTACTGGCAACAGCTTTTTTAGTAACTTTTTTTTCTGGCGCCTTCTTCTTACTACCTGAAGACCTGGCGCGTGTTTTTGCACCGGCTTTACTTTTTGTAGAGGTATTTCCTGCCATGTCAATATTCTCATTAATGCGCAGCTAAGTATTCATTAGTGTAGCGGCAAAGATTTATCTGCTAGATCATATGACATAAGCGTTTTTGATTTTTCCTGGCCAAGATGATTCTTGCTTATATCATAAACATCAATGATCATGGCAACGGACCCGTCACCGAGCACAGTCGCACCAGCAAGACCACGAACATGGCGATAGTTGTTTTCCAGACTTTTTATAACCACCTGTTGCTGCCCAATAATATCGTCAACACACAGGCCAACGTTTTCACCATTGACATCAATAATCACAAGCAATCCATCATGGCGTTGATCAATAATATTCGCTTCTTCTTTTTCTTCTATACTGTCATGACTGGCCAGACCAAGCACTTGTCCAAGCCGTATTACAGGTATGTAGTTACCTCGGTAGTGATACACTTCGGTGGCTCCAGCCACCTGATATAAGTTCTGACTCTGTATCTGTATCGATTCAACAATGGATTGAAGTGGAATGATATAAATCTGGTCTTCTACGCGAATCATTTGTCCATCAAGAATAGCAAGCGTCAGGGGCAGGCGAATTTTAAATTTACAACCCTCGCCTGGCGTTGAGCTCACCTCTATCGCTCCACCCAGCTCTTCTATGTTTTTTTTCACCACATCCATGCCGACGCCACGACCTGAAATATCACTAATCAGATCAGTAGTTGAAAGGCCAGGCAAAAATATTAACTGGCTTAACTGCTCTTCGCTCATTGTAAGCGAATCATCCACCAGTTTTTTATCATGCGCCTTTTTAAGAATTTTTTCGTAATTTAGCCCAGCACCATCATCTGTAATCTCAACGACAATATTCCCGCCCTGATGATACGCATCTATATATATCTGCCCGGTTTCGGATTTACCCGCCTGGCGACGATCATCTGGAGACTCGATCCCATGGTCCAGTGCGTTTCTCACAAGATGTACTAACGGATCACCAATTTTTTCCAGCACTGTTTTATCAAGCTCGATATTTTCTCCCGAAAAATTCACCTCTACTTTTTTACCAAGCGACAGACTCAGATCGTGCACAATGCGCGGCAATCTCTGATAGGCAAAATCAATGGGCAGCATTCTTATGCTCATTGTCTGCTCCTGTAGGTCACGCGTGTTTCGTTCAAGCTGTGCCAGGCTTGAAAATATTTTCTCCCTCTGGGCGGGATCCAGGTCTTCGCATGCACGGCTTAGTATCGACTGTGTAATCACCAGTTCGCCAATAAGGTTTACCAGTGCGTCAACCTTATCAACGCCTACGCGGATTGATTTTGAATCTCTCCCCGCCCCACTCATTTTGTCTGATTTACGTCTGCCGGGTACAGCACCTGTATCGCCAGCCTGTTGCAGATCGGCGACTTGCGTCTACAGACGCCTCAAGTAGCGAATGCGACATATTGGAAATATCCAGATCACATTCCTCTTCTACCCAGGCAAACACTTCATCGAGTTTCTGCGCATCCACATCACCCTTCAAAGTAATATTCCAGCCGAGATAACATTGCTGCGGGTCCAGTTCGCTATAAGCCGGAACCTGGTCCGTGACCACTTCAACATCCACTTCACCCATTGCCTCCAGCTCTCTGATCAATCTCAGTGGATCATTACCAGTGAAAAACAGGTTTCGATGTGGATAGAACTGTATTCTCCATTCCGTAAGTTCAATATCCTCATCCTTATCATGATTAGTAACAGAAGCTGGTACTGACGATTCTTTTTCGTCTTTCGATCTGGACGGTAAATTCTGTACGATTTTATTCTGCCGATCCTGCAGTGCCTGGATTGAATCAGTATCAAGTGGCTTGCCCTCGGTGCTGGAATTAATCATCCCGCGCAAGCAGTCCAGTGAAGCGAGCAACACCTCAACCACTTCGTGGCTCGCCTCAAGATTTCCGTTACGCATTTCATCCAGAATGGTTTCCATACCATGCGTAAAATCAGATATTTCCGGGAAGCCGAAAGTTGCGCCGCCACCTTTGATTGAATGCGCTGCTCTGAATATTGTATTGAGTACTTCTAAATCAGAATTTGCATCAAGTTTTAGCAACTCTGTTTCCAGAATCGCAAGATTTTCGTTGCACTCCTCGAAAAAGATTGCGTGAAAGCTGGATAAATCAACGCCAGTAGTCATTATTTACACGCCCCGATCTGCCGGTTGCACTCAAGGCCTGGCGCCCGGGCTCGTTAACATTCTGTTTTCGAGCGGGCGCCGCATTCATAGCACACGGCCAACTGTAGACAACAGATAGTCCGGATCAAATGGCTTTTCTATCCAGCCCGTTGCACCGGCAACTTTGCCCTGATTTTTTTTGTCTTTGCCCGTTTCGGTACTTAGGATCAGTATGGGTATGAACTTGATACTCCGGCAGCTCACGCAGCTGACGGACCAGCTGAATGCCATCCATATTGGGCATATTGACATCGGTAATAACCAGATCAACCGTGTTGCTTTTGGCAAATTCGAGCGCAACAACGCCATCCTCGGCCTCAGATACCTGATAACCCCCGCCTTTGAGTGTAAATGACACCATCTCACGCATTGACACCGAGTCATCAACGAGTAATACACTATTCCCAGCCATGAAGAGCCCTCTTTAAACACTGAATTCCACCCATAATATAGCAGAGATGCTAGACTTATCCTCTAGTAACGCGACATTTGCCATGATGCGCTCTGGCGATTCATGGGTAGCGATTCGCTCGCCGTGACTGCCCGCCTAGACAGCGCATAGAAATAGCGTTTCATTGACTTGTCGCAAGCAATAAAACTCAGTTTCGCTGCTAAAATCAGCATATGTTCAAAGCTTTCTCTCAGCAATGACATAAATAAAGGGTTGTAATTTCTCATGCCGAAAACAATACTTGTCGTTGATGATCAAAAGTCCATTCGAGCACTGCTGGCTAATATTTTTAAGGTAGCCGGTTACGATGTTGTAGAAGCTGAAGATGGAGGAAAAGCTCTCGACATTCTGTCCAGCGGAAAAAAAGTGGACCTTATAATTACCGATCTCAATATGCCGGTAATGAATGGCATAGAATTTATCTGGGAAGCGAGAAAACTCTCCAGCCACCTGTTTACACCCATCTTTATGCTGACAACCGAAGCTGAAAAATCCAGACTATCTGATTTTGAATCCATTTCAACAGAAATGTGGCTTGAGAAACCTATACAACCTGTCATTATTCTCAATAACGTCACAAAAATACTGCCGCCATAAAATTCTATTTCAGAACCGGCACACTCTGACTAAAAACCTGATATAAACACTACCTACCTCAATGCCTGGCTGCGACATGCGCAAGATAGGACTCCATACATTTAACCAGCATCTCCTTATGCTTTTCAGGCACAAGATCATACTCACCATCAATCACGTATTTTATTGCTGCCCACAGATCGAGATCTTTGTTCGAATATTTCCTGGCTGGAAATCTGGGGCTAGCTGTATCATTTACCGGTAAACTACTACTTGCTTTCTGCAACGACTGGTCTGCACTGACACACATTTCCTGAAAGGTGATTTTCTTATCGGTAACATCAATACTTGCCTGTCCATAAGTTAAAATCGGAATAATCACACGGTCGTTAAACAGGAACTCCTGCTTCTTCAAATTTTTGTACAGTGTTTCTGCAGCCGAATCGGCATATTTGTTTTCTGTAAACAGTAATACTGCAAACTTGTTTTCACCTATTCGGGTCGCGACATCTTCTTCACGGATAATATTGCTTAGCCTCACTGCGATGGCAATGATCATCTGTTTTACATTCTTGTCACCAACTTCTTCTTTTAAATCTGCATAATTTGATAACTCGATAAAAACAACAGTGAATTCAGTTCTTTTTTCATATGCATATTCAAGTGCCTGGCAACCAAGACTATGAAACACACTGGGACTGACCAGCATCTCCAGATTGCCACCCAGCTCTTTATTGGCCGTTGTTCTTTGTGTCGGTTGAACGGTGTGTGCGCGCACCCTCAGGAGCAAATCCAGAGCCGTAAAAGGTTTGCCGATAAAATCAGTCGCGCCAATATCAAATACTGCTCGCCTGCCCGCTTCGGTATCTGTTTTACCGGTTACCATGATGACTGGTAATTTGGCAATTCGAGGATTGTCTGCGCGCCTTATCTTAATCAGCAGCTCCATACCATTCATAACCGGCATATGCATATCGGTAAAGACAATTGTCACCGCAGGATTATTTTCGATGATATCCCAGGCTTCCTCACCGTTACTCGCGCTATGAACAATATACTTCTCACCCAGCATCTTGCTGGCGAGCGCGACGGCCGTCCTCGAATCATCGATGAACAGTATTTCCTGATTGGTGCGGAGGTCTTCGCTCACTTCATATAGCCATGGTGTTGTAATCTATAATCAGTCTAGCCCAACTTACGGAATATTTATGCAAATATCCCCCTCCCCTGGATAGATGGAGGAAAAAACCGTCTTACAGGTAATATAGCCATAAAATATCTGCCACAGGTTGGCATGACACGATAAAGCACCCTGAATTTACTCACCGACAGACCATCGCATTCGAATGATCGAGATCGCAGAATAAAATCCCACCATTTCAGTCAGTCTTTCAGCACAAACCGCTCCGTGTCGCCACAAATGTCAGCTATTGATTCCCCTGCCCCCCGGCAAAACAGCCAGCAGTCACGCGAAACGCATCACAGTTATCCCGAGCAATATCTACACTACTCGTCACAAAGTGAACAGGCGCACATTTCACCGCCAAAGCCGGCATTAAAATCGGTCTCATAGCAAGGGAGGAGTTAAAAAATGAGCCATAAATCAGACTACAACCGCCACCTGTCCACGGCTAGCAGCGACATTCGCTGCATGACCCGCCTGATCATCCTGATATTGGCTATATCCGGCATTTCACTGGCCTTTTTGCTGACCTGCTGAGCCGGGCAGGCGCCCCATCAACCCGCCTGGCGGCCTGCCGCTCTCAGCACCCGATTTTGTGGGCCTCAGCCTCGAATCGCCGCTCACCCATCTAAATTGCCCTACGACTACGAATCTGGCCCACTTTAATGTAGAATGCGGCGCTCAAATTACTGGTCGCCGCCTGCGCTTATCGAACTCGAGTAGTCATTAAGCCGCCGACAACAAACACGGCGCAACCGAATTATTTTCTATATTTTTATTACTACTATTTATTGCAACTAACAGGACTGGCCACGGCCAGCACAATCGCCTCCGGGAGACGCCTAATGATTAAACCGCACGGTTCTGACACATTGAACCCATTATTTGTATACGATGCAGCCAAAAACGAGGCTCTGCAGAAAGAAGCCGCTGGTCTGCCTTCTATCATCGTCAGCTCGGCGACTGCTGCCAATGCAGTCATGCTGGGCGCCGGCTACTTCAACCCACTGACAGGCTATATGAACAAGGCTGATGCGCTGTCTGTCGCCAGGGACATGAAAACCACTTCGGGCCTGTTCTGGCCAACACCGGTTCTGAACCTGGTGGAAGATGCTGGGTCAATCAAGGCCGGTGATCGAATCGCACTGAAAGACCCCAATGTCGCAGGCAACCCGGTTCTGGCGATCATGGATGTCGAAGCCGTCGAAACCTTCAGCGATGAAGACATGGCCACGATGACTGCCAAAGTATATGCACCGGCTGAAGGCGAAGCTCACCCTGGCGTTGAAGCATTCAACTCACAGGGCAAGACCTGCCTCTCCGGCCCTATCCAGGTGCTCAACTTCTCCTATTTCCAGAGTGAGTTTCCAGACACGTTCCGTACTGCGGTCGAAATTCGTAATGAAATCAACGAACGCGGCTGGAAGAAGATCGTCGCCTTCCAGACCCGTAACCCGATGCATCTCGCGCACGAAGAACTGTGCCACATGGCCATGGATCGTCTCGGCTGCGATGGCCTGGTGATCCACATGCTGCTCGGCAAGCTGAAAAAAGGCGATATCCCGGCTCCTGTGCGCGATGCTGCGATCCGCAAGATGGTCGAGCTGTATTTCCCTGAAAACAGCGCCATGGTCACCGGCTACGGTTTCGACATGCTCTATGCCGGCCCACGCGAAGCGGTACTGCACGCTCTGTTCCGTCAGAACATGGGCGCCACCCACTTCATCATCGGCCGTGACCACGCCGGTGTAGGCGATCATTACGGTGCCTTCGATGCCCAGACCATCTTCGATAACGAAGTACCCAAAGGCGCGCTGGAAATTGAGATATTCAAGGCTGACCACACTGCCTGGTCCAAGAAGCTGAACAAGGTCGTGATGATGTGTGAAGCCCCGGATCACAAGAAAGAAGATTTCATTCTGTTATCAGGTACCAAGGTTCGCGAAATGCTGGGCAATGGTGAGGCACCACCAAAAGAATTCTCGCGCCCGGAAGTTGCGAAAATTCTGATCGACTACTACCAGAGCGAAGCGGCAACTGCGTAAGCCCAGCTTACTCGTTAATGCAAAACGGCGCCCAATGGGCGCCGTTTTTATTGTAAAAATTAACTGGCACAAAGAAGCCCTTTGTTTGCTCACAAAAGATTGCACCACAGAGGACACAGAGAACACAGAGGAAATCATTTTTTAGTAACAGGTAATTTCAGTTTTTCTCCGTGTTCTCTGTGCCTCTGTGGTTCAGCTTATAGTTTTTAATTCAAAAAGCATTTCTTTGCGTCAACAGGCAGCTTCGGTACTGGCGATACGCTTTATGATAAAATTGAAAAGATACGATGACGCAGCGCAGAAGCAGCTCGCAAAACATTCTTATCTGATTCTAACGAGAGAAAACAATGGTTCGAGTAGGGATTTTATCTGACACACACGGTTACCTGGATCCGCGCATACTGGATGCTGTGAACACCTGTGAGCACATCATCCATGCCGGTGATATATGCGGCGCCAGTGTGCTGGAACAACTCAAACCCGGTATCGCCCTGCACGCTGTAGCAGGTAATAACGACCACCCGGCCGTATGGCCCGTTGACGAACATGATGTGGTGAATGCCTTACCGAAACAGATCAACCTTGAGCTACCCGGTGGCCTGGTGATCATCGAGCACGGTCACCGTCTCGGCAACTCACCCGATCATGACCAGTTTCGCTGGGATCACGCTGAAGCGCGTATGATCGTCTACGGCCACACACACAAACGTATTACCGACCAGAGTACCGAACCCTGGGTGGTGAACCCGGGCGCAGCAGGCAATGTTCGCACCAAGGGCGGACCTTCATGTCTGATTCTGCACGCCTCGGAAAATAACTGGGAGATGGAAACTATTGTGTTTGCGGATGAAGCGGTAAGCTGAGACTCGCTTTCGCCCGGGAAGCACCCTCGGTTTTGTTTGTCGTAGTCGACAATCCCGCCAGATAATTGAGTAACAATTCGCGGTTGTGTTTCAGATTGAAAATGTGGTTGTGACCGCCTTCCTTCATCAGTATCAGACTTCGCGGTGGTTTCGCTGCTGCATACAGATCTTTCGCATGATGCGCCTCAACAATCTCATCCTGTTTGCTTTGCATGATTAATAACGGTATCGGTGATATCAAGGCCACGCTATCCAGTGGACGGTAGCTATTATCAACCGTAAAAGACAAAGGCCATTGTAAGGCCCAGGTTAACCAGCTGCGCGATAAAACTTCCTGCGTAATTTCATGGTAATCAGCGAAAGCCTCTACCGAAATTAGAGCAGCAATCCTGTCCCTGTAGTGACTGTGGGCCACGCCATAGATACTCAGGCTGGCACCAAAGCTATGCCCCATGACGATCAGTTTTTCATCATTCGGTATCTTCTGAAGAACCGCCTTCAGCATCACATCGTAATCACTGATGATGCCGTCCAGACCGGGAACGCCTTCAGATTGTCCATAACCGCGATAATCGAATAAATACACATCGTAGCCGTAATCAGCCAACCAGTAAACATTGGCAAACTGGGTGCTGATATTTTCGCCGTTACCATGAAAAAATATCAGGCTACCGACGTGCTTACCTTTTGCGTGCAATTCCCAGCCGTGTAAGCGCAAGCCCTGCGCATCAACTGCGTAGATATCGCTATATTTTAGATGTACAGCATCAGGGGAATATATAAGGGGTTTTAGTGGCTGAAACAGAAACTGGGTACAGGCCGAAGTGGACAGCACTAACAACAGAAACAACGCGACTCTTAAAGCATATGTGCTGATTCTGGTACTAATGATGGGATTTTTAGCTAAGCGCACACAAATCAATATCAGGTAGCGGTAACCCAGTCGCGAACAGTGCAGCTTAATCTAAGCCTTGATGTATACCCAGCCCTCGTCAAGACGTTTGGGTATCAGCTCATTCGCCCTTTTATCAACATGCGTACCCGGCAGCATAATAAGATTATGACCCGCTTTCTTTTTTGCCTTACTGAGTGATTGTGCACATGCAAATAGTGAGATGACATTGCGATTATCTTTAAGCATTTTCTCGATGCGGGCACGGTATGGCGATACATCCATGCGCAGTACATCAATACCTGTATGGTCGGTAATAATATCAATCTTCAATGGTGTATGTGAGCGCCTGTAAGTGGCTATCAGATTGTCAGCATCGTCCAGCGCT
Source organism: uncultured Gammaproteobacteria bacterium (assembly GCA_963721085.1). Classification (GTDB taxonomy): domain Bacteria; phylum Pseudomonadota; class Gammaproteobacteria; order SZUA-229; family SZUA-229; genus JASBSR01. The sequence goes on from CAVRHW010000028.1 coordinate 69,170, forward strand.
GTTTTGACCGAGGCGTAATTTGAACTGCTGAGATGCAGAACATAACGACCGCCGTCGCGACTTGCCACCTGGGGTTGCGATCTGTAATAGTTGAAGACATTCGTCGCAGTTGGTGAGCCGTTCAGAAAAGAGGGTCCGTACTGATGCGTTGACCAGCCGATCACTACACCCATACACAGCAGCATGCATGCAGCAAGACACTTCCAGACATTGATATGTTTCGCTACAGGCTCTTCGTGAGAATGTTCGGGTTGTGGCGGCGTCTGATAAGCAAATGCAACCAGATCACTCACAGCCTTTAACTGACAGGCTCTTTCTCGCAGATCAGGTCTATCCAGCAATACTTCGTGCAGATCATTGGTCTCGTCTGCATCCAGCTCGCCATCGATAAACATGTTCAGTTTATCATCATCGTAAATTTTTGCCTTACTCACTTCTATCTCCGTAATCTTAAGCAGGATACTTTCATGATTTACGACATCCAGTCGCCGTTCCCTCGGAGCTTTGAATTCATTTTACTCTGCGTAATTTAACCTGGATATTTTCATCACTTGTCATATCCAGTAACTGTTCTTTCAAAGTCTGGCGCGCACGGTACAGGCGACTCATAACTGTTCCAACCGGTATATCGACTATGCTGGCAATTTCCGCATAACTAAAACCTGCAAAATCTGCCAGGGTGACGACCTCGCGTAAATTCATCGGCAAGCTCGCAACCGAAGCCCGAACGCGATCCACAATCTGCACTTTTTGATACATGTCACTATGATCACGGATTCGATCATCACTGATATCAAATAGTTCTACATGTCGCCCTGACACCCTCAGATAATCGTGCCAGCAATTGATCAGAATGCGGTACAGCCAGGTATCAAGCGTAGCAATGTCTCGCAGGCTTGCTGCATTTTTTATCGCCTTGTACATCGTTTCCTGAACCAGATCATCTGCCAGCGCGGGATCATGGCACCAGGAATACGCGGTCTGGTACAGCCTTTTGCGGCGAGATGCGAGTTCCTGCTTAATACCACGCGCAGCAATAAAATCTCTTACAACCTTCATTCCAATCCTCACATGTAAAGACGAGTCAGCCGCATGAATATTCCGCAAATATGCATATGAATACACCAGGCGCATAGTGCGTCTGATATTAACCTCGTAGTGATTAAGCCACAACCATCAGGCGACGAAAACATGAAACAACTGGCAAATATATCCATATATTCGAAAATACTAATATTAATTACAGCTTTATGTGCCGCGCCATCTGTTTTGGCGGTGAACAAAGTAGTGTTAACGGGCGTGGACGGCAAACAGCATGCTGTCAGTGATTATATCGGCAAAGGCACATGGACTCTGGTCAATTTCTGGGGCGTTCACTGCCCTCCCTGCCGTGAAGAAGTACCCGAACTGGTGCTGCTACATGACAATTACCATAAGACCCTGGTGTCCGTTCTGGGCATTGCCATCGGCTTCCCCAGCTTTGGCTATCCAGATAAAGACGAAGTTCGGGCGTTTTTAAAGGACTTTATGGTGGATTTTCCAGTCCTGCTCGGCGATGAAAACATTGCCACGAAATTAGGCGCCGACGCTCTCGAGGGCCTGCCAACCACGCTGATGTACACACCGCAAGGCGAACTGGTAGCAGAGCAGACCGGCGCCATCAACCAGCAGATCATTCTCGACTTTATAAAAAAATACAATAAAAAACATGAAATTAAGAAAAAGACCAAAAAAATAGTGAATAAACCATGAACCACCCCGTCTTTATTCTGGAAACAACGCCTGATCGCCTGGGCGAATGTGCAATAGAAAAAAAACCCGGCATGCCCAGCCTGCTGGTTTGGCATAGCAAGAGCACATCCAGCGGCCTGGTATGACGGTATGTCGCTACCACAGGCGCCGCACCTGAATTAAAAGCTTAATTATTTTTAAACGTACTATCACAAACCGGAGAATGTAATGAAAACCATGATACGCGTCATTATGCTTGCAGCCCTTGCAGCCGTGACAACCATAAGCAATGCGGCGCCTGCCGTTTCCAGTGACAAGCCTTTTGCAGAAAAGCACATTGTTCTGCAGATCAGCGATCCGAATCCTTTCAAGCAGACACTGGTATTGAATGTTGCAAACAATCTGATCAAGCATTATGGCCAGGATAAAGTCGATGTCGAAATCGTAGCTTTCGGCCCCGGCGTACGCATGTTGACCAAAGACAATGTCAACAAAGGACGTATTTCCGGCCTGGTTTCGGAAGGTGTTCGCTTTTCTGCCTGCGGTAACACTATCAAGGGCATGACCAAAAAACTGGGCCATCCACCGGCCATTAACCCCCAGGCCAAGGTCGTCCCTGCCGGCGCAGTACGCATTATCGACCTGGTTGCTGATGGCTACACTCTGCTCAAACCATAAACCAGCAACTTTTCAGAAAATACTTACAAGTTAAAAATCTAAAACCGGAGGAGTCAACGTGACTACCAAGTTCAATAAAAAGCGATTATTCGCTTCAGCACTACTATGTTCTCTTGTCAGCGCACCTACATTCGCTGCTAACTGGCTGATGCTGCAAGGCACCGAGCCAGAAGGCACTGCGCCACGCGCTAAAGTATGGGGCTTTATTCAGACCCAGTACCAGAAAAATACCAGTGACGCCAATGCAACCGGCGGATATGCACCACCCAAACTGATCGGGCCAAACCTTCAGTCACAGTCGCAGTTCAATGTTAACCGTGCTCGCGTCGGTGTTCGTGGTACTGGCTTTCCACTCGACGAAAAAGTTAACTATTTCTTCCTCGCCGAGTTTGGTAACAATGCCATCACAGCCCCGAACAATGGCAGTGCCTATATTTCTGATGCCAGCATTACCCTGAATGAAATTCCCGGTGCACGTGTCCGCATGGGTCTGTTCAAAACCCCCGGGGCTGAAGAAGGTTTGCAGGCGATTCATGTATTTGACTATGTCAACTTCACTACTGTGACCAACCAGTTATTACTGGAACGCATCCCCAACGCGAACATACACTCCTAATGCTGTTCCTGATTCAGCCACATTGCCTAATCCCGACAGCAGCACTTTGAATAAATTCAATGCACCGGTCAGCGCCTTCCGCGATGTCGGTATCCAGGTCTTCGATACCTTCACATCAGGCAGCTGGGAGCACAGCTATGCAGTGATGATCGGTAATGGCAACGGCACAAACTTTGCCGATAATGACAATAAGAAAGATACTCTATCTGTACTGGTCTTCCGAACTGGTCGGCCCAGGTCAGGGCGTATTCCGTCAGGGTCTGAAAATGTTTGTCTGGAGCCAGACCGGAAAACGTTTGCTGGATAACGACGGCACAGGCGCGAAAGAATACGATCGTGATCGCAGCGGTCTGGGTGTCAAATGGCTGACCAGTCGTTACCGCGTAACAGCTGAATACATGAAAGGCAAAGGCATGATCTTCCAGGGCCCGACAAACCGACGTTCTACCTGAATGACGCGTCGCTGGCCCAGCCTAACTGGTGCAGTTGGTAATGGTGCGACCGGTAAAGCCAATGGTTATTATCTGGAAGGTGGTTATTTCATTCCTAATTCAAACTGGGAAGTTGATGCGCGCTATGACGTATATAACCGTCTGACAGGCGACAAGTTGCGGCCCCAGCAGGAAAGGCTGAAATAGATTTCAAAAACTTCACTCTCGGCACTGAATACCACTTCAACAAGAAGACTCGACTGGTTATGAATGTAACGAAGATGAAGGCAGAAGCTATTGATTTCGCTTCAGGCGCAGGTCCAAACTGCCAACCTCGACGGCCTGAAAAATGTGTATGCCGTTCAGCTGACGCACATTTTCTAAACATATATAACAATAATAAAACTCTCCCCTGCATGTAGTCACTCGCCCCGGCATAGCCGGGGCTTTTTTTGTCCAGGAGAAAGTCCTATATATAATGAGTATTACCCATCTCTTATATATCTAAAAACACCACAAAATATAATTCATCTAAACCATATGCTTGCTTAACTGCCAAACTATGGACTAATATCATCGCGTTGATATCTATTTATACACACGGGAGTAATCGATGAAAAAAATAATTGCTGGTATTGCTATGCTGACTGCCTCTTCTGCTGCCTTTGCAGTTGCACCTGGCGGTCCGGACTGCGGCTGGGGCAACATGCTGCTACAGGGCCAGTCTGGCCTGGGTCCACACATGATTGCATCAACTACAAACGGTACTTCTGGTAACGCCACCTTTGGCATGACCTCAGGCACCAACGGATGCTCTGCTAATGGAACCCTGACCTATGGTGGTAAATCTCTCATCGGTTCCATCATGGGTGAGTTCTCAGAAGACGTTGCACGCGGCAATGGTGAAGCTCTGAATGCGGTAGCGGTTGCTTATGGTATTCAACAACCGGACCGCGCTACATTCGCAAAAGTCCTGCACGAAAATTTCTCCAAAATTTTCCCGAGCGACAAAGTCACTGCTGAAGAAGTATCAGCATCTATCGACAATCTGATCAAAACTGACCCACGTCTGGCCAAATACGCGGCCTGATCAGTTTTGCTGTAATAGTAAAAAGCCCTGTATCGAAGATACAGGGCTTTTTTATTTTAGTAATATCTCTTATCTGGATTAACCTTGGCCTGCCATGAAATTCAACTGTTACGGTCTGCTACTGCTTTGCCTGCTTAGCTTTACCACAACATCGCGAGCAGCTTCTGACCTGGTTGAAACACTACAACAGCAGGCGAGCGCACAGAAACTCTGGCAAAACCCTGGCTGGCTCAAACTCATTCATTACGAAGTCATTAGCGCCGCACACAATCAATATCAAAGCCAGGTCGATGACAACAAGTTTTTTCTTGCAAAAGACGGCGCCAGCAATCCTGAGGATGAGCTCATAGCTACCCTGGCAGCATTGTATCAAACGAATGCAAAGCCCAATGAACAGGCACAATGCCGGTTTCCTGCGCGTCTGAACTGGTTGGTGCAACAGCTAAAAATAAACCGTGCTACTCTGCCCACAGCGAGCTGCCCTGAATACAATGAGTGGCGCAAGCAAATACGGGCAAAACATGTCACCCTGGTTTTTCCCACTTACCAGCTGAACAGCCCCTCTTCAATGTTTGGCCATACCCTGCTCAGACTCGATCCTGACAAACCCTCGAAAGACAAAGCCTGGTCAAGCTGGTTATCATTTGCTGTCAGCTTCGGTGCCGACGTCAAGGCAAATGACAATTCTCTGTTTTACGCTTTCAAAGGGCTGACCGGTGGCTATTCAGGCCTTTTTATCGTGACGCCCTATTTTAATAAAATCCATGAATATAATCGTGACGAGAACCGTGACATCTGGGAGTACGAACTCAATCTTGATGAAAGCGAAACTAAAAAACTGGTAACGCATCTATGGGAACTAAAAAATGTTAATTTCCCGTATTATTTTTTCGATAAAAACTGTTCTTATCGATTGCTCGAGTTGCTGGAAATTGCACGCCCCTCTGTGGATATAACCAGTCAATTCAAGGTAACAGCGATCCCCATTGACACAGTGCGCGCAATACAGGCCGCGCACATGGTGAAATCGATACACTATCGCCCATCAATGGTGACAGAACTACGCTACAGAATCAAAGAGATACCTGATGAAGATCGATCGTTCATTGAAAAACTAACCAGGGACACCAGCACGCTGGAATCCAGCGATTTTCAGGCACTACCAAAATCAACCCAGGCGCAGATTATTGATGCGGCATACCGTCTGCATCGTTATCGCTCGCGCACAAACCCTGAAGACCCACAGGTGCGCGCCAACAATTTCAAACTGCTAACAGCACTGAATCACTACTCGACAGATTTACCAGACAGCATTGCGCCTCCTGTGCCCGTGTCACCTGACCTGGGTCACCTCAGCAAACGTGTTACTGTAACAGCAGGACGACGCAATACTAAAAATTATGCCGGCTTAGGTTTTAAAATGTCATTCCACGATCTGGAAGACCGTTTAGCCGGTTTTCTACCGGGCGCAGCAATCAATATTGGCAGCATCGATATTCGTGCCACAAACAATACCTTACGGCTACACAGGCTGGACGCGGTTGATATTTTTTCACTGACTCCACGTACCCAGTTTTTCCATCCGCTATCGTGGCGGGTTAATTTCGGTCTGGAACGTCAATTCACTGCAAACAAGGATCAGCTGGTCACCCAGGTCAATGGTGGTGGCGGAGTTTCATATCCGCTCTGGGATAATAGCCAGATCTATACACTGGCCACTGCGCGGCTCGAATACAACAAACAGTTCGACCGCTCAGTAGATGCAGCATACGGTGCAGCCACCGGCCTGCTGACACACTTTACCGACAGCACCATGCATATCGAATTTTCCGGCGAGCGCTTTCGTAATGGCGTGTATCGCGTACATGCCAGCTACATTCACAATTTTGTTATTGCGCGGAATCATTCACTCAAATTACGCGCTCAACGCAACTGGCAGAACAATATTCAATTCAATGATGTCAGCCTGAACTATCAGTATTATTTTTAGAATAAACATACCTTCCGCAGATGAACACAGATGAACGCGAATATTTTTTTGTGCACCTGCGGCGCACGGCACCGATCAGACATGTGTTTTTTATTTGCGCTCATCTGCGTTTATCTGCGAGTATTTTTAGCGGATAAATGCTTGTTTATGCAAAAACCAGATAGTCGAGCATGTCACCCGCTTTGATTTCACGATCCACCGGGATGATCGCCAGCCCTTCAGCCCAGCTGGCAGAACTCAATACACCCGATCCCTGTTTTGGATAAATTACCGCCCAGGATTCACCATTGCGTTGTTCGATGCGTGCGCGTAAAAATTCGCTGCGATTCCGCAGCTGGCCAGTCAAACCCGGCTTTGACCGAAATCGGTGTTTTGCACAGCATTTGCTTTCGCCCTGGCATTTTCGTATCAGCGGGCGTGCAAAAATATGCGCGGTGACAAACACCGATACCGGATTGCCGGGCAGTCCCAGAAACAGCGCATCGCCGACCCGACCAAAGGCCACCGGCTTGCCCGGTTTCATCGCGATACGCCAGAGATCAAGGGTGCCGAGTTTTTCCAGCGCCAGGCGTACATGATCTTCTTCGCCGACCGAAACCCCGCCACTGGTCAGAACCAGGTCGGCTTTTGCCGCCGCCTGCTCGATCACCTGCAAGGTGGCTTCTAAATTATCAGCGACAATGCCGTAATCGCTGATTTCGCAATCCATCGCCTGCAAAAAACCGTTCAGGGTGTACCGGTTGGAATTGTAGATCTGGCCTGGCTGTAAGGACTCACCCGGACTGACCAGCTCGTCGCCGGTAAAAAAACAGGCAACCCGAAGTCTGCGATACACGCTCACTTCAGGCACACCGACCGAAGCGATCAGGCCCAGCTCCTGTGCACGCAGGCGAGTACCCGCGCGCAGGATCACACTGTCCTGCTCGATATCTTCACCCGCACGACGAATGTTTTCACCGACACCCGGTATGATATCGATGCGAACCTCGTCACTGCCTTCCTCGCGCGTGCAACGTTCCTGCATCACGACTGCGTCGGCGCCGGGCGGGATCGGAGCGCCGGTAAAAATTCGTGCAGCTGTGCCCGGTTCCAGTACTAATCCAGTGCTGCCCGCAGGAATTCGTTGCGCCACCTTCAGTACCGTCCCGACCTGCACACAGTCAGCACAGCGCACCGCATAACCGTCCATCGCGGTGTTATCGTAACCCGGCACATTGAGCGTGGACACGACATCCTGAGCAAGCACGCGGTCTCGCGCTGCGAGCAAATGAACGGTTTCGGTTTCGCTCAGCGCTGATGCCTGGGCCAGCAGGCGTTCGATCGCAGCATCGACCGAAAGCAGCGGTTCCGAATAACAGTCTTTGGGCTTTGCGTTCATTTTTCCAGCAGACGCGGCATCAGTTCGACCATATTGCAGGGCCCATTGCGATAATCCAGCTGCGGCGCAATGATCTCATCCCAGCCGGTTTTGCATGCGCCTGTAGACCCCGGTAGACAGAAAATAAAAGTACCATTCGCCACCCCACCGAGCGCACGCGAAGCCACGGTTGAGGTTTTGATATCCTGGTAGGAAATCCAGCGAAACAGTTCACCGATGCCTTCGATTTCCTTGTCGAGCAAGGGCCTGATCGCTTCGGGAGTAATATCACGACCGGTAAGGCCGGTGCCGCCGGTGGTGATCACCACACTCACTTCCGGATCTGCGATCCAGCGCGAGACAACGCGCGGATTTTATAAATATCATCAATCACGATGAGTTTCTCAGCGAGCCTGTGACCAGCCTCGGTGAGGCGTTCGACTAGTGCCTTGCCCGAGGTATCGTTCTCCTCGGTACGACTGTCAGAAACGGTCATAACTGCAATATTGACCGGGATAAAGGATTTTTCACTCATAACGGGTTTCTGCTTGATCTGGAGAAAGTTATTGTACCGCAGATATCGCAAGGAACCGCCACATGAAGACAAAGTCTATCCAATCCAGATACTTGTAAGCGCCTGCGCGCTCTGTCACCATATAAGCAGTATGCAAACTGAAAACCACCATATTCGTACCGGCCTGATCGACCCCTTCGGGCGTCGGATCGAATACGTGCGTCTGTCGGTGGCCGACAAATGCAATCTGCGCTGTTTTTACTGCCTGCCCGAAGGCCATACCGACTTCGAGCAACCCGACCACTGGCTGACATTCGACGAAACCGAGCGCGTGATCAGGGCTTTTGCCGAACTCGGTGTCGCGCGGGTTCGCATCACCGGCGGTGAACCGCTGGTGCGCAAAAACGTATCGCAGCTGGCAGCCCGACTCTATGCGCTGCCAGGCATCGAAGATCTCTCCCTCAGTACCAATGCGGTACTGCTCGAAAAACACGCACAGACGCTGTTTGATGCCGGTGTATCGCGTATTAATGTCAGTCTCGACAGCCTCAAACCCGAGCGCTTTAAACAGATCACCGGTGGCGAGCTGGCCCCGGTACTGGCCGGCCTGCAGGCCGCGCGCCAGGCCGGTTTTGCCCCGGTCAAAATCAACATGGTGGCGATGAAAGGCATCAATGATGATGAATTCGAAGCCATGGTGGAATACTGTCTGGAAAATGATTTCACCCTGCGCCTGATCGAAACCATGCCGATCGGCAGCACCGGCGTGAAAGCCAGCGATTATTATGTGAATTTACAGGATGTAAAAAAACAGCTCAGCCAACGCTTCGATCTGATTCCCGGGGTCATGCCCGGCGGTGGCCCGGCGCGTTATATGCAGATGCGCAATACCGATCTGCGCATCGGTTTTATCACCCCGATCTCACAGCATTTTTGCGAAACCTGCAATCGCGTGCGGCTTTCGGTCGACGGGACTTTGTACATGTGCCTGGGACAGGAAGACAAAATGGAACTGCGTCCGCTACTGCGCGCCGGAATCAGCGACGAAGAACTGAAACAGAAAATTATTCAGGCGATTGCACTCAAACCTGAAAAACATGAATTCAAAAACAAACCCGGTCAGGTAGTTCGCTTTATGAGCATGACCGGTGGCTAACAGAACAGCCACATAGTCCTGGCCTGCAAAAAACACCTCGAAGAACTAATATGACAGATAATAAGAATGACAGCATGGCTTTGAAAATCGGCCTGGCTGAAATGCTGAAAGGTGGCGCCATCATGGATGTCACCGATGCCGCACAGGCCAAAATTGCCGAAGAGGCAGGTGCCTGCGCAGTGATGGCGCTGGAACGAATCCCGGCGGACATACGCCGTGACGGCGGTGTCGCACGCATGTCCGATCCCGACATGATCGAAAACATCAAAAACACCGTGTCCATTCCGGTGATGGCGAAATGCCGTATCGGTCATTTTGCCGAAGCGCAAATACTACAGGCGCTGGAAGTGGATTTCATCGACGAGTCCGAAGTGTTAACACCGGCCGATGACACTAACCATATCTACAAACACGATTTCACCGTACCCTTTGTCTGTGGCGCCACCAATCTTGGCGAAGCCTTGCGGCGCATCGGCGAAGGCGCCGCGATGATACGCACCAAGGGCGAAGCTGGCAGCGGCAATATTATAGAAGCCGTGCGCCACATGCGCGCGCTGCAGGACGACATCAAGCGCCTCACCACGCTCGGCCAGGAACAGCTGATGCGCGTCGCCAAAGACATGGGCGCGCCCTATGACCTGGTGTGTTACGTCGCCGAACACGGCAAGCTACCCGTACCTAATTTTTCCGCTGGCGGCATCGCGACACCGGCCGATGCTGCACTGGTCAGACAGCTGGGTGCTGAAGCGGTGTTTGTCGGTTCCGGTATTTTCAAATCCAGCGATCCTGCAGCGCGCGCCGCCGCCATCGTCAAAGCGACTACCTGTTACGATGATCCGGCGGTACTGCTCGAAGTCAGCCGCGGTCTGCACGCGGGTATGAAAGGCCTGGAAATGTCCGAGATCCCCGAACACGAACGCCTCGCCGGCAGGGGCTGGTAAACTCGCGCGCATGAGTATCGTTGTTGGCGTGCTGGCCCTGCAGGGCGCGTATCAAAAACACATCGAGCTGTTGCACAGCATGGGCGTGACCGCACAATGCGTGCGCCAGCCGCAACAACTCGAGAACTGCTCGGCACTGATCATACCCGGTGGCGAATCCACCACCATCAGCCTGTTAATCCAGGAATACGGTTTATATGAAGCCATCCGAGCATTCGCTACAGAGCATCCGGTGATGGGCGTGTGCGCTGGCATGATCCTGCTGGCAAACGAAGTCGATGATCATCGTGTCAAGCCACTGGGACTGATGCCGTTCAGCGCCGTGCGCAATCATTACGGGCGACAGGTACACAGTTTTACTGCAGATGTGCATCTGGATTTTGACGCTGGCAACAAACCCTTTCATGCACATTTTATTCGTGCACCAGGCATTAAAAACCTGTCACCTGAAATAAAAGTACTCGCAAGTTATCAGGACGAAGCCATAATGGTCAGTTCGGGTAAACACATGGCACTTTCATTTCATCCCGAACTGACTAATGACACCAGAGTACACCAGCACTGGTTGCGTAATGTGATTACGCACTGAAAATTCTATTCCATTATTTTCATGGACAGTCGCAGGCAACCGGGTTCAGCGGTTTCGAAACGCTGGCCTCTGCGATGTATTATCCGCATTTTGAATCACCGCAGTTCAGGCAGGTCATGCAACCATCCATGCTGATCACCGCTTTGGTGTGGCATTTTTTACACAGCTGCGACATCGGTGGAAACTCAGATGCCTGAGCATTTTCAGCCTGAGTATTCTCGGTCTTATGAAATGCTTCATATTCTTTCCGCTTCGCCTCCAGTATTTCTCTCTGGCGTTCGTCCATGCCATCGTCCTCGATCATGCCGATCATTTTCATATGGCATTCGATAGCATCACCGATCTCGGCTACCAGTGAGGGTTTGAATCTACCACCACTCTTGAAATACCCCCCGCGCGGGTCGAACACACTGCGCAGCTCATCCACCAGAAAAGTGACATCGCCGCCTTTTCTGAACACTGCGGAAATAATTCGCGTTAATGCCACAATCCACTGGAAATGATCCATGTTCTTCGAGTTAATAAATATCTCATAAGGCCGCCGCATTTCGTGTTCCGTTCCTGGATTCAAAACCACATCGTTGATGGTGACGTAAAGCGCGTGTTCGGATTGAGGCGTTTTAATTTTATAGGTCGAACCCAGGATCATCTCCGGGCGTTCCAGCTTTTCGTGCATCTGAATTATTTCAGCGCTCGCCGATGGTTTTGAACCTGCCTCTTTTTTTTCTGTTAATTCTTCGTGGGCTTTGCTAGCCGAATCAGTTATTTTATGTTCAGCATCATCAACCCTGCCATCGACTTCATAGCCAACGATTTTCTGTTTTATCTCTATTGTCATATCTTCACCTCTGTTTTTCTTATATGTGAGGGTTCAGTGTTTTCCGTAATAGCCTTCTTTCAGGGCATCGTATAAATTTGCTGCAGTGTGCTTTTCACCATCGTAGATGATTTCTTCGTCACCTTTCGCTTCAATGGTGGTACCGTCTTCCAGTGTGAAACGATAAACAGTGTTTTTCAGGTCTTTCTCATTGACCAGCACGCCCTGAAACGCCTCAGGGTTAAATCGAAATGTGGTACAGCCCTTTAGTTTCCTGTCATAGGCATACATGTAAATATCTTTGAAATCGACATAGGGAAAATCCACAGGTATGTTGACCGTTTTCGAAATAGACGAATCAATCCATTTCTGCGCAGCAGCCTGAATATCAATGTGTTGCATGGGATCGACCTCGTCTGCATTGATGAAGTACTCTGGTAATTGTTCGTCCTTTTCATCTGAAAATGGCATAGCGTGTGGATTAACACATTTGCGATACGCCAGAAGCTCATAAGACCAGACATCCACTTTTTCCTTGGATTTTTTACCTTCGCGGATAATGTTGCGTGAATAGTGGTGCGCAAAACTGGGTTCGATACCGTTGCTGGCATTATTGCCCACCGATAATGCAATCGTTCCGGTGGGCGCTATCGAGCTGTGATGGGTAAAGCGTGCGCCGGTTTCTGCCAGCGCTGCAACCAGTTCAGGGTTGACCTCGGCTATTTTCTGCATATAACGGCTGTATTGTGCATGCAGCACCCTGCCCTCAACTTTGTCACCCGCCTTATAGCCATCACGGCGCATTTCCGGACGCCTGTACAGCATTTCTTCTGTGACTTCGAATGTCTGCGTGAGCAATGGCGCGGGACCTTTTTCTTTCGCCAGTTCCAGCGCACATTCCCAGCCTGCGAGCGCGAGCTCGCGTGTGAGCTTTTCGGTGAACGCGATTGAGTCTGGTGAACCATAACGCATACGCAGCATGGTGAGCGCAGAACCAAGACCAAAATATCCCATGCCGTGACGGCGCTTGCTTTCAATCTCGTGACGCTGTTGTTCCAGCGGCAGGCCATTGATCTCGACCACGTTGTCCAGCATGCGGGTAAACACTTTCACTAATTCTTTGAATGTGGCCCAGTCAAATCGCGCCTGGTCGGTAAACGGCTGCTGCACCAGTCGGGTCAAATTGATGGAGCCCAGCAGACAGGCGCCGTATTCCGGCAAACCCTGTTCACCGCAAGGATTGGTACTGCGAATCTCTTCGCAGAACCAGTTGTTGTTCATCTCGTTGTATTCATCGATCAGAATAAAACCCGGTTCGGCATAATCATAGGTCGAGTGCATGATCGTGTCCCAGAGCTGGCGCGCAGGAATGGTTTTATATATCCGGCAGGCCACCTGACCAGCTGAATTCACCAGATACTTGTCTTTGATCGGCCAGTGGCGCCAGATGATTTGCTCTGGATCATCCAGTTTTAATTCCAGCGCATCCAGTTCATCCTGCATCACTGGAAAAGCCAGCGGCCAGGCAAGATCCTGTTTAACTGCTTCAATAAATTCGCTGGTGATCAGCAAAGACAGATTGAACTGGCGCAGACGACCGTCTTCGCGTTTCGCCTCGATGAATTCGAGCACATCAGGATGACCGATATCAAATGTCGCCATCTGTGCGCCACGACGACCACCCGCAGATGAAATGGTGAAACATAGCTTGTCATAGATATCCATGAACGACAGCGGCCCCGAGGTCTGCGCCCCGGCACCCGATACCCAGGCGCCTCTCGGGCGCAGGGTGGAAAATTCATAACCAATGCCGGCACCGGATTTCAACGTGATTCCCGCTTCGTGAATTTTTTTCAGAATCGAATCCATCGAATCGTGAATTTTGCCGGAGACCGTGCAATTGATGGTGGATGCGGCAGGCTTATACGCCTGCGCTCCTGCATTCGACAGGATCCGCCCCGCAGGAACCGCGCCGTGTTTCAGCGCCCAGAGAAATTTTTCGTACCATTCATCCTGTTTCTCAGCGTGGTTTCGATATCGGCCAGTGCGCGCGCTACCCGACTGAAGGTCTCTTCAGGCGTTTGATCGACTGGTTTTTCCTGGCTGGATTTGAGCTGGTATTTTCGCTCCCATATATCGAGCGATGCGGGTTGTAAATCAATCTCATTACACTTCTCGGCTTCTTTTAACCGACGAGCCATGGCATTCATGATACATAATCTCCCAATGGTTCTGGTGAACAATCCACCAGATATAGTGTTGTTATCATTCTTATATCACTACATCCTGCGAATATTAAGCAGATGGGCTTATGTTGAGTATGACCTGGATCAAGTCAGGCTTCATCGTATTTGAAAATATTGAGTAGCGATTACTGGTTCGAGAGTGAAGCGTTTGTTTTTGCACTACAGCTTGCAGTCAGAGAGACGAGACAGTATCGTGCGGCTTGTCCACACCTGATATCACACCCGACCTCAAAACAATGATTGCCGCATTAATCTCTTTTGGCCATTTTCTGGCATTCTTTGCCTTAACCGCAGCACTCGTGGTGCAGATGCTACTGCTCTCTGAACCCATGAGCGTCGAACACGCTCGACGCATCCGTCGCGCCAGCCTGGTGTACGGGCTCTCGATGATCATGATTTTTATATTCGGTGGCTTACGCGTGTTTTATTTTGAGAAAGGCGCGGAGTATTATTTCAACAACCTGTTTTTTATAACAAAACTCACTGTATTTTTTCTGATCGCGCTGTTGCATCTGATTCCGACCAGGCGCTTTATTTCCTGGAGCAGGCCTCTCGGCCAGGATCAGGTACCCGGACTGCTCTGACAGCGAAACCCGGCGGCTACGACTGATCATCCACATCGAACTGACAGGTATCGGTATTATTTTGCTATGCGCGGCATTGATGGCGCATGGTATCGGTGAGATATAAAGAAAATATATGCGCGATTAGAAACAAATGAAAAACTTATGAGTAGTTAAAATAAATAACACAACCGAGTTATGCGAAAACTCGGGCAGACACCCTGTAAAAATACGCCTTATCTATTTACGATCGACCAGCGCGTTTTCTACCAGCTGGCGAAGTCTTTCTCTACAATCCAGTGACTTGCAGTGTTCTGCATGCTTGCAACACAGACGAAGGTCACGGATATTGTCGTCGTCCATGTCCAGCATTGATACCAGTGCGATTTCCTCTCTTTCCTGATCCGATTCCGCGCATTGCATCAGATCAACCGTGTCATAACCGTCTACGAAGCGTTTGATGGCAAAAAAAGCGATATGGTCAAAATCGTAATTCACCAGACATTTGGGATTAGAACAGTTCATATCGGTACACCCCAACAATTCAGCCAACATCTTTTATAATTGTTTTCATTTACAACTAAGGTGTACGCCATATTCAGCAAAAAATCAGGAAAAAGCACCATAAACGGACACAAATACAGGACCAATGGCAGCGAAATGAGAAGCAGTTCAAATACTGCACGACAGGGCTAAAACAGGCTTAAAACTTTCGAAAAAAAGCCCGGCCATGGCCGGGCTTTTTTTGACCAGATTCAGCTTGAACCTGCCTATTTTTCGAACAGTATAAAATTGCCCGTGTTGTATAAACCTGGTCGCACTGAAAGCGCTTCCTGTAGCCGGATTAATCTGGCTGGAATCACGATAGTTGTACACCATGCCCACGCCAATGACCTTGCCGTTGTATTTCATCGCAGCCAGAACCACCCGACCATCATCGCTCGGATTATCCAGCTTGAACAGGCCGGGGATATCTGCAGGCGTTGCATAATCTGCCGACAGCACATTACTTGAGTAGCCAGTCACTGCTGCAGTAAAGTCCGGATACGTCGGACTGGTTGCAGCAGCGGTCGTGGCCAGTGTTTCTATTGCCAGGCTCTGAGTAGTGGAGCCGATCGTGGCGGTAATGCCAACCTGATCGCCGCTCACAGCACCGAAGTCCGCTTTGACCGGCTCAGGAGATCCATCATCCGGAAAACTGATGCCCCCAAATGATTTGTTTGCAAAGTCTGCAAGCGTGGCGGCATTCGCTGTTTTGAATGAAATTATACCGCCCTGACCGGCCGGGAAATCCAGCACAAACAGGCCACTGGCCGTCATCATCGAGCGTATGGTATCGCTACCTGCAGTACGTGTTCGTACTCCGCTGTCACAACCCGCATCAATTAATGAATCCATGCCGGTACCGGAACCACCGCCGGTGCGATACGCTACCGTCTGCGTGGCATATTCATGTCAGGTGTGTCGAAACCAAAATCGGCATGAATAATATTGATAAAACTGGCATCCGATCGATACACACCAAAGTTTTCCTGGCGACCAAGCCCGGTATAAATCATGGTGTAGTCGCCGCTGATGTCTGCGGTACAGGCGGTGCTGTCCTTGGCAAAACCGATATGCAGTTGAGCAGTCGAGCCCGATCCTGTATGGACAAACAGCGCCACGCCAGGAACGTCCATCATATCGAAGCTGCCGCTGGGCGGTGTCGTACTGGAACAGAGCGATACACCATCATCACAGCTGCTGCTGGTGATAGCACAACTGCGTACCCCGTAACTGTCAGGATCACCGCAGTTCGCCGCAATGGTATAGGTATAGTCTATTGCACCGGTTGTATTCTCAACATACCAGGTTGCGTTCAATGCACTACCAGTAATGGTCCATTCTGCATAGTCGCCTTTTGAGCTGGTGGTTGAATAGGTGGTCGTGGCGGGGGTAGAGCTGCTACTGCTGCTGGAATTGCACCCTGCCATTATCACAGCCATTAAAATTAAACACGTATATCCAATATATTGTTTACATTTAAACATCGCATCCTCCTGGGCACGCCGCCCGTCATATCATACAAATGCTCCTCTGGGCCGAAATAATACTCGGCACGATTAAGAAAAAATGTGCACTAGCGCATATTTTAAGGATTACAGTCGTATAGAAAAGACCGTCACATCGATTCATATAACCAGGCCTGAAATTTCGTATTTTCGTCTTCCTGGTTGAATGACATCCGAAATATAAATTCCGGGATCACGACCTGGTTTCAATCGTTGCTGGCTCATCCTGAACACCTTTTAACCTGTGCCCGTGCGTTCGGTAGAACCACTTAATGCTCAAGGGGGGAAGAATGGTCGTTAAGACAATTACGATGACCAGGCTGGCATGTACTTCGTTATTCAGAATGCCACTCAACCGACCCAGTTCGGCAAAAATCAGGCCGACTTCACCTCTGGGAATCATCGACATACCCACCATCAAACGCGTCGCCCAGCTTTCACGAATAAAGAGGGCGCCCAGCAGTTTTCCTGCAAATGCGGACACGAGTAGTACGAGAGAAAATTCCCAGACATGAGGAGATGTCCAGTCAATCTCTCGAAAGTTAATCGACAGACCGACAACGACAAAAAATATCGGTGTAAACAGGCTGATGATCGGTTGCATCTGTTGTTCGATTAATTTAGAAAAACTGTCATCGGTATGAAGCGCCAGCCCCAGTGGCAGAAAGAATCGACGTGACAGTGCAATACCTGCTGCAAACCCACCGAGCATTTCCGGGGCACCCATAGCATGCGCTAACCAGGCAAAAAACAGCACCAGCGAAATAATGGTGGTTGGCAGCAGGCCCGGTAATTGACTGACCGCATCAAAACGCTTTATTCCGATAGAAATGAGTTTGGCCATCACCGGTGCCAGGATAAAAAAGATGGTGACAAAAATAAAAACCTTGCCCGAGTTGACCAGACTGATCTCACCCTCGACAGAAAACTCATATAATACCGAAAGCAGCATCACACCAAGCAAATCGTCAAGCACTGCTGCACCTATCACAATCTGTCCTTCGTGCGAGTGACTGATCTTAAGCTCGGTGAGCACACGAACAGTGATACCAATACTCGTCGCCGTAAGCGTGCCGCCGATAAATAGCGACTCCAGCAGCAACATGTCAAACATCCAGTAGGCGACTGAAAAGCCAAGCAGCATCGGCGCGACAAAACCAACAATGGCAACCAGAGTGGATTTTTTTCCGGTGTAAAGCAGGCGTTTGATGTCGGTACTCAGCCCAACTTCAAACAGTAAAAGAATAATACCCACCTCGGCCAAAAACCTGAAAGCATCGATCGGTGCTATCCAGCCGAAGATGCTTGGCCCTATTAGAACACCTGCAAATAACTCACCTATCACTGACGGTGCTTTCAGACGCATCGCGATTTCAGCAAATATTCTCGCCGTCAGCACAATGATGAGCAGGTCAAGGATAAATGTGTGCGCTTCCATCAAGGTCCTTCAGATTATTTTGATTTCAGGTAGAAGGTTCAGCGTTTAACAAATTCTGGGCAACGGATCATCTTCAAGCTCTTCGAGAATACGTTCACCACCGATGGGGGTATGCAGAATCACCCGTGTTTGCTCAAAATCGACGCGACCGATGACTGATGCGCCAGCTACCCTGCTCCATCGATTTCCAGGAGGCGGCCAGTGCATCTGCCTGAGTGTGATCAATAACCGCAACAATTCTGCCTTCACATGCCAGATACAGAGGATCGTAACCCAGCATCTCGCACACCGAATTCACAGCATCACGTACCGGAATGTGGCTTTGTTGTAAAACAACACCTGCTTTTGTCACATGCGAAATTTCGCTGCAGACAGTCGCCAGCCCACCACGCGTAGGATCGCGCATAAAACGCAAACCATCAAACTGCATTGCAGCCTGGGCCAGTGCCAGTACACTGCCCGCATCAGAGCGAACATCACCACTGAGACCAAAGGCCTCGCGCGCCAGCATCACTGCTGTACCGTGATCGCCCACCGAACCACTGACAACAATCGCGTCGCCGTGCTGAATATTCTTTATATCCATGGCTCGGCCGGTGCGTACACCCACCCCCGTCGTCGCCAGGTAGACACCGCCGCCCTCACCGCGGCGCAATACCTTGGTATCACCTGCGACCACTTTTACGCCAATGGCTTTTGCTGCCGCTGCAAGACTGGCAATCAGACGATCGAGCAACTCGATTTCCAGGCCTTCTTCGATAAAAGCATTCAGACTGAGATATTTTGGAATCGCACCGGCAACTGCCAGATCATTGGTGGTACCGTGCACTGCAAGAGAACCAATATCGCCACCCGGAAATTCCAGCGGCTGCACAGTAAAACCGTCGGTGGTAATCACGACTTCACCTTCACCCAGCAATATCGGCACCGCATCGGCGTGTACATCAAGCGTATCGTTTGCCAGGTGGTGCGCAAACACATCTTCAATCAGCTCACGCATATAACGACCACCATTACCATGCGCCAGCGCAATATGACTATCGAGTCTCGATTTTTTAACCACTATGTATTCTCATATAATTGTGTGACGGCAAAATCCATAATCTGGCCAAAACTGATGCCCGCATCATTTACCGGTATTTTTTCAGGCATGAATACCTGGAAATCATTTTCCTGGAGTAAACGAAGAACCTGTTCGCTCAGCAGGCGGTTCTGAAACACACCGCCGGATAAACCAATCACATTGACGCCACTGTTTTCGCGTATGCGCTCTGCCTGTGCGAGCAGACTGGCTGCCAGCGAACTGTGAAAACAACCTGCACGTTGCGCGACCGATTTTGTTTCATCCTGCAACATGGTGAGCAGGGACTGCCAGTCCGCACTATAGCAGCCATCGAGTTCGAACAATTCGAGTTCTATTGCGGGTGCCTGCGGATCAGCGATCGCTTCCAGCTGCATCGGACCCTGACCTTCAAAGCTGGCTTCACGACACAGCCCGGTCAATGCTGCAGCGGCATCGAATAATCGTCCCACTGCGGTTGTCTGCGGTGCGTTTTTTCCCTGCTGCCAGAACGAATGCAATAATGGCGACTGCGCCTCACCTAATGAACACTCTATATTACTTTCCCAGCACAACGCGGCCGCACTGCGCCAGGGCTCTCTGCCCGCGCGTTCGCCACCGGGTAATTTAAACGGACGAAAATGTGCCGCCCGTGTCCAGTCACCCGGCCTGCCCAGCAAGGCTTCGCCACCCCATAAGCTTTGATCTGGGCCCAAGACCAACACCGTCCCAGGTGAACACCAGCATCTGTTCGAGATCATGTATTTCACAACACGCTTCGTACCAGGCCACCGCTGCATGCGCATGATGATGGAACACCGCGTGCACCGGCAAAGGCTGTTGTCGTGCCCAGCGCGTCGAACTGTAAGCGCTGTGCGCATCGCACAGAACCGCCTCTGCTCGAACCTGATAGATCGCCTGTAGATCTGCGATACAGTTCTCGAATGTCTGCAAACTTCGTTTGTTACTCATCTCGCCGATATGCGGCGATATCACAACGCGATTGTCCCAGCCGAGCGCAATCGTGTTTTTCATATGACAGCCAACCGCGAGAACCGGCGTGGGCAATTCGAATGGCAGCTCGATTTCCAGTGGCGATGTACCTCTGCCCAGTCGCAGTGGCCGCGGTTTTTGATCGATCACACGGAATACAGAATCATCGGCCGGGCGAACGATGTCGCGATTATGATGCAGATAGGCCTGAGCCACGTGTTGCAAACGCTGCTCGACTTCCACATTGTCTGTGAGCACAGGTTCGCCACTGATATTGGCCGAGGTTGCAATCAGGGGCGCTGCAAAATCACTTAATAACAAATGATGCAGAGGGCTGTAAGGCAACATGATTCCAAGCGTATCCATACCGGCGGCAATATGCTGCGAAAGTCGACCAGATTTATCCTGTGCAGCTTTTTTTCTGGCGAGCACAATGGGTCTGCTTGCTGATTGCAATAGCTCAAGCTCCGTCTCCGAAAGATCAACATGATGATACATTTCATTCGAAGTCATCTGCGGCTCGGGAAACATAATCGCCAGCGGTTTATCAGGTCTGGGCTTCAACTCTCGCAGACGTAATACCGCTGCATCATCGCGTGCATCGCAGACCAGATGATAACCACCAATGCCCTTGATGGCGATAATCTTGCCCGTGCGCAATCCTGCGATGCAGGCCTGTAACGCGGCTTCATTACCGGTAATTTCAGCACCGCTTTCATCTTTATAAGTTAATGCCGGGCCACACACTTCGCATGCCACCGGTTCCGCATGATAACGTCGATTGGATACATCCGAATACTCTGCCGCGCAGTCGGGGCAGAGTTTGAAGGTTGCCATGCTGGTGTTCACCCTGTCATAGGGCAAGGATTCGATCAGAGTGTAACGCGGGCCGCACTGTGTGCAGTTGATAAATGGATAACGATAGCGTCGGTTGGCCGGATCATTGAGTTCGGCCTTGCATTCGTCACAAAGGCACAGATCGACAGGCAGATGAATATCTGCATCATGCTCGGCCTGACTGTCGAGAATTTTGAAGACGTGGGTTTCCAGTACTTCGGTATCAGTACTGCTTTCGATACAGGGTTTTGAAATCGATGGGGCCTGGGCGATTAAACCGGTTTCAAACTTATCAAGCTGGTCGTTCACTCCCTGGACATGAATCTCGACTCGCCCGGAAGTATTGCGCACCCAGCCTGCAAGCCCATGCAATTGCGCATAACGATACACATAAGGACGAAACCCGACGCCCTGCACCTGCCCACTCAGTACAATACGCCGCGCGTGACACTCTGATAAATTTTTCTGTTCGAATACAGCATCAGGCAATGGCTTTCTCCGTCTTTGCCTGCTGCTCGCCTGTGCTCACATTTTGCCGCATACCGCTTGCCCACCAGATACGACAGGCTCCCTCATCCGATACCATGCAGGGACCGATCGGATTTCTCGGCACACAGGCCGTACCGTACAACCGGCACTGGTTGGGATATATTTTTCCCAGCACCACGCTGGCACAGTCACAACCCGGTGGCATTTCGCCCGCGCGTTTGCGTGCATCATCGGCATAGCTGGGAAAATGTTTGCGCGCATCGTGCTGTGCAAATTCATTGCGAATGCATGATAACCAGAGCTGGCGATCATACCTACCCCTCGCCAGTTTGCATCCGCAACCTCAAGTGCTTTTTGCATATGCGTTTGTGCAGAGCGATTTCCGCCTGCTCGCACCAGCTTCGGGGTAACAGTTATCAAGAAAATAATTCTCGTCAATGCAACTGGCGCAAGGTCGAGTACATCGCAGCAAGCAAACTTTCCGGATTAAAACCTGCCACTGCCGCAGGTATATTGATGTTTGTCGATAACGAACTGCCATTCTTCAGGCCCCATCACGGTGGCCACATGGCCGGGTGCAACCAGGGCATCGAACCCCGCTCCACCGGAATCGAGCAACATCGCCACTGCAGGCCAGGTTAAACGCCCCGACAGTAAAACCGAAAGATTATCGGGCACACCTTCGGCCAGCATCGCGGCCACCGGTGCAGTGGTGGTTTCAAAACCGGCCGCAAAAAATACCACTGCTTTATCAGGATTAGATTTTGCAATACTCACCGCTTCGGTGGGTGAGGCAATGGGCCTGATATCCGCACCCTGCGCGCGCGCCTGGTCCAGAGTACGCGCCTGGGATTTTTTCACATTCACGGGTACCCGCAACATATCGCCGAACGCGAGCAGAATAATATCTTCATTCAGCGCGAGCTGAATCGCTTCGTAGATATCTTCTTCCGGACAGATGCACACCGGGCAACCCGGCCCGGGGATCAGTTCGATTTGACTGGGCAGTGCGCTGCGCAAACCCGCCATGCTGATGGAACGCTCGTGGCCGCCACACACGTTCATGATTTTCACGCTACGTTTCAGCGGTAAGGCACGTATCCGATCCAGCCAGTCGCGCGCTGACAATGGCATGACTATTTCACCTCGCTATGATGGAAGTGCAGCTGGCCGAGATCCAGATGCTGATCGATTTTATGCGTATGCGCGTGAAGATGATCGTGCGGACGGGATTTTACCGAAAGTTTGTTTTCTTCGATCCGCATATCCAGCCAGTCCAGCCAGTCGGCCATGCCCGCGCCCGATTTCGAAGACACGTGGATCACCGGCGCCGCGCTGGCAAGATTGCGCAAATACTGTTCCGCCTTCTCGGGTTTGAAATCGTCCAGCACCGGCAACAAATCGGTTTTGCTCAGTAGCATCATGTCCGCACAACGAAACATGACAGGATACTTTGCAGGTTTGTCGTCACCTTCGGGCACAGACAGCAAGGTTATATTCAAATGCTGACCGAGGTCGAAACTGGCAGGGCATACCAGGTTGCCGACGTTTTCGATAAACACCACATCCAGCTGCGACAGATCGAGCTGGTGTAATGCCTGATGTATCATATGGGCATCGAGATGGCAGGCGCTGCCGGTGCTGATCTGAATCGCCTGGACACCGTGTTTGCGGATGCGTTCGGCATCGTTCTCGGTTTCAAGATCACCTTCGATCACTGCCATTCTGAGTTTGTTACCAAGCTGCTGAATGGTTTTTTCGAGCAAGGCGGTTTTGCCCGCGCCCGGCGAGGACATTAAATTGATTGCCAGTACACCGTGCGCGTTGAAGTGTTCGCGATTATGCTGCGCGGTATGGTCGTTTTCGTGCAGCAGATTATGCAGCACGCTCACTGCTTCGCGACCGCTCTCGGTTTTTTCCAGTCTGCCGCCAGCAGAAATCAGGTGTTCATTGCCATGAGTGATGTTACAGCCACATGTGTCACACATAGTATTCTCCTGTCATTCGTATTTAGTGCAGCGCATTCGCCTGAGATGTTTTTGCTTTATCGAGTTCAACGCTGATCAGCAGCAACTCATCGCCACTGATCAGCTCGGTCCGCCAGTCGCCACAGTGTGTGCAAACCAGATGGTTCGCAGTAGCATCGGATTCTTCACCGCAGGATGTGCAGCGCACTTTTATCGGTGTGGTACGTATCAGCAGTTCCGCGCCTTCAGCAAGGCTGCCAGCCACAGCAACCGGGTATGCATTTTTCAACAGGGACTCCTCGACGCCAGAAAGCGGTCCCATTCCAAGTGTAATTGAGACGACACGTTGCGCATGATGTTCCCGCACAATATCTTCAACCTGCGCCAGCATCGCCTGACATAGAGCAAGTTCGTGCATTATTAATCTGCCGCCAGCATCTGATCGTACAATTCCCAGGCGGTGCGCGCTTCCTGCGGTGTAATTTTCTGTATGGCATAGCCAACGTGCACGACGACAAAGTCATCGACCGCCAGTTTGTCGTCCTGCATCATGAACAAACTCACATCACGTTCGATGCCTTTGGCCTCACATTTCGCGGTGAAGCCATCGATACTCTGAATTCGCATTGGTATACCAAGACACATGGATATTATCCCTTGAATAGTTGTCGCAACAGGCAGACAATCGTCAGTTCGCGTATTAAATACTGAAATACCGATCAGGCCTTTGACCTGCATCAACGAACACCCGACCCATTATGCTACAAAATGAGCTGAATGAAAGGGGTATGGAATGAAGAATCAGAAAACGGTAATACTCGGTATCGGTAATATACTGCTCGGTGATGAAGGTGCAGGTATTCACGCGCTTGAGTCACTTCAATCAGAATATCCTAATATACCGGGTATCATTTATGTCGATGGCGGCACATTAAGTTTTAGCCTGGCCAGTTATTTCGAAGACTGCGACAAATTGATTGTTTTTGACGCGGCCGAATTCAAATCCCCACCTGGCACTGTCAAAACCCTGATTGGTGACGCGATGGATGCTTTTCTTGGTGCAGCAAAACGCAGCCCACACGAAGTGGGTCTGCTCGATCTGTTTGATATCGCCCGCCTGACAGGTTCTTTGCCAGAAAAACGCGCTCTGATCGGTATCCAGCCCGAAACCACAGACTGGAGCATGGAACCCTCTCCAGCGGTGGCTGATGCACTGGATACAGCGGTGACTTCAGCCTTAGGATTACTACAGATCTGGGACATTGTGAGCCCTGCTCAGAAACGCAAGCCTTCAGGTTTGCATAATTTTCATGTTATAAACAGAAGCACTCCTGTCATCAAGCAGGATAACTCGTCGAACAGCAAAGGGAGAAAGGCTATATGAGCCCTGGCAATCACAGTCCAGCACCCGCATCGCTGTTTAATATTCAGGTGGGTGATGATCTGACCTGGAATGTGCAACCGCTTTTACACGAGATCAAACACGCGCTCGCAGAACTGATAGCTTCCGGGAAAACACATATCATCGATCTGCGCAGTATCCCGCTGGCGCCGGGTGAAGAAGAAAAAATCATTAGCGCGCTGGGCACTGGCGAAGTACAGGCACAACTGAATGCTATGGGACCCAGCGAAATCACCGAGACTCAATATTCAGGTGTCTGGCTGGTTACACACAGAAATGATGAAAACGAAATCGTCAGCCGTTTTATCGAAATTACACGATTACCTGAAATCCTGCGTTCGCAACCGGAAGATATCGAGGATGCCTATTCACAGTTATCCGCGGACTTGAACAAAAGTTAAAAATAAAGTATTAAAAGTTTGACATCAGTAGATGGGGACACATACATGACAGCTGATTCTGACGATAAAAACAAAACCCTGGGTGATGTCTTACGCAGTCGACGTATTTCACGCCGCAGTTTTATGAAGTTTTGTGCCGCCACCGCCTCGATGATGGCGCTGCCTCCTTCGATGATTCCGGCCATTGCCAGCGCACTGGAAAAAGCAAGAAGGCCATCAGTCATCTGGCTGTCGTTCCAGGAATGCACCGGCTGTACCGAATCACTCACCCGCTCGCAATCCACCACTATCGAAAGCCTGATTTTTAATACCATCTCGCTGGATTACCACCATACCCTGATGGCCGCTTCGGGTGATCATGCCGAAGCCGCACGCAAGGCCGCCATGAATGAAAACTGGGGCAAATATCTGCTCATCGTCGATGGCTCCATCCCGACCGGCAACGCGGGTTATTCTACTATTGCAGGCATCAGCAACCTGGATATGTTTTTAGAGACCGCTGCGGGCGCAGCCGCGATCATTTCGGTAGGCACCTGCGCCGCTTTCGGCGGCATCCCGCACGCAAAACCCAATCCAACCGGTGCCTATTCGGTTTACGAAATCATCAAGCGATTTGGCGGCGGCAAACTGGACGCTGTCACTTCAGCCACCCTGAAGAAAAAGGCCGGGTCGATCGAGAAAAAACCGCTCATCAGCGTATCGGGCTGTCCGCCGATTCCGGTCGTGATCACCGGCGTGCTCACCCAGTTCCTGACCTTTGGCAAAGTACCAGAACTCGACCATCTGGGTCGCCCGCTCGCGTTTTATGGCCAGAGTATTCACGATCGCTGCTACCGTCGCCCGTTTTACGACAAAGGCCTGTTCGCCGAAACCTTTGACGATGAAGGCGCAAAAAAAGGCTGGTGCCTGTACAAGCTTGGCTGCAAAGGCCCAACCACCTACAACGCCTGCGCCACGACCAAGTGGAACAACGGTACCAGTTTCCCCATTGAATCCGGACACCCCTGTCTGGGCTGCTCAGAACCTGAATTCTGGGATGGCGGCGGTTTTTACAAGGCCCTGTCGATACCTACAGAGAACATAACTAAAACAGCGATCTACACAGCTGCAGGTGCTGCAGCGGCAGGCGTCGCAATCGGTGCGATGAACCGCGCAAAGAAAAAAGCCAGCACCTCGTCACACAGCAAAACGACAATAGATGATCTTGAAAAATAGCCAATGGTGTTTTCACCGAGATTAATATTATGAATGAGATAGAACTTCTAGCATGGGTTCGCGGGCCGGCATTTCAGATCGCCAGCATTATATTTGTCGCGGGCGTGATTATCAGAATCATCGAAATCCTGCTGCTTGGACGCAAAGCCAATCTTGCCGAAGCCAAAGGATCTGCCATGCTTGGCGGTTTCAGGACCATCGTGACCCGATCAATGCCACATAAAACCACAGTACAACGCTCAGCATTCATTATTGTGGCCGGTTACATATTTCATATCGGGCTGTTTATCACCATCTTTTTGTTTGCACCGCATATCCTCGTGTACGAGTCCATTATAAATGTTGGCTGGCCATCATTACCGACAGCCGTCGTCGATGCCTTTGCCGTGATTACTATTATTGCTTTGCTTCTGGTGCTGATCAATCGCTACCGAAACCCGGTACTGCGCTATCTGAGTAATAGCGAAGATATTCTGGTCTGGCTGGTCACGATTCTGCCGCTGATCACAGGTTATATTGCCTTTCACCGCATCGGCTCGACCGCACCGACGCTAATCGCAATACATATACTCAGCGTCGAACTATTCCTGGTGGTTTTTCCATTCACCAAACTGATGCATACCTTCACTTTATTTTTTGCACGCTGGTATAACGGTGCGATCTCTGGTTATCGAGGTGTACAGTCATGAGTGCTTCACTGGAAAAAGGTATCCATGTTCTGAAAGAGCAGATCGATTCGAGTGTGGCTGCATTTTTCAGCAGTTGCGTGCACTGCGGCATGTGTGCAGATGCCTGTCTGTTCTATACCGAAACCGGCGACCCTTCTCGAATCCCGATCAACAAGGCGGAACCGCTGCGCCGGATCTGGAAATCTGAATACACCCTGATGGGTCGCATAGGAAAATTATTCGGCCTGAGCAAAAAAGTCGATGAAAAACTGCTCACTGACTGGGAAACCCTGGTATACGACAGCTGCACCTTGTGCGGACGTTGCTCCATGGTCTGCCCGGTGGGCAACGACATCGCGCTGATGATACGCAAAACCCGCGAAGGCATGGCCGCGGCTGGCCATGCGCCCGAAGGCCTGATTGGCGCGACAAAACGCGCTGTCGAAATCGGCAGCCCCATGGGCGTGAAATTGCCCGCACTGCAGGCACAGATCAAACACACTGAAGAAGATACCGGATTAAAAATACCTGTCGATGTTGAAGGCGCGGAATATATGCTGCTGTTATCGTCGATGGAAATCATGAACTTTCCTGAATTTATCGGAGCGGTTTCAAAAATATTCGACAAGGCCGGCGTCACCTGGACCATTTCATCGGAAGCCTTCGAAGCCACCAATAGCGGTATCCAGATCGGCGTTTCCGATATTGCAGCAGAACTGGTACAACGTATCGTCGATGCCGCTGAAAAACTGAAAGTTAAAACCGTGATCAGCCCCGAGTGCGGCCATGCCTATATGGCAATACGCTGGGAAGGTCCCAACCTGGTTGGCAAACCTTTCAGCTTCAAGGTACGCCATATTCTCGAAGTACTCGACGAATTCCGTAAAGATGGCCGTTTAAAGATTACTGGAAAAGAAACCCAACGTCTGACCTATCATGATCCCTGCCAGATTTCACGTCGTGGTGGCGTGATTGATCAGCCACGCAATTTAATCAATCTGTTCGCCAGCAACTTCGTCGAAATGGAAGACGCTGGAAAAATGAACTGGTGCTGTGGCGCCGGTGGCGGCGTCAGCACGAACGAACGCGCTGATGAAATCAGACTCAAGGTATTTCAACGTAAAAAAGACCAGCTTGATCAGATCAAACCGGATGCGATTATCAGCGCCTGCTCCAATTGCCGAATCTATCTCGAAGATGCGCTGGAAGAATACAACATGGATATTCCATTGATGAGCCTGAGCGAAACTCTGGCAGAACACCTGGCAGATTAGCCAATAATGATTGAGGACATAAGATGAGCGAACGAATTGTCGTTGACCCGATTACCCGCATCGAAGGCCATTTGCGCATCGAAGCGCAAATGAATGGTAATCGAATCGAAAGCGCCTATTCTTCGGGCACCATGGTGCGAGGTATCGAAGTTATTTTACAGGGACGCGATCCACGCGATGCCTGGGCTTTTGCGCAACGCATCTGCGGCGTGTGCACGCTGGTGCATGGCCTCGCCTCTATCCGTTCAGTCGAAAACGCGCTGAATTATAAAGTACCGAAAAACGCCGACCTGATCCGTAACCTGATGGCGGGCGCGCAATATATCCACGACCATGTGATGCATTTTTATCATTTGCATGCACTCGACTGGGTGGATGTGGTATCCGCACTCAACGCTGACCCCAAAGCGACTTCAGATCTCGCGCAATCATTGAGCAATTATCCAAAATCATCGCCCGGCTATTTCTCTGATATGAAAAAGAAGCTGAAAGATTTTGTTGAATCCGGCCAGCTGGGTATTTTTGCCAACGCCTACTGGGGACACCCGGCATATAAATTACCGCCCGAAGCCAATTTGATGGCAGTCTCGCATTATCTCGAAGCGCTGGAATGGCAACGCGAGGTCGCGCGCCTGCATACCATATTCGGTGGTAAAAACCCGCACCCTAATTTTGTTGTTGGCGGTGTGCCCTGCGCGATCGATCTAAATTCAGATTCTGCCATTAATTCAAAAAAACTGGCGCAGGTACAGGACATCATTAACCAGATGAAAAGCTTTGTCGACCAGGTCTATGTTCCAGATACGCTGGCCATTGCCAGTTTTTACAAAGACTGGGGCAGCCGCGGTGAAGGCCTGGGTAATTTTCTGACCTACGGCGACTTTCCGTCGAATGGCATGGATGATCCGTCAGGTTTCATGATTCCACCCGGTGCAATCCTCAACCGCGATCTCAGCACAATTCACGAAGTGAACATGAATGCGCCCGAAGAAATCCAGGAATATGTTGCGCATTCCTGGTACGACTACAAAGACGGAAAAGATGTCGGACTTCACCCCTATGCGGGCGAAACCGAACTCAACTATACCGGGCCCAAACCACCTTATGAACATCTGGATGTTGATCAATCCTATTCATGGCTAAAATCACCACGCTGGAAAGGCCACGCCATGGAAGTCGGCCCACTGGCGCGCGTTCTGATGCTGTATGCTTCTGGCCACGAGCAGACCAAAGAGCTGGTGGGTATGACTCTGAAAAAGCTCGACATTCCGGTACAGGCCCTGTTTTCAACCCTCGGCCGTACTGCGGCGCGTACCCTGGAAACCAAAATAATAGCTGATGCTATGCAGGGCTGGTACGACAGTCTGATCACCAATATCAAGGCAGGTGAAACCAGGACCTTCAATGAAGTGTTATGGGAACCGGCATCGTGGCCGAAACAGGCGAAGGGCGTGGGTTTCATGGAAGCACCGCGTGGCGGCCTTGCCCACTGGATAGTGATCGAAGATGAAATCATTAAAAACTATCAGTGTGTCGTACCCAGTACCTGGAACGCGGGCCCAAGAGACGCCAATGGCCAGCCCGGTGCTTACGAAGCTGCACTCGCGGACAACCACACCCTGTACGATAGCAAACAGCCGGTCGAGATCCTGCGCACCATACACAGCTTTGATCCATGCATCGCATGTGCGGTACACTTAACAGATCCCGATGGTGAAGAAATAATTAGCGTCAAGGTGAGGTAAAGCAATGAAACGAGTGGCAGCTATTCTATTTTCTATTATTCCGGGTTCGGCGTTCGCGCACATCGTTCCCGGTGAAGTCCTGATGCATTCCCAGCATATGACACATGCGCATGCACACGGTTTATTTCATACTGAATATATATTCATACCGCTTGCGCTGGTAGCGCTATGGTATGCGTTTAATCTAATCCGCCACAAATAACAGACTCATTAATTGCTGACACCATCTGATCGTTGATCCACTGCTGCAAATAACGCACTGCGTGTTGCGGTGTTTCTTCTTCGCTGTAATGCTCCAGCAGTGTTTCACAGATATCGGCGAAGCTGCCATCTGACAGCGCGACACTCAACGCCGCCTGCTCTGCACTTTCCAGTGCACGATAACGACTCACCAGATCCTGGCGCCAGATTAGCCAGGTAGTATCATCTTCAATCATGGGTGGCGGTGTCTGCTCATTCGAAAGCGCGCGCCAGATCTGAAAACTATTATAGTGTTGCGGTAACAACTGCACCGAGTCATGAAAGCGCAAGGTCAGACCCGCCCATTTCTCAGGCTCAAGCTGGGCCAGCTGATC
The DNA here is from genome assembly GCA_963721085.1 of uncultured Gammaproteobacteria bacterium. Taxonomy (GTDB): domain Bacteria; phylum Pseudomonadota; class Gammaproteobacteria; order SZUA-229; family SZUA-229; genus JASBSR01. The sequence continues at coordinate 100,004 of CAVRHW010000028.1, forward strand.
CAGTGTCACGGACCGGCTATCGGCCGCATCAAAGCTGTTGCCGAACGCCAGTTCAATTTTTGCAATCTCGACTACTTCCGGCGCCTGCACAGAAATATCCAGCTGCTCGATCATGTCTACCATGTGCTGGCCAAAATAACGCAGACTGGGATGGTGCGATGGATAATGATCAATATATTGCAGCATAAGAGTATCAAACAGCTCATCGCCAAGATAGGCATGCAGGCGCTCGAAATCGGTACTCAGTGCTTCTTTCAAACGCGAGATGTAGGCATTGCTGTAAAACTGCATGCGCTCCTCGGCCGAGCAGCGAGGCGTGGATTCAATGCGATTAACAACCTCATTAGCAGAATTATCCAGCAAATGACCGAGAAACTCGTGCTGTAGTTTACGCAGTGCGTCCATATTTTAACCCATTGGCTACAGGCCGTTTTCTACCAGTGCTCAGTGTCAGCGTGTCTGCTGGCAACGTTCTGGCTGCGATATCTTCGGCAATCCTCAGCTCCTGGCGCAACTCTGGGAATTCAGGAATGTTATCATCGCGCTCGATCATGGTACTGACTGCACCGAAACGCTTTAATGCGGTTGCGTATAAATCCCATACCGGATCACAGACATCGTGATCGTGCGTATCGATAATCATTTCACCATGATAACTATGGCCTGCCAGATGAAACTGCATCACTCGGTCGATATCCATGGCATTGAGATAATCGACCGGATCAAAATGATGGTTATTGGCGCTGACAAAAATATTATTGATATCCAGAAGAATGTGACAATCGGCACGTCGCGCGATCTCATTAAAAAATTCCCACTCGGCCATCTCGGAGTTTTTATAAGTGACATAGCTGGAAAGATTTTCCAGCAAAATACGATGGCCCAGATAATCCTGCACCTGCGCAACACGATCAACCACATGCGCGATCGTGTCTTCATTATACGGCAGAGGCAACAGATCGTGGCTGTTGGTGTCATCCACACCGGTCCAGCACAGATGGTCAGAAATCCAGTGTGGCTGTACGCGCTGTATCAGCTGCTTAAGATTTTTTAAATAAGTTGTGTTGAGTGGATCAGTGCTACCGATGGAAAGCGAAACTCCATGCATTACCATTGGATAGTCATTGCGAATTTTGTCGAGATGATGGAGCGGCTTGCCGCCCGGCACCATGTAATTTTCGGAGAGTATTTCAAACCAGTCGACGTCTGGTTTGTGTTCAATAACATACGGGTAGTGTTCAGTTCGAAGGCCCAGGCCAAATCCTAAAAATGGACGTGTCACGTTACTGCTCTCCCTCAATCACTTCTTAAAATGCAGACGAGCCTGAATAACATTTCATTCAGGCTCGTCGCATAAATTCAAACTACTTGTTTATTTATCACCCATGACTTTGCCACCTGCTTTTTTGCAGGCTTCTTGAGTCATTGCCTTAAAGCCCTGGCCTTTACATGAACCATGACCTTTACAGGCATTTTTAGCGGTTTTGCAATCATTGTGTCCTTTGCAGCTATTAACACCAAAGCAATGCACCATACTATCTGAACCTGCAGCAAAAACCGGTGTTGTAGCACTCAGCATACCTGCTGCCGCAACTGCCATAGCAACACCTAAAGCTTTTTTCGAATTAACCATTTTCTAGATCTCCGTTGATGATTATGATTTTCTATTTACTACCTTACCGCTAACAGGGACAGAGTATATTACAGAATGTTCCTGAGAAAACAGTTAGCAATGGGCGATTTTAATAATGTTATCGGCACGTTATACAAACGTTATAATTAGACTGATTCCAGTATTTATGAGTAAGCCCGCCACCCTTGCGTCAGCAGATCCGGTAGTCTGAACACCCGTCAGGTCGCCTTTTCTGGCGCTGGTCTGACCAATGTTGGTCCAGCTATCCTGAAAGACTCCTGTGCCAGACCAGCGATAATTCAGCCTCACCTGCCTTATGAACCCGCCTTACCACCGGCACTCTCACACGTGCTTGCGGGCATATTGATGAAACCCTGGCCTTTGCACGAGCCATGGCCTTTACAGGCATTATTCGCTGTCTTGCAGTCATTCTGGCCCCAGCATTTATTAACACCATAACAATGCACGTCATTCGATGCACTGGGCATATTGTCAGACGATCCATACATGGCACAACCTGCCAGTCCTGCAGCCGCGAGAGCCAATGCCACACCTGTTGCTTTTTTAACTACGCTCATTGTCGATCTCCGTATGTGAGATTTCGCATCAAAGGAAATCAGAGTGTCACGGATAACACTGCAAAAAACTGTGCCGACGAGCAATGTTATTGAAATCTTATCGGGATGATAAAGATATGTGATATTTTCGACTGATCACATCGTCCCTGCCACATAAGGCTATCCTTATTGAACCCGTTTGCATACAGACCAGTTAGGCTACTGCGCTCAGACAAGCATCACGATCCGGTTCAGGCCACTTTTAAACGATTTTCTCGAACCCTGGCGATATGGTTATACCAGGCCGTGAGGGCTGGAAAACTATCCAGCAAAGTTGTCGGTATGCCATCGAGACTGCCATTGGTGAGAAATTCACACAGCCAGTAAAGCTTGAGATCCGCCACAGTCAAACCATCACCCACCAGAAAACCGGTATTGCCATTGTCAACCAACAGGCGCTCAATATAACCAGCGTGGCGCGGCAGAGTTTCCTCGGCCAATGTTTTTCGCATCGCCATTTTTCGGTCATCGTCCGGCTCATGAAAAGTAGGTGTCAGAAGCTGATAGATGTCCTCACACATATCAAGCACCTCATCCACTTTCAATGCGCGCATCGCTTCATCCTCCGGATAAAGACCGGTCAGACGCCCCGCAAAACGCAGAATGGTATTGCTTTGTGCCACCCGCAACTTGTCATCGCTGGTCTCGACATCAAGCACCGGAAGTCCACCAAAAGGCAGATCATCATTTGCCCTGAGCTCGCCAAACTGCTCGAATGACACATGCGCATCTTCGAAATCGATACCACCTATATTAAAGGCATCACGAATCGCACCGGCACGGCCGGGAAAAGAAAAATAATGAAGACAGAGACTGATAATATCGTGCATATAACCCGCCCTTTTTTATTTCATAAAAATGTACTAAAAACGATACTCTTTACAGGTATCGTCAAGCTAACTTAGGATTTGGCCCATATTCGTTCGCTTCGTCGCTATCAAGCACAAGAAACACGATTAAAACTATTATGCCCAGTGGTATAAGACCGATCAACTGCCACCAGCCCGACCGCCCTGTATCGTGTAAGCGTCTAGTAGCAATACTAATACTTGGGACCAGCATTACCACACTAAAAATGGCAGACAAAACTGCTGTCGCCATGGCCGCATCGATTATCGACAGAACGACAGAAATAACCACATAAATAAGAATGTACATCCAGTATTGCTGACGTGTCGCGCGACCCGTGAAATCCGCGTACCTTCTAAACGCATCTAAAAAATATTCCACCTTTATCCCCTCTTTTTAGATTATTTTTATTTTATATATTTCGAGTCAGTGTAAAGTTTTTTCACATCACCGCAGTCATCATAAGTAGATGATTTTGGTTTTTACTATGGCATCATATATTTTATGAATACGAAAAAGGCCACCATTCGGCGCAACACATGTTAATTATTACGCAGTACGTACTTATTTCAGCCATTCCTCTATCTGTTTTCTATCAGGAATCGAACCTGTGTGCTTCAACTGATTATCAACAACAACTGCAGGAGTACTCATTATCCCATAGCTCATAATGACTTCTGGACTGGTTTCCTTGATGACATGTACCGGAATACCACATTCCTTAGCAACCCGTTGAATAAATTCAGCAGTCTTAACGCACCTGGCACAACCACTACCCAACACTTTAATTTCTTTCATTTACATCACCTGTGTAACTGGGATTGCATTCAGTATCCATCCTATTAGAGTGAAGGAAGCCAGCAAAAGTGCAAAAATAATTGCGAGCAACCTCCAGGTCATAACCTGTTTTAGTAATATAAATTCCGGGAAACTTGCAGCAACAGTACTCATACAAAATGCCAATGTTGTTCCAAGCGGCAGACCTTTCGTAATCAAGCTTTCCATGACAGGGATAACACCGGTCGCATTCGAATAGAGTGGAATTCCGACCAGCACAGCCAGAGGCACAGACCACCATTGCCCGCTTCCCAGATTCGTTGTAATCCATGTATCTGGCACAAAACCGTGTAATGCAGCACCCAGACCCACCCCGATAAAGACCCACTTCCAGACACGTCCCAAAATATCGAATAGCTCCTGTTTGGCAAAATCATGTCGCTCTCTGAACGACAGCCTGACTCTGCTACCGACCCCATTGCTATCAATTACTTTTGCGGATTGATAGGCCTTGAGCGCAAAAGGCTGTAAAAGTTTTTCCGCATGAATAAGGTCGAGAAACATGCCGCCCATAATACCTACGGCCATACCGACTAACACGTAAATAAGTGTGATATGCCAACCCACCAGGCTCAATAAAAGCAATACGGCCACTTCGTTAATCAACGGCGAGGTTAAAAGAAATGACATCGTAATACCGACAGGAATACCGCCCGATGTAAACCCCAGAAAAACAGGGATGCTTGAGCATGAACAAAAAGGCGTTATGGCACCGAATATCGAGCCCATAATATAGCCAATGAATCTGTGCTTACGTGCCAGATAATCACGCACTTGTTCGATATTCAGAGATGCACGAATAAGTGCAATAAAATAAATCATCACCATCAGAAGAACGAATATCTTGGTCGTATCTTCAATAAAAAAATGCATTGACCCACCGAGTTTTGAGTCCGGCGTCAAACCCAGCACTGTATAGGCAAGCCAGTCAGCCAATTTGGTAAAGATAGCCAGCATCAGATCATTCTTCTAAATTAGAACTATGATGATACCGCCTTAGAGGCCTCTGTTCCCGCTTTTTATTCGATCCTTTTAAAACCACATGAGTCGCCTTTTCTGTGCCCAGATGCTCACCACACTGGTAGCCCAGCGTTGGCAATATCGGAAAACAGCCTTTCGCCGGAGCCGGGAAGGGCTGCGGCAATGGCAAAAAGAAGTGATATACGGGCCGTTAGAGAACACGGCACGAGGCCGAATCCGCTCAGCCAAGACGAGCAGCTGCACACTGAACATCTGCCTGCATCGGTCCAGACCTGCTCGACCGAAAAGCCGGCCCGGCGTGCCAGTTGAGCAAATTCATCGAGATGGTATTTGTATGAACTTTCGGTGTGGATGCTTTCTTCCGCGGCCAGCTCAAAGACTTCATCATCAAGCGCAATAGTCTGCCTGCAGGCACTCACCAGATGCATCTCTACCCTGCTCTGTGCTGCATTGTAAAAAGCACGATGATTGAATGCAGAGATTTCCAGTTCGGCATCCAGCTCATCCTGTATACGCTGTAACAGATTCAGATTAAAGGCCGCGGTGACACCCGCTGCATCATTGTAGGCCATGTCCAGAATCGCACTATCTTTTTTCAGATCAACCCCGATCAACAGTTTGCCACCATGACCGACACAGTCCGCCACCTGACGCAAAAACTGCACCGCGGCCACGGGTTCGAAATTAGAGTGGAGCCCCGGCGTGCCAGCTGAGCAAATTCATCGAGGCGGTATTTGTAAGAACTTTCGGTGTGGATGCTCTCTTCTGCGGCCAGCTCAAAAACCTCATCGTCGAGTACAATAGCCTGCTTGCAGGCACTCACCAGATGCATTTCAACCCTGCTCTGTGCTGCATTGTAAAAAGCATGATGATTGAATGCAGAAATTTCCAGCTCCGCATCCAGCTCATCCTGCATGCGCTGTAACAGATTCAGATTAAAGGCCGCGGTGACACCCGCTGCATCATTGTAGGCACTGATCCAGAATCGCACTATCTTTTTTCAGATCAACCCCGATCAGCAGTTTGCCGCCATGACCGACACAGTCAGCCACCTGACTGAGAAATTGCACCGCAGCCACGCGGTTCAAAATTACCGATGCTGGAGCCGGGAAAAAATGCGACCACCTGGCCCTGCTCTGCCTGGGTGGGCAATGCCAGTTGCTGGGAAAAATCGGCACACACCGCGTGCACTTCCAGTTCAGGATAGTCCTGCGCCAGTCGGCGCGTGGCCAGCAATAAAAATTCTTTTGAAATATCTACGCCCATGTAACTCGCCGGAGTTAGTGCATCGAATAACAGACGCACTTTTTCGCTGGCACCACTGCCCAGCTCCACCAGCACCGATTCTGGACCGATGAGCGCAGCAATTTCCTGAGCGTTGTCCTGCAAAATTTTGGTCTCGGTTCGGGTTGGATAATATTCAGGTTGCAGACAGATTTCGTCGAACAGTTCCGAGCCGCGTTGATCATAAAAAAACTTGGGTGAAATGGTTTTTGGCTGCTGCGATAGACCCGCGATCACCTCGGCGAGAAAATCACTGCCTCTGGGCGCGTAATCGTGAAACCTGACCAGTGTACTGGCAGCTGTGCTCATAGGTCCTCCGCGAATCGTATGCCGCTGAACTGCCAGCGGTCGGCAGGATAAAAAAAGTTTCGATAACTGGGGCGAATATGATCCTGTGGCGTCGCGAACGAACCGCCACGCAACACCATCTGGCTATTCATGAATTTGCCGTTGTATTCACCGATCGAACCTGCGGCCGGCTGATAACCCGGATAAGCACTGTAAGCACTGGCAGTCCATTCCCAGGCATCACCGTACAGCTGTGTCATTTCTTCATCGCTGGATGCAGCGCAGGTTTGCAATGCCTGTTGTTCTCGCAGGTTACCGGTGACTGTGTGCTGGCTGGCAACATGTTCCCATTCAAATTCTGTGGCCAGACGCTTGCCCGCCCAACGCGCACAGGCATCCGCTTCGAACAGACTGACATGGCACACCGGCGCTGCCAGGTCGAGCGGCTGCATGCCGTGAAAACCAAACTGCCACCAGTGCCCGTCGCGCTGCTCCCAGTACAACGGCGCCGTCCAGCCCTGCTGCTGTTTCGCCGCCCAGCCTTCAGACAACCAGAACTCGGGGCGCTGATAACCATCATCATTAATGAACTCAAGATACTCGCCATTGCTGAGCAGTCGCGTTGCCAGTGCAAAATCTTCCAGCCAGACTTTATGGCGCGGGCCTTCGTTGTCATAGGCAAAACCTTCACCATCGTGCCCGACTTCGATCAGGCCGCCAGTAAAAGACTGCATGCGCAGGGGTAGGTGTACAGCGGTATTTTTTACCGTGCTCGGTCTTGCTTCCAGGTAGGCGGGTTTTAAGGGATTGTGCGAAAAAATGTGTTTGATATCAGTGTAGAGCAGTTCCTGATGCTGCTGCTCATGATTGAGTCCGAGTATCACCAGAAATTCGCACTCGCGGTAATGCTGCGCATCCAGTGACAGCAACAGTTTTTGCATTGCCGCATCCACCGCTTCGCGGTAAGCCAGGATTTCACGTACCGTGGGACGTGAGAGCAAACCACGTTGTGATCGCGGAAACGGCTGGCCGTGAGTCAGATAATACGAATTGAATAAATGGTCGTACGCAGGATGAAAGACCTGATAATTCTTTTCAAAGCGTGCGAGCAGAAAGGTCTCAAAAAACCAGGTAGTGTGCGCCAGGTGCCATTTCGGCGGACTGACATCCGGCATGGTTTGAATACAGTAGTCTTCTGTTTCCAGTGGTGCGCATATTGCCAGTGATTCACCACGCACTGTCATGTAGCTATCCAGCAATTGTTCGCGCAGTATGGGCTGCGTCTGGCTCGCTGTACTCATGGCCTTCCTTCGACTCCTGACTGGTAACAGTCGCTTTCTGTATTCAGTGACAGGCTAAGACAAATACCTTATCAGCTCACCCCGTGACTTGCAAAATCACGTTTAAAGCCTGCTGACGCCCTGCTTTTCTAAAAACCGCCACTCCAGCTATCGCGTTTGCGCCATTTGATGTTGGGAATAATCAGACCAAAAAACAGGCTTACCAATGATACCCCGCCACCGATCATAAACCACTCTTTGATATCACGGTTGCGCAGCTGTGCGTTTTCGGTCTGGACTGCTTTGAACTCTGCACTGAGGCTGGCAAGTTTGTCTTCCAGTGTTTTGTTCTGCTGTGCAATGGCCACCGGGTCCGCTGCAACCTGTTTGAGATGGTTCAACGAAGCCGCCATATCATCCCGGCTTTTTTCCAGCGCAGACTTATCGTTTTCCAGCTGTTTAATCTGTGCATTGAGTTCAGCGATGCTGCCCCCGCTCTGCTTGAGCTGGGCTTTCAGGCTTTCGATACGCTGATTCAGGGTGGCCAGTTGATCACGCGCAGCGGGCGTTTTCATCAGTTGCTCCGTTTTTACCCAGCCGTCTTTGTCATCTACCTTGACGTGCTGATAACTGCCATCAGGACTCGGCTCCAGCACGTCGAGCGCAGTACCACTGGGCAAAAAGCTGATAATCCGATACTGGTCGCTGGTCCCACTGCGCATCGGGATCGTGAGCTCATCACTAACGTACATGGTTTCGGCCGAGGCGATAGACGCAGGGCCAATAATCGCCAGCAGGAGGCACTGAGTAATATATCTGAATACCGTATTTCTGATCGTCATGAGTCGGCTCTATTTGAATTTCCAGGTTAATGTGGGCGCCCGTGTGCCGCGCTGAGGTTTCAGACAGCGAGAATTTGCAAATGGTTCAGCCAATACGATAACTGACTCACGCAATGTCTGGCCGTATCTGAACCACCAGCCCATAGCCTGCCATATTCAGAAAGACTTTTGAACAACCGGTTGTATACTTTACCCAGGTAGACAGATTTTTATACACAGCCCGCCATCCTTGCGATTATAAGCAGTGATCTGCCCCTTATGAATTTCAACCGCCCGGCGTGCAATTGCGAGGCCCAGGCCGTAACCCGGGATTTTTACGTTTTGTCTGTTATCATTAATGCGAACAAAAGGCATGAATAACTGATTCAGCTTCTCTTCTGACACACCCTTGCCTTTATCACAAACGGTTATTTCAATCTGCTTGTCTATATGAACCAGACCAATCTCAACCGAACTGTTTACCGGTGTATAAAACATCGCATTACGAACAACATTCTCGATCGCTCTGCGTAACAGTTCCATATTGCCATAGACCAGCATTTCTTTATCATTGTTATAGACCACCTGCTTGCTCTGGCTCTCCGCTTCGAAGCGCGCATCATTGACAATGGATTCAACAAGACCATTGATATCGAAATAATCATTTTCATTACGATTGTTAACAACGCCTGTTTCCAGTCGTGAAAGCGTTAGCAATTCACCCACAAGCTCATCCAGCCGCTGGCTTTCTTTCTCAACACGTTGCATGAACTCATTTATTTTTTGCGGCTGTTGTCGACCGATTTCGACCGCGACCTGAATACGCGCCAATGGCGAGCGTAATTCATGAGACACATCATTTAACAAACGTTTTTGCGCTGTGACCAGTAGCTGCACCTGTTCAGCCATGTGGTCAAAATCTTTTGCCAGATCGGTAATCTCATCTTTGCGTTTGCCAATACTCGGCATGACACGCGTATCCAGCTTGCCTTCGGCAAACCGATTCGTCGCCTCGCGTAAAAAACGAATCGGGCGTGTGATGTACCAGGCCAGCGCGGCACTGAAAAACAGGCTGCCGACAAAAATAATTAATGTTGGCAATAATGGTTGTTGCTTTGGAAGCATGCCCGGCGCGTGCATGTCAGAGTGATCACGCCGCGGAATAAACAGCAAAAAATGCTCGCCCTCTGGTGTCGTGACCTGTCGAATCGCGGACGCTTCATGATCCTTCGATTCTTCTCGTGCTTTGTTTAGCAGGTCATCGGGTATCCGGTCGGCCCAGCAGATCAATACCGGCATCATTGACCACCAGCAGGCGCGATGGCCGTTGACGGTGCAGCGCACGGTCCTGCAGCACTTCTTTTAGGGCCGACGCGCCTTCCAGGCGAAGAATCGTGGCTGCCGAGTTCAGCCCCATTTCTGCGCGCGGGCTATCAACCAGCACTTCTAACTGCTCGATACGTTGTCTGTTCTGCTGCCATACCAGCGCACCAACAGCCAGCCCCGTGATCAGCAATGTCAGCCAGAAGCCAAAGAAAATTTTCCAGAACAGGCGTCCCATATTATTTTATCTCAGCCGTTGTCTGCACTGTGCACATCGATTCCCAGATCATCTGACAATTGATAACCCTGCCCACGCACAGTAATGATGATTGAACCCAGGATGATGCTCCGCCATTTTCTTACGCAGATTACTCATATGCATATCGATACTGCGATCATATTTTTCCAGTGGGCGTCCCAGCGCATGCTCAGAAAGATCTTCTTTGCTGACCACATGGCCAGCCTGTTTTACCAGAGTATGCAGTAAGTTAAATTCTGTACTGGTCAGATCAAGCGCCTCGCCCTGTACCAGAACCGTGCGCGACGCAGGATGAACTTCGAGCAAACCAATGCGCATTAGCTGCTCATCCTGCTGGTTTGCATTTTGGGTGCGTCGCAGTACAGCCCGTAATCGGGCCAGTAACTCTCGGGGATTAAACGGTTTTGATAAATAATCATCGGCACCGATTTCCAGCCCTACGATCCGATCAATATCGTCACCCTTGGCGGTTAGCATCAGCACCGGCACGCTGGAATGACTGCGAATGCGTCGCAGCACTTCGAAACCATCCAGTTCCGGCATCATCACATCAAGCACCACCGCATCATAATGATTGCTCAGTGCCTGCTGCACACCTGTTCTACCATCGAACGCATGTTCAATAGTAAATCCTTCGGGCTCAAGATATTCGCCCAGCATGCCCGATAGTTCAGTATCATCGTCAACGATTAATATGTGCGCCATACTTGTGCTGCAAGCCTGTATTGTGTTCAATATGCACATAATTCTGGCATAAATCCGGCGCTGGAATCATGTCTTTACAGAACTTTACAAAGCTTTACCGACGCCTGACCCACATTTACCGGTGATTTGTCCATACTTTTAACCACGCAACAGACCGTGTTGCCCAATCAAATTTTGAACAGGCAGGATAGTATTATGAAAAAACGCAATTTAGTGATGGTTAGTCTTCTGGCAGGAAGTCTGCTCACCATGGGCGCCGCCATTGCACGTCCATATGCAGGGTGTGACAGATTTTCTGGTCACTCTGGCGACAAGGGGATGCACATGATGAAGGAGCTGAACCTGAGTGATAAGCAGCTCGAAGCAATACGCGCCGTCAGGCAGGAACAAAGCAAGAACATGAGATCTTCCATGGTGGAGATGAAAAAAATTCGCAGAGAGTTGAGAGAACAGGCCAGCGCCGATAAATACGATGCTGCAAAAGTACGTCAATTAGCCGATGCCAAAGCGAAAATCATGGCTGACATGACTGTGCAACGTATCGAAACCATGCATCGTATCCGCAAGGAACTGACACCCGAGCAGATTAAAAAGATGGACAGCATCAAAGAAGATCACATGAAAGAAGGCCGCAGGTTTGAACACGATGATGAATGACATGCTCATTCAGTACTGAGTAAATAAAAAACGGAGAGCGCTAGTGCTCTCCGTTTTTATTTCTGGCAGTTTCAGAATTACTGCTTGTAGGCAAAGACGCTGTCTTCATCCTCCTTGTGATGTTCTTCTACCCACTTGAGCTTGTCGTGCAGGGTGACCACTTCACCGACAATAATCAGCGTGGGCGGTTTGATGTCCTGTTTCGCAATCACATCGAGCAGGGTATCGAGCGTGGCGGTAAACACGCGTTGCTGCGGCGTGGTGCCCTGCTCGACCAGCGCCACCGGAGTGGAGGCTGGCAGGCCGTGCGCGACCATTTCGCGGCACAGGGTCGGTGCGCCGTGCAGCCCCATGTAAAACACCACGGTCTGATTCGGGTGCGCCAGTGCTTTCCAGTTAAGGTCCACCGAACCGTCTTTGAGGTGGCCGGTGACGAACACGCAGGACTGCGCATAATCGCGGTGCGTTAGTGGAATCCCGGCATAGCTGGAACAACCGCTGGCCGCGGTGATGCCCGGCACGATCTGAAAAGCAATACCTTCACCTGCAAGCTCTTCGATTTCCTCGCCGCCGCGGCCAAAAATAAACGGATCACCGCCCTTGAGGCGCAGCACGCGTTTGCCTTCTTTCGCCAGCCGCACCAGCAGCTGATTGATGTTTTCCTGGCGCATGGTGTGTTTATCGCGCTCTTTACCGACATACACAATCTCGGCATCGCGGCGTACCAGTTCCATGATCGCAGGTGAGACCAGACGATCGTAAACCACCACATCGGCCTGCTGCATCAGGCGCAGCGCGCGAAAGGTGAGCAGGTCCGGATCACCCGGCCCGGCACCGACCAGGAAGACTTCACCTGCAACATCGGGAATTTCTGCGGCCGCATCGACCGCGGTCTGCAGTGCAGCGCGCGCTTCTTGTTCGTGACCGGTGAACACCAGCTCGGCGATACTGCCTTCGAGAATGTGTTCCCAGAACACACGGCGTTTTTCCACCGTGGGAAACGCCGCCTTGACCTTGTCACGAAACCCTTCGACCAGCGCGCCCAGGCGGCCATAGGCTGCAGGGATCATGCCTTCCAGCCGGGTGCGGATCAGCCGCGCCAGCACCGGCGAGGCACCGCCGGTGGAAATCGCGATCTGCACCGGGGAGCGATCGACGATCGAGGGCACGATAAAGCTGCATAAAGGCTGGTTATCGACCACGTTCACCGGGATATTCTGCGCCTGCGCCAGCTCGGAAACACGGCGGTTCACCGCCGCATCATCGGTGGCGGAAATCACCAGCACCTTGCCCTGTAAATCGCCGTCTTCGAAGTTGCGCGCCAGGTGCTGGATGGCACCTGTCTGAACGAGCGTTTCCAGCTCGCCGCAGAGCTCAGGAGAGACCAGGATGACCTTCGCCCCGGCCTTATTGAGCAGCGCCACCTTGCGCGCTGCTACCGAACCACCGCCGACCACGAGAACCTCACGATCGCGAATTTTCATAAATACGGGCAGGTAGTTCACGCTATCTCCAGTGCGGGCGTCAGGTGGGATCGAGCTTCAGCTCGGGTTGAGCAGGCTGTCTAGCTCGCCGCTCTGGTTGATCGCGGACAGGTCGTCAAAACCGCCCACATGGTGCTCACCGATAAAAATCTGCGGCACCGTACGGCGACCGGTGGTTTCGGTCATCACCCTGAACATCTCAGGGTCTTCATCCACCTTGATCAGCTCATAGCTCACGCCTTTGCTGGAGAGCAGGCGTTCTGCGGCCACGCAATAACCACAGAATTTGCTGGAATAAATTTTAACGTCGGGCTGGGCCATAATGGTACCTTGTATATTAGCGAACTATTATATTATAGACCCGTGATCACTGCCCGGAGTTTCTGACGAACTTCACCCGCAATCGAGCCCAGCGCAGGGTTGTCAATCGCCTGCATCGAGGCGATCGGATCGACTGCCGAGACCTCCACACTGCCGTCCTCATGCTGCTGCACGATCACATTGCAGGGCAGCATGGTACCGATCTTGTCCTCGGCCTGCAGCGCCTTATGGGCATAGCCGGGGTTACAGGCACCAAGAATGGTATAGCGGTTCATATCCACATCCAGCTTCTTTTTCATGGTGGCGCTGACATCGATCGTGGTCAGCACGCCGAATCCAGCCTGCGACAGCTGCTCGGTGACGTGGGCAATCGCATCGTCAAAATTCTGCTCAACAACTTTGGAAAAATAGTAGCTCATATCAACCTCCTGCAACGAGACCGGGATTATACCGGATTACAGCGGTAACTGAATCTGCCAGAAGGGGTGGTAAGAAATGGGGATGTCACTTGCGCTAAAAACAAAAGACTGAACCACAGAGGCACAGAGAACACGGAGGAAACACGAATTAAGTTAAAAGCTTATAACCAGAAAGGCTTTCCTCCGTGTTCTCTGTGCCTCTGTGGTTCCGCTTCTAGTTTTGTGGTTTCGCTTTTGGATTTTAGCTATCCAGCGGCGGTGGCGCGACGCGCATGACTTCTTCCACCGTGGTCAGGCCCTGTGCGACCTTGGTGGCGCCGCTGAGGCGTAGCGGTTTCAGACCGTCCTTGACCGCCTGCTTGCGCAGCGCGTTGAGATCGGAATCACTGGTAATCAGGCGACGGATGTCCTGCGAAAAACTGAACATTTCGTAAATACCCATGCGCCCCAGGTAACCGGTGTTACGACACTCGAGGCAGCCCACAGGTTTGTAGACAGTATCGGGTTTTGGCGCTTTCCACGGCCTGACCATCGCTTTCCAGTCTTCGTCGCTGATCGGTATGGCCTGTTTGCAGTGCGGGCACAGCGTACGTACCAGGCGCTGCGCCATAATACCCAGCACCGAGGTCTGCACCAGATAGGGTGGCACGCCGAGGTCGAGCAGGCGCGAAACGGCAGCCGGCGCATCATTGGTGTGCAGCGTGGATAGCACCAGGTGGCCGGTGAGTGCGGCCTGGATTGCCATCTCCGCGGTTTCCAGATCACGTATTTCGCCAATCATGATGATGTCCGGGTCCTGGCGCATGAGCGTGCGCACCCCGCGAGAAAAATCGAGTTCTATATTTTTTTGCACCTGCATCTGATTGAACATAGGCTCAACCAGTTCGATTGGGTCTTCGATGGTGCAGACATTCACTTCAGGTTTGGCCAGCAACTTCAGCGTGGAATACAGCGTGGTGGTTTTACCCGAACCGGTAGGGCCCGTGACCAGAATAATGCCGTTCGGCTGCTGGATCATCTTGCGCCAGACATCTTCATCACTGTTGGTAAAACCCAGCTCGGTAAAGCTTTTCACAATGACGTCAGGATCAAAAATTCGCATCACCATTTTTTCACCAAAAGCGGTGGGCATGGTGGATAAACGCAGTTCAACTTCCTGGCCTTCCGGCGTGCGGGTTTTCAAACGGCCATCCTGAGGACGGCGTTTTTCTGCCACATCCATACGACCCAGAATCTTGATACGGCTGGACACTGCAGCCATCACCGACGTCGGAATCTGATAGACCTCGTGCATGACACCGTCGATACGAAAACGCACATTGCTCATTTCGCGTCGCGGCTCAAGGTGAATATCACTGGCGCGCTGGTCAAAAGCATATTGCAACAACCAGTCCACAATATTCACGACATGCTGATCGTTGGCATCCAGCTTGCCAGCACGCCCCAGCTCCATCATCGATTCAAGATTTTGCAGATTACCTACAAACGGATCGGCGTCCGCCCGGGCACCGAGCACGGATTTTGATACTGAATAGAATTCGAGCAAATAGCGGCGAATGTCATCCGGGTTGGCGATGACCAGTTCAAAATTCTGTTTGTTGATATGCGAGAGTTCATTCACCCACTCACGCTGAAACGGCTGGGCAGTGGCAACCGTAATGACTTTATTGGTGACCCTGACAGGCAACACATTAAAATTTGCTGCATAGGCGTAGGACATCACCGAAGTTACACGAGTGACTTCAATCTTCAGTGGATCGATGCGCTCATATGGCAAATTGACATGCTCGGCGAACCATACCGTGAGTGATTCAAGCGTTAACGGTTTTCCCGTTTTGATATTTCTCCAGCCACGATCAGCGATAATCTCCAGCGGGTGCCTGTCCTCGTACCGGCCATTGGTGACCAGTGAACGTAGCATTTTGACATTATCGCCATCGACCATGCCGTCGGCTTCCAGCCAGTCAAGAATGTCTGGAACAGTCAGTTTTCGCTCTTTATGTTTTTCGATGACTGCGCTCATAGGGTCCGTTATTTTGATGTAGGCCGGATATCAAACTGGCTGCAGGGTTCAAATTCAGCGTCGCGTACCTCTATCTTAGACACTTTTGCATGGTTCGGCCCGATTTCGAGCCAGTTTTTCAAACTCTGGTGCTGTTCAGGCGTGCCGCAGGCAAACACTTCTACCCGGCCATCACGACAATTTCTCACCCAGCCGCCGATTCGTAATTCCTGCGCCAGCTGCTGGGTACTGGCACGGTAAAACACCCCCTGGACCTGTCCGGAGACAAAATACCGTCTGCAAAGAACCTGACTGCTCATGGCAATACAACGCTGGCACTCTCCCCCGGTCTGAGCATGACCGCAGGATCGACCTGGAACACGACTCGAACAGCATAGCTATTATCAGTGGCGGAACGCGGCATGACAGCCATGCTCTGTATTTTTCCCTGGTAAAGCTTATTTTGATAACGTACTTTTAAAGACTGTCCCACCACCAGCTGACTGCGTTTTTCGGCTGAAACATAAGCGACCGCCACCATGTCATCAGCGCGAGCAAGAATAATCAATGGCTGACTACGAACATCACCCGCTATCATCTGGCCAGTTTCCAGATGGCGCTCGATCACCCAGCCATCCCAGGGCGCGTACTGCGCAGCACGCGCCAGTTTTGCCTTGTTTACCGCCAGTTGCGCTTCGGCTGCATTGAGTTTTGCACTGGCAATATCAAAAGCCATTTTCGCCTTTTGCAATTCAACATCAGACAGTACTGTCTGCTCATACAATGACTGGGCGTCATGATAAGCGCGTTTTGCATCCGCCAGCGTCGGCTGCAGGCTGGCAACATCCGCGCGCGCCTGTTTAAGCCTGGCAGAAAGTATCGTGGTATCGAGTTGCAGTAATTTGTCGCCCTTGTTCACCCGCTGCCCAACCTGCACCAGCACCGTATCCACAAAACCGTTCACCGGCACGCTGGCATAATGCAGTTGCGCCCAGTCAAGTTTGGCGGGCAGCTCTTCAGCCCGCAGCTGCAATGAAAACAGGATCAATACCGTTATGAATACACAGCGCATCAAACTTGTTCCGCAATTAATTTTCATTGGCTTCACCTGTAACGTTTACCGGGAACGAAATCTTATGGTTGTCGATCACGCTGCGTGGCGGCTGCCCAATCAACATAAGCAGACGCATCGAAGTTCACAATGATGTCAAAGTTGTTTTTCGTTTTTTCATAACGCACGCGCGATGCATTTACCAGAGTATCACCATAATCGGTGCGCAATTCCAGGTCATATTCGCCACGCTTCTTATCCAGCGCACGATCGGCGGCTTTCGCTGCAACCTTTAACTCACCTGCCCGGACGACCAGGTGATTCAATTGCATCCAGGTATCATAAATATGTTTACGCACATCTGACTGAAGCTGGAGCAGTGTTGCGCGTCGTTTTAACCAGAGCGCACGCTTTTCTGCCACTGACGATTTCACCAGTCCATTCTCAAACAGCGGGATTTTCAGATTCAATGAAGCTCGCCAGTCTTCGCGCGACGGCAAGTCTCGAGAATAATCATTGATATTCACTTCAGCACCCAGTGTTGGACGCGATTCTTTTCTCGCCGCATCCATTGCTTCCTGCGCCGCGGCCACGCGTTTATCCTGTGCACGTATTTCAAGATTCGACTGCATGGCCAGTTTTATCAGCGCTTCCGGATCCGGCAGCTCGATTTTTTCCAGGTCCACATCAGGGGTTACCAGTTGCGCGGAAAGTTCACCAGGGCGATTAATCGTTTCAGCCAGCTGTGCCCGCGTGATTCTCTGTGCAACTTCCGCGTTTCGTCTTTCTGTCAACATTTGTTGATAATCATTTTCAGACTGGAGTAATTCGACCTCTGAAAGCTGCTTCAGATTAAAACGATCTCGCACTCTTTTAGCGCGAACAAACAACATGGACATGGCTTCGTTATCCCAGGCAAATTTTACATCTGACAAAGCCGCATCAAAAAAACTGCGGGCGATAGCAAGCTGCTGTTGTGCCAGGGCATGCTGGTATTCCAGTTGTTCCGCCTCCACACCTGTTTCTGCTGCATGAAGACGTGCACCGGTATAGCCGAAATCGTATAACGGCTTGCGAATATTCAAGCTCGCTGCATTATCATTTGGGGACAGATTAGGGGAAGTGGGCGCGGGTTTAATCCTTGCGGCATTGAGGTTCACATCCGCCTCGAGTGCATAAGCACTTTCAGCACGCTGGATATCTGCCTGTGCTGATTCCTGTTTGGCACGCACTGCAAACAGCGCGGGCTGGAGTTCTGTCGTGCCTATTTCAAGAGCCTGCTGCAGGCTTAAGGGTGAGGTCAGCGCTGCCTTTTCCGCCAATACTGTATTGCCATAGAATAAAACGCAGGCCAGGCCCATGCGCATGAAAATCCTGAGCAAATGCATCCGACTGCGCACCACTGACCCGACAGCCATATCGCCTAGTTCATTTTCTTGGTATTTAGTTTGTAGCGGGTAAAGCTCTCTTTGTAATATTTCTGGTCGACGACGTACTGGCCCAGCAACATGAAATCCGCGACCCCTGAAGTTGGGCCTGTAAAGCGTGTGACTGGCTCGCCTTTCAGATTATAGAAAATAAAAACGGGGGTGGCGCGGACGCGATTGACCTTGAATGCAAAATCTTTTTCTGACATCGGCTTACCAGCCATGTCATGAATTTCGATATCACCATCGATATCCACATGAAAAACCGAAAAATACTTCTGATAGAAATTCTGCACCTCAGACTGGTTTAGAACGGTCGCTTTCATGCGTGCACAGAACGGGCAGTCGGCCTGCTCAAACATGATCAGTATCCCTTTTTTACCCGCCTCTCTGGCCTGTGCGAGCTCATCCGAAAAATCACCCAGGGTCTGGTTGAAAAAATAGGTTTCCGGATCACGCGTTTCAGCGTGCACGAACTGGGCCACGGTTAGCAGAAGGATAAAAAGATATTTCAACGGGTCGCCTCGGTTAATCAGAATCATAGAGTTAGACGATACTGCACAAATTAAATTCCCGGACTAAAAAAGGCCCGAAAACCGGGCCTTTTTTAGCTAACTAAAACAAACTGGCCTATTTTTTGAGGTAATCCAGATCGGACTGCTCAACGTCACCCACCGACCAGGCACCACGTGTTTTAGCATGATGGATGGCAGCGCTGACTTCGTCCGGCGATGCATTCTGATCGATATTGAATACCTGTCCTGGATGGATCAGGTCAGCATCCTTGATCTGGCTACGGTTAGTCTTATAAATCAGTGGCCACTCGTAAGGGTTGGCATAGACTTCGTCTTTACCTGAAATCTTCCACAGGCTGTCACCGCGGTTGACCGAATAGCTGCTCACTTTACCTGCCATGGCGCCCTTGCTGCCCTGATTCAGAGTGCCAGCGGAACCCATCAGTGCTGCTCTATCAGCAGGGCTCAGACTGTCGAGGTACTGCTGGTGTGCTTCTTTCTGCTGTTTAATAGCTAGTTCAGCCTGAGTTTTAGCTTCGTTCGCCAGTTTTGTGGCTTCGTCAGTGTTACCACTGGCCAGAGCTGCTTCAGCTTTTTTAATCAAATCGCCTGTGGGGTTCCACTCATAACCTACGGCTGCTGCTTCTTTGTTGGCAGATTTGGCTGCATCGATAGCCTGCTGCGCCGCTGCAGTCGCATCATCGGCTGTGTTTTCTGTGGTAGCACATCCAGCCATTAAACCAAGGCTGAGGAATGCAACTGAAATCAGTCTTGCGGTTGTACGCATGTGTTTACTCCGAGTATTTGGAAGGTAGTAGTACGTCATTGTTTATGATTATTGATCATACTATAGCGGCAGAAACTAACAATGCAAGCCAATACTGTCAAGCTCGGCTTTTTACCTAAAAAAGGCTGGCCCGAATATTGTAGAATCTGCCTCCAGTATCGATTTTCAGCCGATTTGACATAGCATGAGCACAAACGTTCGCATCCTTTTTAATCCTGCCTGCAGTAAATGCCGTCAGAGCAAGGCACTACTCGAAACCCGAGGCGAAAACATCGAGGTGGTCGAATATCTCACCGCGCCACCGACCCGGGAAGAACTGGAGCAGATTCTGGCCATGCTGAAGCTCGAACCACGCCAGCTGATGCGCCAGCATGAAGCGCCCTACACTGAACTGGCGCTGGATCGGCCCGAGCTCAGCCACGATGAGCTGGTCGAGGCTATGCTGGCACATCCAGTTCTGATCGAGCGCCCGATCGTGATCAAAAACGGCCAGGCGCGCATCGGACGCCCGCCCGAGCAGATTCTGGATATTCTCTGATGAGCGAAATATTGCTGCTGTATTACAGCCCCGGCGGCACCATCGCCGAAATGGCCAATGTGGTCGCACGCGGGATCGAGCAGGTACAGGGCATGCAGGCGCGGGTGCGAACCGTGCCTCCGGTGATGCCCGTGGACACTCAGTCCGCACAAAAAACCACAGGCCAGCAGCGCGCCTTTTGCCAGCCACGAAGATCTCATCGAGTGCAGCGGCCTGATCCTGGGCTGCCCGACTCATTTCGGCAATATGCCGGCGGCGATGAAATATTTTATCGATGGCACCAGCAAGCTCTGGCTGTCGGGCAGGCTCGCGGGCAAGCCGGCCGCGGTGTTCACAGCCAGCACCAGTCAGCACGGCGGCCAGGAAAGTACGCTGCTGAGCATGATGCTGCCGCTATTGCACCATGGCATGCTGCTGGTCGGCCTGCCCTACACCGAAACCGAACTGTTCACCACCACCAGCGGCGGTTCGCCATACGGTGCGACACGACTCACCGATGACCTGGGCGAGCGCCAGCTCAGCGCTGATGAGCGCAAGCTCAGCCTCGCGCTGGGCACACGCGTGGCCGAAATCGCACGCAAACTGGATACCTGAAAATGACAACACCCCAGCCCTCGACCGCGGCCGTTAAATATACTCACTGGCTTGCCCTGACAGGTTATTTTGCGCTGGTGATCGGCATTTATCTGTGGCACATCGTGATTCACAAAACACCGCACGAACAGCTTTCATTGCTACTGGTTATCCAGCTTGGCCCCCTGATGTTCCCTTTACGCGGGCTGCTCGAGCGGCAAAATCTACACCCATGCCTGGTCGATTTACCTGGCGATTTTTTATTTTATCGTCGGGGTCTGGTATGCGGGTTCTGACGAGACCTGGTTTTTTGGTCTCTACCTGGTCGGCGCCAGCCTGGTATTTCTGGCGGGCACGGTGTTCTACACCCGGCTGGCATCACGCGCAGAAAAAGCCGCTCAGGCAGAATGACCCAGTACAGTTTTGACGAATGGAATGGTGAGCCTGCGCTGCATGGCCATGGCGGCCGTGTCGAGCCGGTCCAGTCGCTCGAACAGGCCGAACAGATCACGCGGATAATGGCGTAATAAATAATCGGCGACATTTTCTGCCAGCTCCAGACCACTGAGCTGGGCACGCAGTTGCAATGCCTCGCGTTTGCCTGCATCGCTCAAACCCTGCAACTGAAATACCGGCCCCCAGAGCAGGCGTGAACGCAGATCGGCTAACTTCACTGCAAGACTCTCGGGCGGCTGGTCTGCGCTCATCAATAAACGCCCCGCGCTGGCGCGCACCCGGTTGATCAGATCGAACAGCGCTTCTTCCCAGGCGGCATCACCCGCCAGCAGATGCACGTCATCCAGACAGATCAGATCCAGCTGTTCCAGATCCTCAAAAATATCGACCGACTGGGCCATGATTTCAGCCACAGGCAGGTAACAGGCAGACGCATTCTGTCTCGACGCATGATGGCAGGCAGCCTGCAGCAAATGGCTTTTGCCCTGACCTTTACCCGACCAGAGATAAATCTGCTTCTCGCTGGCGGTTTCGACCAGCTGTTTGATCATGGCGACCGCGAGCTGGTTATCGCCACTGACAAAAGAAGCGAAATTGAACACTTCGCGCGGCGCAAAGCTGAGAGGAAGCTGTTTAAACACCGATATGACCTGTAGACACGAAGCGGTATCAATGCACCAGACGATAATGATAGAGCTTGCTGGCTACGACGTTCACCGAATTCAGCGACTGCGAATCCGTAGCACTGTTCGCAGCCGTGTTCTGCGCTGGTACGACGTCACTGGCATTTAATTCAGCATCGCTCACCGGTTTTAACCGTGAACTCGCGGCCAGCAGGTTGATAAAATCATCGACCCTGGATCGTAGCGATAGACTGAACTCAACCTTGTTGCCGGTGATGCGTTTCATCTGCACATCCTGCACCGCCTGCAGGCTGCTCAGGTATTTTTTCGCGCGAACAAAGCTTGCCAGCGACTCCACGTTCTCGATTTCCATCGCCATTTTTTTATCGTCGCTGCTGTCGATAGATTCCAGCACGGCATATTGTTTGCCCATGACATCGCTCAGCTGATTGATGGCATCGGATAATATCTGTTCATAATCACTGCCGCGCAGGCTGGTTTGCTGGCCAAAATGCCGGTCGATCAGGGTCCAGTCACTGCTCCAGGTACTCGCCATTCCAGGCCAGATTTCCCGCCAGTATCGGCCCATTGCTATAACGCGCAGACGCCTGCTTCAGAGGGTCACTGAAACCGGCCCAGATATCGGCAAATTTGAGAACCGCCTGGTCCTGTCGATCGTAGGCCGGCCAGACTGCGGGAATACCACGCTGTCTGAGCAATTTATCGATCTGTGTTTTGAACACCGAAACGTCACTATTTCTGAGCACATACTGGTTGCCACCATCACGTACCGCGAGCCAGATCACCGTCACCGGTCGGTGGTCTCCCCAGATCGGGAAACCATTCTTACGTAAAAAACTCATCACCAGGGTGCCGTTATATTGCATCCGGATCTGCTTGGCGTCCGGATCTTTGGGGTCCGGTGGTGACAGTGGCTCATAACGGTATTGTTTAACGTACCCGCTGGCCGACGGCGGCGTCAGTTTTTGCAGGATATCGCCTTCACCCGATTGCCGTACCAGAATCTCGGCAAGGCCATCGGCCATCGCTGCATTGCGCACCGCTGTGCTCTCGTCCGCCACCGGCAGAGTCACATCATAAAAATCACTCACCAGCTCTGCCGTGGCATTGCCAGACAGGCACAAAAAGGCCAGTAGACAGCACAGCCGCGACAGGGAAGGTAACGAAAATTCAGGTAAAGTCAGTAATGATTGCATGGAGTTTTTTCAGCTGGGACTAAATAAGCATTACAGGTGCGTGTACAATACCACACCTTTGAAACCTTGAACCCACGGTTGTCGGACCCGCATGTCAGAAAAAAAATCCAGCTCCAGCCCTTCCCTCAGCTACCGCGATGCCGGTGTCGATATCGACGCGGGCAACGAGCTGGTCGAAAAAATCCGCCACAGCGTGGCCAGTACCCATCGTCCCGGCGTGCTGGGCGGCATCGGCGGCTTCGGTGGCCTGTTCGAGCTGCCCACGGGCTATCAGCAACCGGTGCTGGTGTCGGGCACTGACGGGGTCGGCACCAAACTCAAACTCGCCATCGAACTCGGCCAGCACGACAGCATCGGTATCGATCTGGTCGCGATGTGCGTCAATGATATTCTGGTGCTCGGCGCCGAACCCCTGTTCTTTCTCGATTATTACGCTACCGGCAAACTGGTTCCATCAATAGCGGCCGACGTGGTCGCCGGTATCGCCGAAGGCTGCCGCCAGGCTGGCGCAGCACTGATCGGTGGTGAAACCGCAGAAATGCCGGGTATGTATCAAACCGGTGATTATGACCTTGCCGGTTTCTGTGTCGGTGTGGTGGAAAAAGCCGAGATTATTGATGGCAGTAAAGTCCAGGCCGGTGACGCGATGATCGCGCTCGCGTCCAGCGGGCCGCATTCCAACGGCTATTCGCTGGTACGCAAGGTGATCGAAGTCAGCGGCGCCGACCTCGACCAGCACTGCGGTGACACCACTCTGGGCGCAGCCTTGCTGGCACCGACACGCATCTATGTTCAGTCCATCCATCAGGTGCTGAAACAGATGCCGCTGCATGCCATGGCGCACATCACTGGCGGCGGCCTGCTGGAAAATATTCCACGCGTGCTGCCCGAAGGCACGCGCGCAGCGATCAAACGCGACAGCTGGCAGCTGCCTGCGGTGTTCGAATGGCTGCAGACGGCCGGGAATATTAACGATACCGAAATGTACCGCACCTTCAACTGCGGCGTCGGCATGGTGGTGATCGTCAGCGCCGATCAGGCTGAGGCCGCGGTGGCTGCGTTCCAGCAGGCGGGTGAAAGCGCCTGGCTGCTGGGCCATGTCGAAACCAGCTCGGGTGCCAGTGACGTTGTCATCGCCTGAGCCCAGGTTTCTCGGGACGCTGTAGCAATGAAATCATTCGTGGTGCTGATCTCGGGTCGCGGCAGTAACCTGCAGGCGATCATCGATGCGGTCGCTTCGGGCGCGATTACTGCGCGCATCGCGGCGGTGATCAGCAATCGTGCTGATGCTGCGGGTCTGCGACTTGCAGCAGCAGCGAACATTCCGCAAATTATCGTCGAAGCACAAGCCGGACAAAGCCGGGAAGACTACGACAGAACACTGATCGCAAAAATCGACGCGCTTGGGGCCGACTTCATTGTGCTCGCCGGTTTCATGCGTATCCTGAGTGATGCTTTCATCGCGCACTATGCCAACCGCATTCTCAATATCCATCCATCATTGCTGCCCGAATTCAAGGGTCTGAACACGCATCGCCGTGCGCTGGCTGCAGGTGTCCGCAAACACGGCGCCAGCGTGCATTTTGTCAATGCCGAACTCGACAGTGGCGACATTGTGCTCCAGTCAGAAGTCGAGATACAGGCCGACGATGATGAACACAGCCTGGCCGCACGGGTATTAAAAGCTGAACATGAGATTTATCCCAGGGTCATACAGTGGTATGTTGAGGGAAGACTGCTGTACAAAAACCAGCAACTGTATTTCGACGATAAACCACTGACAGCGGCCTGCTTATGGAAAAACCAGACACTCATTCAGCCACAGGGCTAATACCAGTGCGCGCACAGCTCCGCAGTCAGATATTGAAAACAGGGCTGACGCTGTTCACAGCAGTGCTGTTGATCATGCCTGCGCTGACCCGGGCAGAACCGCTTGAGGACTTCAAAGCCTCTTACCTGCTGGAAAAATACAATAATATTGTTGGTCTTTCTACTTACGAGCTCAGTCAAAAAGCGGGTGAAGCCCATTTTTTCATGCGCAGCAAGGTCAGCGGTTTTGTTGCACTGTTTCGGGATGATCGTATCGAAGAAGACAGCTGGCTAAAACAAAAGAACGGTGCACTGCAATTGCAGCGCTACAGTTATCATCAGTACGGCAGTAAAAATAATCGCAACACCGAACTCTCGGTCCTGTGGTCAAACGATGGTAGCACCGGCACAGTCAGTGGCAGCCATGAAGGCAAACCGGTCAGCATCAAAGTCACCTACGGTGTACGCGATGCGCTCTCGTTCCAGTTATCGCTGATGCAAAATGTGGCCAGCAACGGCAGTCTCAACTTTGATGTGTTAAACAAAAACGAACTTACGCATTACAACTTCAAACGGGTTGGCAAAGAAAGCCTGAAGATTCACGATCAAACTGTCGACACCACGATTGTTGAGCGCCAGCAGGATGATCGCACAACCCGGTTATGGCTGGCTGACAAATTTCAGTACACACCGGTGAAAATCGAACTACTGAAAAAAGGCAAAACCGACTCGCTGATGTTGATCGACAAACTAAGCCTGTCAGGAAAACGAGTACTGTAATGAATGAAATTGATCAAACCAGCGACGATGACTATATCAGCAAATCACAGGTCAAGCGTGAATGTGACGCGCTGCAAAAGCTGGGCGAGCAACTGCTGCAGCTAAAACCTTCCGAGCTGGAAAAAATCACGCTGCCGGAAAAGCTCGCCGCCGCCGTTCATGAAGGCAGGCGCCTGCAGGCGCGTGGTGCATTAAAACGTCAGCGCCAGTACATCGGCAAATTAATGCGTGAAGTCGACAGTGAGGACATTAAAAAGCAACTGTCATTGATCCAGCACCAGCACGATTTTAATGTTGCACGCGCCAAACAGACTGAGCGCTGGCGCGACCGCCTGCTCAGCGGTGACAACCAGGTCGTGACCGAACTGATCGACACCTATCCCGGTATCGATCGCCAGCACATCAACCAGCTGGTGCGCCTCAGCAAACGCGAGCAGGAAGGCGGCAAACCACCCGCAGCTGCGCGCAAGCTGTATAAATACCTGCACGAAATCAGCGAGCAGCAAGTGCTCGCTTCAGGACTGGATGAAACAAAAGATTAAACAGCTTTAGTCCGCAAATGAACGCCAATAAACGCGAATAAAAGCAAATTTTGTGTGTTATGCGCCATATGGCGCATTAACACAAAAATTCTGCTTTTATTTGCGTGTCATTAGCGGAAATATCCTTTGCGGACTTTAGCGTATTCGTGGACAGTTGTGATCAGATCTTGCAGTTAATACGGCGGTGTTCAAGCACCGGGAAGGACTTCCGGGTGCGTGCCAGCATGGTCATATTGATGTCCGAAACCACCACACCGGTTCCGTGTGGTAAACGGTTTAGAATCATGCCCCAGGGATCAATTATCATGCTGTCACCGTGAGTCTCACGACCATTGACATGATACCCACCCTGCGCGGCCGCAATCACAAAACAAAGATTTTCGATCGCACGTGCGCGCAGTAATGACTCCCAGTGCGCTTTTCCTGTCATGCTGGTGAATGCGGAGGGGATAACACATATTTCCATGCCGGCATCGGCCATAGTTCTGAATAATTCCGGAAACCGCAGATCATAACAAACCGCTATACCCAGTTTACCGAAGGGTGTATCGACCACCACAACATCGTCACCCGGGATGGTTGTCAGCGATTCATGATAACTTTCGTTGCTGGCTTCGATGGTGACATCAAAGAGATGGATTTTGTTGTAATTGGCGACCATTTCGCCCTTGTCATTGTACAGGTGGCAGGCACCGAATACCCGGCCAACATCTTTCGACACCAGCGGTATGGTACCACCAACCAGCCAGATTTTATGTTTACGCGCCTGTTCGCTGAGAAAACTTTGTATCGGGCCTTTACCCAGCTCTTCAGCTGCACTTACCTTGTCCATTTCACTCATGCCCATAATGGCAAAGTTTTCCGGCAATACGACAAGTTTCGCTTCCTGCTGTACAGCGATTGAAATCAGTTTTTCCGCCTCGGCCAGATTAGCCTTGATATTCGGACCCGATGCCATCTGAATGGCCGCAACCTTACTCACCTGATTCAATCTCCTGTTTGTATAATTTGAAAGCGAATCGCATCAGCTTCACCACTTCCGGGTACCGCCGTCATATATTTTGAAGCAATTCCCAGTGACACCAGCCAGTCCTTGAGTTCAGCAACCCAAAGCTCACCGTCTTCGCCCCCGGGATAGCGCAGTTCTATTTTCTGATGAGGGTGCGCTGCCCAGGCATTGACCACCTGTTGCAAAACCGGCAAAGCCAGAAGACTGTTCCCCGCACGCGCCACCTCCCATTGTTCAGCGTGCAGCACCAGCTCGTCATTCGTCTGTGCCAATTCTATCGCATATCCGGTGGCAGGCAGACATGTCACACTAAAAAAAATCAACATTAGCGATAGCCAGACACCGCTGGCTCTGCTTTGGGTACACTCAGTTTTGTTCATCTTTATTCACCTTATCGACTGCTTTTTCGCCTTTCGATATCTGCGTAATCACAGGCTTGTCCCATTTTCCGGTAATCGTATATCGATCCTGCGTTAGCTTGTCGATACCAAGCAGTTTTTCCAGCAACACCAGTCCCGCGCCCACGACCGGCCCACCATAGAGGGTACCGCCTGTGAAAGCCGCTGCTGAAGAATTCGGTTTAACCACCATGTTCAGATCATAATCTTCCTTAACCAGACCCACCCGGCCATTAATACCAATATTCGCAGATGCTGCCTCTATTTTCACGTTTCTTGTTGTGACGTTCCCACCGGAAAACGTCAGGACCCCTGAGATGTTATCAAACACGAGCCCATCTTTATAAACATCGCTGAAATTCAGCAAAAATCGTTGTGGCAACTGCAACACATTCAACAAACCCAGCAAACGACCACCGGTGCCCGGGTTAACTTTCAGTAACTGCCCTTTTTTAAGTTTAAAGTCGGCATCACCTTCGAACGCATCCAGAGAAAAACGATAGGGTTCCGCATGCCAGTACCAGTCAATGTCCGCATCCAGCTCACCATGATCAAATGTGCCCGCATAGCCCAGCCCGGTAAGTGCATCACCCATTTGATCGCTATGCACTTTTAGCTTCAAATGCGTTTCATTTGGATACTGCCAGTTACTCAGCCAGCTTCCTTTACCCGTAATGGTCAATGCTCGACTATGCACCACGAGCTTATTGATTTGCATGCCATCATTGTCATGCCGGGTGTCAACGCTGACATCAGTAAACTTCCAGGCATTCCAGTCAAGCTTGTCCGCATGAAAATTTAGGGCGGGTATCAGGCCCGGTTTCAATCCCAGACTGGTGTCAATCCGACTGGTTTTTCGACATTACTTCCGGTCTGTTCTGGTTTAACCAGGGTATAAAGATCAACATAATCAAGCTTCATATCAACAGCCGAATCTATGGGGAGACCTTCATCAAAACCAACAGTACCTTTCAACCACGGCGCGTCTATCAATAACCGCCAGTGCTGCTGCGGATCACGCGCGGCCTGCACATCGAATATATCCTTCGATGTAAGCTCAAGCCTTAAACCATCATTGAGCGACTTAAGCGTGAACTTGCAGCGGCATCGTATTAGCAGCCGGCTTATGCAATCCATCTGAAACCGCAATAGACACACCCTGCAAAGGAGATGATGCAGCTACCCATAAATGTTGATCCGACGTTAACGGTACGTGTACCGAAATATCCCAGTCTGACTGCCCGCTTAGCCAGTTACCTGGTAGCCAGTCGAATTTTTGCAGCAAGCCATCAATCGGCAAACGCCCCTTGACCTGAATTACCGAATACTTTGTGCGGCGAATTAACGGTCACCGCGCTGATAGCCAGTGGCGCATTCTCAAACCGGGCAGTCACTGCATCAGCGGTTAATGACTGATTAGTAAAACCAAGCTTCGCCATTTAGATCTGTCAGCCGATAACCCATGGCTGGCAAATCCAGTACATCATTATCAAACGTCACTGTGCCCGATGTTTCCAACGCCATGTTTTTTTCATCAAGCGGAATCATCAGGCTGAGATCGATACCAATATCACCGGTCAATGGCAGCTGTCGCATTGCATCGCCCAGAACAGAATTGAGCCCACTGTTCCATATGTATTTCTGTGCATCACTGGCAGTCGCCGCAATCTTGCCGTTAATAGCAATCTGTATATTCTGTAAATCATCAATATTGAGATTCACATTATGAAGATCGCTGTCATACACCTGCGCTCTGGCGTTTTCAATCTGCAAAGATTTATTGTGAAAACGAACACGCCCCTGATATCACTAAGCGCAGGCCAGTCAGGCAAAAACCGCAAGGATACACCACTGACCTGAAACTGGGTTTCCATCACACCCTGATCCTGCTCAAACGGAAAATCACTGACGTTACCGCTAAAAATAAAACTACCATTATCAATCTGACCACCCGAGAGCGAATCCGTTAGCCAGGAGACCAGAGACTTCGACATCACACCTACAGGATAATATTTTGTGACAGAAGCACCATCTCCGATCATGAAAATTGGTCTGCATATCAAGGTACGGTTTTCCGTTTTCAGGCAGGACCGCGTGTATACGAGAGCGCGTTGTTATATCGGCATTATCCAGGTGAACAGAGTCTGCATTAACGGTCCAGCCACTGTTATTCAGAGCAACCTGTACGGAAGCATCCAGAGTCTGCGCCTCGATCGGCTGACGGAACAACGAAGCCATTTCTACTGTTGCATTATTACTGGCCAGCAGAATCTGTGCCTGACCTTCTTTATAATCCAGCCGACCATCAATCCCTTTGAGCGAAATTTTCCTCTCAGGAAGTTTAAAACCCAGATCATTGAAGACCGCGCTTAAATGAAGTTTATTAAACGCTGTTTGTGAGTCATCTTCGGGCGGCAGCACCAGATTGACATTATACAGATCACCCTGCAGGCCCAGTGCAGACGCTTGCTCCGCTTCCTCAGGATAATGATTGCCCAGCAACAACGGCACCAGGCCGGTTAAGTCTTCCAGACGTAAATAGGATGCCGCCACCTGATATCCGGAAGCTGCGTTCTCTCTCAACAGGAATGCAGCCGGCTGCGCCCAGGCGTTCCCATTTCGGGTGATACTGAAATTGTTGATGTCAAGTCGCCAGGCGTCCGCGTATCGCTGCCAGAACACACTCCCTGAAACCGAATCCGCTTTCCACTGCTTTTTATGATCGGCGCTTTCAAGCTTCAGCTGAGTAATCGTTGTGCGTGTCTTAAGCTGTTTTATCTGCCTGTTTTGTACCGTAAGCCATACTTCAGCATTTGCCAGGCCTCGCGCACTAATAACATCTTTTTTTCCAAATTCATCGAATACTGGTTTTAGTTCCAGTAACTGCCCGTTTACATACAGCTCC
Organism: uncultured Gammaproteobacteria bacterium; assembly: GCA_963721085.1. GTDB lineage: Bacteria > Pseudomonadota > Gammaproteobacteria > SZUA-229 > SZUA-229 > JASBSR01. The sequence continues at coordinate 130,394 of CAVRHW010000028.1, forward strand.
GCATCCGTTGTTTCAGGTTTTGACAGATCGCCATGTACCTTCGCATCCAGTTGCAGGCTTTTGCCATAAAGCTCGGGCAGATTGACGCTTGCACGTATGTCATGCGTACCCAGCAGGTTTTCAACCTGTATGTTGACATTGGAAAAATCCACATTATTGAATGCATGAGTTTCATCACGTAGATGTAATGTACTGTCCAGAAGCGAAAAATTAGTATTATTAATCTGGTCGACCAGCTTTTCGGATATGTCCTTATCGGCATCCTTTGCAATCGGTATACCCTGCACAAACCAGCGCCCCTGCCTGTCACGTTCAACAGACAGATCACCACCACTAAGACTGATACCGCCAATCATAGGTGACATAAAACGAAGTGAATCCAGGTAGGATAATGAAAAAGTCACTTCATCAAATGCGACCAGAACACTCTTTCCATCTGCATTATATATACGCACATTGAGCAGCTTAAGCTGCGGTTGCAGCCAGCTCATATCAGCACCGATCGAGGCTATCTTTACCGGCAGGCCCAGTTGTTGCTCGAGCATCTGCGTGGCTTCAGTGAGATAGCCTGTTGCATGTGGCAATACTGCGCGCAGCACACTGAACGATACCGCAAGTGTAATAATGATGAATGCTGCTACGGTGAGCAGGAAAACACGGATTTTGGCCAGCCAGCCCATAGAAAACTATTTTTTACCTGTGCGCATGTTATCCGGCTCGATCACATAATGACAACGTCATACTGTTCCTGGGTAAACATGGCTTCGACCTGAAATTTGATAGGAATGCCGATGAAGCCTTCAAGCTCAGCGAGGCTACCGGACTCTTCGTCTAACAGCATGTCGACGACATCCTGCGAGGCCAGCACCAGCAATTCCCTGGCGTCAAACTGTCTGGCTTCGCGTAATATCTCACGAAAAATCTCATAACAGATGGTTTCTGCGGTTTTTATCGTGCCACGTCCTTCGCAGGTTGGACAAACACCGCATAAAACATGTTCAAGACTTTCGCGGGTTCGCTTACGTGTCATCTCAATCAAACCCAGCGGCGAGACATCACAAACATGAGTGCGCGCGTGGTCTTTTTCCAGCGCCTTTTCCAGAGCGCGCATGACCTGACGTTTGTGCTCATCTTCTGTCATATCGATAAAATCAAGAATGATAATACCGCCCAGATTACGCAGGCGCAGTTGCCTGGCGATTGCCTGCGCTGCTTCGAGATTGGTTTTAAAGATGGTCTCTTCAAGATTGCGGTTGCCAACAAAGGCACCGGTATTAACATCAATCGTGGTCATTGCCTCGGTCTGGTCGATAATCAGATAGCCGCCCGATTTGAGGTGGACTTTTTTCTCGAGGCCCCTCTGAATTTCATCTTCAACATTGTGTAGATCGAATATGGGTCTTTCACCCGGATAGTGTTCGATCAGATCAGACACTTCTGGTACATACTCGCTGGCAAACTCCTGCATGCTCTGAAACGTCTCGCGCGAATCGACCCGAATCGTCTCAAGGTCTTCATCGACCATATCGCGCAGCACACGCAGATACAGGGGCAAATCATGGTGAACTACATCACCCGCTTTGGCATCGTCGGCATCGCGGATTTTTTGCCAGAGGCGATTCAGATATTTAATGTCGCGTGAAATCGACTCTTCAGTCGCAATTTCGGCTGCAGTGCGCAGAATATAGCCTGCACCTTCATTGCGGTCTTCATGATTGGTCAGCATAGTGCGCAGACGCTCACGTTCCTCATCGCTATCAATACGCGACGACACGCCGATATTGTCCGAATTGGGCATGAACACCAGATAACGTGAAGGCACGGTGATATTGGAGGTCAGGCGTGCGCCCTTGGTGCCCAGCGGGTCCTTGACCACCTGCACCAGCAACTCCTGGCCCTCGTGCAACACACGGGTGATATGCAGATGACCATTGCTTTCGGCCTGCTGTTTCATGCTCATCGCCATATCCGAGACGTGCAAAAACGCAGCACGTTCAAGACCAATATCAATAAATGCTGCTTCCATACCCGGGAGCACACGCGCGACCCGGCCCTTGTACACATTACCGACCAGACCACGATTGCGGCTGCGCTCGATATACAGCTCGTGCAACATGCCGTTTTCCAGAATAGCCACACGGGTTTCCTGCGGTGTCACATTGATAAGTACTTCCTTACTTACACTCATAAACTACCAGCTCATTCTCAAATATCATGTCAGTAAAGCATAGCCTGAATCGCGCTATGAAGAGCGCTGCGATTGACAGCTTTTCAATAATTCTGCGGTTTCGTACAAGGGCAGTCCCATCACGCCCGAATAACTGCCGTGCAGCGACTTGATAAATTGTGCCGCAGCACCCTGGATCGCGTAGCCACCGGCCTTGTCCAGCGGTTCGCCGCTCGCCACATAGCGCTCGATCTGGGCAGGATCAAGCTGGGCAAATTCCACCCTGCTGCTGCTCAGCGCCGCAGTCTGGATTTCACCACAGATCAGGAGACCGCAGTATGCACATGGTGTGTTTTGCCGGATAATTTTTGCAACATGGCGCGAGCATGTGCCGCATCGGCCGGTTTGCCCATGACCTCTGCATCGAGCTCGATAATGGTATCTGCACCCAGTACTGGTAAATGGATGTCGTGTTGTTGCGCAAGTTCAGCGCCAGCACGCGCTTTTTCTTCTGGCCAGCCGCACCACATGCTCGACAGGTGTTTCACCAGGTTTCAATGCTTCATCGATATCGACCGGAATCTGCTGGAAAGACACCGCGATCTGTTGCAGCAATTCAGCACGCCGTGGTGAGACCGAAGCAAGTATGATCGCTGGCTGTTTCATTCAGCCACGGTGGTAAGGGTGGTTCGCCAGAATACTGGAAGCGCGGTACAGCTGTTCGCAGAGCATAACCCGGATCAGCGTGTGTGGAAAAGTCAGATCTGATAGTGACAACAATACACTGGCCTGTTGTCTGAAATCTTCTGAGACACCATCGGGACCGCCCACAATAATCGCGATATCCTGCCCGCTTTGCAGCCAGTGTTTCACCAGTTCGGCAAATTTTTCACTGGTGTAGCGTTTGCCTTTGACATCGAGCAGCACGCTGATGCAGCCGGGCGGAATCGCCTGCTGCAGTTTACTGCTTTCTTCGCGTTTGATACGTTCGAGATCGGCGTTTTTGCCGCGCTTGATCAATGGCAATAATTTTGAATGGATTTTGATTTCAGCCGGCAAGCGACGAATAAAGTCATCGCAGGCTTCATCCACCCAGGCCGGCATTTTGTGCCCGATAGCGATTAGATGGATGTGCACCCGTCACCCGGCTCAAATCAGATCAGGATGCGTCCTGACGTTCGCGCTGCAGAACATCGAGGCGCCAGAGACTTTCCAGATCGTAAAACTCGCGGCTCTGCGGCTGCATCACATGAACGATCACATCACCCAGGTCGACCAGCACCCAGTCCGCATCAGCTTCGCCTTCCATGCCCAGCGGTTGCAGGCCGGCGTTCTTGGCGTCCTGGAAAACATTATTGGCAATGGATTTGACATGCCGGCTCGAGGTACCTGTGGCAATGAACAGATAATCGGTGACGCTGGTTTTGTCGGTGACATCCAGTTCAACAATATCCTGGGCTTTCAGGTCTTCCAGTGATTGTCGCACCAGCGCTCTAATTTCTTCAACGGTCATGTGTTCGGTCTTGTCTCCGTAAGGGTGTTCTACCAGATATTGATTAACGGCTTCAGGCAGCAGAAAACGAATGCTCTGCCCCTGCTGAATCTGCTGGCGTATGGCGCTGGCTGAAATCTCCAGCAAAGTCACGCATTGTAACAGTATTTTACCTGCCACGGCTTCGCTCAGCTCGGCGGCGTTTTCAACACGACAGCCTGCCAGCGCCGCCAGCGCGGGATTTGTCGGCCAGTCAAAACCCGGCCGCGTGGTCACCACCAGATGGCAGTGGTGCAATATTTCCTGCCAGCGGTGCCAGCTCGGCAAATCCGGCAAACGCATCCATGCCGATGATCAGACACAATGTGGTCGTCGGGTAGTCAGCACGCAAGGATTCAAGCGTGTCGACCATGTACGATGGCCCGGGGCGTTGCAGTTCACGCTCATCGAGTACAAAACCGGGCGTATCTGCCAGCGCAAGCTGCAATAAGGTTTTACGCGTCGTCCGCATCCAGCCACGGCGTTTCACGATGCGGCGGAATCTGATTGGGAATAAATCGTATTTGTTCCAGCGCCAACGCCTGCATCACTTCCAGCGCCGGGCGCAGATGACCGTAATGCACCGGGTCGAAGGTACCGCCGAAAATACCAATCATAAAAGCAATGAATAATTAAAAATGAATAATGGATAATTCAAAACACGAAAAAGCCTTAAGTGAATGGATAAATAAACGTGACATAAAAAGCTTTTCATTTATTCATTGTTAATTATTAATTATTCATTGTCTTATCTGTCCATCACCGAAGACGATGAACTTCTGCGAAGTCAGGCCTTCCAGTCCTACCGGGCCGCGTGCGTGCAGCTTGTCGGTGCTGATACCGATTTCGGCGCCGAGGCCGTATTCAAAACCATCCGCAAAACGCGTCGAAGCATTCACCATCACCGAGCTGGAATCGACTTCGCGCAAAAAACGTCGCGCATGGGTGTAATTTTCAGTGACGATGGTATCGGTGTGCTGCGAACTGTGTACCGTGATGTGTTCGATCGCATCATCAAGACCATCGACCACACGAATCGACAGGATCGGCGCCAGATATTCGGTATCCCAGTCTTCAGCGGTCGCCGCTTTTATCCCGCTGACGATCGCCTGGGTGCGCTCGCAGCCGCGCAGCTCGACACCTTTGTCCTGGTATTGTTTGCACAGCTCAGGCAGCACTTTGGCAGCCACTTTTTGCGCGACCAGCAGTGTTTCGAGAGTATTGCAGGTACCATAACGCTGGGTCTTGGCATTGAAGGCCACACGAATCGCCTTGTCGAGATCGGCATCATCATCGATATATACGTGGCAGATACCATCGAGGTGCTTGATCACCGGCACCAGTGACTCCTTGCTGATGCGTTCGATCAGACCCTTGCCACCACGGGGAATAATCACATCGATCACATTTTTCATGCGCAGCATTTCACCCACCGCTGCCCGGTCGGTGGTTTCCACCACCTGGACCACTTGTGCAGGCAAACCGGCTTCGCTCAGACCACGCTGAATACAGCTGGCAATCGCCTGATTGGAATGGCTGGCTTCGGAGCCACCGCGCAGGATCACCGCATTACCGGCTTTCAGGCACAGGCCGGCAGCATCGGCGGTAACATTCGGCCGTGATTCATAAATGATGCCGATCACACCCAGCGGCACGCGCATCTTGCCCACCTGGATGCCGGAAGGCCGATAAGCCATGTCGCTGATTACACCAACCGGGTCTTCCAGCGCAGCGATCTGGCGCAGGCCTTCGGCCATGGAGGCGATACGCGCATCGGTCAGTTCCAGACGATCCAGCAGCGCAGCATCCAGCCCTTTCTCACGCCCCGCTTCCAGATCCAGCGCATTGGCCTGCTTCAGTTGTTCAGACTCTGCCAGCAATAAATCCGCAATCGCCAGCAAGGCACGATTTTTCTGCCCGGTTTCAGCACGACTGATAACGCGCGCGGCCGCCAGCGCATGGCCGCCCAGCTGCTGCATATAGTCTTTCACGTTAATTTTCAAAACTTCGGCTTTGGCTGTCATCTCAAATCAATCGGGTAATGGTTTCATGAAAGGTAAGATTATATCGAATCTGCGCCAGTTTCGATGAAAATATGGCGGCATAGAGAGTCAGGGCAAAAAAAAGCGGCTCCCTGGGGAGCCGCTTTTGATGAGTACCTGGAAGCTGGTTTAGCTGCGGCGGCGACGTGCTACGCCAACCAGACCCAGAAGACCGGAAGCGAATAACCAGGCTGCGGCTGGAACAGGTACAGTAGGAGTACCGCCAAAGGCAAATCCGGTTAGACCAGTGTCAAGATAGACGTGGGTGGCGAACAGGTTTCCCTGGGGATTCGCTATAAAATCGCCTGTATTGTATCCGTTAAGCGTGAACGAGAACGACGCATACCGGGTAGTGGTATCAAAAGAACTTGGGTCAGCCTGATCGGCATATTTGCCACTACCATCGTAGGTGTACGTGTACGAAGTACTGGCGTTACAGCTATAGTCTGTGGGCAAAGAGCTACAAGTTATGCTGCCAGGCAAGCCGTTCAGGCTGAAGCCAAGACCAGCTACCTGCACGGAGGGAGAAAGCGCAGTCACTGTAATATCAACGTTACTTCCATTGTCGGTGAGCGTGACGCTCGCCAAAGACCCAGACTCACTCAGGTTGTTACTTTCGAGGTTGTAATTGATGGTACTGGCATTGCTTACTGCTGCAAACCCCAGTGTTGATGCCAACAGGATTGCATTAACGAGTTTGGTATTCATTTCATCGACCTCAATGTCGTGCATTTTATTTCAATTACCAGAGACAGAGCAATCCATGTGCCAAAAAATATATTTTTTTATAAAACATAAGGTTACATGGGTACCAGAAATTAAACAAATAGGACTCCAGGAAAAAAATGTAATGTTTGCCGACAGCAGAAAAAGACAAATATCGGCTATTTAGCCTCATATGCTACGGCGTTAGTGACGGGTAGTCTCATCCAGGGTAAACCCAGATAACGTTTATAACTTAATGATTATTCTATAAGAAAATAGTGTCTATTAACATCATCTGACGGGAAATCAGATAAATCGAGCGCACAACCATAACTGTCAATAAAAGCGACAAATTTATAAGCTATTGTTTTTATAGCTCTGGACTTCCCCGACAGCTGAAAACTCAGGCCTCGCAGCTCGTCCCATACATTGGCCTTCAGCCACACCCTTGATCGCCTGATCGATCAACGCACAGCGCTTTAACATGCGCTGCAGCGCAGGCCCGTTGTGGCGCTGTAAACAGGCCTTGAACAGCTGCACCCGGCTCGCCCAGACACCCGAGCGCTTGAGGGTATATTCCATCGAGCCGGGATCTGAGGCCACCTGGAGCAGCAATCGGATATCTTTTGCCAGCGCCCAGTTGGTCACAATCGGCTCGACGCCTTCTGCTGCGAGGCCGTGCAGAATGCGGATCACGCGTGCGCGGTCACCCTGCAACGCGGTATCCACCAGTTCAAAAACGGTAAAACGGGAATTTTCGGTGAGGGTTTCACGCATGCTGTCCAGGCTCACCTTGCCCGGGCCCAGCATGAGATACAGCTTGTCGATCTCCTGGGCAGCAGCGAGCAGGTTGCCTTCGACATGCTGGCAGACATAGTCGACGACTTCACGCTCGGGCTGCATCTGGCTGGCGAGAAAGCGCTGCTTGACCCAGGCAGGTAATTTGTCCGGTCCCACCGGCCAGCACTGAACCACGATACCGGCTTTATCGATGGCCTTGAACCAGGCGGTATTTTTGCTCGCGCCATCCAGTTTGCCGCTGGTAATGAGTAGCACCGTGTCTTCTGCCGGGCGTTCCAGATACTGTTTCAGTGCCTGACTGCCTTCGCGCCCCGGTTTGCCGGAGGGAATGCGCAAGTCCAGAATCCGGCGTGATGCAAACAGGGACATACTGGCCGCCGCATCCAGCAATCCCTGCCAGTCAAAGTTTTTATCAACATCGAGCACCTCGCGTTCGAGATACTCCTGTTGGCGCGCTGCGGCGCGAATGCTGTCCGCTGCTTCCATCACCTGCAATGGCTCATCACCGCAGACCAGATACACTGGCTGCAGAGGTTTGTTCATCACCGCATTGAGCTGGTCAGGACGAAGCTGCATCGGGGTGCCTGTTTTTTTTCGTCAGTGCATCGATCTGTTGCAGTATCAGGCGTGCAGCATCCATTTGCATATCATGGTACAGGGTTTTTTCTTCGCTGCTGGTGCCAAGAACACTATCGGGATCAAAAGTCAGCACACGTTGCAGCTTGATCACATTTTCAACATCGATATGCTGACCTTTTAACTGATACAGCACGCTGTAATGCAGTTCATACTCGCGCGCGCGACCGAGTCGAATCCACAGACAGCACACGCCGGGTCCTGTTCTGGCTCACGATTTTTAAACGACTGGCCGCCTGTTGCTCATCGGCAGCAAGCACAGTGTTATTTTCCCTGAGCAGCACCGATAACTGGTGCGCCAGTTCATCATTATCTGCATTATATAAATACAGCGGTTGCAGATCCGCAGGCAGTTTAACTGCGCCGCGCAACTGAAAGCCGCAGGCGGAGGCGCTCAGTAAAAAAACCAGAATGAAAAGAGTACGGAACATCAGGTGGCGACGATATTCACCAGACGACCTGGCACTACAATGACTTTACGCACGGTTTTGCCTGCCAGGTGCTGGATAATTTTTTCATCAGCGCGCGCAGCGGCTTCGATGCTGTCATTGGTCGCATCAATAGCGATCATGATTCTGGAACGCAGTTTGCCATTCACCTGGACCACCATTTCGATTTCATCACGCGTCAGTGCACCCGCATCACACACCGGCCAGGACTGTTCTGCAACCAGACCGGAATGACCAAGATCCTGCCACAGCTGCTGACAGATATGCGGCACGATCGGTGACAGCATCAATACTATCGCCTCGATCGCTTCGCGCATCACGGCCTGACCCTGCGCACTGGTATCTTCACTGCGCATCAGCTCATTGATCAGTTCCATATTGGCCGCAATCGCAGTATTGAAAGTATAACGCCGGCCGATATCGTCGCTGACCTTGCTGATGGTTTCATGGAGTTTGCGACGCAGATCTTTTTGCGCACTATCCAGTTTTTCAGGCTCGACTTTTTCCGTGGTGTCCAGGTTTGACTGCACCAGGTTTGATTGAACAGTTTCCACAAACGTTTGAGAAAACGCGATGCGCCTTCGACCCCACTGTCGGCCCATTCCAGTGACTGTTCCGGTGGTGCCGCGAACATGGTGAACAGGCGCACGGTGTCAGCGCCATATTCTTCGATCAGGCCCTGCGGATCAACCGTATTGCCTTTGGATTTGGACATCTTGCTGCCGTCTTTTAACACCATGCCCTGGGTCAGCAGACGGGTAAAAGGCTCATCGCTATCGTGCAGACCTTCGTCGCGCATCAGCTTGTGGAAAAAGCGCGCATATAATAAGTGCAGCACCGCGTGCTCGATGCCACCGATATACTGGTCCACCGGCAGCCAGTGTTTTGCGCGCGCGTCCAGCATGCTGTCCGCATCGGGGCAGGCAAAACGTGCGTAGTACCAGGACGATTCGAAAAAAGTGTCGAAGGTATCGGTTTCGCGCTCGGCCTTGCCACCGCAGCTCGGGCAGGTGGTCTGATAAAACTCGGGCATGTGTTTGATCGGTGAACCGACAGCTGTCGCTGAAATCGACATCTTCGGGTAATACCACAGGCAGATCTGCATCCGGCACCGGCACCGCGCCACAGCTTTCGCAGTTGATCACCGGGATCGGTGTGCCCCAGTAACGCTGGCGGGATACGCCCCAGTCGCGCAGACGGTAATGGGTCTGGGTTTCACCTTTGCCCTGCGCCTGTAACTTTTCAGCGATCGCGGTAAAGGCTTCGGCGGAGCTCAGGCCATCAAACTCGCCAGAATTTTTCAGCACGCCTTTTTCAACATAGGCCTCATCATTGACCGAAACTTCGCTACCATCGGCTGGAAAAATCACCTGCTTGATCGGTAGCTGATATTTCACCGCAAATTCAAAATCGCGCTGGTCGTGCGCGGGCACACTCATCACCGCACCGGTGCCGTAATCCATCAGCACAAAGTTGGCCACCCACACCGGAATGGATTCGCCGCTCAGCGGATGGATGACATTGATACCTGTCGCCATGCCCCGCTTTTCCATCACCGCCATTTCGGCTTCGGCAACACCGCTGTGTTTACATTCAGTAATAAACGCAGCCAGCTCAGGATTGTGCTGTGCCGCTGCGGTGGCCAGTGGATGCTCGGCCGCGACCGCGACATAGGTCACGCCCATTAGGGTATCGGGGCGCGTGGTATAAACCGTCAGTGGCTCGCCATCGTCAACAGCAAATTCCAGCTGCACACCTTCGGAGCGGCCGATCCAGTTGCGCTGCATGGTGCGGACTTTTTCCGGCCAGTGTTCCAGCTTGTCGAGGTCATTTAGTAATTCCTCTGCATAATCGGTAATCTTCATGAACCACTGCGCGATTTCGCGTCGCTCGACCACAGTGTCACAACGCCAGCATCGGCCATCGACCACCTGCTCGTTGGCCAGCACGGTCTGATCGTTCGGACACCAGTTAACGCCCGGCGGTTTTTTTGTATGCCAGGCCTTTTTTCAGCAGGCGTGTGAACAGCCATTGTTCCCAGCGATAATATTCGGGGCGACAGGTGGCGAGTTCCCGGCTCCAGTCATAGGCAAAACCCAGGCGTTTGAGCTGATCGCGCATATAGTCGATATTGCTGTAGGTCCATTGCGCGGGTGGCACTTTGTTTTTGATCGCCGCATTTTCCGCTGGCAGACCAAAGGCATCCCAGCCCATCGGCTGCAACACATTTTTGCCCAGCATTTTCTGGTAGCGCGAAATAACGTCACCGATAGTATAATTACGCACATGCCCCATGTGCAGACGACCACTGGGATAAGGAAACATCGACAAACAATAAAATTTTTCGCCCGGATGTTTTTCATTGACACGAAAAGTGTCCTGGTCCTGCCAGAGTTTCTGAGCAGCCGTTTCGATAGTCCGGGGATCGTAGTCTTTTTGCATACAGGTAATAATGAACCGATTATTTTTACACAGATACAGTTCGTCGGATCTCACCGGCGAGCACAATATATCTGGTCTATAAATTTATGGAAATACTGAACAATTCCTTCCTGGAATTTTCAGAGTATGAAAACAAAAAATATGATTTTTGTTTTCTACATTTTCAGTCACTTAAGTGGCCAAAAATGATGGCACATCATGCGCCATACGGAAGCTCTGAATAATCAGAGATTTTATAGATAACTTGATTTAATACGGCTTGATCAGCGCTATCGAAGGATACACTAGCGTTAAGCTTATTGAAACATCCCTGCCTGCAACCAGGCTAATAAGGAGCGAAATGAACCAGACCACACCACCAAAATCACGCGGCCATCTGATCGATGCCTATAACCAGATGATGCAGTACATCCGTAGCGCTTTTGACGGCACCAGCTCGGCGGACATGACCTTACAGGAAGCACTGGATAAGGCCCGGCAGCAGGTCATCCATCTGGGTGAAGTCAGCGCGGAAGAAGCGCAGGAAATCAGCGAATTCGTCAAGCGCGACATCAATGATGCGGCCGAATATATGCTGGAAACCAGTTCGGATTTCGGTGACTGGCTGATGCTGGATATCGAGGTGCTGGAGCGCAAGATTGTCGACATGTTCCTCTCGGTCGCCGACCGCACCCGCATCGAACTGGAAGCACTGAAGGAATACAACCGCGAAATCAGCTTATATTACAGCGGTGAAATCACCGGCCCTGGCATGTTGAAATGCACCCAGTGCGGTGAGTGCGTGCCTTTTCCGACCACCGCCCATATCGAAGACTGCCCACGCTGTGGCAACAATACTTTTCAGCGCGCAGACAAACGCACCGATTGTAAAGACGACTAGGTCTGCAGCGCTCAGCTGTTCGGCGGCCTGCGCCAGGCTGCCCGGATCAGCGCAATGATCGAAAACAGCAATAACTGGACTATCGCCCCACCATACATAAGGTGTGGAACCCGACATGGGCTGGGCGCGGGCGCGTAGTACCGTGGTTTTGAACTGGGGTGCGACCGCGATTGCTCGGCCCTGGTCGTTGATCACGGCAGTGATGCCGGTATTGGTAGCACGCAGCATGTAGCGGCCCGTCTCCAGTGCACGCATGCGCGCAATCGCATGATGCTGATGCGGCTCCTGTGAATTCTCGAACCAGGCATCATTGCTCACATTCACCAGCAAACTGGCGGCCGGCAGATCAAGACGCACATCACGCGAAAACGCATCTTCAAAACAGATGCTGACGCCCAGCGTCTGGCCAGCGGCGTGCAACAGGGGCTGATCATTCGCTCCGGCTTCAAGATCGGACATCGGAATGTCGACCCAGCGATTAAAAAAATCAACCAGCCAGCGCAGCGGTATAAATTCACCCAGCGGCACCAGATGACGTTTATGGTAAGCCTCGCCATTGACATCTAACAGCGAATTAAAATAACGCCCGGTTTTGGCATTCTGGATAAAAATACCCAGCAACAATGCGCTGTGCTTTTTGTCCATATCCTCGCGCAATTCTTGCAGATAGGCCGGCAACCTGTGCGCAAAATCCGGTACCGCTGTTTCCGGCCAGATAATCAGATCAGCATGACTGGTTTCCAGGCTAAGATTGCGATACAACGCAAGCGTGCTATCGTGAATTTCACTGCGCCATTTTATTTTTTGCGCAATATTGCCCTGCACCAGCGCCACCGACACAGGCTGACCTTTGGCATGTGTCCAGTGAATCTGTTTCAGACCAGAACCGATCAGCCAGACACTCACAAGTAATAGCCCGACCGTTTTCCAGACCTGCGCCTGACGCCAGGCCCGATCCGAAAACAGCAGCACCAGTGCACCGGCACTGAATAACACCAGCATACTGACACCGTGCGCACCGATCACGGGCGCAAACCCCGCCAACGGTAAATCAATCTGGGTATAGGCCGGCTGCATCCAGGCAAAACCGGTCATTACATAACCCTGTAACCATTCGCTAACCGCCCAGGCGGCAGGAAACAGCAGCAGCAATTTAAGGCCGGGGCTTTGTTTACAAAATCGCGCCACGGTAAACCCGGCCAGCGCAGGATAGATCGCGAGATACATCGACAGCAGCACGATCAGCAAAATCGCGAACGGTGCAGGCGTGCCACCGTGATAATGCAGACTGACATAAATCCAGCTGACGCCACTGCACTGCATACCCAGGCCAAACAACCAGCCATGCAGCAAAGCTGCTTTTGCAGACGCATCACGCCATTGCCACAGCAGCCATGCAAAACAGACAAAGACCAGCCAGACCTGGTTAAATGGCGCGAAACCAAAGACCAGCAAAACGCCCGCAAGCAGGCTAATCAAATATGTCCAGCGTGGGTGTAGTTGAATCATCTGGCGAGCATGAAGACGCTAGCGTCTAAGCCGCATCACTGGGCTCTGGCGTTTTTGGCAGCAGCGTCATTTGCAAATTATTGATGCGTCGTGAATTGGCACTGATCACTTTGAACAGATAGTTTTCTATCGTCACTTCCTCACCGCGTTCGGGTAAGTGCCCTAATGCGTGAGTCACCAGCCCGGCAATGGTATCAAACTGCTCATCGCTGAACCGGGCGTCAAAAAAACGATTGAACTCAGGGATGGGCGTCAGGCCCCGCAAAGTATAACGATGATAGCCATGACGGCGAATATTGATCACATCGGCTGCATCGTGCTCATCATCAATGTCGCCGACAATCTGTTCGAGCACGTCCTCAATGGTGACCAGCCCGGAAATGCCGCCATATTCATCGACCACCATGGCCATGTGGTAACGCGAGGTTCGAAAATCTTTTAGCAACACATTAAGTCGCTTGCTTTCAGGTACGAACACCGCAGGCCGTAACACGTCCTTGAGTTCGAATTTTTCCCCACTGCTTTCGTCGGCATACGGAATCAGATCTTTTGCCAGCAACACACCGATAATGTCATCCAGATCATCATCGATGACCGGAAAACGAGAATGTCCGGAATTCACGATCACTGGCTGCATTTCTTTAACGCTATTGTCACTGTCGATAACCACCATGTGTGAGCGAGGAACCATAATATCGCGCACGCGCAGCTCAGATACCTGAAACACACCTTCGATCATCGCCAGCGCATCAGCATCGAGTACGCCTTTTTTCTGAGCTTCGCGCAACTCGTTTAACAGGTGTGCACGTTCGTCTCGCTCACCCGAAATAAGGTTTAACAACCGGGCGATCCAGGAACCGTTTTTATGCATGAGTTTCATTATTTAATGTCTGATACGGGTTATCAAAACCCAGCGAGCGGAGAATTTTTATTTCGAGTGCTTCCATTTCGTCAGCATCCTTGTTATCGATGTGATCATAACCCTGTAGATGCAAAATACCGTGCACGACCATGTGCGCCCAGTGTGCATCGTTCGACTTGCCCTGCTCAGCCGCTTCCCGATTGATCACCGCAGCACAAAGCGCAATATCGCCCAGGGGCGCGATACATCCTTCTTCGGTTTCCAGCGAAGTCAGGTCGACTTCGTCATCAAACGTCATGGGAAAAGACAGCACATTGGTTGCGTAATCTTTACCGCGCCAGTCATGATTCAGCTGGCGCATTTCAGCTTCGCTTACCACCTGCACGCTGGCAACTCGATCTTCAGCAGACAAGAAGGCCTTTTGCGCCCAGAGGTTTATCAAATCGGCCTGCGGAGACTGGGGAACATCCTCGTCTTCATCGGCCAGGATATCGGACACTGAAAAATCAACGATCAGCGTCATGTTCAATTTCCTTCAGCTTTTTCATAAGCATCTACAATGCGTTTCACCAGCGGATGACGAACCACATCGTTGACCGTGAACTGGGTAATACCCACGCCTTCCATATTTTCCAGCAAAACCATGGCATGACGCAGGCCCGAAATTTTTTCACGTGGCAAATCCACCTGGGTGACATCACCGGTGACCACCGCACGCGAACCAAAACCGATACGCGTCAAAAACATTTTCATCTGATCGATGGTCGTGTTCTGTGCTTCATCAAGAATAATAAATGCATCATTGAGCGTACGACCGCGCATATAGGCCAGCGGCGCGATTTCGATGACATTTCGCTCGATCAGTTTTGCGACTTTTTCAGCACCCAGCATATCGTAAAGCGCATCGTACATCGGCCGTAGATAAGGATCAATTTTCTGCGCCAGGTCACCCGGCAGAAAACCCAGACGTTCGCCCGCTTCAACTGCAGGACGCACCAGAAGCAGGCGTTCGACTTCGTCATTGTTCAGGGCATTCACTGCGCAGGCGACGGCCAGATACGTTTTGCCCGTACCCGCAGGGCCCACACCCAGGGTCAGATCGTTTTGCTGAATTTGTCTGAGATAAGCTTTCTGGTGTTTACCGCGACCGCGCACCGCGCCTTTGCGTGTTTTTACGCTCCAGCTACCGTAGTCGTAGTCCTCATCTTCGTCTTCATCGTTTACCTGGCTTACATTGACTTCTGCAAGATAGAGCTGCACCGCAGCTGTGGTCAGGGTTTCTTCTGCAGTAGATTTATACAGCGCCTGTATGGCATCCATTGCAGCCTGCGCATTGTTGTCATTGCCGCGAATCTGAAAATGATTACCACGGCAGTCAATGCCAACATCAAAATAATGTTCGAGCTGGTGCAGGTTCTGATTAAACTGGCCACATAAATTGACCAGTCGAGCGTTATCCTGCGGCTGCAACTCAAAAGCAACGCTTTTTGACATCAGGCTGTCCTGGCCTCTCGTGTTGTTCCAGATGTATATTCGGGCGCACTGCGATCATCCACCACTGCGACGATTTCACCCTGTAATGAATTTGTCCAGGCGTCCACAATGCGAACATCGACAAATTTACCGATCAGCGTCTCGTCACCATCAAAATTAACCACACGACCGTTCTCACTTCGCCCCGACATTTGCGGTGCGGTTTTGTGTTCGACTGTTTTGCGCGACAAGCCTTCGACCAGCACACGTTGCACGCTGCCGATCATGGATTTACTGATCGCACTGGCATTGTTCGCCAGCACATCCTGCAAAATCGCGAGGCGATGTTTTTTAATCAACAAGGTGGTGTCGTCGAACATATCAGCCGCAGGCGTACCGGGACGCGCACTGTAAATGAAACTGTAGGATTGATCAAAACCGATATCGGCAACCAGTTGCATGGTGTCATTAAAATCTTCGTCGCTTTCGCCGGGGAAACCGATAATGAAATCCGATGAAATAGAAATACCCGGACGCGCTGCGCGCAGGCGTTTTATTTTTTCACGGTATTCATCTGCGGTGTGACCGCGTTTCATCGCTGCCAGTATTCGATCCGAACCGCTTTGCACGGGTAGATGCACCATGCTCACCAGTTCGGGTACTTCGGCATACACATCGATCAGGCTGTCGGAAAATTCAACCGGGTGTGAAGTGGTAAAGCGTATCCGGTCAATGCCTTCGATCGCTGCGACATAATGGATCAACAGCGCCAGGTCGGCGAAGGTACCGTCTTCCATCACGCCCTGATAAGCATTGACGTTCTGGCCCAGCAAGTTGACCTCGCGCACACCGCGCGCCGCCAGGCCTGCCACTTCGGCGAGTACATCGTCGAACGGCCGACTGACTTCTTCACCGCGGGTATAAGGCACGACGCAGAAGGTGCAGTATTTACTGCAGCCTTCCATGATGGAGACAAACGCGCTCGGGCCCTTGATGCTGGGCGCGGGCAGGCAATCGAATTTTTCGATTTCGGGAAAACTGATATCGACGATTTTTTTGTCATGGGCCTGGGCACGGTCGAACATGTTCGGCAGGCGGTGGATGGTCTGCGGCCCGAACACCATATCGACATAAGGTGCGCGCTGCTGAATGGCTGCCCCTTCCTGGCTCGCTACACAACCACCAACTCCGATGACCAGCTCGGGATTCTGCTGCTTCCATTTGCGCCAGCGGCCCAGCAGCGAAAACACTTTCTCCTGCGCCTTTTCCCGGATCGAGCAGGTATTCAGCAGGAGTACGTCGGCGTCTTCAGGATGGGCAGTCAGCTCAAGATCGTGGGATTCGGCGAGCACATCGGCGATGCGGGAAGAATCGTATTCATTCATCTGGCAGCCAAATGTCTTGATATACAGCTTGCGGCTCATAGTGTCCTGAGGCGATTAACAGGAGGCAAGATTATCATGTTTGAACGGGTGATAGCACCTTGCAGACCCGCTATTCGACGGTGACCGATTTCGCCAGGTTGCGCGGCTGGTCGACATCGGTACCCTTGCCGACCGCGACAAAATAGGCGAGCAGCTGCAGCGGCACCGCGTACAGCACCGGCGCCAGCTCGGCGGCGATGGCAGGCAGCCGGATCACCTGGCAGGCCTGGTCCAGGTCGTCCAGCTACAATACGCTCGTCAGCGAACAGGTAGACCTTGCCGTTGCGCGCCAGAATTTCCTGGATATTGGACTTGATCTTGCCTTCGTGGCCGTCCATGCAGGCGATCGCCACGGTCGGCATCTCCGGATCGATCAGCGCGATGGGGCCGTGTTTGAGCTCGCCCGCGGGATAGGCATCGGCGTGGATATAGGAGATTTCCTTGAGCTTGAGCGCGCCTTCGAGCGCGATCGGATACAGCAGGCCACGACCGATAAAAATAGCATTGTTCATCTCGGTAAAATCTTCCGCCCAGGATTCTATGGTGGTCACATGGTGCAACACCGAATCGATCAGGGTCGGCAGCGCCAGCGCCTGCTGTAACAGGCTCTGCGCCTCGGCTTCGCTCATGCCATTGCGCCGCCCCAGTGCCACCACCAGCAACAATAATGACAATAACTGGCTGGTAAAAGCCTTGGTCGACGCCACGCCGATTTCCGGGCCGGCGCGGGTCATCAGGCGCAGCGTCGACTCGCGCACCAGCGAGCTCTCGGGCACATTGCAGATACTCAGGGTGGCGCGGGTTTTCTGCCTGAGTCCTCTCAGAGCCGCCAGGGTATCGGCGGTTTCACCGGATTGCGAGATCGTGACCACCAGGGTGTTGTCCTGCAGCACGGTTTTGCGATAACGGTATTCGCTGGCAACTTCAACATTACAGGGAATACCGGCCAGCGCTTCGAGCCAGTATTTCGCGACCAGACCGGCATGATAACTGGTGCCACAGGCGATGATCTGCACGTGGCGCGTGCTGTCGAGAATAGTTTCAGCCTCGGGGCCGAACACCGAATCCAGCAAGCGTCCTTCGTGTACCCTGCCTTCGAACACATCGATCAAACAGGTGGGTTGTTCGTAGATTTCTTTCAGCATGTAATGCCGATACTCGCCTTTGGCGGTAGCATCAGCACTGAGCTCGGATTCACGGATCTCGCGTTCTACCGTTTCGCCTTCGCTGTTGTATATGGTCAGGGAATGGCAACGAAGATCGGCGATATCGCCTTCTTCGAGATAGATAAAGCGCCGGGTCACCGGTAATAACGCAGACGCGTCGGAAGCAATAAAATACTCGCCAAAACCCACACCAATCACCAGCGGACTACCACGACGCGCAGCGATCAGGCGACCGGGTTCGTTCACCGCAATCACGCCGAGCGCATAAGCGCCATCAAAATCAGCCACTGCGGCTTTCACCGCCTGCAGCAGATCGCCGTGCTGTTTGAGATAGTGCTCGATCTGGTGGGCGGCGACTTCGGTATCGGTTTCGGAGGTAAAACGAAAACCGGCATCACGTTGCGACTGGCGCAGATGGCCATGGTTTTCGATAATGCCGTTGTGCACGATGGCCACCTTGCCATTGCAGATGTGCGGGTGGGCATTGCTTTCGCTGGGACTGCCGTGGGTGGCCCAGCGGGTGTGTGCGACGCCATAAAAACCGCTCAGAGGCGAGAGCTCGATCGCATCCGACAGGGCTTTCACCTTGCCGACCCGACGCAATCGATCGATACAGGTGTCGCCGTTGATCACCGCTATGCCGGCCGAATCATAGCCGCGGTATTCGAGGCGACGCAGACCTTCCAGCAAAATCGGGGTGACATTACGTTCGGCGACCGCGCCGACTATTCCACACATATGGCTTCCTGATAATCAAAAAGTGGTTATGAGTTTATTCTAGACGATAAGTTGCCAGAGGTGGTCAGCGACACAGAACCATCGACAAACCACACACCTGAAGCATCCAGCGTCGCCTGGATGTCTGCTCATGACTGGCATCACTGCCTGATATTATCAGCGGGTCCGCCTGACAGACGCAACCAGATAAAGCCCGAGACACCAGCGATCAACGAGGCCAGCAGGATCGCTGTTTTCGCCATCACCAGCGCCTGCGGCGCATTGGCAAAACCCAGCCCGGAAATAAAAATCGACATGGTAAAGCCCATGCCCCCCAGCATGCCAACACCAATAATATGGCGCATGCTAACGCCCTGTAGCAGACGCCCCGATGTCAGCTGTAAAGCCAGCCAGGCGAATAGACTAATCCCAATCGCCTTGCCTGCCACGAGCCCAAGTACAATACCCAGGCTCAGAGAATCGCCCCACACCGCAGGTAACAGATTGGCATCAATCGGAATGCCCGCGTTGGCCAGCGCGAAAACCGGCATCACAAACAGCGCTACAGGATGATCCAGTGCATGCTCCCAGCGACGTAGTGGAGTCGTGGCCTTTTTAGCACTCTCCTGAACACGTTCAACAAGCTTGTGCTGCTCCTTCTTTCCCAGGATAGGCTGTACCGATTCTTTTTCGATGTTCTCGAATTGTTTGATCAACTTGCGGGCGCTCTCACGAACCAGCCAGGGCCTCGTTTGGGACGTGCCGGCACTGTCATGGCTACCAGGATACCAGCAACGCTGGCATGGACACCCGACGCCAGCATTGCCAGCCAGACCAGTAGCACCGATCGTGATATAGATTGCGGGCCGACGACAACCAAAAAGATTGCACATAACCAGCAGAGCAAGCAGAGCACAGACCAGACTCAAAAAGGCCAGATTGATCGTGCTGGTATAAAAAATAGCGATGACCAGGATCGCGCCCAGATCATCAATGATCGCCAGTGCGGTGAGAAAAGTGAGCAAGGCAAGTGGAATCCGCCGACCCAGTAAAGCCAGAAGCCAACTGCAAAAGCAGTATCCGTTGCCATCGGGATTCCCCAGCCATTAACACTCGCCGTGTCGGCATTGAACAGATAAAAATACCAGCAGGTACCAACATGCCGCCAAGTGCAGCCGCAATCACCGGCAATGACTGTTGTGGATTTTTGAGTTCACCGACAAGGATCTCGCGTTTGATCTCCAGGCCCAGAACAAAAAAGAACAAGGACATCAGACCATCATTGATCCAGTGCTGGACACTCATTTTGAGCGTCCAGTCACCAAGACAAATCCTGGCATGCATAGCAAGAAAATTTTCGTAGTCCTGCGCAAGCGGAGAATTGGCAATGATCAGCGCAATCACAGTAGAAACAATCAGCAGTACACTGCCCGTGGTCTGGTCGCGAATGAAGTCGTTGAAAGGCGTGAGCACACGCTCGACGCCCGCTTCCAGTGGATTTGGATACATTTCCTGACTTCGCTCCCGAGCAGCGCTGTCCTGTAGCCTGTTCGCGCTCATCGTCAGACAGCCGGTCTTTATTTTTTTCAGTCATGCGCTATCAATATCTGCAACCTTCAAAGTGTTAAGCGCGTTTTTATGGTTTCAATTGCTAAGGTTTTTTCCCTAACACATGCCCGCCCAGTTTTTCGCCATAACGGCACTGGTGCTGATGATAATCCGCTTTGGTTGCTTTCAGGTCACCCTTAAAACGCGGGTCCTGTGGACGTTCGTGGCTGTTGACGAAGTAGGCAACATCCCAGGCCTGCTGATTGCTCAGACTGCCACCTTTGCCCAGAGGCATGTTGGCGCGAATGAATGCTGCAGCGGTATTAATGCGATGCATGCCTGCACCCCAGTTGAATGAGTTTTTACCCCAGACTGGCGGAAATACATAACGTCCATTCTGCCTGGTGCCACCACCATTGTCACCGTGACAAACAGCGCAGTTGTTGGCGAACACCTGCTTACCGCGCGCGAAGTCCGGTTTCTTTTCAGGTTTGTCCAGTTTTGGATAACCTCGACCCGGTAAATCAACGCCCGTCGGCGCGCCCTGTGCCAGCCAGAAGCTATAACTCAACAAACCTTTCATTACCTTACTGTCAGCCGGTGGCGCCGAACCATTCATGCTGTAAACGAAGCAGCCCTGGAAACGCTGCGCCATGGTATTGACCATTTTATTTTTACCCCGGTAGGCGGGATACTTGACCCAGGCGGCCCACAAGGGTGCGGAATTCGCAAGACGACCTGCATCGAGGTGACAATTTGTGCAGTTCAGACCATTGCCTGCATATTGTCCTGCATATTTGCCAGTATGAGTAAACACATTTTTACCAAAACGGACCATGTCACCAAATTTGTTATCCGGGATGCTGTCCTCGTCTGGCGGCAAAAAAGGTTTACTGGTAATGGCGCTGGTGATGGCATGCGCGTGTTCAACCTTTTCTGCAAGAGCAGCCTGGCCTGAGATGAGGACGATACCGCCAACAAATAAAAAGAATGGTTTTATATACATCATTGTCTCAGCTCCTGATTATTTCGATGTGGTTGCTGACTGCGCCGCAAGATACGCTGACACATTTTCAATTTCGCTTTCATTCAGGTGTGAAACCACTGCCCGCATCAAGCCCGCCGGATCATTGTTGCGGTCGCCTTTCTGCCAGCTTTGTAACTGTTTTTTAAGATAAGCACTGGACTGACCGCTGATGGCGGGAAAATGAGGCGGCACACCCTGGCCCTGATCACCATGACACTTAAAACACGCAGGCATACCAGCAGACCATTTACCCTTGACAGCCAGTATTTCACCATCAGTAGTCTGTGCAGTATTTTTCTGGCTGTTTGATGTTTTCGGCAATGGCAGATGTGAATAGTAATCAGCAACTGCCTTGATCTCCTGCGCAGAGAGTCCACCAGCGATGGCTTGCATGACGGAATTAGAGCGCCGCTTACTGGCGAAATCTTTCAGCTGTTTCACCAGATAGGTCGCAGATTGCCCGGCAAGATAGGGGTATGCAGCAGCGGGGTTACCCTGCCCCTTATCACCGTGGCAGGACATGCATGGAGCTGCGCCATTGCCATTCCCCTGCCTGGCAATCGTTTCACCAGAGGGGGCAGCACTGAGCGTTGTAGAAATAACCAACACCATAACCCCGGGAAGCAATGATAAGTACCTTGTTTTGTTCATGCTAAAAATCTCCGATAAATACAAAAAATGATTAATGCGAATGTGATACTGACATCTCTCGAGGATCACCCATGCCGCCTTTCACACCCATTCTGACCAGTAGTACGTTGACCGGATAAGCCGCAACCAGACCCACGGTTAACGATAGTATTAAAGAATTCCAGAATAGAACCTGTCCTATCGTTGCTGACGAGGCGATCCAGAGGTCCAGGCTTACGGCCGTGATTTCCATCACAGCAATCGTTGCAGTATCTGAATAAAAAGTATCGATCAGCGCCTTTTTTACCGGCACCCCGGCCTGCACCATGGGACCAAGCGTCATGCCATAGCCAAACACATAGGCGAAGAAAAAAGTAATTACACTGATCCAGTTATTGTTTAATGATAATAAACCTGCCGCAATAAAAACCCCGACGACTTCACCAGCGCCGCAGCCCGAATAACAGTGCGCAACTGAGCGAAAACCTTTACGCCAGATTGAATCGTGGCTGATCTGCCTGCGCCCTGAATAAAAATAAATCAGCAGCCCCAGTACGCCCGAATAAAGCACGGTCATAAACCACACCAGCTTCATGATTGAACCAGTCTGTGCATTGTTGCGTCGCAAATCCAGCACCAGCACCAGACAGGCGACCACGGCCACGCACGACCAGACGCCGAGCAGCCAGCCACTGGAAAGCAGGGTACGAACGGTTTCAATTGTCATATCGCACACTCACTGGTATGAGTTCGATCACCAGAAACATAAAACACTGCGACACTCGCCATTACTTCGCTATATGGTCTTTTGATTTAAAGTTTTCTGAGGGAGATATTTTCCGGGCAGGAATACAGGCGTAGCACTATCTACGATCGCCACCGTAATGGCGTTGCGCGCCCTGGCTCGCCTGTTCGACTCTATGCTCAATTTCACCTGTCTCCTGACCAGCCTCATCGGCTGACATACCGTATAATTGCTGAAGCTTACCAATCAGAATATCCCGGTTACCTTTGATCTCCGCGATATCATTATCCGTCAGGTCTGCCCAACGCTTTTTCAGCTCACCCACTAATTCCTTCCAGCGTCCTTCAGTTTCTTTCCAGACCATAATATTGGCCTCCCGAAATATTGACGCTAGCTTTAAACTCATTAAACAGGTAACAAACACTAACGGCTTGTGCCAAAACTATCGTCCTCACTGTATGCCGGCACTGGCAGACAAGCTAACCGCATGCCCTGTGTAACAGGTCCTTGCGGAAACAGACGATGTAGAAACTTGCGACCGCCCTGGTCTGCAAATGCTTCGTCCAGCATATCTCCGAGTTCACGACCCGTCTCAGCCTGTCCATGCTGTAAATAATAATCGCGTAAAAGCTGTATCACCCGAAAGTGGTCCGCGGTCAGCTCAATATCATCTTCACTGGCAATATCACGCGCCAGTTGCTCACTCCATTTGTTTAATTCAAGTTCACGCTGCGAGCGCTTTTGACTGGTGATATCAGTATCAACGTATTCTTTACTTGCAGATTCCATAGTCTCTACGTCTTTCTTTGTCATCGTCATTATGTTTCACCTTTTTTAAGACATATACAAATCAATAACACGTTACCAATTAAATATATTATTGATTAACTGCATATAATTTATCTGACTCAACGGCGTCCACATATCGCTCGTTAACAAACTTCCAGTTCACCAGTTTCCAGAATGCCTGCAAATAGTCTGGCCGCGCATTTCTGTAATCAAGATAATACGCGTGCTCCCAGACATCACAGGTCAACAAGGGCGCGCCACCGTGGCGAAGCGGTGTATCAGCATTCTCAGTATTCACAATTTCAATCCTGCCGTCCTGATTCAACACCAGCCATGTCCAGCCGGACCCGAACAAGGATGCTGCCGCACCAGTAAAGCTTTGCTTAAAATCATCAATACTTCCAAAATCACGGTCTATCGCCTGGCTGATTTCACTAGCTGGATCAACGGCGCTATCAGGACTCAGACATTGCCAGTAGAATGCATGGTTCCAGGCCTGCGCAGCATTGTTGAATATATTGCCCTGTGCGGAGTCAATAATCTGTTCCAGCGATTTTCCAGAGTACTCGGTATTCTCGATCGCCTTGTTGAGTTTTTCGATATATCCAGCATGATGCTTGCCATGGTGATACTTCAGGGTTTCCCTGGAAATATGCGGCTCTAAAGCATCCAGAGAGTAAGGTAATTCGGGTAATTGATGTAATTGTGTCATAGCGCAATCTCCTGCAAAATATGTGTCTATTGTGCCAGTGGCATGAAACATGAACCTGACTGATGATTTATTTCATGGGTGGTGAGAGTAACGTTCTCAGGCCTCTCTGGCATTGAAAATTCTCAATGACACCTTATAAGCAGTAATGAGTAGAACTTAACCAGGATCAGAGGAACTCAGTAATAAACAGGTGACTGCGCCATTGCTGAAGAACGCACACCGAGATACTGACATTCAGCCATTGTTCGAACTGTAACGCAGCTGACGATCTGCATAGAGGCCTCCCATGGATATAGAAACAGCTGCTAATGACCCCTCGCAGGCAATACCCGAAAATGAAACCATGGAGCAATTGATTGCGCTTGGCCTCTCTAAAGAGATACTGGACGCTCTTGAGCCCGCTATCACCGCCACACAACTGGTACACCATGCTTCAGGTGAGATCATTTGTCACGAAGCGACAGATATCGACGCTCTCTATGTGATTCGCAAAGGCCGTATCAAATTGCTCAATTACATGGAAAATGGCCGCGCCAGAATTGTACGCCTGCATAACCGAGGCTCTATCATCGGACTTAACGGTTTAATGGACGAAATGCATACACACACCGCAGTTGCTATCGACGATGTGTCGATGTATCAAATTCCGATGCATTTAATCAACACTGTCAAAAGCAAAGACCCGGAGGCCTATTCTCGACTGCTCGAGTACTGGCATGAATATTTGCGTATCGCCGATACCTGGATTACCGATTTCTCGACCGGTTCCGTTCGAGGGCGAGTAGCGCGGCTGGTCAGGTTTCTGATGGAGACCGATGAAGCGACCGGCCCTCGTGAAGTAAGTCTGCTGACAGTGGAAGAAATGTCCGAGATTCTTGGAGTCACGCCGGAAAGCGTCAGTCGTTGCATGGCCGACCTGAAGCGAAAGAATATATTGCAGGAAATTGATGATGCCGTGCATACATATAGATGCAATATAAAAGAACTATTACTCGAAGCGGAAGAATAATACACGATTGCCGTTGTTATTTTAATTGCGCGATCAGTGGTAAATGATCCGATGCAGCACGAGTCAGTTTATTATTTAGCACTCTCACGTCAGCTAATTTTTCATAAGGTTTAATCCAGATACGATCCAGCGCAAATATGGGGCAGCAGGCAGGATAACTTGCTACTGCAGGCGGACCTTTAAAATGACCTCGCAACCAGCGTAATGGTCGCCCCCATAAAAACCATTCATTCAAATCGCCCATTAACACCTTAACAGCAGTATCGCTCTGTGAATCCTCACTGTTTTGTAATATGCCAAGCAATTGCCGGATCTGGTTGCGACGCTCAACGGGTCGCAGACCCAGGTGGGTCGCAATCACTTCTAACAGAAAGTGTTCATGCTTTAGCCTGACATGCAAAGCACCTCTGGGCTCACGCCCAGCGATACTCAGGTCAATGCGATCCACCGATTCCACAGGCAGGGACGTTAACAATGCGTTTCCATAGTGACCAGCATCGCGCATCAGCGTGGGGCCATGAAGTACCTTCCAGGATGTACCCTCGCAGAAAAAATCCAGCAGATCAGGTGCGTCGTGCAACAGCTCAACTTCCTGTAACGCAACCACCTGAGCATTGAGTCCGCGCAGTACGTCCCTGATACGCGATGGCGCATATCGACCATCACGACCATAGCAACGATGAATATTGTAGCTGGCCATCACCAGGTTCATGGTGATTTTTTCTCGTCCAGTTGTGATGGTTTTTCTGTTGAAGTGTCTGATTTGCTCTTTGTCATTATGAGCAATTTTCTGGATAACAGATAACCCGTGGTAAACACTACGGCAGCGACAATCACTAATGTCACCATGTTCTCCCAGTCGGGAGTACGCAGACTGGCCTGGACACGATCAGTCAGTAAAGCGATACCCAGGATACCGGGTATCATGCCAATCACAGTCCCTGAAACAAAATCACGAAAGCGAATGTGTGATGCGCCTGCGACCAGGTTAATAATAGTGAAAGGCGCCACAGGAACAATGCGCACCACCAGCATGGTTAATAATCCGCGCTTTGCCAGTTGCTGGCTGACCTGATTTATACGCTTGCCTGCGAGCTGGCGCACGATGTTCCTGCCCATCAGACTACCCAGACCGTAACTGGATACCGCACTGCTGACCGAGCCCACGAGCGCATAGATAAACCCTGGCACCGGACCAAATACCAGTACCGACACGATGATCATCGCGGTCACCGGCATAACCAGCAGACCACCTAGCACAAACGCTGCGATCACAATCAGTGGCGTGATGGTCGAATCGCTCCACTGGTTGACGATTTCACTGAGGCGGGTGATGTCCAGCCATTCGCTCAACGGGCTAAACCGCCAGGCAGCAGCAAACACTAATAGAAACAGCAGCGTGAATATCCAGCCGACAATTCGCAATCCAGCCGGCCTCGCCTGTTTCTCGGGCACGAAATATTTCAGCAGGGCTTCAGCATCCACTGGCCGTTCGGGGTCAGTGAACTGAATATCTCGCAAGATACGTTCATCAGGCTCTGGTAATTGCGGTTCCAGTGGTTTTAATGTTCGGCCTTCGCCACGCAATGCTTCGACCCCACGTAACAGTGAGCCTTGCTCCTGCACGATAGCGTCAACTTCATCGGGTCGACAGTCGAGATGCTCAGCGAGCAATCGATTGCGAAAATGACGAATACTGTCTTTAACTCGGTCATCATCAGGCGGCACTTCAATCGCCAGGTCACATTCAGTATCCAGCCCCATGGAACGATTGTTCAGATTGGAAGATCCTACCCGCACAAAACGATCATCCATGATCATGATTTTGGCGTGCAGATTAATCGACTGCGCGCCCAGTTCAGGTATATGCGGATAGTAAACCGCGAAATGACCATGCTGATCAGCTTCGCGCAGATCTCTGATGGCGATGACACGCATCATATCCATTGACTGTTGCGATAACCAGCCCTCGGTATTCAGAGGCTGATTCAGTACTATTTCCGGGCCATCGGCTTCCGCCAGCCGTTTCGCCAGTGCCTTGGTGATAGCGGGCGCAGTGAAAAACTGGTTTTCTATATAAATGTAGTCCCGAGCTGCCGCTATGGTATCAAGGTAAAGCTGCTCAACTTCACGTACTTCAGTAAAATCACCAAAGGCCGGTTGCGTTCGCACGATTGCGACATCAACATTTTCAATATCCACCTGCAAACCCGGAGGCCAGAGCTGATTATTATCCGATACTGCTTCAGACTGTGGCACGGCAAGTTTTTTTCCGGTTGCGCGGCGCCAGCGTTCACGTGCCAGACTGCCCAACGCAGCTGCAGCAGAACCGGCAACAGCTAACTGTACATCATGATAGGGCCTGATCGGTAATGACTCGCCATCGACAAACCGGCGCCGTTGATCATCATCTCGGTGCTCCGGCGTATCCCAACGTCCTCGTGTCAGGTCCAGTCCCCCTGCAAACGCCAGTGCATCATCAATCACCACGACCTTCTGATGGTGTGAAGCACCCAATGGATAGCGATCATCCATACAAAAACTCAAACGGCGATGCGTGTGCCAGTCCAGCTTGTAAATCGGCAACCATTCGCGGCTCATAGCAAGCAAAAGAGAGAAATCCCAGCTCAGTATATTGATGTGCAGTTGCGGTTTGTCACGCACCAGCCGATCGAGCTGTTCACTGATCGTGGGCACCGAAGGCTGATTATCATCCTGTGCCGGGATCAGTTTTAAGCGGCTATAAATATCCCAGGCAAGAATCATAATCTGCTGTTTTGCAAGTGGCAGACTGTCGTTCAATGTTCCGAAATACGCTGCACCATCGATCAGAAAAGCGACTTTATCTGCTCGACATATGCGCCAGCAGTTACGGCCGGCCTGTAAAATTCGCTTATATTTCATACTGGCTGGTCTTATCCAGAATATTGGCAAAAACTGATCGGGGGTAAAGAATCTTTATATGCATGATCCATATTTGATATCCTGTTCTGAAATGTTCTGCAGATCCTCGACAACTTCAATTAGTAATCTATAAGCGTAACCGCCCCATACGAGTATCCACCAGCTTTATTATGAATACCGCGAGAATTTTTGCATTGCGAAATATCAATGCAATCGAAGCAAATCCAGAGGATCTGATCGCCAGGGTATATGGCGGAAGAATTGAAAAAATCAGAACAGACAACGGTTACCTGGACAGCAACCGGTATAAGCAGTCAGTCCTTTTGTAGGTATAACTTCTGTGTCGGATAGGCAAATTCGATGCCTTCCTGTTCAAAGTGCTCATGAATGTTGAAGTAGATTGCCTGCTGGATATCCATATAAATATTGTAGTCTGGTGATAGTACGTAGAAAACCGTCTCGAACAATAGCGCGTAATCTCCATATTTCATAAAGTGAGAACGATCAAAGCGGGTCTTTTCCTGTGCCTCGACTGCTTCACGGATAATCACTGGTATCAGCTGAAGCTTATCTCTCGGTGTTTCGTAGGTAACGCCAATACTGAAAACCACCCGCCGCTCGAACATGCGACCATAGTTCCGTATTCGGCTTTTGAGCAGATCCGAATTTGAAAACACCAGCTGCTCACCCGAGAGGCTTCGAACTCTGGTTGTTTTTAATCCAACATGCTCGACGCTACCCATATGTTCACCGATGACAAGAAAATCACCGACAATAAATGGCTTGTCAAACGTAATCGATAGCGAGGCAAATAGATCACCAAGAATATTTTGCAACGCCAGGGCAACAGCAACGCCACCAATACCAAGCCCCGCCACCAGCGCGGTGACATTAACGCCAAGATTATCCAGTACCAGCAGAACAACAATCGCCCATAAAGCGACCTTACTAGCCAGTCCGATTAGATTGATGGTTGTAACCGCAGCACGGTTTTTCTCCAGCGCCTGCTGCTGGTATATTTCGAGCGCAGAAGCAATAAAAGTGATACCCCAGATACCCGCCTGAAGCAGCAAAGCAATAATTAGCAGACTTGAAAGGAAAGAATGAACGCGATCAGGCAACTGCAAAAAAACAGAAGCAACAAAAACACCTATCACGATCAAAAACAGCAACTTTGTTTTAGCAATAATCGCTACGAGGATGTCATCCCATTGCGTCGCTGTTCGAGCAACCAGTGTTACCAGACGCCGCCCCACCAGATGCTGCACGATCCGAAGCACAAACACAGTACCCAGCAACGTGGCCACAGCAATCAGCCATTGCAACAGACTGTTGTCCAGTATTGTTTGATCTAGAAGTTCCAAACGGACTACCTTAATTATCGTTATTCAGGCCGCTTTGCCCGCAGGAGGAGAACCGAGCATACGAGCAGTGGTGGCCCACCGCTCATATACTCAACACAGAAAAGCTCATTTTTTGCCAAGCGTTGATATTTTAAACGGGAAATACGCGGGACAAAAACCAACCAGGCCTGTGAGCAAAAAGGCAACCGCAATAACACCAAGAACAATGGCAACCGTACCAGACAACTTGCCAGCCGAAATACAGTGCGGCAATAACTACAACCACAAGGATTCTAATAATGCGATCTGCTGTACCCATATTTTGTAACATGCTACACCCTCCGACAATTCACGATACGCGGCATTGCAGGCCCGCGCGCTGACACACTTCAGTTATAATGCTGGCCATGTTCCATGGCACGACTAAAATATTTTACTGCACCGAACCAAACGATTCATTCTCAGCATTGTTTGGCACCGGCAGGCCTGCAAGACGGCTACCCTGAGCTAACGGCCCGGCTGGAAACAGCTGATACAGATAACGGGCACCGCCATGGTCGGAAAAAGCCGAGTCGAGCTTTTGCGTCAAAGTATGAATATTCTGCGGCCATCCGTGAAGTACATAGTACTCCTGCAGATAATTAATCACACGCCAGTGGTCCTGTGTCAGCTCAATACCTTCTTTTTCAGACAGGTTCTGAGCCACTTCCTTACTCCACTCACTGACCACGAGCTCCCTGTCCAGCATTTCTGGACTTTTACTACCGTTATTGTGGTGCATGATATAAGCATTTATATCCGGCATAATTGTCTCCTCCATTCAGGTTAATGTGAGCTACTGCTTGTTTGTCCAAACTTAGTCCTGTGAGTTCCTTAAGCATACCAGCTAGAGCACCGGCAGCGAAAGCATCTTTCTCCACATGCACAAAGCGCAGAGTCTTATAATATTATGGCGCCGCCAGGTAATATCAGCCAACATACCCCCGGACAAATCCGACATGCGCCGCGCTAAATCAGGACGATAACGACCCGACCGCCTTTGTCGATTTATGAAAAAAGCTACTTATTGGCACCGGTTTTGCTACAGCGTAGCCCTGCGCGAAGTCAACTCCAATGGAATCAAGTATTTCAAAAATCTCATCGTTTTCAACGAATTCAGCAATAGTCTTAATACCCATCATCTGACCCACTTTATTCACCGCCTCTACCATAGCCGCATCAATTCTATCGCTGGCAATGTCACGCACAAAGTGCCCATCTATCTTGAGAAAATCGACCGGCAGGTTTTTCAGATATGCAAATGAAGACATACCACTGCCAAAATCATCGAGCGCGAACTGACAGCCATACTCTTTAAGTGTTTTGATAAAATGCACCGCCTGCTTGAGATTGGAAACAGCGGCGGTCTCGGTTATTTCGAAGCATATCTTATTACCCGGGATAGCCCATTCATCCAGCTGGGCGCACAAGTTTTTGAGAAAAGATTTGTCATTTAATGACGGCGCAGAAAGATTGATAGCACAAATATCGATCCTCTCAAATTCTACCGGGTGCTCTACAAGCCACTTAAACGTATTCCGCACAACCCAGGTATCGATTTTTCCCATTAGACCATAACGCTCTGCCGCAGGTATAATCGCACCAAGCGGTAAATAATCACCCTGCTCATCCTGCAGCCGTAACAAAACCTCAAAGTGCGCGCAAAAATCAGCTGTTTTTCGTTTCAATGCTTCAATTGACACAATCGACTGGCAATGCAGTGAAAACAGGTTTTCGTCCAGGGCGCTATTGATAACAGAAACCCACCGCATTTCACCTATAGAATGCGCTATATCAGCATTATCTTTTTCATAAATATGGACTCGATTACGGCCACTGTCTTTGGCTATATAACAGGCAGCGTCAGCCTCGCTCAAAGCAATACCCACTTTTTCGGTTCTGGAATTAATAACGGTCATGCCAACGCTGACCCCAACGCTAAATATCTTGTCTTCCCATACAAACCTGAAATCATTGACCGCGTGGAGCACTTCTTCAATAATTTTTAGTCCAGATTTGATGTTGCAGTGTGATAAAAGCAGGCCAAACTCATCACCACCCAGACGCGCGAGCGTGTCGTTTTTTCGAATTTTGTTGCTCAAAATCCCTGATAACTGGCGCAGCAACTGATCACCAGCAACATGGCCACATGTATCATTAACGACTTTAAACTGATCCAGGTCCAGGTAACACAGGATATGCTCCGAATCTCCCAGATCAGACTCGTCCAGCAAGTACTGCACCCTTAATTCAAACTCACGTCGATTATATAAATCAGTGAGTGAGTCGTGCGTTGCAAGGTAATCCATTTTAGTTGCCAGCTCGCGTGCTTCGGCCACATTTCTAAATACCACAACAGCACCGATTGATTCACCATTCTCGATGATAGGGCTGGCTGAATATTGTGCCGGGAAAGTGCTGCCATCGTTTTTTAAAAGTACTACATCATCGGACAACAGGGAACGATTTTCACTCATACAGCGATATATCAATGAGTCTTTACAACGTATCTGGTCATTAATATCATCGTTATAGTGCACCATTTTAAACATATTCTGTTTCAACAAATCTGCAGCTTGATAACCAAGCAGTCTGGCTGCGGCCTGGTTTACAAAGGTGCATCGTAATTCCCTGTCAACACCAAAAATTCCCTCACCTGTAGATTCCAGCAACAGTGAGAGCTGATTATTCAATCGCTCGATATCAGCCTGGTCTTTTTTACGCTCGGTGATGTCCACAAATGTCATCACCATGCCATTGCGTTCACCATCACGCTTAATGATAGTGCGTTCTTACCTCAACCGGGAAGTAACTACCGTCCGCTCGTATATAAACTTCATCATCTGTATAAAATGACTCATTTGCATGAGCACCAATCCGTATCGAGCATTCTTCGCCTGGATATTCCCTGCCATCAGGATGATGGTGATGCGCAAGTTCATGGAAATCTTTGCCAACAATCTGGTCAGCATGTATCGTACCCCAGCATATCAACGCACGACTGATTCACAAAAATACAGATTGAGTCATTATTGACGCCCACAATGGCCTCCGCAGTTGAATCCATCAACAAGCGGACCGAAGATTCGCTCTCGTGGATCTGCTTTGTGCGTTCAGCTATACCAAGCACCATGGTATTAAATGCTCGCGCAGTCATTCCAACTTCGTCGTTGCGTACAACATCGAGTACGGCATCGTAGTGGCCCGCGCCGACACGGCGTGCCGCATCAGCAAGCGACTTCAGGTTACGCGTCAGACTGAGTCCGAGCATGATCGTGGCGAAGACGCTGAGCGCAATCTCGGTCAGAGCTATAGAAATGCTGCGGTTGCGTGCCTGACGTATACTGTCAGCCATATACGCAAGAGAAAAGCCCATATACACTTTCCCAAGATGCAATCCCGCGATACTGATTCCAGATGAAATATCAAAGGTATCGTCAGAAGCTTCCGTAGGATAGCGGTCCATTTTCACAGGAACGTCGCTATATTTTCGTCCAAGCTGTATGACCGGTTTATTTTTTGAATTCACTACAACAAGGTAACTGACTTCGTTTTGATGAATCAGGTTTTGCGCGAGCTCCTGCAAACCCGCGTAATTGACCTCCGCCATATAGCTACCTGCAGCGCTTGAAAACTGCCTGATCGTACTTCGTGCCGTTTGATTCAATCGATCCGCATGGGTGCTATAAATAAATTCCACATTATTCCAGACCATGATCGAAAGCATGATAACTTCAATTGCAACTACGCTGGCGATGATCCGGAAGCGTAAGGACTGAAAAAAAGACAACAACATAGGCTACTCGAGATGCATTTCCTGAACAATTTTCCTGAGTGGCGCGTATTCACTATTACTCGTCGCTACAAACCCATGTGGCCAGCCCAGTTTTTTCAATAGCATCTCTCCTTTACTCGATTCATTCAGCGATGGTCAGTATACGTGTTAATTTATTCACTATTTCAGGAGGCAATGTGGGTGACACAGCTATCGGCATATGCGGCAAGCCCGAAGTTATCGCAAGCGTTGTCATTGCATTACGTACCTTTTCCGACGCAATCTTATATGGGGGTAGCATCAAACCCGCTACATCAGTCACACCGTTATAGGCTGTCAACAAAGCTGCGTTATGGCTGGGGGTATTAACAATTATGACGTCCTTGTCCGGATCAAGTCCTTTTTTGCGAAGGTAATTGCGAACTATCGCACCCGCTAACGACATACGATCAGGCATAGCAATTTTCTTTCCTTTGAGCTCGCTAATTTTTGTGATATGACTGCCTTTGGTCGCAACAATGATTGCTTTTAAGTCAGACGCATTCACGCGAACTATAACCTTATACCCACTTTCCTTATTCGCAAGATAATAAAGATGTGGCGCGGTGAAGACGATATCGTAGCG
Source organism: uncultured Gammaproteobacteria bacterium (assembly GCA_963721085.1). GTDB lineage: Bacteria > Pseudomonadota > Gammaproteobacteria > SZUA-229 > SZUA-229 > JASBSR01. The sequence continues at coordinate 164,344 of CAVRHW010000028.1, forward strand.
CTTTGCTCGTGTGCGCTTTATAAACTCCGAAAAGTCGGGCGCTGTTTCCATGCGGATGGGCCGCCCCAGTTCTGTAGAGAGCTGATCAACCAGTGGCTTGAATCGAGTAATAAGTTTTTGTGTGCTCAAAAAAGGCAGGAAACCGAATACCAGAGTACCGTCTGAATCAGCTGCCAGCGCAGGGCGCTGTGTCAGGCCGGTCAACAATATGAGCGCGTATAGCAGAGGTCGGGCCCATCTACAGCCTGGTTTCATGGCAGCCTCCGCGTATATTAGTAAATAATTATATATAGCCTCGTCAATGAATCCCTGTCCCTGGCTAACAGCATAGCCCTAATTGGATATACATGACAATAAAAAGAAAACCCGCTATTCAGGAACCCATCCAGCATATGATCCGCTTCTGAGGAAGCACATGTATGAACGAGTTAGATTGAGGGCTGCAAGCCAGGTTATTTAGCACAGGACAAATAAGTCATGTCGAGGATCTAATCACAACGACAGCTGGCACAGTCAATACTGTTGCTGCTCGGTCAACCAGTAGAACTGGTAACCTGGAACAATCAGCTGGTCATCTGCCTGCTCCGGAGATTCGCCTGTATAGAGATCTCGAAATTGCGCAAAAGTAAAGTACCCGCGATTTTTCAGATCACTCAGATCCAGCGTCTGCGGGTCGGCATCAAAATTACCGACGACGAGCACGTTATCATTGTGTAAAAATGGATTGCGATGGATAAATGCAAATAGATGCGGATTTGCTGTGGCTATCAATTCACGATTATTAAAATCTGCAAATGCTGGTGTGGTTTTTCTCACCGCAATCATTTTTTTCAGTCCTGAAAATATACGCTGCTCTACCGTACCATGCTGATTTCGCAGCGCAGCTCGATCCCAGTTGACTTTAGAGCGATGCAGCCAACGCGTATCTCTCGCCTTGTTTGGGTCTTCAAGGTAACTATAATCGTTCAAAGTACCAACTTCGTCACCGTAATACAGCAGGGGAATACCACCGAAAGACATGATCATACTGTGCAGCAATAAAATCAGGTCAATGCAGTTCTGAATCCTGTCTTCATCACCACTTTCGATAGCCGTTTCCAGGCCCACCAGAGAAGCAAGCGAACCCGAGATACGTGCGTCACCCGTTTTATTGTTACGACCGAACGGCTGCCCGCGTGCCGGTGACATATCATATTCACCCGTGAAGTACTCCACCAGAAATTTACGGTGCGCGTAAGGATCATAACCGGCCTTTACAATATCACGATCATCGAAGCCCAGACCAATATCATCGTGACAACGCACATAGTTCAACCAGGTTGCGCGATCCAGTTTGTTCGGCAAACTGCGAATGCCCTCATCGAGTAATTTTGCATTGCGGGTAGCCACAGCTTCCCATAACAAAGCCATGTAAGTCGCGTTATAAGCAATTTCGCATTCCTTGGCATTAACCGCGTCCTCACCAAAATATTTGATAATTTCTACCGGTGCAACAATGGCCTCTGCAATGAACAATACTCCCGGAGCTGTTACCTGACTGCAGTCCTTCAATAACTGCAAAATAAGGTGCGCTTCGCGTTCGTTCTGGCAGGTAGTGCCCATTTTTTTCCATAAAAAAGCCACCGCATCCAGACGCACAATGTCTGCACCACGATTAGCCCAGAACAGAATGATATCGAGAATCTCGATAAACACGGCCGGATTGGTATAATTCAGATCCCACTGGAAATTATTGAATACCGTCATCACCCATTTATTCATGGCTTCATCAAAGGTGAAATTACCGGGTGAATTTTCGGGAAAAATTTCGGGCATGGTTTCTTCGAACATATCGGGTACTTCGCGATTGTCAAAGATATAATAATAATCCTGGTACTTCTTTTCACCTGCACGCGCCTGCTGCGCCCACTCGTGCTCGTTAGAGGTATGGTTAACCACCACGTCCAGCGTCAGCAGAATTTTGCGCTTACGCAGTGCTTTCGCCAGCGCCTGCAAATCTTCCAGTGTGCCAACATCTTCATCAATATTGCGAAAGTCACTGACCGCATAACCACCATCGCTGGCGCCTTCCGGGCATTTTAGAATAGGCATAAGGTGAATCATGTTGACACCGAGTTCCTGCAAATAACTCAGGTGCGACTGCACACCCTGCAGATCACCAGCGAAACCGTCAGTATACAGCGCCATACCCACCCACTCCTGGCTGAGAAACCAGTTGTGGTCCTGTTCGCGCAGGATGTCGATTGCTTTTAGTTCAGTACTGCGTTTAATGTACTGACTGGCCATGACTTCAACCAGCCGCACCATCTGCGCTTCAAAATCTTCGCGCTGACCATAAAGCTGGTGAAACAACGAGTAAATACCGTAAAAATTAGCACCCAGCCGGGTATAAAAATGGCGCAGATCACGTTTGCGAATATCCGGTTTAAGTTCGTCAAGTATTTTATTCAACAATGAATGTGATATCTGTTCGTACATATATATTAACGCTTGTGATCCAGTTGCCATGCAGCAATGAAAGGTTGATAGAAAGCCGGATCCGATACCGTGGCACCGCGATGTCCCACAATAGTAGACGCAAATTCCTGTGCTCGCTGCAAACTGAGTGAAAGTGGCCAGTCATTACTCAGACCAAGAATGATCACTGAAGCGAAGGCATCGCCCGCGCCCACAGTATCCACCACGTCGACCCTCGATTCCGGCGCAACCTGATAGCGCTCACCACTGACAGTGAATATCTCAGCGCCCTCAGATCCATTCGTTAGCACAACACCCTGCAAACCAAATTCAGTAAGAAATGAAGGCAGACGTGATGCAGCGTTTTTCTCAACCGGGTACAGCAGATCAAGTTCATCGCTATTGAGCTTTACCCAGTCCGCCTCTCGCAGTACCGCCAGCACCTGTTCGTGCCGCCACCACGGTGGCCGCAGATTGACATCAATGAACACCGTCCCCTGGCAGGCTGTTCTGAGCCTGGTAGCCGCCTGGCTGGATATCGGATTGCGCAGCGCCAGACTACCGTGATACAACAACCGACAATTCACCCTGGAGAGCGCTTTTGCATCAATAGCGTCATACGCGCAGTCTTCGACAATCTGGTAACTCGGTTCACCATCCACAAAGGTCACACTGACCTTTCCGGTCGCGCGCTGTGGGTCGCTCTGCAGGCCATCCAGATCCATGCCCCAGTCACGCATGGAAGCACGCACCGAATCGCCTTCGGCATCCTGACCCACGCGGCTGATAAAATATGGCGCCTGCGCAAACGCCTGTAAATGCCAGGCAACATTGAAAGGTGCGCCGCCCAGCACCCGCTTGCCATCCGGAAAGTGGTCGAACAGCACTTCACCAAAAATACACAGCCGGCCATCGCTCATGGCGCTGCCCCCACCGCTGCGAAGCCCATCCAGGCCAGTGTCTGCGGCTGATAATGCGCGACACCTTCGAGTATGCCTGCGCTGTAATTACCATTCATGCCCATAAAGTTCCCTTGCGCGAGATACAGCTGCTCGCGGTGACCGCTCTCGCTCGCGAGGCGAGTGACCAGCGCGCGCACAGATGGCTGGGCATTAGCTACCAGCACAGCAGGTATCGGACTGACCAGCACCTCAAGATCATTACCACTGTCACCACTAAACACCGTACTGGTGTAATCGAAATTTTGCATTTGCATCAAGGCTTCGAGCGCATGATATTTGGACGCAGACGCAGGCAATACATCGAGCAGGTCGACAGCAGCCGCTTCATCATGGCTCCATACCAGACGTGCCTTAATATTCTCGGCCTGCAGTCTTGTCTGTATCTTTGCTGCCAGCGCGTCCTGGTCCTGATTTAGATTTACATAATAACTTAATTTGAAGCGATTCTGTTTTTCAGCTTCCTGACACTTTAATGCCGAAATGTCGTGCAGCATGGTTTCGAGATCGGCACTATATTTGCCGTTCCAGTCCTGCGCAATCGCCTCTTCCCAGGCGGCCTGTAGCTGCCAGCCCTGTTGCGCATCAACATGATAAATTGTGGTGCCGACATCACCGATCACAAAATCAGGCAACGGCAAAACGTATTCTGAAATGGCCTGCTCAACCAGTGCGCGGTGTCGGCCACTGACATAAGCCAGTGTCACTTCGGGACGAGCCGCCAGCGCTGCAAAATGTTCACGCGCGTTTGCCGACTCCGGTGCATCGCCGTTGGGGATCAGGGTCCGATCCAGATCGGTACATAACAGGAGTCGATCAGCCATCTACGGGTGGCACCTGACATGAATTGAAAAAATCGTAATAATCAATGGCCTCAAGAATACCAAGCGCGTGGGGCTGGGAAGCAAAGTAAATGCGTTCCTGATCGACCAGTTTTGACAATTCTTCGTGGTGTCGGTTGGCAACGACCACAGCCAGGGTATTACCGCGCATCATATCGTCATCCGCACCCGAACCCCCGACAGCAAGAATATGCTCCAGCGGAATATCAAGACGCTGCGAAACATATCGCAACGCCTGTCCCTTGGATGCACGCGAGGGCACAATATCAAGGAACTGGCCAAAGGAAAATATTACGTTGGCTGTCAACTCGGCCTGCCGTATCAGAGTGATAATTTCGTTCGGCGAAGGCGCCTTTGTTTCATCATAGTAGTACGACAACTTAAACGAGCTCTGTTCAATTTTTGGCTGCATTTTCAGCCCGGGCACCTCGGCCAGCACTCGTCGAACCTGCTGCGGGTTCCAGTGATGATCAATATGATTTGCCCAGTTGTCATCTTCGGTCAGGTTACGGCCGTAATGAATACGAGTACCCAGACTGCTAATCAGTACATCAGGCACCATAATGTCGTTTTTTTTCATCAGCGCCAGCGCGGTGTCGATCCGGCGTCCGGTGGCAATACCAAAAGTGACGCACTTACGATTGTCACGTAGCACTTCGATAAAACGTTGCAGCGCCACCGGGTTACCAATCAGATTCTGATCAAGATCGGTAAAAATCGCACGGTCACGATAACGCTGTTTCCGGGTCACCGGCCTCGCTCGCGGCGTCGGCTGATACTGGGCAGCAAGCTCATCAATTTTAGCGAGATATGTTTCAGCGTGCGCCTGCCAGGAGTAATAGCGTCGCACACCTTCGATACCATTCTCGCGAAGCCAGCTGCCAGGCATCGCGATCTCGCAATAAATGGAGCAAGGCATCTGCGATAGCGTGCTTATCCAGAGGATCAACCAGAATCCCGTTGTGACAGTTGGCAATAATATCAACCGGTCCGCCATTTTCCGTTGCCACCAGCGGCAAACCACTTGCAGCTGCTTCGAGCAATGTCAGGCCAAAAGGCTCGGTCAGTGCAGGATTAATAAACACACCACCACCTGCAGCGACCAGACGATAGATTTCTGCTACCTCGTCAGCACGGTGGCTCTTCGGTATGGCTACGCTGCCATAAAGATTGTAGCTATCGATCAACAATAATATATTGGTTAATACCGACTGCGCGCCCGGCTCCATATCGCTGATGTCGTCACGATTGCCCGCAATAATCAGCAAATTCGCCGACTGCTGTAATGCCTCGGATTCTCCATAGGCCTCAACCAGTGTGAGAATGTTTTTACGCTCGTCAGGACGCGACAGCGCCAGAATCAGTGGTTTTTCAGGATGGCTGAGAAACGGTTCCAGCTGTCTGGCGTAAGCAATTTTTTCATTTTCTGCTGGCGGATGAAATTGCTTCAGATCCGTGCCCGGGGGTATGACCACCATGCGCTCAGCATCGTAGTAACTATAGAGACTGTACTGTTCTTCGATTTCGTTGTGGGTGCTGGTGATCACCATGTCAGCATTGGCCAGCACATCTTCTTCCGCATCGATACGTCGCCCGATATTGTATGTTTTTTCAATGACCTCGCGCGACAGGCCGCGCGCCAGCAGACGTTTGCGCTTATCGCGTCCGAGTGAATGACCGGTATGTATCAGTGGAACGGCGAGCAAATGCGTCAGGCGCACGGCCACATAGCCGGCATCCGCATAATGGCTGTGCACGAGCACAGGCGTATCAGGCTGCTGCTTGAGCCAGTCAACCAGGTTATCAGTAAAACTATCGAGATGATCCCAAAGCTGCTCTTTCGGGAGATATTCGTCAGGCCCGGCACTAATGCGCACGATCCGCGCTTTGTCACAAAGTTTTTCGACCGGGGCAGCGTAATCATCACTTACTGCAGGATCGACAATCTGGCGGGTGATCAGATCAACCTGAGCCACATCATCACGCTGCGCCAGTGCTCTTGCCAGGTCAATCACATACTTTGTCTGACCACCCGTGTCAGCATCACGGCCAAGCTCCAGGTCATGACCACGTATCAGACCATGTATACTAATGAGTAACAGATATTTTTTGGTATCAGGAATATGTTTATCCATTGTAATGACACATTAGCAAGCGCGCCGGCATCGGTCAAAACTGAATTTACTGGCTAATAGTTCAAACTGATATAAGCAACCCACCGCATTTGCATAACGAAAGGGCAAACCAGGCTCGCGAAACAGGCTCTAATGACCAGAGCCAGGTGTCTTCAGGCATTTGAAATCACTTAGTAAAACTGGTTTCTCGATACCATAACCCTGTACATAGTCGACTCCGATATTGCGAAGCAATGCCAGAACAGCGTCGTTTTCGACAAATTCAGCTATGGTTTTTTTGCCCATCACATGGCCAATTTCGTTGATCGATTTAACCATGGCGCGATCAATCGGGTCATCAACAATATCCTGCACGAACATACCATCGATCTTGAGATAATCTATCTGCAAGTTCTTAAGATAGGCAAATGATGACAGCCCACAACCAAAATCATCGAGCGCGAAGGAACAGCCCAGGGTCTTGAGTTCATCGATAAATTTAGTGGCCTGGGTCAGATTGGCGATCGCGGATGTTTCTGTAATTTCAAAACAGATATGTCGCGGATCAACATTCGGAGTTTTTAGTTGCCGTCTGATGTAATCAAGAAAATCTGGATGGCCAATGGAAGAACCGGATATGTTGATTGAGCATTTGCCAAGGTACTGCAACGCATGGCGATTTTCTGCCAGCCAGACCATCACTTCCCTGATCACCCATCGATCGAGCGAAAACATAATATTGTAGCGCTCGGCAGCAGGAATAAACGCACCCGGGGGAATCAATTCACCTTCCTCGTCTTTCATTCTAACAAGGATTTCGAACATATCACCATGTTGTTCTGTCGTATTATGTAACGTAACAATTCGCTGGCAAAATAATATAAAGCGATTTGTATCCAATGCATCATTTATTTTATTAATCCACTGCATTTCACCGTATCGGCTGGCAATGGCCAGGTCATTTTCCTGGACCACATGAACACGGTTTCGTCCAGCATCTTTTGCGTTGTAGCAGGCCGCGTCAGCCGCACGCATGACATCTGTCATATTTCCGCTATTTTGATCTATGATCACCACACCGATGCTGGCGCCAATTACGAAATTTCTGTCGCCCCAGACAAACCTGAAGTCCTGCACCGATTTTAAAAGCCCATCAGCAATGCCTACCGTATAATCAGGATTACAATATTCAAGCAGCAAGCCAAATTCATCACCGCCAAGTCTTGCCAGCGTATCGTGACTTCGAATTCGAGTCAGCAGCAATGTCGACAGTTGCCGAAGTAATTCATCGCCAGCAATATGGCCACAGGTGTCATTAACGATTTTAAACTGGTCGAGATCTATATACACTAAGGCGTGCGTTGACTGTTCCAGCCTGGCATTCTCCAGCAACCCGTGCAGGCGAACCTCAAACTCGAATCGATTTAATAAACCGGTTAGCGCATCATGACTAGCCTGATAAGTCAGCTGGACCCTTAGTTTTCGCTCTTCATCAAACTGACTAAATAGTACTATTTCCGCCTCGGTTGTTTTTCGCATGACAAAGAAGGCGACCATAACGGCGATAATAATCGAGAAAAACGACAGGACACCAATTGCAATAACTGTACGCTCATATGACTGGTTCGATGCAAGCATGGCATTACGCGCGGATTGCTGTTGCTGCTCAAGCATCTGTGTCAGTTTTGCCATCGCAGCATCCTGCTCTGGAATCGCCTTATTGATCAATATACTTCTTGCATTCTCGATATTACCATCCAGTATCAGCCTCATCACTTCATCCTGCAACGGCTCAACTTTTTTTATCAGCACACCCTGTTCTTGCAGCAATATATGTTCGTGTTTACTCAGTAGCATTGAGCTGAATTGTTTTCTCGCACGAATAAATTTGGATGCGAGCGCTGAATATTTCATGTAGTCTTCATCGCGCTCAAAAGGGTCATCTGTTATCAGCATCCTCAGCAACAGAATTGAGCGGTCTCTACCAGCAACATGCATTTCAATGAGAAGCCGAGTTTTTACGTTATGTTCATCAACAATCGTTTTCATACCGCGATTATTTTCTGCCATACGCATAATACCCATGGCAGCCACCGCCACCATAAGTACTATAACCGCCGCAAAGCCGATTAAAATTCGATATTTAGAGTTAGCACTTGATGCATTCATCATTACTACACGGTACCATTACAGTGTCGCAAAGCACATATCTACATAATCTGTTTCACTGATAATATACGGATCAGTAAATACAGTTGTTGAAAATACGCAGCGTATTAACATTCACCTGATTAGTTTTAGCAGCAATTGAGAAATTATATTTTATTTATTTGCAGAACAGTGGTACGAATAATAAAGAGTGTTAATATTTTCTGGCTGAAACCAGGAATATCGGGTATTGATTTTCGTTCTTCTCAACGGTATGTGCCGTGTAAAAACACACATCTTCAAAACCGTTTTTTTCCAGTTTATGCTGCAGGTCATCGCGATCAAAACCGGAGTGGTATACACCTTCCGTGCCTTCGGGGTGAAAACTGCCGTCTTCCTTATCAAGATCAGCCAGTGCAACCATGGCACCCGGCTTCAGGTGCTCAGTGAAGGCATCAATAAGCCTGTCAGTATCTTTCACATGATGCATCGCCATAGCGCTCATGATCAGATCAAATTTTTCGGCTAACGGTTGTTCCAGAATATCCCGGCAGACAGTGCTCACCTTATTTTTCAGCTCCGTCTTGGCAGCCAGCTTTTCCAGCATCGCCTCGGAAATATCCACAGCAATGATTTTTTTCACTCGAGGCGCCACATGTGAACTAATCAAACCCGTCCCTGCGCCAAAGTCCATGACGACCATATCCGGGTCCAGTGATATGTTATTCAAAATTGAGGACCCGACTGCTGACGACAGCTTTCTAACCATCTCATCCGCGTCCCAGGTTTTGGCTTTCTCATTAAAATGATCTGACATCGAACAAATCCCGCATATTTGGTTATTTATCATCCGAATAATAACGCACATTAGAGATGCGTTTCAGACTGGCTGTCGACCGGTTTGCACCGCGCGGCTGAAGGTATTGTCACTTGAAATATATGGGAATCACCATCGCCAGGGCTGATTTTTGCGCGATGATAGCATAGCGCCAATATCAAAAGTAAAACCAGATCGGTGGCAGTAAATAACGAGGGTGATTATATTACGCGCTGAACCAGGAAGCGTGCATCAAAAATCTTTCCATTCGTCATCTTCATCTGCGCTGGACCCATCATTGTGCCCGGGCAGTGCGGTCTGTGCTGAAGGCTTTTCAATCTCGCGGTACTTGCTCTCAGTGCTACCTTTCTGAGTATTTTCCAGAGCCCGCATCGAGCCACTCAATTTAAAGTAGGACACCAGAGACGCCAGTTCTTCTGCCTGCGCCCCCAAAGCTTCGCTGGCTGCCGCCGCCTCCTCAACTAGAGAGGCATTCGACTGCGTCATTTCATCCATTTGTAGTATTGCTTTATTGACCTGACTGATGCCTAGAGACTGCTCCTTACTGGCGGCTGCGATCTCCGCAATCATTGAGCTAACGTTTTCGACCGCAGCAGCAATCTCACTTAATGCTTCGCCCGTTTCATCAATTAGATCTGAGCCATCTGCAACTTTGCTGACACTGTCGTCAATAAGCTCTTTGATTTCTTTTGCCGCATTTGCACTTCGTCCAGCAAGGTCCCTTACTTCGCTGGCGACTACTGCGAATCCACGGCCCTGCTCACCAGCTCGTGCAGCTTCAACTGCTGCATTCAATGCCAGCAAGTTTGTCTGGAAGGCAATGTTTTGTATCACGGTAATAATATCGGCAATCTTCTTATTTGACTTTTCAATTGTTGCCATGGCGCCAATTGTGCTGCTGACAACCACCAGACTTTTCTTCGCTATTTCATTGGTCTCACTCGCAAGATTTTTTGCCTGCGTAGCATTTTCCGCGTTATGGTTTACCGTCTCAGTCATCTGTTCCATGGTCGATGCCACTTCTTCCAGGCTCGACGCCTGTTCCTGCGTGCGTTGACTCAGGTTTATATTTCCCTGTGAAACCTGTTCTGCAGCATCACTGACACCATGCGCGCCTTCACGAATGCCACTAATCACAGTCGCCAGTTTTGTTATCATGGTATTAAGGGCAACCCGAAGCGCACCAACATCGTCATCCGAAAACGACCCTCCGCCTGACCTTAAATCACCATCGGATATTTTCCTGGCAACATCAGAAGCATCTGCCAGAGGATAGGCTATTTTAAATCTGAACATCCATGCCGTTAACAAGACTGACACTAACACCAATGGCTACAAATATCAGAGTAATATAGTTTGCGACTACCTGCCCAGGCGAGCTTATGGCATCGTTCGTGATATTTTTTTCTATTAATATGGGAACATACTGATGTAACACTATCGCACCGATAACAAAGACCACTATCATAGGAACAAGCAACGCGAGCAACAGCCTGTTCGAATGAAGTTTTATATCACTACTGGCAACGGACATGTCTACACACCCTGTAAATTAGGAATCGCTTATATCTGCCTATAATTTTCCGGCCTCAGATTCAGGCATTCTTTTATCTGGCAACACTATGGGTGTAGCACATAATTCGGATGAGCGTATGTTTTCACAGTGTTTTTCCCTTATATGGCGGGATTCAGGGCACCTACGGCGCTACCATTGAAAATACTTCTAGCGGAAGCATCTGGAATACTACTTGAGCAACCGGGCGCCGGGCGCCATGGCCGGCTACCGGGAAACTGTCCATAGGCCGGTCTGGTCAGCGGCAGCAGGAAGACACTACCGAGGCTAAGCCGGGATTTTTTTCGCATGGTCATCCTTTAAACGCTGGATTACGAAATCGGTCAGCATCGCCTTATCTTCCGGCTCGGTGAAAGTGAATGAAACGGCAGTCGCTATCATTTTTGATGACCTGATACGATCACTTCTGAGCACTTCAGCGACGATCAGCAAACAAGGAAGTTCCGGGGCCAGCTTTAACTGTATTTCAATGACGCTCCCTGTTTCAAGAACATCTTTCGACTGAAACAGCATGCCACCCGAATTTAAAGATACGATTGAATCCACATAGTTATGTAAAATATCAAAATCGATTAATACAGCACGCGCAAGCAGGTCCAGCTGATCGTTTATATCACCCAGAATGTCAGCGATACCTTTGTCAACATTCCTTAGTTTGGCATTGATCAGGCTATTTTTATAAGCCAGATGATCATAAAAAACAATACGCTTTCTTTTTTCGGGAAACTTCGCCATTAACTCACGATATTCCTTATCAGTGAGGACCCTGTATATAAATGATATAGGCAGTTCGTCGCGCGGCGAACTTCTTCGTTCTTTCATAGCTGGTCGCCGTTCAGTATATGGACGTTAAGTCTAGATTAGCATCCGTTCCTTACAAAAATAACAGGCGCAGCAAAACAGACTGCCAGGCCGTATAAATTTCAGGACAAACAGACGAACTCAGAAGTGCAGCACCCATATCACATCTCCATCCCACCAGTGGACTGGATATCTAAAATAAAAAATTCGGTGATTTTTGAGCGTGCATTAAACCGGAGGAGTTTTAGAGTGACGGCATTCTCAATTCCAGAACGCACCAATACCCGCCACACCCTGCGCGCCATGTCGCTGCGCCTGGCTCACATCCTCGCTTGCCAACACCGCCTAACGCGTATACAGGTATATTGATTTCATCGATCATGGTTTGAAATACATCCCAGCCCAGCGGTTCTGCATCTGGATGGCTGCTGGTTTTTTGTACCGGTGACAGCACTGCGAAATCCGCGTTTAATTTTTCGGCTTTTTTCAGATCGTCTGCGTATGACATGAGACTGAAAACCATTCGCATTCAGGTCTTTGCTGTAGCTGATGTAGCATACTGCTATCAGCATGAACATTTTTACACGTACTTTTTGTACGCAGCGGTTCTGGAACATTGAGCAATAAACGTGCGTTTGCTTTTCTGCACACAGTCTTTCTGCAATATGTAAAATTCTTCCGCCAGAGAACCTTATTATTCTGATACCAGTCGTTTTTTAATCTTAGTTGCACCAGCCTGATACCATTGTTTAATGGCTTTCAGATAAACGATCTGAAAAATCCTGAGCTGAATCAAAATTTCCGGTAATCAGATAGCGTTCAGGTAATTGCAATGCTTTGATAATAGCGACATCAGCAGCGGGAAAGTCTTCGGGATTGAGTGATACGATGGATGTCCAGCGCACCGGCTGCGCTTCACGACCGTGTGGCTTACCTGTGTAATGTTGCACTTTCCAGACATCGAGCAACACCGATCTGTCGCCATAATCATGATGCACTCGAATCAGAGGGCGTGACTCGGTGATCTGAATTCCGGTTTCTTCATGCAATTCACGAACCAGTGCCTGCTGAACAGTTTCGCCAGGCTCGACCTTACCCCCGGGAAATTCCCAGAGCCCGCCCTGATGTGAATCTGCATGGCGTTTGCAGATAAAGACTTCATCGTTCTGGTTGACGATAGCCGCGACTGCGACATGGATCGGGGCTGGCTTCATATTAGTGGTACGACTTTGTGTTTATGAGTAATGATATACCTGAACTTTCTAGATACTGAGATACATGACACACTGATACAACTTTCTGGATTCTGGCATTCTCCGGAATGACGGTAGTTAAATCAGGTTCTGTATTCTGCGTTGATGCGCACATATTCGTGTGACAGATCCGAGGTCCACACGGTGGCCTGTTCAGACCGCGATTCAAATCGATATTGATGCTGATATCGTCCTGTTGCATCACCGCCGTACCCTGTTCTTCGGTATAACTTGCAGCACGTTCACCTGCGCTGACAATACAGACATCATCGAGATAGATGGACACTTTTTCAATATCGAGATTTTCAACCCCGGCCCTACCAATGGCTGCGAGTATTCGCCCCCAGTTCGGATCACTGGCGAAGAATGCGGTTTTCACCAGCGGTGAATGCGCAATGGTATACGCGACCTGACGTGCTTCATCGACACTCAACGCTGACTGTACATTGATGGTAATAAATTTGCTGGCACCTTCACCGTCGCGCACTACAAGCTGCGCGAGTTGCGCACACACTGCATCCAGTTGATCGCTGAAGGTTTTGCCTTCCGCGCTATCTGCCGTAATCGTGTTTGTTGCCAGCAACACCGGTGGCAGCAAGCACACAGGCATCATTGGTAGAGGTATCGCCGTCTATGCTGATGGCATTGAAACTTTTATTGACTGCCTTCGTTAGCGCGGCCTGAAGAAATTGCGCATCGACCGCCGCGTCGGTGAACACATAGGCCAGCAGGGTTGCCATGTCCGGACAGATCATGCCCGCGCCTTTGACAAAACCGCTCAGGGTAATGGTTTTGCCATCGAGCTCGAACTGTCTGGAGATGGTTTTTGCCACGGTGTCAGTGGTCATGATGCCCGTTGCTGCCTGCATCCAGCCATCAGCTGAAAGCTGGGCTGCATTCGTCTGGATTCCCTGCTGCAGTTTTTGCATCGGCAAGGGCTCACCGATCACGCCGGTAGAAAACGGAAGCACCTGATCGGGGCGGCAACCGAGCGCAGAAGCGACCCAGTCACAGGATTGTTCGGCATCGGCCATGCCCTGTTTGCCTGTGCCGGCATTGGCATTGCCGGCATTGATTAACAACGCTCGCGGTTGACCTTGCTGCAGATGTTTTTTGGCCACGCTGACTGGAGCCGCACAAAATGCGTTCCGGGTGAATACCGCTGCGCATACGCTATCTTCATCCAGCGCGATCAGCACCACATCGGGTTTGCCATTTTTTTTAATACCGCTGGCACAGGTAGCCAGCCGCACACCCGCGACGGGGATAAGAGTTTCGGGTTGGGAAAGTCCGACAGCCACGCGGCACCTGAAGGTGTAGTTAAAGAATCAGGTCAATTTACCATGACAGTGTTTGTATTTCTTGCCAGAACCGCAATAACAGGGTTCATTTCTACCCGGTTTTTTCTCGCGTACGATCGGTTGCTGAGGCGGTGGCTGTTGAGCATTCTCAGCCTGGGCTTCTCCGCCAGCCATGCCATCGGCCTGCTGGTGCTGGTAATGCATATCCTGCGGCTGTTGCCTGGCCTGTTCTTCAATCTGCTCAACTTCTTCCGGAGCCTTGATTTCAACCCTGGTGAGCAGGGATATGGCTTCGTGTTTGATACGATCGAGCATTTCAGAAAACATCTCGAAGGCTTCACGCTTGTATTCCTGCTTCGGATCTTTTTGCGCATAGCCGCGCAAATGGACGCTCTGACGCAAATAATCCATCGCTGCAAGATGTTCTTTCCAGAGTTTGTCGAGGACGTTCAGCAGAATGAATTTTTCATAATTGCGCATCGCCTCGGCGCTAACAATATCTTCCTTGGCCTGGTAGATTTCGTTCAGTATTTCAATGGTTTTGTCCTGTAAACCTTCTGCGGTCAGTGCATCATCTTCCTCGAGCCATTGCGCAAGCGGTAACTGGGTACCCAGTTCGTTATAAATAGCTTCTTCCAGACCACTGACATTCCATTGTTCATCCAGACTGCCTGGCGGAATGTATTCATTGAACATGTGACCGATCACATCTTCACGGATCGCTTTTACCATCCCCGAAAGATCGGTCGCCGCCATCATCTCATTGCGCTGTGCATACACAACTTTACGCTGATCATTGGAGACGTCATCGTATTCCAGCAGGTTCTTGCGGATATCGTAGTTATGGCCTTCGACTTTGCGCTGTGCATTTTCGATCGCGCGATTCACCCACGGATGTTCGATGGCCTCTCCGCGCTTCATACCGAGTTTTTTCATCAAACCGCCAACACGATCGGATGCAAAAATGCGCATCAGATCATCTTCCAGCGATAGATAAAAACGGCTCGAACCCGGATCACCCTGGCGTCCGGAACGTCCACGTAGCTGATTGTCGATACGTCTCGATTCATGGCGCTCGCTGCCAATCACGTGCAGACCGCCTGCTTCCAGTACCTGCTGATGACGTTTTTCCCAGTCTGCGCGCATCTGTTCGATTTCGGCTTTACTGGCATCCGGCTTTGCTGCGAATTCGGATTCGAGATTACCGCCGAGCACAATGTCGGTACCACGGCCGGCCATGTTGGTCGCAATGGTGACCGCGCCCGGCAGCCCGGCCTGCTCGACCACATGCGCTTCGTTTTCATGCTGTTTGGCATTGAGCACATTGTGTTTGATACCGGCCTTGTTCAGCATGGCCGAAAGACGTTCGGAGACTTCAATGGATGCAGTACCCACCAGTACCGGCTGCTTGCGAGTAATACAACCGCGCACATCTTCAATCACCGCTTCAAATTTTTCATCCGCGGTCAGATATACCTGGTCCACATTATCAATGCGGACCATTTCTCTGTTGGTGGGAATAATCACGACTTCCAGGTTGTAAATTTGCAGTAACTCGGTCGCTTCGGTATCCGCGGTGCCGGTCATGCCAGAGAGTTTGTTGTAAAGCCTGAAATAGTTCTGGAAGGTAATCGAGGCCAGGGTCTGGTTTTCTTTCTGAATTTCCACGCCTTCTTTGGCTTCGATGGCCTGGTGCAGACCATCGGACCAGCGCCGTCCGGCCATGGTACGACCGGTGAACTCATCGACAATGATGACCTCATTGTTTTTCACAATGTAATGTACATCACGCTGGAACAGGGCCAGTGCGCGCAGGGCTGCATTAAGATAATGCACCAGATTAATATTGGTAGCGCTATATAGATTGTCTTCCGGGCCGAGAATGCCTTCTTCTACCAGGATCTTCTCAACCTTCTGATGTCCCTGTTCGGTAATGTGTACCGTGCGATGTTTTTCTTCGATCGAGTAATCGCCTTCCTCTTCTTCTTCCTTGGTTTCGCGATGCCTGCCAATCTCCAGCTTTTTGACGATATCGCGAAATTTATAGTGCAGCTCAGTGTTGTCGTCGACAGAACCGGAAATAATCAGAGGGGTTCTGGCTTCGTCGATCAGAATCGAGTCCACTTCATCGACCACCGCGAAATTGAGTTCGCGCTGCACTTTTTCATCTGCGGTAAACGCCATGTTATCGCGCAGATAATCAAAGCCAAATTCATTATTGGTGCCGTAAGTAATATCGGCGGCATAGGCCTGTTTTTTGGCAGCGGGATCCATACCACTGATGCTGACGCCGGTGGTCAGACCGAGAAAACCGTAGAGTCTACCCATCCACTCAGCATCACGCTGGGCAAGATAATCATTGACCGTGACAGCATGCACGCCTTTGCCGGAAAGCGCATTGAGGTAAACCGCCAGCGTCGCTACCAGCGTTTTACCTTCACCGGTCTTCATCTCGGCAATTTTGCCGCTGTGCAGCACCATACCGCCGATCAGCTGAACATCGAAATGCCGCATGCCGAGAACACGTTTACCGGCCTCGCGTACGGTGGCAAATGCTTCGGGTAAGAGATCATCCAGGGTAGCGCCATCCTGCAGGCGCTGTTTGAATTCGAGGGTTTTTGCGGCCAGTGCCTGATCATCCAGTGCTTCGAACTCAGGTTCCAGCTGGTTGATTTTCTGGACTGTTTTCCGGTGATGTCTCACCAGACGGTCGTTGCGGCTACCTACTATCTTGCGTACAAACTTTGTGATCATTTTTAAGCTGATTTGGATAGAGCTGCACTGCGGCGCGCAACTGTTGCAAAAATAAAAGCGGTATTATGCCCGAGAAACCTCAGAGGTTCACAACTATATGGAGACCCGGACTAAGGTTTCAACCGTTGGACTGGACAAATGCAGCAGGGTTTATCTGACGGTCATTTTTCAGCACTTCGTAATGCACATGAGGTCCGGTAGAACGTCCGGTGGAGCCCATCAGGGAGATCACCTGACCTTTTTTGACCACATCCCCAACCTGAACCAGAATCTGGTCATTGTGGCCATAACGTGTGGAATAACCGTTGCCGTGATTGATTTGCACCAGATTGCCATAGCCAGAGCGCGGTCCTGCCCAGGTCACGACGCCATTGGCCACTGCAACGACCTTGCTGTCTTCCTTACCCGCAAAATCCATCCCTTTATGCATCGCCATTTTGCCGGTGAACGGGTCTATACGCATGCCAAAGTAAGATGATATCCAGCCTTTTTTGGTCGGCCGGCCGGAGGGGCGTGATTCATGCTGCAACTGTTTTTTAACGATCAGGTCTTCGAGAAGCGCCAACTGCTGTTCGCGGCTGCTCAACTGCGCATTGAGATCATCGAGCACCGATTCAAAATTCGTGGTCCCACTGGCATCGCTATTATCTGCTTCTTCTGGACCGCCATACCCCGGCAGCTTGTCAAAATCAAACTCAGCAGGATCGATTTTGGCAATTTTGATCAGCCGCTTACCGAGCGCGTTGATGCGAGTGACGTGTGCCTGCATCTGCCCCATACGAGCGGAAAGCGCATCAAGGTTGGATTCTGTTGAGGTGCGCGCTTTTTTGATCAGGTCCTGCTGGTGCTGCAAATCAGCCCTGAGCTGCACCAGCTGGCTGGTGACACCTTCGGTTGCACCCCATCGATAACCTGCTACACAGACTGCGGCAAGGATGGCAGCAAAAATACCGCCGCAGAGCGCCAGTTGCCAGCCACTGCCAATCTGGTAGCGCAGTGGTCGTCCTCTGTATTTACCTAATAGAATGATATTCATAGTATGATCGTTTCCGGACGGCTCATATTCATCTGCCAGAGCAGTCAAGTATAGTCAAAAAGGTATATTTTTTTACATTTCAGATATTTACGATGACGAGCCCCGAGCCATGAAACCCCTGTGTAGCCAGCTTGACCCGACCCTGCTCGCGCGTTCCAGGCGCTATGAAAAGCTCACTCTGCTTTTACGCCAGCACCTGCCCCCGGAATGCGACAACCACTATGCTGTCACCGGTATTCAGCAGCAGGAGCTGATTATCATGGCAGACTCACCCGTCTGGGCAACACGTCTACGTCAGCTGGCTCCGGAAATCATCGCACTTGTCAGGCAACACCTTGCCCAGATCCAGCATGTTCAAATCAAAAGCCGCTTTGCGACTGCGCCCCTGCCACCGGCCAGGAACACTGTCAAAACAGCTGCTCCAGGAGCGCCAGCTCAGTCAGCGTGCGGGCCAGCAGATCGCCTCGGCCGCTTCCTGCATTTCCGACGAGGGGCTTAAAAACGCCCTGTTAAAGCTCGCCCGTCACCAGCGAAAATCCAGCTCCTAAAATGCCTGTATAGGCTGAGTATAGGATATAGGTGACGCTGCTTCAGCATCTTCGAAGGTGACTTCTTCCCAGGCGGATTCATCAGCGATCAGCGCCTTAAGCAGTTTATTGTTTAGCGCATGGCCGGAACGGTAACCAGAGAAGGCGCCGATCAGGCTGTGACCCAGCAGGTAAAGATCCCCGATGGCGTCAAGAATTTTGTGTTTCACGAATTCGTCTTCGTAGCGCAGGCCGTCTTCATTGAGCACGCGGTACTCATCGACCACGATAGCATTGTCCATGCTGCCACCCAGAACCAGATTCTGCTTGCGCAAATGTTCAATATCGCTCATAAAACCGAAGGTGCGCGCACGGCTGATTTCCTTGACAAAGGAGGTGGTGGAAAAATCGATCTCGGCGCTGCCCGGACAGTTTTTAAATGCCGGGTGATCAAAGTTGATCGAGAAACTGACCTTAAAGCCTTCGAATGGGTCGAAGCGCGCCCATTTGTCTTCTTCTTCCACCAGGATTGATTTCTTGATACGAATAAAGCGCTTGGGGGCTTCCTGCTCAACAATGCCTGCGGACTGGATCAGGAATACAAAGGGGCCGGAACTTCCGTCCATAATAGGCACTTCCGGTGCGCTGACATCGACATAGGCATTATCGATGCCCAGACCGGCCATCGCAGAAAGCAGATGTTCAACTGTCGAAACCCTGACACCATCCTGTTCCAGCGTGGTCGACAGCGTGGTCGGACCTACATTGTCATGGGTGGCCTTGATGATAACGGGTTCATTGACATCAACGCGTCGAAACACAACACCCGTATCAGGTGCGGCGGGCCGCAGAGTTAGATATACTTTTTCTCCAGTGTGCAGGCCTACGCCGGTCGCACGGATTACGTTTTTGAGCGTTCTTTGCTTGATCAAGTCAGTTCCTGAATGAATTCACATAGCCAGATAAAAGGCTTGTGTAAAGCCCGGTATTTTCACACTTTAATGTCCATTTTGGAAGACGCACCAACAAAATACATCCCACCACCACCGTAATATAGGTGGAAAATGTCGATATTTCATCAAAACCGGGTCACATTTTTGCCGATCCCCAAATTAAGTCACCTGTCTTAATCTGCCTGACGACGGAGAAAAGCAGGGATATCCAGCATTTCTTCGTCATATTCATCTTCCCGGATCCCTGCACGGTTGCGACGGATGACGGTCGGTTCAGACAGTTTGTCGAAATCGACCACACCATTCGCTTCTGGCTTCACCAGCTTAGGCTGCTTGGCCACCGGCAGGTGTGCCCAGACCTGTGGCAACAACCGTGACCCGAAGTTCATCTTCCAGCGAAGGATCGATCGCGGTTCCCATCACCACCGTGGCATCATCCGAAGCGAACGCATTCACTACTGCACCGATGTCCTGGAATTCACCCAGGGTCATATTGGCACCGGTGACGTTCACCAGAATACCGCGTGCCCCTGAAAGATTGACATCTTCCAGCAAGGGACTGGCGATAGCAGAAGTCGCAGCATCGTGCGCACGATTATCACCACGTGCCCGTCCGGTACCCATCATGCCCATGCCCATCTTGGACATCACGGTACGCACATCGGCAAAGTCGACATTGATCACACCTGGATTGGTGATCAGTTCGGTAATGCCCTGCACTGCGCCATAAAGCACATCGTTCGCACCTTTGAATGCATTCATCAGATCAAAGTCGCGACCATACACATCCAGCAGTTTGTCATTGGGAATAGTGATCAATGAATCCACGTGCTGAGTCAGTTCCTTGATCCCGTGCATCGCGATTTTCATTCGTGATGGCCCTTCAAAAGCAAACGGCTTGGTCACCACACCGACGACCAGGATGCCCATTTCACGTGCGACCTGTGCCACTACTGGCGCAGCACCGGTGCCGGTACCGCCACCCATGCCCGCAGTGACAAACAGCATATCGGTATGCATGATCGCTTCCTGAATCAATTCGCGATCTTCCAGCGCCGCCTGGTGACCAATCTCAGGCGTGGCACCTGCCCCCAGTCCCTTGGTGATGTTGCAGCCGATCTGTAAAGACTTGGCACCGTCCATTTTGGATAAAGCCTGTGAATCGGTATTCGCGCAAATAAACTCTACGCCTTCGATTCCACTACTCACCATGTGCTGGACAGCATTACCACCGCCGCCACCTACACCGATGACCTTGATTACAGCGTCTTGCGCTACAGAGTCCATAAATTCAAACATGACAGTTCTCCCCTGTAATAATTGTTAAATTCATTTTGTTTTGTTGCATCATTTTTGTTCTATTGTTATTCATATCTTTCACCACCCGCCTGACCGACTTGTTTAGAAGTTACCCTGAAACCAGCTTTTCATTCGTGCCAACACACTTCTGCCTCCACTCTTATCCAGCATGTGCCCCATGGATGAATGTCGATGTTGCTCACCGTATAGCAACAGACCGACACCGGTTGCATGTATCGGATTTCTGACAACATCAGATAAACCCGACACATACTGTGGAACACCCAGTCGAACCGGCATATGGAAAATTTCTTCCGCCAGATCAACTACTCCTTCCATTTTTGAACTGCCACCGGTCAGTACAATTCCGGCAGCAATCATTTCTTCAAAACCGCTCTTACGAAGTTCTGACTGCACCAATGACAACAGTTCCTCATAACGTGGCTCAACCACCTCAGCCAGAGTCTGTCGCGATAATTTTCGCGGTGGTCGTTCGCCAACACTCGGTACTTCGATTGTTTCTTCGGGATTTGCCAGCTGCCTCAGTGCGCAGGCATATTTAATTTTGATGTCGTTCGCATACTGAGTGGGCGTGCGTAACGCGACTGCAATATCATTGGTCACCTGATCACCGGCAATGGGAATCACCGCGGTGTGCCGTATCGCACCATCGGTGAACACCGCAATATCGGTGGTACCGCCGCCGATATCGACCAGACATACGCCCAGCTCTTTTTCATCATCGGTCAGTACCGCATAGCTTGAAGCCAGCTGCTCAAGAATAATATCGTCGACCTCCAGGCCGCAGCGCCTGATGCACTTGATGATGTTCTGTGCAGCACCGACAGCACCGGTGACCAGATGCACTTTGGCTTCCAGGCGTACACCCGACATACCAATCGGCTCGCGCACGCCTTCCTGCTGATCAATAATAAATTCCTGCGGCAGTATGTGCAGGATGCGCTGGTCGGCAGGAATCGCGACTGCACGTGCAGCATCGATCACTCGATCAAGATCGCCGGAGGTCACTTCGCGCTCACGAATAGCGACTATGCCGTGCGAATTCAAACTACGGATATGACTGCCCGCAATGCCTGCATACACCGACTGAATCTGTACGCCCGCCATCAGTTCGGCTTCTTCGACTGCGCGTTGAATGGATTGCACCGTAGACTCGATATTGACCACCACACCTTTTTTCAGGCCGTGTGATGGGTGCATCCCCAGTCCGACAATTTCAATTTCATCATCGGCCGTGATCTCACCCACTATCGCCACCACTTTTGATGTGCCTATATCAAGCGCAACAATCATATTTTTATCTGACTTCTTCGTCATTATTTAACACCTCTTACGGGCATGATTTGTATGTTCATGCTTCTCTCTTATCAGCACTTCTGGAGCGCAGCGCAAAACCATTTGGATAACGCATGTCGATGACCTGAATATTTTTCAAACTGGGTGCATTGCTCATGGCAAATACACGTAGAAATCTATGCAGGCGCTTTTCGGTATCGGTGCTACCAAAATTAATTTCAATCAAACTGTTATTCTGTTGGTCGTCTACACCGTCTGTTGTCACGAACACACGCCATGCCCGGCGATCATTCAGTGAAACCTTTTCGGTATGCATGCCCAGCTTGATCAGTTGTGTACTCACTTCAGCAGCAAACTGCCAGACCGCCCTGTGCAACTGATCCGGGCCATCAAGCTGTGGCAGATGCATCTGATGCGAGAGCGGCTGCGGCGTAAACAGTTCGCCTTTATCGCTGATCAGTGAATCCTTGCCCCAGTACGCCACTGCCTGTTTTTCTGTGACATGGATATCTAATGATGGAGGCCAGTCTCTTCTCACCGAAACATCGTCAACCCATGGCATCTGTAACAATGCATCGCGAATTGCTTCCAGGTTCACCGTAAAGTAACCGCCCTGTAACACCGACACCACCTGTTTCTGCATCGCACTGGTTGCAAGATTTTTAAAATTACCTTCAATTCTCACGCGCTCAATTGGCAAAAAGGTTCCGGACTCAAAATGACGCAACTGCCAGACAAGTACGCCGGTGATCACCACAAGCGCGAATACACCAGCTGCCGCAAACATCCAACGACGATCGGGTCGTTGTTCGGTTTTGCGTACTGCACCACGCCGCGCCTGTTTTCTGGCTTTAAACTTAAACATGACTGGCCTGCAAAATTTGTAATACCAGTTGCTCAAAACTGATCCCCGCCTGTTTCGCAGCCATCGGCACCAGACTGTGATCGGTCATTCCTGGTACGGTATTCACTTCGATCAACCACGGCTGTAAATTTTCATCCACCATGAAATCAACGCGTCCCCAGCCGCTGGCGCCGACCGTTCTGAATGCTTTTAGCATCAGCTCGGCATAGCCCTTTTCTGTTTTTTCCTCGAGCCCGCAAGGACAAAGATACTGAGTATCATTTGCTTTGTACTTGGCATCGTAATCGTAGAATTTATGTGGTGTCACAAGACGAATCATGGGTAATACACGATCACCTATAATGGCGGCCGTGTATTCCTTGCCTGTGATCCAGCGCTCGGCGATCACTTCGCCACGACAGGCAGTGGCCAGTTGCCATGCCGGAACCAGTTCGTCTGCGTTTTCGACCTTGCTCATACCAATACTGGAACCTTCGAGCACAGGCTTTACAATCATCGGCAGACCCAGTGTTTTCAGCGCCTGCTTACAATCGTGTTCCGATTCGAGCACAACATAGTCCGGTGTCGGCAAACCGGCTGCCTGCCATATTTGCTTGGTGCGCAATTTATCCATGGCCAGCGCCGAACCCAGCACCGCAGACCCGGTGTAAGGAATCGCCATTGTTTCGAGCAGACCCTGCATGCTACCGTCTTCACCACCGCGACCATGCAGCACGATAAAAGCACGGTCAAATTTTTCATCCAGCAGAACGCGCGCAACATCATGGGTAACATCAACCGCGTGCGCGTCAATGCCCTGCGCCTGCAATGACTGCAACACTGCCTGGCCACTGATCAGAGAAATCTCGCGCTCGGCCGACCAGCCACCCATCAGCACAGCCACTTTGCCAAAATTAGTCTGTCTCGGACTGACTCATAACAATTTCTCACCCACAATGCGCACTTCCGTTTTTAATTCGATACCGCATTTTTCCAGAACGGTGTGCTGCACATACTCGATCAGGTTTTCAATATCGGAAGCGCTGGCATTGTCGTCATTGATAATAAAGTTTGCGTGCTTTTCCGACACTATGGCGCCGCCGATACGTTTGCCTTTGAGTCCGCAGCTTTCAATCAGCCGCGCCGCAGAATCATTCTCGG
The DNA here is from genome assembly GCA_963721085.1 of uncultured Gammaproteobacteria bacterium. Lineage (GTDB taxonomy): Bacteria > Pseudomonadota > Gammaproteobacteria > SZUA-229 > SZUA-229 > JASBSR01. The sequence goes on from CAVRHW010000028.1 coordinate 188,521, forward strand.
GATTACGGAACACCGAACCACAATTCGCGCTACCCACGGGCTGGGTGGCAGCGCGTTTCGCCAGCAGCTGTTTAATATCGAGCATCTGGGTATTCGTTGTGGTGCTCTGTGTTTCAAAACACATGGTCGCAGCGACGAACCACTCTTCCTGCTGTGAATTTTTTAATTGCACATGGCGATACCCAATTTCGTATTCATCGGGTGTACGAGTGTGCAATGCACCGCGGCGATCCAGTGTTTCTACACTGACCACCTGGCGCCAGGTTTCACCACCAAAGGCACCGGCATTCATCGCCAGCGCACCACCGACCAGGCCGGGAATGCCCGCGAAGAACTCGCCTTTGGTCAGTTGATGCCGCGTGGTAAAGCGAGCAAGTTTGGCATCGGCAACACCTGCGCCGACATACACCGTATTGTTCTGTTTTAATTCAAGCTGTTTCATTGCATTTTGTGTCGCTATCACTGTGCCATCAAAACCCGCATCACGCACCAGCAGATTGCTACCAAGACCGAGCCAGAGAATTTTTTCATCGCTCGGCAACTGCTGCAGCATGGCCTGAATATCCGCAAGGTCAGCTGGCACAAAATACTGTTTCGCATTGCCGCCGCAACGCCAGCTGCAATGTCTGGCCATCGGCTCATCAAGCAGGACTGTGCCTCGAATCTGCGCGGTCATTTCACTGGCCTCATTTGCCATTGATCGGTGAGCAGCCATGTCATGCTGCCCTCATCTTGTCAGCAAGTTCACTGGAAACACGACCGATGCTGCCTGCACCCAGTGTTAACACCACATCGCCATCCTGCACTACAGCCTTGAGTGCACCGGCCAGGTCTTCAACGTTCTCGACAAAGATCGGGTTCACCTTGCCGCGTGCGCGAATCGCTGCACACAGCGCACGTCCATCCGCACCGGGGATCACTTCTTCGCCAGCGGAATACACCTCGGTGAGTAACAAAACATCGATATCAGCAAGCACACCACTAAAGTCTTCGAACAGATCACGCGTTCGGGTATAGCGATGAGGCTGAAATACCACTACAAGACGTTTACCCGGCCATCCGGCACGCACCGCCTGCAGGGTCGCTGCGACTTCGGTTGGATGGTGGCCGTAGTCATCGACCAGGCTGATACTGCCGCCTGGAATTTTTATTTCACCGTACAACTGGATACGCCGACCGATGCCCTCGAAACGCAACAGGGCTGACTGTATATCGGCATCGGCCACACCCAGTTCGTGCGCAATGGTAATTGCGGCGAGAGCGTTCAGCACATTGTGCATACCGGGCATATTTAAAGTGACCGGTAAGGCATTGGTGCGATCTGGCAGCATGACATCAAACTGTGTTTGCAGGCCTTTGGCAACAATATTGAATGCACGCACATCCGCTGCCTGATCAGTGCCATAACTTCTGAACGGTCGCGTTATCTGAGGCAACAAATCACGCACCACCGCATCATCGATACACACCACAGCCAGCCCGTAAAACGGCAGATGGTGCAGGAACTCCACAAAGGCATGGCGAAGATTTTCGAAATCACCCTGGTAGGTGGGCAGGTGATCATGATCGATATTGGTCACCACGGAAATCATCGGTTGCAGATACAAAAATGAGGCGTCGCTTTCATCGGCCTCTGCCACCAGATAGTGGCCAGTGCCCAGGCGTGCGTGTGTCGCAGAACTGTTAAGCCTGCCACCAATGACATAAGTTGGATCCAGCCCACCTTCTTCGAGCACGCTTGCGACCAGCGAAGTCGTGGTCGTTTTACCGTGCGTTCCAGCCACTGCGATGCCATGACTAAAACGCATTAGCTCGGCCAGCATTTCCGCGCGTGGCACTACAGCAATGCGATGCTCGCGCGCCGCCACCACTTCCGGATTGTTCGCTGCAATGGCTGTAGACGTGACGACGACATCGACACCACTGACATTGGTATCAGCATGCCCCTGAAAGACTTTGACACCTATTTGTTGCAATCTGCGCGTCACCGAATTGCTCGCCATGTCCGAACCACTCACCTCATAACCAAGCGTGTGCATGACTTCGGCAATACCACTCATGCCCGCACCACCGATGCCGACAAAATGAACTTTATGAATACGCCGCATAAAATTATCTGCGCTGGATATATCCCTGCTCATGCCAGTCCTCCTGCCGCCATGCAACGTTCAGCCACGACACGCGCAGCTTCCGGTTTTGCCTGCGCACGTGCGGCGCATGCCATCGTGGTAAGACGTTCGCGGTGTTCGCTGAACTGCGTCAGCTGCTCACACATCCAGTCACTGGTGAGTGCGCTTTGCTGACGCATCAGTGCAGCGCCATGCGCCACCAGATACGCTGCGTTCGCGGTCTGGTGATCATCCACTGCGTATGGGTACGGAATTAAAATTGAAGCCACGCCCGCCGCGGCTAATTCGAATACGGTCATGGCGCCTGCACGACAGACCACCAGGTCCGCCCAGTCATACGCAGCCGCCATGTCATCGATAAAGGCATCGACTCTGGCTTCGACGCCGTGTTCGCGATACGCCTCGCGTGCTGCTTCAAGATTATTCAGGCCGGTCTGATGATGCACTTCAGGTCGTATGTCGACGCGCATTTTTGCCAGTGCTTCCGGGATGATCTGATTGAGGCGTACCGCGCCCAGGCTGCCACCCACCACGAGCACGCGCATTGCCGTAGTGTGCGTCGCCAGACGCTGTTCGGGCGCAGTGATCGCAATAATGTCACGACGTACCGGGTTGCCAGTCTGTTCGGCATGTTGACCCAGCGCGCCGGGAAAGGCTTCGAGCCGATTCCTGGTTAGCTTTGCCAGCAAACGATTGGTCAGGCCTGCGACAGCATTTTGTTCGTGTATTAATAAGGGTCGACGCATCAGCCAGGCCATAAAACCACCGGGACCCGAGGCAAAGCCGCCCATTCCCAGAACCGCACAGGGTTTTCTGCGGCGCAGTATGCTCGCTGCCTGAATGCAGGCCAGCCCCAGCCGCAGCGGTATTAATAACTGACTGAGCAGATTCTTACCGCGCAGGCCTTTGATGCTGAGCCATTCAATTGAATAGCCTGCCTGCGGTACCAGCCGCGCTTCGATCCCGGCCTGCGTGCCCAGCCAGACCACCGGGACACCGCGGCTACGCAATTCGTCCGCGACCGCCAGTGCCGGAAACACGTGGCCGCCGGTACCACCGGCCATGATCAGTACGGGTCTTAAGGCCATCATGCGCCGCGCCCCGCGAACGCCGAGCGGCGTTTTTTATAATCGGCAGTATTTGCGGCCTTGCGTACGCGCACACGGGTACTGCGGGCCACCGCCTGAATCACATTGGCATTACACTCTTTATATATGCGCATCAGTAAGCCGATCGCCATGCAGACCACCACCACGCTGCTGCCACCGTAGCTCATCAATGGCAGGGTCAGACCTTTGGTAGGCAACAGGCCCATGTTGACCGCAATATTGATGATCGTCTGCATCGCCAGCCAGACACCGATACCATAGGCCAGATAGGCTGCAAAACGATTGCCCGATTTTTCTGCCATCACGCCAATGCGAAACGCGCGCCAGAACAAAACACAGAACAGTGCAATAACAATGAACACACCAATAAAACCTAATTCTTCTGCAAGAATGGCGAACAGAAAATCGGTGTGTGCTTCCGGCAGATAAAACAGTTTTTGCACACTGGCACCGAGACCAGCACCAAACCAGCCGCCACGTCCGATCGCGATCAGCGACTGGGTCAACTGAAATCCACTGTTGAATGGATCCGCCCAGGGATTCATAAACGAAGTCAGACGCTCCATACGATACGGCGAGGTTACGATCAACATCACCGCTGAAAAACAGAACAGGGACAAGAACGAGATAAACTGTGTAAAGCGCACACCGCCGAGAAAGGTCATGCACAACACGGTACCCATGAGCACCACGGTGGCACCAAAGTCCGGTTCCAGCATTAGCAACAAACCCGCCAGTCCGACCATCAACATTGGTTTTATAAAACCCCACATAGATGTGCGCACGGCTTCACCGTGCCTTACCAGGTAGCCCGCGACATAAATCATCATGAATAATTTAACCAGTTCGGATACCTGTAAATTAAAAATACCCAGCGCAATCCAGCGTGTACTGCCGTTGACGTTTTTACCAAGGCCGGGTATCAACACCAGCACCAGCAAAAACAGCGCAAAGCCGAGCAGCGACATACCCGATTTTTCCCATTGCACCAGTCTGATTCGAGATACTACAAAACCTGCGAACAGTCCTACGGCAACAAAGGCCAGCTGGTGTTCAAGATAATAAAACGGGTTCGATAGATTGCGATCGGCCACCGTGATCGAAGCCGAGGTCACCATCACGATTCCCAGGGAGAGCAGACAAATGGTCACCAGCGCAAGCGTGCGATCGATATCGCTCAGATGCACAGCCGACAGCTCTTTTAATTCATGAACACCGGGAATGGTGAAGTTCAGTTTCATGCCAGCAACTCCTGCACTTCGCGCATAAAGACTTCACCGCGGTGCTCAAAGTTATTGAACATGTCAAAACTGGCACAGGCAGGCGACAACAGGACATTATCACTGGCTTGCGCCAGTTCGGCACTGAATTGCACCGCCTGCTTCATGTCTTTCGCCTGTACCTGAGTAACACTATCACCCAGGGCTTTTGCAATAATATCCGCATCACGTCCGATAAGAACAACCGCGCGTAAGCGTTCAGCAACATCACGTAAGGCAGAAAAATCCGCGCCCTTGCCTTCACCGCCTGCGATTAACACATGCCGCCCTGGCAGACCATTAATCGCTGCCAGCGCTGCACCAACATTGGTGGCCTTTGAATCGTTGTACCAGTTGATGCCGCATTTTTCCGCGACCCACTGCGTGCGGTGTGGCAGTCCGGTAAACTCGCGCAGGGCGTCGATCATCGTGCTCATATCAAGCCCTGCATACTGACCCAGGGCCAGTGCAGCCAGTGCATTTGCTGCGTTGTGTCGGCCTTTGATTTTCATCTCACCGGTGCGCAACAGAGCTTTTTCACCAAAGCACAGCCAGTCTTCACCCTCAATATCACACAGGCCAAAATCATTCGCGGCCGGTGCAGCTAATGTAAATCCAGTGACATGCTCGGCCACAAACGGCGCGGTGCTGGCAACCGTATCATCACGATTCACCACCCAGTTGCGCGCATGCTGATACATAATATGTTTGCTCTGGACATAGCTCGAAAAATCCGGATAACGATCCATGTGATCGTCTGAAATATTCAGCACCACACCCGCTTTCAGTTGCAAATCGTGCATGGTATCCAGCTGAAAACTCGATAGCTCGATAACATAAAGCTGATTTTCATCATCGAGCAGATCCAGAATGGGAGTGCCTATGTTTCCGCCCATGGCGACGCGCACACCGGCTCGCAAGGCCATCGCGTTTAACAAAGCGGTCACCGTGCTTTTACCGTTCGAGCCCGTAATTCCGATCACAGGCGCACGCACTTCGTGCGCGAACAAATCGATATCACCGGTGATTTCGACCCCTGCCTGGTTCGCTTCCTGCACCGCGGGCGTTGACAGCGCCACACCCGGGCTCAGCACAATACGATGCGCACGTTTGAAAAACTCGGCATCAAAAATCCCACAGTGCACAGCCACTTCAGGAAACGACGCTTGCAGTTGCGACAAACACGGCGGCTGCTCACGGCTATCGACCACGATGATCGTTTCATCCAGGCCGCGCAGATATTTCACTACTGACATGCCCGTCACACCCAGCCCTACCACCAGGGTGTAGGTTTGCTGTCTGGTTGACGAGGTAGTCATAATTGCGTTTGCCTGTTGCATATATCCGTCATTGTTAACGTACTTTGAGTGATGCCAGGCCAATCAGCACCAGCACCACCGTTATAATCCAGAAGCGCACGATCACTCTCGGCTCCGGCCAGCCTTTGAGTTCAAAATGATGATGCAGCGGCGCCATGCGAAATATTCGTTTACCGGTCAATTTGTAAGAACCGACCTGCAAGATGACCGATACTGTTTCCATCACAAACACACCGCCCATGATCAGTAGCACCAGTTCCTGTCTCACCAGCACAGCAATCACACCCAGCGCTGCACCCAGAGCAAGCGCACCTACATCACCCATGAAAACCTGCGCGGGATAGGTATTGAACCAGAGAAAGCCGAGACCGGCGCCGACCAGCGTGCCGCAGAAAATGGCCAGTTCACCGACACCGCTGATATAAGGAATACCGAGATAAGTTGAAAACGCGATATTCCCGGTGGCATAAGCAAACACACCCAGCGCACCTGCCACCATGACCGTGGGCATGATCGCGAGACCGTCCAGGCCATCGGTCAGGTTCACCGCATTGCTGCTACCGACAATCACCAGATAACCGAGCACGACAAAGCTCCAGCCGAGTGGAATCATCACATCTTTCACAAAGGGCAGAATTAAAGTGGTCTCTACGTGCGTTTTTGCAGTTACAAAAATCAGGCAGGCCGCGCCCAGACCGAACACCGTTTGCCATAGATATTTGTATTTTGCCGATAATCCTTTTGAATTACCGTACACCAGCTTTCTATAATCATCGACACCACCGACCAGACCAAACAGCAAGGTCACAATCAACGCTATCCACATCTGACGATTATGCAAATCGCTCCACAACAGAGTACTGATTGCCACCGACACCAGAATCAGAGCACCGCCCATCGTGGGCGTACCTGCCTTGGTTAAATGCGATTGTGGACCATCATCACGCACCTGCTGTCCGATTTTGTAACTGGTCAGTTTGCGAATCACGCACGGGCCGATAATCAGTGACAGCATCAGGGCTGTAATTGTGCCGAGAATCGTGCGCAAGGTCAGGTACTGAAATACATGGAACCCGCTGTAGAACCGTGTGAGATACTCTGCCAACGCGAGCAACATCAGCTCACCTCCTGACGATTGCCAGAATCGCTGTTTTTGTTTTTACCCTGCCTGGTAACAGGCAACAACGCGCTAACCACTTTTTCCATCGCCATAAAACGCGAGCCTTTAACTAACACAATATTCTCGGGTTTGAGCTCGGATTTCACTGCATCAACCAATGACGACTGCTTTGCAAACCATGCTGCATTTGCGCCAAAACCCCTGACCGCTTCACGGCTGAGTTCACCTGTAGCAAACAGGCGCTGCACCCCCATCTGTTTCGCCTCCACTCCCAGCGCACGATGCAGCTCTTTCGCATCGCTACCCAGCTCCGCCATATCACCCATGACCATCCATGCATGCCCCGGCATAGTCGTCAACACCTGCATCGCCGCCTTGAATGACTGCGGGTTTGCGTTGTAGGTATCATCGATCAAACGCGCGCCGTTGATCGCAGCCTTGATATTGAGACGACCGGTCACAGGATTGAAATTCTTTAAAGCGGCGGCGATTGTTTTTATTTTTACGCCCATGGCCGAACATACTGCGGCGGCAGCCAGCGCATTCATAACATTGTGCCGGCCCGGCAAGGCCAGCGCGACTTTTTCAGATGTACCATCTACGTGCAGAACAAACTGGCTGCCAGTTGCATCCATCTGCAACTCACTTGCGTACACATTGGCGTCCGTCTTTTCCAGCGAAAAAGTACGGCAGGTTTTTTGTTTGCATATATCCAGCCACAATGGCGCGAAATGATCATCCAGATTGATCACCGCGGTTCCCTGAGCACTCAGACCCGAATAAATTTCTGCCTTGGCGTGCGCGATGTTTTCCAGCGAACCAAAACCTTCAATATGCGCGGGTGCTGCGTTATTGACCAGCGCCACATCGGGCTGAGCAATATGCGTCAGATAATCGATTTCACCAACATGGTTGGCGCCCATCTCGATCACTGCAAACTGGTGCTGTTCACGTAAGGCCAGCAAGGTCAGCGGCAGGCCTATATCGTTGTTCAGATTGCCCTGGGTGGACAGCACTTTTGTCTCACCCGCGTGCTGCACCAGCATGCTGCGACACATTTCTTTCACCGTGGTCTTGCCGTTACTGCCGGTGATGCCCGCTACTTTACCGGCAAACCGGTGGCGCCAGCCCGCTGCCAGCGCACCGAGCGCGAGTCGCGTATCCGCGACCTTGATATGCGGCAGCGTACTGCTCTGGTTTTCATCAACCATGGCAGCAACCGCACCGGCAGCAGCGGCATCCTTGATGAAATCATGGCCGTCGAAACGTTCGCCCTTGAGCGCTACATACAGATCACCCTGATGGATGGTGCGTGTATCTTTGCTCACTGCCGTGAACAATACATCCTTGCCCACCAGTTTCGCATCCAACATATTGGCCGCCTGAGATAATTGCATCATATAGCGACCCCGAGCGTTTCACGCGCAACGCGCATATCATCAAATGCAATATGCACATCACCGATCAGCTGACTGGATTCATGACCCTTGCCTGCTAGCAGAACGGCATCACCGATCTGCGCCTGATTAATCGCCGCTTCAATGGCAGCGCGACGATCGATTATTTGCTGTACGTTTTCTGGCTGGGCAAACCCCGACATAATATCGTCGATGATCTGTTGTGGCGGTTCATGGCGCGGATTATCACTGGTGACAATGACATGATCTGAAGCCGCTTCTGCAGCCGCCGCCATTTTAGGCCGCTTGTCACGATCACGATCACCACCACAACCAAACACACACCACAGCTCACCACCGATATGTTCACGTGTCGCCGAACAGGCCGCACTCAGCGCCTGCGGCGTATGCGCATAATCCACCACCACGACCGGCTTATCGGCAACCACGGTCATTTGCATGCGTCCCTGAACAGGCCGTATCTTGCGAATGCGATTAATAGCTTCTTCGAAAGAAATATCGCTTAGCAACAAACAACAAAGCACCGCCATTATATTGGACGCATTGAAACGTCCGAGTAAACCGACCTCAAGAACACAATCGCCTTTAGGTGTCTTTAGCTTCAGACGCAAACCCTCGCGTATTGTCTCCACACTATGCGCATACACAATGTTATTTGCGTACTGCTGCAACTCACTCACATCCGCCTGCATGCTATAACCCCATACCGGCAATCTGTTTTCGCATTCGGCAGCAAGTACCCTGCCGAACTCATCATCAAGATTGATCACCGCGACTCGCAGGCCAGGTTGATAAAATAATTTGCGCTTGGCATCCGCATAACGTTCCATCGTCTTATGATAATCAAAATGGTCCTGCGCCAGATTACTGAACACCGCAATATCAAACGCCACACCATTGACACGGCCCTGATCAAGACCATGTGATGACACTTCCATGACTGCATGACGCGAACCCGCATTGCGTATTTCCGCCAGCGTCTTCTGTACCTGCAGGGCATCTGGAGTAGTCAGGCCGGTTGGATGTAGATCATTTATAAAACCATTACCCAGTGTTCCAAGCACGCCGCAATGTCTGTCATTATCATCCAGCGCCTGTGCCAGGAAATGCGCAATCGATGTCTTACCATCGGTACCGGTAATACCAATCACATTCATATCGGCCGAAGGCTTAGCAAAAAACCGCGAAGCAATCTCGCCCACCTTGTTTCTTAAATCGGCGCATTGCAGACACACCACCTTATTTGAAATGGAATCCAGAATTTCATCACGGCGCTCGCAATCACCGTCCCACAGCACCACACTGACGCCTTTAGCAACAGCATCCTGCGCATACAGCAAACCGTGGGTATTAAAGCCCTGAAATGCGAGAAACAGGTCGCCTTCACCTGCCTTGCGATTATCCTGTACCAGTTGCCGGATCCTTATGTCAGCATTTGCCGCGAGCAAGGCATCATCGACAAAACCTGCCAGCAGATTCTGTAACCGAACACCTTCTGTTGTCTTGTGCAAACTCATCAGGTACGCCCCACGTGACGACGGCCCTTGTCTACTTGCGTTTTTTCTACCAGCTGGGTATCCGAGATACGATCCGGCGGAATATCCAGCAAACGCATCGCACCTGCCATCACGGTACTAAACACAGGCGCTGCCACCAGGCCACCAAAATACTCGCCATTGCGCGGCTCATTAATCATCACCACCATCACCACATCCGGATGATCGGCGGGCACCATGCCGGCAAAAATGGAGATATAGCGATCTTCTGCATAACCGCCAGCGACAAATTTATGCACGGTACCGGTTTTACCGGCAACACTATAGTTCGGCACATGCGCCCGCTTGCCTGTACCCTTCGCACTCACCACGCGCTCCATCATCTTGCGTAGTTCACGCGCAGTTTTTACTGACATAATGCGCATGCTGCCTGTTGACTCAGAATCCGCCAGAAAACTTACCGGTTTAATAACGCCATCATTGGCAATGGCCTGGTAAGCGCGCGCCAGCTGCAACGGCGTCACCGAAACGCCATAACCAAACGCCATGGTGGCACGCTCAAAATCATTACTTGCAGCATCCAGGGAAAGTCGCCCGCTGGCTTCCCCCGGGAAACCACTGCCGGTGGTAGCACCCAGACCAAATTTTTGATACATATCCGCCTGTTGCTCGGCGCTGATGGCCAGTATGATTTTGCTAATACCGACATTACTCGAACGCTCAATCACGCCGCCGAGATCAAGCTTGCCGTAATTACCGTCGTCACGAATCGGATTACCCAGTATCCTCATGTAACCGGGTGAAGTTTGAACCGTGTCACCAGGCTTCCAGACACCCGATTCAAGCGCAGCCGCCATGCTCAAAGGCTTCATGGTTGAGCCTGGCTCAAATACATCGGTCACTGCACGATTGCGCGTAGCCGATGGTCTTAACTGATCACGATCATTGACATTAAAAGAGGGCTGATTCGCCATCGCCAGCACCCGGCCTGTTTTCACATCAAGCACTACAGCCGATCCCGCCACTGCATTATTTTTCAGCACAGCCGCCTTAAGCGTGCGATAGGTAAGATACTGCAAATCTTTATCGATACTTAATTTCACTACCTTGCCAGGCACAGCATCTCGAATACGTTCGATATCATTAAACGTTCGACCCAGCCGATCTCGAATCACTCTTTTCTTACCGGGTTCACCCTTGAGCCAGCTATTGTAGGCAAGCTCAATGCCCTCCTGCCCGTTATCGTCAATGTTGTCAAAACCAAGCACGTGTGCAGTGACTTCACCGGTTGGGTAATATCGGCGGTATTCGCTCTGCAGCGAAACGCCGCTTATATTCAATGCATCTACCTGCGCCGCAAGCTCGGGCGGAACATGGCGCTTCAAATACACAAATTCCTTGTCCTGGTTATTGCGAATTTTGCTTTTTAACAACGACGTTTTTATATCGAGCAGTTTGGCCAGCTTCGATAGGCCAGCATCATCGGTTTGCATCAATTGCGGATTCATCCAGACACTACTGACAGGCGTACTGATCGCCAGTGGTTCGCCATTCCGATCCAGTATGTCACCACGATGTGCGGGTATAGTCACCAGACGCAGGTGCCGCGCATCGCCCTGCTTTTCAAAAAAACTGGCGTCTACCATCTGCAGATCAACCGCACGTGCGAGCAATGCAGTAATTGCCAGCACAAAGCCGATCAATACCGATACCCGACGCCAGGGCGCCAGTGGTTTACTGGATGTTGTTTGATGTACTTTCATGGTTTGATAAATACAACACTGCCGGGTTCGGGCTGCACCATGTTTAATCGTGTGCGCGCAATCTGCTCAATACGACTGTGGCCTGACCATGCGCTTTGCTCCAGCTGTAAACGTCCCCATTCGGTATCCAGTGCCGCCATCTGTTTATGCAACTGGCCCAGCTCAACAAATTTCTTACGTGTTTCATGACGGCTATATACCAGCAGTATTGCTGAAGCCATCACCGCAAAAAAAAGTACAACAACGATAAAGGTCTGTTGCCGGTTACTCACTGCACACGCTCCAGTACACGCAGCCGTGCACTGCGCGATCGCGGATTTACCGATACCTCCGCTTCACTCGCAACAATTGATTTACCCACCAGTCGAAACGGCGCCTGCAGACCAGCATTCATCACCGGCAGGCCGGGTGGCAATTTCTCAGGCGTCGATCGCGCACGCATAAAACGTTTCACCAGACGATCCTCCAGTGAATGAAAACTAATAACTGCAAGTCGTCCCTGTAAGGCCAGAACATCGGCCGCTCCACGCAGACCCGTTTCTACCGACTCGAGTTCGCGATTAATAAAAATACGTATTGCCTGAAAGCTGCGCGTTGCAGGGTGTTTATTTTTTTCTTTCACTGGCACAGCAGCAGAAATAATATCCGCCAGCTGTGTCGTGTTTTCTATTTCACCCTCTTCGCGCGCAGCCACTATTGCACTGGCAATACGCTTTGCAAATCGTTCCTCACCATAACGCTTCAAAACTAAAATCAGGTCTCTGGGCTCAACACGCTGCAGCCATTGCATCGCGGATTCGCCCTCTTCAGTATTCATACGCATATCCAGCGGTCCGGAACGTAAAAAACTGAATCCGCGCGCTGCATCATCCAGCTGCGGCGACGACACGCCCAGGTCCATCAGGACACCATTGATACGCTGTTCCAGTTTATGCTCAGCCACCACTTGCGCCACCTGACTGAAGTTGCAATGTTCAAATCGTATTCTCGGTTCATCAGCAAAATGCTTCTTCCCGTGAGCGATCGCTTCCGGATCCTGATCCAGTGCGAGCAAACGTCCTTTTGCATTTAAGACGCGCAAGTATTGCTTCGCTATGACCGCCGCGACCAAAGGTCGCATCAACATATATGCCTTCCGGCTGAATATTGAGTGCATCCAGTACTTCTTCCAGAAGTACGGGCCGATGGCTGAAATCTTCAAGCATCGCAACTAGAGCGAAAGATCTTCCAGCGCGGCAGGCAATTCACCCTCACCGTTCTGCACTTTTTCAATCCAGCTTTCCTGATTCTGGGTCCAGGTGTCTTCATCCCAGATTTCAAATTTTTTGCCCTGACCGATCAGGACGATTTTTTTATCCAGATGCGCAAATTCGCGTAACATCGTGGGGACTAAAATCCTGCCCTGGCTATCGAGCTCACATTCGGTGGCATGGCCGATCAGCAAACGTTGCAACAAACGCGCCTGCTGGTTGAGACTGGGCAGTTCGATTAATTTGGCTTCGATGATTTCCCACTCGGGCAGGGGGTAGACCAGCAAACAATGATCGCGATCGACCGTGACCACCAGATGACCACCGCAGGACTCCATCAACCGGTCACGATAGCGTGCCGGCATGGCCATTCTGCCTTTGGCGTCGATTGCCAGATTGTTGATACCGCGAAAGCTCATACTCTATGTCTTCAGCCTGTTTGCATCGGGTGAGAGCGAGAATCACCCACAATTACCCACCAATCCCCACATGATGACACTATAGGTAGGGACGCCGCCTGCTGTCAAGTAATTTCACGCCGAAATAGAGCTAAAAAATCTTTATCTCACAGCAACTTAGCCGCAAATTAGAGGGAAAGATGGAGACCTGAAAATAAGCTGTTTTTAAATCATCAGCTTGGTATGAGAACTTAATAATCTACATTAAGTACAGAGAGAGGCGGAATGAATAATTGACAATGAATAATGAATAATTAAAGACTAACAAGCATGGCCACTCCTCCAGAGAGGGGCCTCGCTCATTATTCATTACCAATTATTAATTATTCATTGCTTAAAAGAGGTGGGAGTCGGCCGGTAAGCCGGGTTCTGTATCGGGCCAGCAAGCCGGCCCGTGACAATCATTCATCTGGGATGTACGTCACCGCACACCTCAAGCAACCTACCCGGGAACAGTGCGGACCGCACATAATGTTCCCCTATTTGGTCTTGCTCCGAGTGGGGTTTACCCTGCCATGCCTGTTGCCAGACACGCGGTGCGCTCTTACCGCACCATTTCACCCTTACCTTACCTGCCTGGGGACAGACCTTTAGTTCTGTCCCATACGACTCGGCGGTATATTTTCTGTGGCACTTTCCGTAGGCTCGCGCCCCCCAGGCGTTACCTGGCACTCTGTCCTGTGGAGCCCGGACTTTCCTCCCTGCACTTGTGTACAGAGCGATTGCCTGGCCAACTCCCGCGCCTAATATAACAGGGTCTGCACGCTAAGGGCACTGGAAGGTGTAGCGCGCAGCAGTCGCCCGAGAAAACGGTTGAGCGGGTGCGAGCGTGGTAAAAACCTGAGCACCGGGTGTTTGCGGCTATCCGCCAGCTGCACAGCGCGCTTTAACTGAGGATGATCACGATCGATTTTACTACCTCGGTAGAGCGCATCGATTGCGCGTTTGCGATTCTTCGAATGCCATTCGGCCGCAGCAAGATTGAGAAACACCTGGCCATCCAGCACCTCACTGCTGGCCACATCACGGCACAATACCAGTCCATTGCGTTTGTCATTGAGCACCTGTGCCAGGCCCAGATAGGAGGCGACACGATTGTACTGTTCACCGTTCTCATCCAGGTCATTGACCACTTCCTGGAAATCACGTTCTGCCGCCTTGAAATCGTCTGCCTTCAGTGCGGCCAGACCACTGTCGAATAATGCTTGATTCATACGTACGCCCTTGTACCGATTCAGAATTCACGACCCTATACTACTGTCTGGATCAGGTTGCGGTCTAGCAGCATAGCTACCGCCAGGACGGACGGCGATTTGACAGCAGCGCAAGGCCGGGCTTAACTCGCGCATCGTGTCCTCTGATCGACGGCATATACAGTGAGCAAAAGCACAAAATGAGCTGGATCCAGGTCGCTATCACCACCACCCGGCAACACGCGGACGAAATCGAAGATCGACTCGTTGCGCTTGGTGCGGTCAGCGTTACCCTGAAAGACGCGGAAGACAAGCCGATTCTGGAACCCGCCCCGGGCGAAATTCGAGTCTGGGAAAACACCATCGTCACCGGTCTGTTCGATGCTGAGCAGGACAAGGATCAGTTGCGCAGCCAGCTCGACCAGCATCTGAATGTGCCGACCGACAAGATCCGGTTCGAAGCACTTGAAGACCAGGACTGGAGCCGCGCCTGGATGGATCATTATCACGCGATGCAGTTTGGCTCCCGGCTCTGGGTCTGTCCCTGGCATCTGCCACCGCCCGATGCCAACGCGATCAATCTGCGTCTCGATCCCGGGCTGGCCTTCGGCACCGGCACCCACCCCACCACCGCGCTGTGTCTGCGCTGGCTGGATGCCCATATCCAGCAACAGCACAGGCTGCTCGATTTCGGCTGTGGTTCGGGCATTCTTGCAGTAGCCGCTTTGCTGCTGGGCGTTGAGCACGCCGATGGTGTCGATATCGATGAACAGGCGCTGCTCGCCAGTCGCGCCAATGCCGATGCCAACCAGGTCAGCGAACGCCTTGCGCTATTTTCATCCAGCGATTTTGCCAAACGCAGTGCTGCACAAAATAGCTACGACGTCGTAGTCGCCAATATTCTCAGCGGCCCACTGGTCGAACTGGCCCCCATGCTGGCGCAGTGCGTGAAGCCCCAGGGCGATATCGTGCTTTCCGGGATTCTGCGCGAACAGGCGGATACCGTGAGCGATGCTTATAGTGAGTATTTCGAAATGGATCCCGCACAGTTCGAAGAAGACTGGGTCATGCTGCACGGTTGCAGACAAAACTGATTGGCTGCAATAATCCATCCATGCAAACCATCTGCCCCAATTGCAAAACCGTTTTCAGGCTGACCGAAACCCAGCTCACCATGGCCGATGGTATCGTGCGTTGCGGCGTTTGCCACGAAACTTTCATCGCCAGCGGCGCAGGATGGTGTTAATACCGCCGCAAAGTCTGCAAACAGGCACACAGATCACGACCTGCTCGAAGAACCGCTACGCGTTGTGGTTCCCGAGGCCTTTCGCCATCAAAGTTCAGCCGCTTCGGTTCTGGCAGGACTGGCATGGAGCCTGCTGATCATCCTGCTGGCACTGTCACTGGTGCTTGAATACGCCTACTTTCACCGTAATCAGTTGCAGCAACAGGCCAGGCTCAAGCCCTGGCTGGAAAAAGCCTGCGCATACGCTCACTGCAAACTCGAACCCCTGCGCGAACCCGACAAAATCGAAATGCTGAGCCGCAATGTCTACACCCACCCAACGGTGAAAAATGCGCTGATGATCGTGGTCACCATGAGCAACCAGGCCGGTCATGAACAGCCCTACCCGGATGTGAAAATCGATTTTGCCAATGT
Organism: uncultured Gammaproteobacteria bacterium; assembly: GCA_963721085.1. Classification (GTDB taxonomy): domain Bacteria; phylum Pseudomonadota; class Gammaproteobacteria; order SZUA-229; family SZUA-229; genus JASBSR01. The sequence goes on from CAVRHW010000028.1 coordinate 204,695, forward strand.
ACGCGGCGCGACCGTGGCCGAGCGTACGTTTACCCCCGACGAATATTTGCATAAAAAAAATGCCGACTCGGCACTGTTGGCCGCTGGCAGCGAAGCCAGTTTTACCCTGGCGGTGCAGGATCCGGGCAAAGACGCGGTGACATACGAATTCAGCTTCTTGTAGAATCCCGACATGCAAATCGGCCCTTACACCCTGGACAATCCTCTGATTCTCGCCCCGATGGCGGGTGTCACCGACCGGCCGTTTCGCATGCTGTGTCGCGAGCTCGGCGCCGCCATGGCGGTGTCTGAAATGGTGACGTCCAACAGCGCTCTCTGGCACACACGAAAAACCCGATTGCGCCTGGAACACAGCGGCGAGACCACACCGCGCAGCGTGCAGATCGCGGGCACCGAGCCGGCGCAAATGGCGCTGGCGGCAAAATTCAATGTTGATAACGGCGCCCAGATCATCGACATCAATATGGGCTGCCCGGCAAAAAAAGTCTGCAATGTGATGGCGGGCTCGGCGCTGATGAAAAACGAAGCCCTGGTCGCGGATATCTTGCGCAGCGTGGTCGACGCAGTCGATGTGCCCGTTACTTTAAAAATACGCACCGGCTGGGACACAGAGCACCGCAATGCCGAGGTCATCGCACACATTGCCGAAGACTCAGGCATCCAGGCGCTGGCCATTCACGGGCGCACCCGTAGCTGCAAATTTGCCGGCTCGGCTGAATACGACACGATTGCCAGGGTCAAATCCCTGATCAATATTCCAGTGATCGCCAACGGTGACATCAGCAGCCCGGAGCAGGCTCGGGCAGTACTCAAATATACCGGCGCCGATGGCCTCATGATCGGCCGCGCTGCACAGGGCAATCCGTGGATTTTCAGGCAAATACTGCACTACCTGGAGCATGGCCAGCACGCTGCTGAGGCCACTGCGGCTGAAGTAGAATGCGTCATGGTCAAGCACCTGGAAAACCTGTATGCTTTTTACGGTGAGACGATGGGTGTGCGTATTGCACGCAAACACATCGGCTGGTACTGCAAACGACGGAAAAACGCTGAAACGTTCTGGCGCCAAATCAATCGCATTGAATCGGCCGCCATGCAACTTGAAATGGTTTCAGCCTATTGTCGCAGTACCACCGATACTGAACAAATTGCAGCCTGAGTAGTCACAGAGCCATGGAAAATAACATCTCAGAACCAGCAGCCGAGCAGGAAGAAATATCGCAGCTGTACACTGCGGTCAAGCACTCGATTCGGCGCTATCTTTACGAACTGGACGGCACCAGTCCTCACGATATGTACGACCTGGTACTCAAGCAGATCGAGCGCCCACTGCTCGAAGCAGTGCTCGAACATACCCGGGGCAACCAGTCTAAGGCCGCGGAGTACCTTGGTTTAAATCGCGGCACGCTGCGGAAAAAATTGCGTCTTTACAACCTGCATAAATGCCGAGCAATTAAAAATTAAAAGTGAAAAGTGAATAATGGGTGCCGCATGCTGTGATTACCGTCTAATCACTCTGTTAAGCCCTGCCCATGCCTGCAACAAGTCGCACCGATTTCATAGCCCATGTTTTTAGTCATTTAATTATTCATTATCACATTATTAATTATTCATTCGCGCGGCCACTTCGTGGCGCTATCAGGTTATAATGCGCAGCTCTCAAAATCAAGCAACAGGCTCACTATGACCGCCACATCGCCCCGCGCAGTTCGCCGCGCGCTTCTCAGCGTATCAGACAAAACCGGTATTATCGAATTCGCCAGAGCTCTGCACGATCGGGGTATCGAAATCCTGTCCACCGGTGGCACTGCGAAACTGCTGATCGAAAATTTTATCCCGGTGGTGGAAGTCTCCAGGCACACCGGCTTTCCTGAAATCATGGACGGCCGGGTCAAAACCCTGCATCCCAAAATCCACGGTGGCATCCTGGGCAGACGCGGGATCGACGACGACGTGATGAAAAGCAACGATATTGCGCCGATCGACCTGGTGGTAGTGAACCTCTATCCCTTTGCTGCCACGGTGGCAAAACCTGATTGCAGCCTGGAAGACGCTATTGAAAATATCGATATCGGCGGCCCGGCGATGGTGCGTGCCACCGCAAAAAACCATGCCCATGTCAGCGTCATCGTCGAACCGGCGGACTATGCGCGTGTACTGGAAGAAATAAATAATAATGATGGCATCGTCAGTGACGCCACCCGCTTTGATCTTGCGGTGAAAGCGTTTGAACATACCGCGCAATACGATGGCATGATCGCGAATTATCTCGGCTGTCTACGCAGTGACGGGAACAAAGATACTTTCCCACGCACGATCAATTTGCAGTTCAACAAGGCACAGGAAATGCGTTACGGTGAAAACCCGCACCAGGCCGCAGCATTTTATACCGAAAAAAATACCGGCGAAGCCAGCGTTGCTACTGCTAAACAATTGCAGGGCAAGGCGTTGTCCTTCAACAACATCGGCGACACCGATGCTGCGCTGGAATGTGTCAAACAGTTTGATGCCCCGGCCTGCGTGATTGTCAAACACGCCAACCCCTGCGGCGTTGCAGTCAACGATACTTTGCTGGAAGCCTACGACCGCGCGTACAGCACCGACCCGGAATCCGCCTTCGGCGGCATCATCGCGTTCAACCGCGAACTTGATGCCGGCACCGCCCGCGCCATCGTCGAGCGCCAGTTTGTCGAAGTCATTATCGCACCCAGGGTAAGCAGCGAGGCCAGCGCAGTGGTGGCGGAAAAGAAAAATGTGCGCCTGCTCGAATGCGGCGCCTGGGAATCCACCGCACCGCGGCTGGATTTCAAACGCGTCAATGGCGGCCTGCTGGTGCAGGATGCGGACCTCGGTTTATACAACGAGCTCAAAGTGGTGACCCGACGTAAACCCACCGATGATGAAATGGATGACCTGCTGTTCACCTGGCGTATCGCCAAGTTTGTTAAATCCAATGCCATTGTTTATGGTAAAAACAACATGACCATCGGCGTGGGTGCGGGCCAGATGAGCCGCATCAACAGCGCACGCATCGCCGGTATCAAGGCGGAGCATGCAAAACTTGAAGTCGCAGGCTCGGTCATGGCTTCGGATGCATTTTTCCCGTTCCGCGATGGCATCGATGCAGCACACGAAGCGGGCATTGTTGCTGTCATTCAACCCGGCGGTTCGATGCGCGATGATGAAGTGATCGCTGCCGCCGATGAACACGGCATGACCATGGTATTTACCGGCATGCGCCACTTCAGGCACTAAACAATGAAAGCTATTCTTCTGGTCGCACACGGCAGTCGTCGCGAAGCATCGAATGATGAAGTTCGACAACTGGCCGCGCGTTTACAATCGATTGCAGCGCAACAGTCTCGTGAAGTACGCGCCGCTTTCCTGGAGCTTGCCGAACCCTCGATTCCTGACGGTATTCAACAATGCATTGATAACGGCGCTACCGAAGTGGTCGTGCTGCCATACTTTTTATCCGCTGGCCGACATGTCGCCGCAGATATTCCTGCAGAAGTGAAGATCAAACAGGATCAGCATCCTGACATCAATATTTCCATCGCGCCCTACCTGGGCAGCGCACCTGCGATCGACAATGTGTTAATGTCTCTGGTGTAGTTCACCGCCATTGTTGCAACGGCTATGTGTGACTGGTGCGTTTGCACCAGAAGCATGCATCACCATCACACACTCGATGCAGGTACGTCGTATGGTTGCCAATAACATCATTGTCGAGCTTATCGCTATCTTCGCCGGCGCCGCGGTTTTTTCTACTCTGTTTCTGTATTTACGTCAGCCGATCATCCTCGCCTATATCGCCCTGGGCATCGTCGCCGGTCCTCTGGGCCTGCGCCTGATCGCGAATGATGCACACATTGAAGAACTCTCACACCTGGGCATCATTCTGTTGCTGTTTTTGATCGGGCTCAGTCTTGAACCGAACCGCCTGTTACAGTTGTTTGGCAAAACCACCCTGGTCACGCTCGGCACCTCTCTGGCATTCATGCTGATCAGTACTGTAATTATGCTGGCTTTCGGTTTTTCATATACCGAGAGCCTGATTATCGGCGCTGCCATGATGTTCTCCAGTACGATCGTGGGCCTAAAACTGATTCCCACAACTGCGCTGCATCATGCACATACCGGTGAAATGATGATTAGCGTATTGCTGCTACAGGACATCATGGCCATCGTGCTTATTTTGTTCATGGTCGGCGGCCAGCAACAGGGACATGTGCTGATGACAACAGTGCTATTGTTGTTCAAGCTTGGCGGGCTCACTCTGGCCGCATTTATACTCGCGAAAACCATCGTCACGCGCCTGTTTATTCGCTACGACACTATTCGTGAATATATTTTTCTGATTTCTCTGGGCTGGGGCCTGATCGGTGCAGGCGCAGCATATTTTCTGGGCCTGTCATTTGAAATCGGCGCCTTCGTGGCCGGCGTTTCCTTTGCCAGTATTCCGATTGCACTGGTGGTTGCAGAAGATCTCAAACCGCTACGCGATTTTTTTCTGATTCTGTTTTTTTTCTCGATCGGGGCGCGCTTCGATATTTTATTATCACAGCATGTTATCTACGCCGCGATAACGCTCGCGCTGGTTATTATTTTTATCAAACCGGCATTGTTTAAACTGGGTTTCAGACTCAGCGGAGAAAGTCCGCGCTTTTCCAGTGAGCTGGGCGCCCGGCTTGGCCAGGCCAGCGAGTTTTCTTTACTGGTAGCTTACACCGCGGCCGCATCGGGGCTGATTAGCGCCAATGCCTCCAGCCTCATCCAGACCGTGGTCATGCTGACGTTTGTGATTTCAACCTACTGGGTGGTTTATAAATACCCGACCCCGATTGCGAGCAAACCCAGACAAAGGCAGGATTAAGGAATATGTGATTTAATCACAGACTCCTTAATACGACTTCTCTTTAGCTCCAAGCACCGGTTTGAGTTCTATGTGCTGCGTATCATCCAGCCGATTTTTTGCACTCAAACGCCAGTCCTTGTTTCCAAGTTCGATATACCAGAAACCCGGCGGCAGAGCCTGTTTCAGATAACCGATATATTGATCACCCTGACCATGCAGCACAGTCAATTTGGCATCACTGTCTGCACGCGTAGCATGATACAAGTGAAGCATCAGGGTTTCAGGATAATCGGACAGCAGTCCTTTATGAAACTTGATTTTTACCAGTTTTTGTTCTGACTGCACAATCAGATCAGCAGACAGCTTTTTCTCTGCAGCATGTCGATCTCGATCCAGCACCATGTTAATTGCCAGACCTTCCTTATAATAATCATCCACCACCAGGCTATCCTTGGTGGTCTCGGCAAAATAAATAATAACACTGGAAGCACATATCGCTGCAAAAGGTATGGCAATAATCATCCACACCATCGGATATCGATACCAGGGTTTTTTATCGGTTACCAGTGTTGTATTCATTAATCATGTTCCGGTAGCGGGCCAATAAAACGTGCTTTTTCTGTCACAGATACACCCGAAGCATCATCCGCGACCAGCTTGAAAACAATCGCACTACTACGCTTATGAACTTCATCTTCATCAACACGTACTCGCACCGGGACCTCTACGACTTCACCACTATCAACAGCAATATGCCTGGTATCCATGAGCACCGAGATTCCTTCCAGGCCAGTGACTGTCAACGAGTACTGATGCGGTTTCTCATCCATGTTCATAATTTTCATGGTGTAGACATTTTCAATCTGATCATCACCTACCTCGCGATACAGCGTATTACGATCGCGTATAACATCAAGCGCCAGTGGCGTTCGAGTCAGCATGGCATAAAAAGTGCCACTGATAATGCTGATCAGGATGATCGCATAGATGATCGTGCGTGGCCGCAGTAAATGCGTGGGCTTGCCTTCTAATGCGTTCTCGGTGGTATAGCGTACCAGACCGCGCGGATAACCCATTTCATCCATAACATCGTCACAGGCGTCGATACAGGCAGCGCAACCAATACACTCGTACTGCAGGCCGTCACGTATATCAATCCCGGTAGGACACACCTGCACGCAAATAGTGCAATCGATACAGTCACCCAGGCCCTGCTGTTTTGGATCAACACCGCGTTTACGCCCACCACGAGGATCACCGCGCAAGGCGTCATATGAAATCACCAGCGTATCCCGGTCGATCATTACGCTCTGAAAACGCGCGTAAGGGCACATGTAGGTACATACCTGTTCACGCAGCCATCCTGCATTACCATAGGTCGCCAGGCCATAGAAAAAGATCCAGAAGGTTTCCCATGGTCCCATCTGTAAACTGAAAAAATTCTGTGTAAGCTCGCGTATCGGTGAGAAGTAACCCACAAAGGTCAGACCAGTAAACAATGAGAACACTATCCAGATCGCATGCTTGGTGGCTTTGACGCGAAATTTTGAGAACGACATCGGCGCCTTGTCGCGCTTCATCTGTTTGGGCCGATTGCCTTCTACTTTACGCTCGATCCAGAGAAACACCTCGGTCCACACCGTCTGTGGACAGGCATAGCCACACCACAATCGTCCTGCGATAGCAGTAAAAAAGAACAGCGAAAGGGCGGCGATAATCAGAAGCAATGCAAGATAGAAAAAATCCTGCGGCCAGAAAACAAGCCCAAAGATATAAAACTTGCGCGCGGGCAAATCAAACAGCACCATCTGGCGATGGTCCCACTGCAACCAGGGGATAATATAGTACATGCCGAGCAGCACCAGCACGCCGGTGGTGCGCATGGCGGCAAACATACCATGCACCTGGCGCGGATAAATCTTTTTGTGCTTGGCATAGAGTGATTGTTTGATATCACCGGACAGCGTGGTGCTGGTTTCTACCTTGGCCATCTTAGATTATTACCATGTACTGTTATTTGCTTGCGCAGAAAACTTACGATGCGAGGACGAACGACTACGGTTCGTAGTGCTGTTTTGACTGAGTGTCTTTCGGTGTCTTGCATTTATTGAAGACACTGCACGGCATTAAAAAGAAACAGGTCGACATCGCGGTGAAAATACCGAAACCCCAGAATACAAAAAAACAGATGCTGTATACGCCAAAACGACTGATGTCATACTCGACAAACATGGCATGAGGATCAAGCACGGTGGTCAGGATAATTGTGGCTATACCCGCTGTGATAAACGATGGCCAGAGAATGGCCACCATGCGCTGTATCACGGGGATGCCTTCACGAGTCGCTGACTGTGGCACTGCCACTATTATTTACTCTCGTGTGACAGGCTATAGATATACGCGGCCAGGATATGCACCCTGGCGTCACCCAGAAATGCCTCGTGTGCGGGCATGTGACCATTACGGCCATTAGTAATCGTGTATTTAATGGTCTTCAGGGAACCACCATACAGCCAGGTATTGTCGGTCAGGTTCGGTGCACCAATCGCATGATTGCCCTTTCCATCTGGCATATGACAGCCCGCGCAGTACATCGCAAATTTGGCTTTGCCTTTTTCGACCAGCGCAGGGTCTTCCACCTTGCCACCCGAAAGGCTTTTCACGTAGTTGGCAACCTCATCCACACCTTCTTTTCCAAGTGTCGGACCCCATGCAGGCATCACGCCATTGCGACCATGCAGAATGGTTGTCTGGATCGTTTCCGGCTCACCACCGTAGAGCCAGTCATTGTCGCGCAGATTGGGGAAACCTCTGGCACCGCGCGCGTCCGAGCCATGACAGGCTGTGCAATAGGTCTCGAACAAACGCTCGCCTGTTTTCATTGCGTTCTTGTCAGCAGCAAGTACCAGCAGATCCTCTTTCAGATACTTGTCATACAGAGGGCCATATTTTTCCTTGGCCTCTTTCACTTCTGTATTGTACTGGCCGACCTCGGTCCAGCCCAGCAGTCCTTTAAAAGAACCCAGACCTGGATACAATGCCAGATAAAACACCGCGAATACGATGGTGATGTAAAACATGTTAATCCACCAGCTCGGCATCGGATTATTCAGCTCCTGCAAATCACCATCCCAGATATGATGCATCGGCTTACCCTGTTCATTCTCAGGGATGGGCATGTTTTTGTTTTTTGTCAGCAGCCAGAAACACCACACGATACCACCGACCGCGATAGCAATGATCCACCAGCTCCAGAAACTGCTCGTGAAGTCAGACATGTTTATTCCTCTACCCGGTTATTGTCAGGACGGTCGTCATCGCAGGCCATACGACTGGCTTGTTCAAAATCAGACTTGCGATGCGAACTGTATGCCCAGATCACAACAGCCACGAACACCACTAGTGCGATCACAGTCCATACAGATTGTACAAAAGCAAAATTCATCAGCGCGTCGTCTTGATCTGAATACCCAGACCCTGAAGATACGCAATCACCGCATCCAGCTCGGTCTTGCCTTTGAGCTCTTCAGGTGCATTGGCGATTTGTTCCTTGGTGTAGGGTTTGTAATTCACCAGATTCAGGGCGCGCATCTTGGCCTGGATGTCCGAAGCATCAAGTGGCGTTTTCGCCAGCCAGGGATAGGCCGGCATGATGGACTCAGGCACAACATCGCGAGGATTATTTAAATGTGCGCGGTGCCAGTCATCAGAATAGCGTCCACCCACACGCGCCAGATCAGGCCCGGTGCGTTTTGAACCCCAGAGGAACGGACGATCATAAATAAATTCGCCCGCCACCGAATAATGGCCATAGCGTTCCGTTTCAGCGCGGAACGGACGAATCATTTGCGAGTGACAGCCAACACAGCCTTCACGAATATAAATATCTCGACCTTCCAGGCGCAACGGTGAATACGGCTCCAAACCTTCAACAGGTTCAGTCGTCGAATGCTGAAAGAACAATGGCACGATCTGCGCCAGTCCGCCCCAGATGATCACGGCCAGTGACAGTACAATCAGCAGGCCCACATTCGATTCTGCTTTATTCTGCAATGACATAACTCAGGCCTCCTGATGCGCTAGCGTGGGCGCAGGAATCAGAACGTTTACAACACTGCCACGAACGATGGTTTTAAATATGTTATACGCCATCAGCAGCATGCCACTGAGGAAGACCACACCACCCATGAGTCGAATCACATAGAACGGATGGGATGCCTGAACGGCCTGAACAAAACTGTAAGTCAGTGTGCCGTCGGAATTAATCGCGCGCCACATCAGACCCTGCATGATGCCCGATATCCACATCGAGGTGATGTAGAGCACGATGCCTACCGTGGCCATCCAGAAATGGGTTTCGATCAGTTTCTTGCTGTGTATTTCAACACCGAAGAGACGCGGAATCAGGTGATACATCGAGCCGATGGTGATCATCGCCACCCAGCCCAGCGCACCCGAGTGCACGTGACCAATGGTCCAGTCGGTGTAATGCGACAGTGCGTTCACCGTCTTGATCGCCATCATCGGACCTTCGAAAGTCGACATCCCGTAAAATGAAATCGAGACCACGAGGAATTTCAAAATCGGATCGGTACGCAGTTTTTCCCAGGCACCGGACAGAGTCATAATACCGTTGATCATGCCGCCCCAGGAGGGCACCAGCAGGATCAGCGAGAACACCATACCCAGCGACTGGGTCCAGTCAGGCAATGCGGTATACATCAGATGATGCGGCCCCGCCCAGATGTAGGTGAATGACAGCGCCCAGAAATGCACCACCGAAAGCCGGTAGGAATACACCGGACGCTCTGCCTGTTTGGGCACGAAGTAATACATAATGCCAAGGAAACCGGCGGTGAGGAAAAAGCCCACAGCATTGTGGCCGTACCACCATTGCACCATGGCATCCTGCACACCCGCGTAGGCCGAATACGACTTCATAAATGACACGGGTATTTCTGCGCTGTTGACCACGTGCAACATGGCAACCGTGATAATGAATGCGCCAAAGAACCAGTTCGCTACATAGATATGTTTGATCTTGCGTTTAAATATCGTGCCGAAAAACACATAGGCATAGGCCAGCCAGACCACAGTGATCAGAATATCAATCGGCCATTCCAGCTCGGCATATTCTTTGGATGTGGTATAGCCCAGTGGCAATGTGACAACCGCGCTCAGAATCACAGCCTGCCAGCCCCAGAAAGTAAATGCGGCAATCTTGTCTGAAATCAGCCGCACGTGACAGGTGCGCTGCACCACATAATATGAAGTGGCAAACAGGGCGCAGCCACCGAATGCAAAAATAACCGCATTGGTATGCAAGGGCCGTAAGCGACCAAAACTTAGCCAGGGAATATTCAAGTTCAAGACTGGCCACGCCATCTCAGCAGCGATATAGGCACCCACCAGCATGCCCACGATCCCCCATACAACTGTCATGATGGCAAACTGGCTTACCACCTTGTAGTTGTAGGTCATTGCCTGATCATTCATATAATTTTCTTCCGGCTGTTCTCAGATTTCAGGGTTGCAGATTATATTAGAAAATAACTATATTTGCATATACAAGATTCAAAATGGCGCACCTGCCATCAATCGACAAATTGCGGCGCAAAACCAGAGCCCCACAGGATGGCTGTTGCTGCCAGCACCGACACCAGAGCCACCAGGCCTACCGCCAGCACCGCGCTGGAAAACAGAAAGCCGCGCTCCTCAGGGATTTCCATCATCACCGGCACACCGGTGTAAAGCAGATAAACCGAATAGGCCAGTGCCGGCAGGCCGATGACAAAATTAAGCCAGAGCACGGGCATGAGCTCGAATACGCCGACCAGAAACATCGGGGTCGCCACATAGGCTGCCAGCGACATACAACGCGGCAGCGGCTGCACAGTGCCATAGGTCTTGCCCATCCAGTGGATCATGAAGCCAACCGAAAACACCCCGACCAGCATGACCAGATAATATGACAGAGCGATCATCAGGGCGCTATCGTGCGATAGCTTGATCGCTTCGCGCCCCCCGATCTCCCAGCCGAACATGGTGGTGCCAAAATAACCCGCCAGTGGCGGAATCGCTGCCAGAAAGAACAGATAAGAGCAGTAACACTTACCAATAGTACAATTCTCTGCACGAATACGGCGCCACTCCTGAGTTGGATCTGCAAAAAGCCCGTATATATGTGAAAGCATCATATGTGAATTCTCCGCTATCTAAGATGTCTAATGTTTGTTCAATTATGAACTCATAATACTCTGCTGGCGTATGGGTTCAAGCATTTAACTGACCTTTAGTAGCAAACATACGATAGCCCTCTAGTTTCGCAAACTTCCGCAGACTTTAGCTGACAGACAGGATCGGCACATGATCTGGATCAAATCTTGAGGCTAAACCGAAAACATTGATCTCCTGCGCACCTCCGACCGATGACCAGAAAACCGCCTGAAAATATACGAGCGGTATTGATTAAAGTCATGAAATCAAAAGTCCTGTACACATTAGACTCAGTCATCTATCTTTCTTTAAGGGCTACCTTTGGTGACAAAAATAAGCTTCGATAAAGAGCTCATCAATCGTTATGATCGTGCCGGCCCGCGCTACACCTCTTATCCAACCGCATTGCAGTTCAGCACGGCCTACGGCTCAAGCGATTATATAGAAGCGGTTGAACAGAGCAACAATGACCCGATCCCCAGCCCGTTATCACTGTATTTTCACATTCCGTTCTGCAACAGCATTTGTTACTACTGCGGTTGCAGCAAAATCATCACCAAAGACCACGACAAGGCCAGCGACTATATCAAGCTGTTGATGCGCGAAATCAAACTTCAGGGGCAGCTATTCGCAAAGTGATCGTAAAGTGACCCAGATGCACTGGGGCGGAGGCACACCCACTTTCCTGCAGGATGACGAAATTCAGCAGATTTTGAATTGCGTCGCGGAACACTTCACTCTGGACGATGAAAACAACCGTGAATACAGCATCGAAGTTGATCCACGCACTGTAACAGCAGGACGGATCCTGCATTTACGCGGGCTTGGATTCAACCGTATCAGTTTTGGTGTTCAGGACTTCGACCCCGAGGTGCAGTCTGCGGTCAATCGCGTGCAGGATAAGCAGCTCATCCTCGCCAATATTAATGCTGCCAAAGAATTTGAATTTGATTCGATCAATATCGACCTGATGTATGGCCTGCCAAAACAGACCATCAACAGTTTTAGCAAAACACTGGATCAGGTGATTGCTGCCGATCCCGACCGGATTGCAATTTATAACTACGCACACATGCCCGAACTGTTCAAACCCCAGCGTAGAATCAATGCCGATGAACTGCCCGAACCGGGCGTCAAACTGGATTTACTGCAGCTTTCAATTGAACGCCTGGAACAGGCAGGCTACGTCTATATCGGCATGGATCATTTTGCCAAAGCCGATGATGATCTGGTCAAGGCCCAGAATAACGGAACCCTGCAACGTAATTTCCAGGGCTATTCCACTCATGCCGACTGCGACATTGTTGCCATGGGGATCACCGCCATCAGCCAGATCGGGGATAATTATTATCAGAATGTGAAATCAATAGACGACTACGAATCCTGTTTAATACAGGATCAGATTCCGGTGTACCGCGGTATTGAACTAGAGGCGGACGATATTTTACGGCGTGAAATCATCAGTTCACTGATGTGCAATTTCCGTCTCGATATAAAAGCGATTGAACAAAAATGGGGCATTTCGTTCATGGAGTACTTCGACGCTTCAATCACCCGGCTTAATCAAATGGTTCAGGATGGACTATTGCAAATGACAGCTGAACTGATTGAAATATCGCCCGCCGGACGATTGCTGGTAAGAAGCATATGCATGGAGTTTGATCGTTACCTGCAGGAAAGACGACAGGAAGAACAGTATTCAAAGGTTATTTAAAACGATGTCCCGGCTTTTGTTATAGAGATGCTGCGGAAGTGTATTTACAAACTAACTCTTGCACTCGCCGACAACCTGCCTGAGCCGTTGCATCTGTTTGATATGAATCCGGCGACGATCCACCTCAATGACCCCTTCTTCATGATAATGCGCAAACAATCGACTGACCGTTTCCACCGCCAGGCCCAGATAATTCGCAATATCCTGTCGTGGCATACTGAGCACAAAATCATCGACCTTCCAGTGACGTTCTTCCATACGCCGGGAAAAACTCAGCAGAAAACTGGCCAGTTTTTCTTCCGCGCTCAATTTGCCCAGCATTAACAACATCGCATGATCATTCGCAACTTCCTTGCCCATAATACGCCGAATCTGTTTTTGCAGTTCGGGCATTTGCTGGCAAAGATCTTCAAGATGGGTAACGGGCAGCTCGCAAACACTACTGGTCTCGAGTGCAATGCAAGAACAGGTGTGTTTATCATCACGAAAGCCATCCAGCCCGACCAGTTCGCCGGCCAGATGAAAACCCACAATCTGCTCTTCACCATTGGGGCTTTCGACCACGGTCTTCACGCTCCCCGAGCGTACAGCAAAAACATTCCCGGCATGATCGTTTTCGCGATACAGATAATCGCCCTTGTGCAAGGGACGGCGTTTTTCAACGAGAGCATCCAGCTTGGACAGCTCAGCCTCGGGCATGCCATAAGGAAAACACAGCTCGCGTAGATTGCACTGGCCGCAACTGAGCTTGAGCTTGTCAAAATTGATCCGGCTTGCTTCGTTCATGAATTGCCCTCTTGCTGTTGAACGATAACGTTATAACATCAATCAAACGCGTTTGTCACACATACGATAAACTTGCGTTTTTTGCACCCCTATTTCATGGTCCCAGCTAAACCCCAGAGCCTCTGCTTTCACTGCCAGCTGCCCGTGCCAGCGGGCACCGAGATCTATGTGAAGATCGAGGGCGAAGATCGGGCGATGTGCTGCCACGGCTGCCAGGCGGTGGCCGAAGCCATTGTCAAAGGCGGCATGGCCGATTTTTACCGCTATCGCACCGCCAGCCCGACACGCCCGGAAGAACTGGTACCCGCATTCCTGGACCAGCTCAAAGTGTACGACAAAGCCATCGTACAGCAACACTTTATTGAACATCCGGTAACCAGTAGCCAGACGGCTGACAGCGATATCCGCGAAGTCGCGCTCATTCTGGAAGGCATCGTCTGCGCCGCCTGTATCTGGCTCAACGAGCGCCAGCTCAACGCCCTGCCCGGGGTGATCGAGGCCAGCATCAATTACAGCACGCACCGTGCACGCGTGCGCTGGGACAATAACCGCATCCAGCTCAGCCAGATCCTGGAGGCGATCAGCCGCATCGGCTACCTGGCCCACCCTTACGACCGGGATCACCAGCAGCGCCTGATCGAGCAAGAACGCAAACAGCAGCTGCGCCGTATCGGTCTCGCCGGCGTCATCGGCATGCAGATCATGATCCTCGCTGTGGCCATGTACACCGGCGAATGGTGGGGCATCGACCCCAATTTTCTCCAGCTGTTTCGCTGGAGCAGTCTCCTAATCTGCGTGCCTTTATTGCTGTTCGCCTCGCGCACCTTTTTTGAGTCGGCCTGGCGCGATATCCGACATTTTCGTGTCGGTATGGACGTGCCCGTGGCGCTGGGTATCGGCATCGCCTTTGCTGCCAGCACGCTGCACACCTTCAAGGGCTCGGGCGCGGTGTACTACGACTCGGTCGCCATGTTCACCTTTTTTTTGCTCGGCGCGCGTTATTTCGAAATGAGCGCGCGCAAGCGCACCGCCGAAGCCAGCGAAGCCCTGCTCCAGCTGCAGCCCGCGATCGCGACCCGACTGGTCAGCGAAAACGGTATCGAACAGCAACACAGTGTCGCGGTCGCTGAACTGGCGGTCGGTGATCGCATTCTGGTGCGCCCGGGCGAAAATATCGCCACCGACGGCATTATTCTCGAAGGCCGGTCGGGGGTGAATGAATCGCTGCTCACCGGCGAAAGCTTGCCGATACCGCGCAAGGCCGGCGAGCGGGTCATCGGCGGCAGCACCAATACCGACAGCCCGTTGATCATCCGGGTTGAAAAAATCGGTGAGGATACCGTGCTGGCTTCGATCCAGCGTTTACTGGAACAGGCGCAGACCCACAAACCGGCGATTGCACAGCTCACCGATCGTATCGCCGCGCGCTTTATCAGTGTGATTTTATTCATCGCTGCCATGGTGGCGCTGTACTGGTGGCAGGCGGGCAATGCCGACTGGCTACAAATCACCATTGCCACGCTGGTGGTCACCTGCCCCTGCGCATTGTCACTGGCCACACCCACCGCGATCACCGCCGCCAGCGGCAGCCTGTCGCGCATCGGTTTGCTGACCAATACCGGCAAGGCGCTGGAAACCCTGGCGCAGGCCACGCATTTTGTGTTCGACAAAACCGGCACGCTCACCACCGGCAAACTGCATCTGGTGAAAACGCTCGCGCTGGGTGATAAATCCGAACAGGACTATCTGCAGATCGCGGCCGCACTCGAAGCCGGTTCCGAGCACCCGATCGCCAGAGGTCTGACGCAAAGCGCAGGCGAAAGAAGGCTCCACGCCAGCGACCTGCACAATACCGCGGGTGGCGGTGTCAGCGGTAAAATCGATAATACGCCCTGGCATCTCGGCAGCCTGCAGCATATCCAGGAAGTCTGCGGCGCGAGTATCGATACTGAACTGCTGGCACAACACCAGATTTCAGCGCTCAACCTGGTCGCGCTGGCCAGCGAAAATACAATACAGGCATTGTTTGCACTCGATGACAGTCTGCGCAGCGAAGCGGCCGAGCTGGTGAAACAACTGCGCGCAGCGGGTAAGCAACTGTATTTATTCAGCGGCGATCACAGCGCGGTGGCGCAGCGCATCGCCAGCGAACTCGGTATCGAAAACGTGCAGGCCAACCTCACCCCGGCCGACAAACTGGCCGCAGTCCGTGAGCTACAGCAACAGGGCGCTATTGTCGCCATGGTCGGCGATGGCATCAACGATGCGCCGGTACTCGCGGGCGCCGATGTGTCCATCGCCATGGGCAGCGGCACCCAGCTCGCCGCTGCCAGCGCGGACATGATTCTGCTGTCGAATAATATTCTATTTCTGGCCACCGCCCATCGCATTGCTCGCAGTACGCTGAGGGTCATCAAACAAAATCTGGCCTGGGCGCTGGGCTACAATTTAATCGCCATCCCTGCGGCCGCGATGGGCTATGTCCAGCCCTGGCTGGCGGCCGTGGGTATGTCGGCCAGCTCGCTGATCGTAGTACTGAACGCACTGCGCCTGACGCGAATCAAACCGGCAAAAGATAGTAACTAAAAACAATTCAAAAGCGGAACCACAGAGGCACAGAGAACACAGAGGTAAAATAAATTTATGGTTAAAAGCTTTTAACCATAAATTGATTTTCTCCGTGTTCTCTGTGCCTCTGTGGTTCCGCTGTTAGTTTTTTCTCCGCTGTTAGTTTTTTATCCTGTGAGTGGTACTATTATGAATACACTTCGCCATCCCCAGAATTAGCCGCATGAATATTATCTATTTGCTTTTGCCCATCGTGCTGGCGCTCGCCGCGGTGATCGCCGTGTTTTTTTTCTGGGCGGTCAAATCCGATCAGTTTGATGATCTCGAAGGGCCTGCGCATCGCATTCTGATGGATGACGATAAACCACCGGCGAAAAAAGAAACCGATGAGCAGGAATGAGCGCGTATCTTTCCACTGCCTCATTGCTGATCTATCCGCAATCGCTCGAGTGGTCTGATAGCCAATCAGTATTGATAAACCAGCTAGGCACACTCGGTTTTGCGGGTGACGCGATAGACACCGATTCGTATTACGCTGGCGAGCATTTTCTCGATCACATCGCTTTCATGGGGTGCGCACCCACCATCCGTTTTGCACCCGAAGCAGACAACAAAAAATTTACCCACATTCGTATACATACATATGACTCAATCACCGCACTCGTGGGCGAACACGCACATGCACCTGGCTGCCCGCAGTGCAAAAAAGGCTTTGCCTATACAGAGTCACAACTCGAGCAGCTCGACATAAACAGCCTGTGGATCTGCACGCACTGCCAACATGCAGCCGCGCCCTGGCAGTATCACTGGCGCAAGAGCGCCGGCTTTGCTCGTGTGTTTATCGAAGTCACCGATATTTATCCCAAGGAAGCGATACCGCAACAGACCCTGCTGGATGCGCTGCAACAGTCCACTGGTACCGAGTGGCAGTATTGCTATTTATTCTGAATTGCCACTGAAGCAACACGACAAACAACAAAAACTGAACCACAGAGGCACAGAGGAAAAACACAGAGAAAACAAAATCTTTCTGGTTAAAAGCCTTTTGCATTAATCAGGTGTTTCTCTGTGTTCTCTGTGTCTCTGTGGTTCCGCTTTTACTTCGACCGATACAGGCACAACAGCCAAAATCTCTGTAAAATGCCGAACTTCAGAAATCTGTACAACGCATCTTTATGAATATACTGATCATCGGCAACGGCGGCCGCGAGCACGCTCTGGCCTGGAAAGCCGCACAGTCCCCGCTGGCCGATAAGGTCTACGTCGCCCCGGGCAATGCCGGCACCGCGCGCGAGCCCGGTATCGAGAACGTCAGCATCGCCAGCGACGATATCGCGGCGCTGCTCCAGTTTGCCCGGGACAATGACATCGGCCTGACCATCGTTGGCCCCGAAGCACCGCTGGTCGCGGGCATTGTCGATGAGTTTTCCGCAGCCGGGCTGAAAATCTTCGGCCCCAGCCGCAGCGCCGCCCAGCTCGAAGGCTCGAAGGCCTTCACCAAGGACTTTCTCGCTCGCCACCATATCCCCACCGCGGCCTATGGCAACTTCACCGATGAAGCCGAAGCCATTGCCTACGTGAAAAAACAGGGCGCGCCCATCGTGATCAAGGCCGACGGCCTGGCTGCCGGCAAGGGCGTGATCCTGGCGCAGACCGAGGCCGAGGCTATCGCTGCGATCAAGGATATGCTCTCGGGCAATAAATTCGGCGATGCCGGTGCTCGCGTGGTGGTGGAAGAATTTCTGCAGGGTGAAGAAGCCAGTTTTATCTGCATGGTCGATGGTAAAAATATTCTGCCCATGGCCAGCTCACAGGACCATAAGGCCCGCGATGATGGTGACAAAGGCCCCAACACCGGCGGCATGGGCGCGTACTCACCCGCGCCGGTCGTCACGCCCGAAATACACGCACGCATTATCCTGCAGGTGATCGAACCCACGGTTCAGGGTATGGCGGATGAAGGCCATCCGTTCACCGGGTTTCTTTATGCCGGGGTGATGATCGACAGCGACGGCGTGCCCAAAGTACTGGAATACAATGTACGTTTCGGCGACCCAGAAACCCAGCCGATCATGTTCCGCATGAAATCCGATCTGGTGCAACACTGTCTCGACGCACTCGATGGCACGCTCGATCTCACCGTCACCGAATGGGACCCGCGCGTTTCACTCGGCGTGGTACTCGCCGCGGGCGGTTATCCGGATGCCTATAACAAGGGCGACGCAATCAGTGGCCTCGATGACTGCGATACCGAGATCAGCAAAGTTTTTCACGCAGGCACCACAGAAAAAGACGGCCAGGTGGTCACCAATGGCGGTCGCGTGCTGTGCGCAGTCGCACTGGGCAGCAGCGTGACCGAAGCGCAGGGGCGCGCTTATGACACCGTGAAAAAAATTCACTGGCACAATATGTATTACCGTACCGACATCGGTTACCGCGCCATAGCCCGGGAAAGCAGGTAACCATCATGGGCTTTATTAGCAGCCTGCCGGATCATGCAGGTCGGCATGACGCTGTTGATGTTCATACCGTTGGATATCTTTGTTATGTGGCGCAGTCTCAGCTCCATGAGATGAGCGTGATCGATAATTATTTTCGAAGGAGCGTAGTTTAATGACCTATATTTTGCCGATTCTCTTGCTCGGAGTTGCCAGTACCATTATCACTTTTGCGTGGTACTTCCACCTGAAGTTTCCAAACTTGTCGATTGTTTCGGCCATTTTCATGTCCTGGGCAATCGCACTGTTGGAATATGCTTTTGCAATTCCTGCTATTCGAATGGGCTCAAAGATCTATTCTTTGCCTGAGCTGGAAACGATTCGGATTGCCATGACGCTGATCTTGTTCACGCTTATCGTTACTATCGTTTTTAAACAAAAATTATCAATGCAGCATTTGTTGGGATTTGGACTAATTACGGCAGGTGCCTTTTTTGTATTCAATGCTACAAAAGTGCATTCGTGAACTACCGCATAATTGCAACGTTATGGTCAACCATATCAGCATGGATTACATCTGGGCCTCGCTGTGTCTCGGTGCTGCGGCGTATTTTATTTTCAGAGGCCTGCTTTAATACACCGGAAACGTTTAATATAACCGGATTCAAATACACGGGTAAACACATGGCCACCATCACCCAACATATCGTCAGACCACTGACTGCCATATTGCTGTGCTGGCCCATGCTGGCCACAGCAGCCGATAACACTGTAATTGAGTATTCCCCGAGCACCGACACATTGACCCTGAAAGCGAATGACGTTTATCTGGATGATGCTCTTGACAAAATATCAAATAAACTTGGCTTTAAGGTTTATCGTCAGGATACTAACTTACACCGAAAAGTTACAGCCGAAATCAAAGGGTCTGCCGCCACTGTACTAATAAAATTATTAAAACCGGATAGCGTTGCCCTGACCATATCCGATCATCCAGCAGGTAAAATTACCAGCCTGACGGTATTACCTGTCGGTGAAAAATCAGATCAGCTACCTACGACACAACCTTCTCTTTCTCCGCACTTAACTGGCGATCCCGCAGAAGATGCCAGAAAAATCAGGCTGCAGGAAAGAAGGATGATGAGAAGATCGCAAGGCTCAGGCCGAAAAAATGAATAAAACGCGTATCATAAGCCTGGTTGCCATTGCTGCAACCGGTATCGCAGTCGCTAGCTGGTACTGGTACCCGAAACATATCCCTCAGGGCAAGATCCATGGGCTGGGTGTAAAAAGCCTGTCTTGCTCTGACGATACATTATTCAGCCTGCAACTCAGCCTTGACCATGTACAATTATGGAAAAAGTCGCATAGAGCGCTTTTCGCACAAGCAGCGGCGGAACCCTATCTTGACCGCCGTTTCAGAGACAAATCTATTTACCCGGTCGACAAACTATTAAGCGGACACGAAGATGTAACCGCTATCGAGTTTATCCCGTGTGGCGGCGAAAAAATCATGATGAGCGCCAGTGAAATACTCAAACACCCGAACACTTATTTTCTCGGCCCTAATCGCCACAACAGAATGAAATTGCTCAGATATCAGGGCAAACAACATTACAGCACCATCGAACGCAACGTTATTGAGGTGAATCTGGTTCCCTAGCAAAACGTTCCCGAATAGGAATCACAGAATTTATGATTATCGCGCACAAAAAAAAGCGGCTCAAAGAGCCGCTTTTTTCATCTACTGAAAAATAATCAGTAGCTGGTGGGTATCAGCATATGATAACCACGGGTACCTACGTTGTAGCTATCGAACAGGCTATCATCGCTCATCTTGAAGACTTGCAGATCGCTGCTGTTGTTCAGGCAGTAATAGTAATCACCATACGGACTGAAGCTGATACCGGCCCTGCAACGACTGACTACATCAGCGTTCGGTATTTCTTTTTCCGTTGGTGGCGTGGTCGATACATCGAAGATCGACAGATACTGACCACCATCACGTGCATAGTACAAACGACCGTCCGGACCGAACTGCAGGTCAGAAACGTAGTTTGTGCCTGTAGCAGTTGTCGGTGTGATACTGCTCATGCTGTAATCACTAAGATCGATCACAGTGATGGCACCATCAGGGTTCGGCAAGTCTGTGCTGTCGGTGTCATTACAGGCAACATAAACTTTGCTGGCATCAGGCGCGATCGCTGCGTAGCGAGGACGTGCACCACAATCACCCGTCACATTGACAGACTTGGTCAGGGTCATATTGTTGAGGTTAATCACGTCGACATCACCACTCCAGTCTACCGCCAGCGCACCCGTGCTGCCGTCCGAACTGATGCTCAGGCGACGCAGACGTGCGCCCGAATTTGCTGGTGTCAGCTCAAGCCGCGATACAACTTCCATGGTCGTCCTGTCAACCTTGACCAGCCAGTTGCGGATATTTAGTGAGGTATGGTAACCATTGCTGCTGCCGTCGCGATAATTATGATCACCTTCCAGCACGCTGGCATACAGATAATGCGCATCCGGCGACATGGCGACCGCGTCTGTTGCACCCAGAGTCCCGTTGTTTTCCAGCATCGCTACAGTTGAATATGCAAGTGTAGTGGTATCCAGCACCACGATAACCGGCTGCTGCTTGTGGCCCATAAACAGATAGTGGCCATCGGGTGAACTCGCACCCCAGCGCAGACTGGCCTGGTAATCATGCCCACCAATCCCCTGCACATCCACGTTATAGTCCTGCGTTTGCGCGCCGGTATCGATGTCCTGGATAGCGGTAGAGGAGGTGCTGTCCGTTGTCCACAGGCTAAAATCCTGTGTCGGCAGGGTCACGTTCAGGGTGATGTTGCCGGTTGAACCGCCCGTATTGAACGAAAGCAGATCTGCAGCATCGCGGGTTGCACCATCTGCGACAGCTTTCGGGCCGAATGAAATATATTCATCGCCTGAAGGCAGTGTGCCCGATGAGTTGCTAATGGTATTACCGCTCAAAGTTGAAGTCGCACCAATATCGACCTTCATGTTGGATATGATACGACCTGCATTATTGGTGGCTGATAGCGCGACATCAATAGTACCCGCACCGCCGGTGCCGGGGGATGTCACTGTGGCCGCCAGCGTAATATTGGCTGGCTGGGTGTCAACTGATACCGATGGCGTGCCAGCCGGGTCAGTAATAGTGATCACAGCTGTCTGCGCTGCCAGAGCGGCTGCTCTAGTCGGTGCTGTATAAGCACTACTACTACTGCTGCTACTGTTACAGCCCGCGAGGAAACCTGTCCCCACAATCACTGTAGCGACCGTGATTTTTTGTAATATATTCATAAGCATTGACCCTTCCGATTTGAGTAATCCAGCATACCGCGGGCGGTAACCCTTGGTGAACTAGAGATAGAGAATTGATTCATTACGGTTATTGACTAGTGAAGAGTAGCAAGGTGATCAGCAAAAGTCGATACAGTGCATGCAAAATAAAATGTCTATTAGATATACCTAATATTTCATCCACACGCGTGCATTTGAACAAGCGACACTGGCTGCAAAATGGCCCCATCATGTTAACTTTCACTTCATGCTGGTTATCGCTTGCGTTATAGTGCCACTGGAAACTCTCTGCCGCATGCACCAGAACTGGGCAAAATCAAGACTGCAGCCCATCGACGCAAACAATTACCCTTTGAGGTTTTGACATTTCATGAAAAAAATTGCTGTCCGTACAATTTAGTGTCTGGCATTCTGTTATCTTATCTTGCCCTCGCTGGCGATCGCAGCTGGTAGCACCCTGATCGATTATGCCGCGAGCACCGACACATTGCAGGTAAACGTCAGCGGCGCCTATCTGGATGATGTGCTCAAACAACTCTCGACCAAACTGAGTTTCAAGCTGGTGCTGAATGGCGTCAACGCTCACCGTCTGGTGAACTTCAAGATGACAGGTAAAACACCCGTTGTGCTGAACAAATTGATCCAGCCCGATAGCCTTATTCTGTCTCAGGACGACAAACCACCGAAGCATGTGACTAATGTTATTTTATTGCCTGAGGGAGAACAATCGCGAGAAGCACGCATTCGCGCCAATATGGATCCACCCTACCTTACTGATAATGCGGAAGATAATGCCAGAAGAACCGCTGATTACGAACGTCGTATCAAACACAGAATTCAGGGTATGGGCATACATAAAGAATAATTCATATGAATAAAAAAACCATTACCATACTTACTACTAGCATGGAACCTGTGTTTAGCACAGCCGCTGGCTATTATTACTATACTAAAAAACCTGAATACAAACTTCACGGTGTCGGCATAGAGAAATTAAGCTGTGATGACAGTGTCGTTTTTAGCCTCAGGTTAAAACTGAACGGTAATCTGGTCTGGACTAAAACACAGACCGAATTGTTCAATCTACCGACGGCTGTGCCTTCACCGGATAACCGGTTCCGCGACAAAAAGGTCATGCCGCTACTAGCCTTACTACGTGACTTTGGGAACGTCAAAAGCATTGAGGTTATCCCCTGTGACGCCAAGCCCGTCACACTCAGCTACGCTGATATAAAAAATAGCAAAGATTTTTACTACCTGGGTCAGAATTATAAGAACCGGACAAAGTTACTAAAACAGGTAAATCGCTACGATAATCTTACTATCATGCGCAATGTCATTGATATCAACATTATAAAATAACCTTTTCTATCCTGATAAAAAAGCGGCTCAGTGATTACTCACTGAGCCGCTTTTTACTACCATATACTGCTTACAAAAACTACAACATAACTGTTTTAGTACGCACTCACTGCGCAACCATGTCTTAAATCATCTGTTGAGCTAGCGTTTGACTCGTAAATTAACGAATTGTCTGACTTTTTAATTTTCTCGACGGTATCGTTAGTGGTACAAATATAATAAAAATCACCGTAAGGCCCAAAGTCAAAACCATCAGGGGTACCACTGAAGTTAAACCCTGCATTGCCTGTTGGCATACTGTAGTCGCCACCAGTAAAGGTGAATATGTCCATATCATTACCACCATTACGTTTTGCCCAATACAAACTGTATGTCTTGGTAACAGAGTCATAATCAAACTTCAAGCCCTGAGATCTTACATTGGAGCCTGTAGTAAACGCTGTTGCGACCTTACCCGTTGCAACATCCAGCACATGCAAATCACCATCACCATCACGATGTGTAGCCAAATAGATAAACTTGCCATCTGGCGATATCGCAACATCGCGAATATCCGTTATGTCTGCGGTCACATCAAAATCCTTCTGAATTGTCATCGTATTAAGATCAATCAGAAGTACTCGTGATTCTCCTATTCTTCTAAATGACACCGCACCAAGAGTGCCATCGGCTGACACACTGACTGGCCACAGTGAACCTAAACGATCACCAGATGTGCTAGTGTTGACAGGGTTACCAGGTAAGCCCTCTACTGCAGCAGTACTAGCTGGGATAGTTAATTTTTTAACAATTTTTCCAGTCGCTGCGTTTATTTTTACCACATTAGTAGCAAACTTCAGGTCTGTTATGGTTTTGCTCGCGCTAGGACTGCCAAAACGCCAATGATCGCCATCAATTTGTGATGCATAGATATACTGACCATTTGGTGCAACCGCTACCCCCGTTACACTACCAAATTCACCATCCACCGGAATCGGTATATCGGATATTTTATTGGTTAACAAATCTAAATCCATGACAATTGACAATGAAGAGTGCGCAGCGTAGATGTGTTCACCGTTTGGTGAGCGTGCAGCCATACGCATCCACATATTATTGCCGCCACCAGCTGCTCTGAAAGTATATGCCTGGGTACTAATATTGATTTCAGGAACAGTGTCACTCGAATCAAAGACTGCAAATTTTGCAGAAGCCCTACCTGTTCCGACGACTGTCACATCCTGTGTTGGAATAGACACTTCCAGCACCAGAGGATTCGTGGCACCGTCTATATTAGATACGACCAGCTTATCGGTAACTGCGGGATCGGTTGCAGCGCCTGCAGCAACGGCATTACGGCCCCAGCGTCACGAAGGTATCACCTGTCGTGTATGTACCCGTGCCTGCTAATGTGGCCGAGCCTAACGCCGTTGCAGAAGCGCCTTCGTGCAAACCACCACCTTCGAGTAGGAACAATGGACGAGTCGCATTGGTAGTCAGGCCAAAGCTAAGATTCAGCTCTGTTGCACTAACAGCGGAAACCGAAGCAGTCAAAGTCATGTTTGCGGGGCTGGCCAGTAATAGTTACCACTGGCGCGGTATCGGGATCTGCAGAATGAAATCGTTGCAATTTGTGGCGCCAGGTCGGCTACACGAGCATATGGTGCAGCTACTGGACCACTGTCACTGCTACTGCTACTGCTATTACAGCCCGCGAGGAAACCGGCCCCGACAACGACTGTCGCTAAAGCGATCTTGTTAACTAAATGCATTATTTTTTCCTTCTGGAAGTGATTGGTCATTAAGACCCGATAACAGAACTATCACGTGGACTGCCGAGGCTTTGCAGTAGCAGTAGCAACTGTCCTTCCGTCTGTCCATAAAATGGCAGCAAATAATCCCAGGTACTGCACACATCAACCGGTATCTAAAGCAGTTCATCGGATTATCAGCTGACAGCCGTATAAAATACTACTTTCTTGCTTAACCGATCAGCCATATGGTCATGGTAATAGTTAAAAAAATGCAATTTAGAATCAGTACGACCGTCAATGAACTTATAAGAGAATGTCATAGAGTTTATATGTTAAGAACCGCCATGAATCGACATGGCCTTGATCTGCACATAGACCTTGCTCTGTTCAGTCAATCCAAGTGTATTGTAAGATTTTCGTGAAATGCGTGAAAGCAGGTCATCACCAGAACAGTCCAGCCTGAGCAACATATCGGCGCCATCTTCTTCAATACACTCAATGACCACGCCTTCTATTATATTGAGCACACTGCTTGCCTCGGGTTTGAGCGTGCACAAACTGACATCATTCGCCCTGACTCGCAGTCGCGTGTTTTTACCAATAACTGACTCACCGCCGAACAACAGGCGGTTACCGGCTGCGGTCTGTATAGTTGAAAGCTTATATTCCTGATCGTGTTCGACCACTACGCCTTCGAGCATGGCTGCAGCATTGCGCGCATGTGACAGAGGTGAATCCCGGCTCACCAGTGCAGAATGGATATCACCGGAAAATACTACGCGCCCCTGCTCCATCACCAGCATATGATCACACAAGCGCGAGACTTCCCCAGGCTGTGACTGACATAGAGTATGGGAATACTCAGTTCATCGTGCAGCTTTTCCAGATAAGGCAGAATTTCCTGTTTGCGCGAATCGTCCAGCGAGGCCAGCGGTTCATCCATCAGCAAGATATCGGGACTTTTCAGCAATGCGCGCGCAATCGCGACGCGTTGTTTTTCACCGCCCGAAAGTTCGTGCGGTTTGCGTTGCAGCAAATGGCTGATCGCCAGCAGCTCCAGCAAATGATCGTGATCGACCGCATTGCCGGTTTTGTTCACCTGACTGCGGAAATACCGTAATCAAGATTTTTTTCCACGGTTTTGTGCGGAAACAACCGGCTGTCCTGAAACACATAACCCAGATTGCGCTGATGCGTCGGCGTGGAATGGTTTGTAGTCAGCCAGTGCTGGCCATTGAGCGTGATCTGTCCTGTGACATCATTTTCCAGCCCGGCGATGCAACGCAGCACAGTGGTTTTACCCGAACCCGAGTGGCCGAAAATACCCAGCACACCGCGCGCAGGAATTTCAAACTCGGCCTGCAACGAAAAATCTTTGCGCTCAAGGTTGAGCTTGCAATGACCCGCGCTCATGCACGTACCCGGTCACGGTGATTAATAATGTACATCGAGAACATGGCAACAAAAGCAAAACAGAGCAGGATCGCAGCGAGGGTTTGCGCCTTGCCGTAATTCAGCATTTCGACATGATCGTAAATCGCAATCGAGATCACCCGGGTCTCGCCCGGAATATTGCCGCCCACCATCAGCACCACGCCGAATTCACCCAGGGTGTGAGCAAAACCGAGTACGGTGGCGGTTAAAAAACCGCGGCGTGCCAGTGGCACCGCAATACTGAAAAAAGCGTCCAGCCGATTGGCGCCCAGGGTGCGCGCAGCTTCCATAAAATCTTTGCCGACCCCTTCAAACGCACTTTGCAGCGGCTGTACCACGAACGGAAAACTGTAGATCACCGATGCGACCACCAGGCCGGTGAAAGTAAAGGTCAGCGGTGAACCTGTGAGCTGCATCCAGACACTGCCGACCCAGCCTTTGGGCCCGAGCAATAACAGCAGATAAAAACCCATCACAGTCGGCGGCAACACCACCGGCAGGGCCACGATGGTTTCGACCAGGGGTTTAAATCGAATTCGAGTATTGGCCAGCCACCACGCAATCGGGGTGCCGATCAACAGCAATATCACAGTGGTCAGCGCTGCCAGTTTGACAGTGAGAATTAATGGCCCGAGGCCGGGAAAGATTTCCATCGCGAGGTGCTAGTCTACACTCTATCAAGGGTACATCATAACCACTATCGCGGATAATCACGGCGGCTTCGGGAGACTGCATGAATTTCCAGAACGCAAGCACAGCAGGTTTGTCTTTGGACTTGCTCAGTACCACCATTTTCTGATTGATGGGATCATACAGATCGTCCGGGTATTTCCCACTCGCATGCAGCCTTGAACTTGTTATCTGCCAGCAACATGGATTTGGCGACAAAACCGGCATTGGCGCTGGTGCTGTCGACAAACTGCAGGGTTTGCGCAATATTTTCTCCCTGCACCAGTCTGGACTGCACTTTGTCCCAGACGCCCAGATGCTGCATCACCTGCTGCGCGGCTGCACCGTAAGGTGCGGTTTTCGGGTTCGCGATCGCGAGTACGTTTGACCCTGGCATCCGACATTACACTTCGACATTCGCCTGTGGGTGGAATATTGGAAACGAATACCAGTTTACCCTGTGCATAGACGCTGGCATGGCTGGCATCCGCCAGGCCCTTTTTCAGCAGCAGGTCGGGGCGTTTTTCATCCGCTGCCATAAATATATCGAAGGGCGCGCCATTGGCGATCTGGGTGTAGAGCTTGCCGGTAGAACCACTGCTGATGAGCACAGTATTGCCCGTTTTCGCGTCAAAACGATCAGCCAGCTGGTGCAAGGTGTCGGCAAAATTGCTGGCCACAGCAACTTTCAGGGTGTCCGCGCCTGCTGCCGTGCTGGTCAATATTGAAAGCAGGAAGCTGGAAACGAGTAAAAAAGCTTTATTTGGCATGATCTTCCTCTGTAGTAAATCGACTGATTGGTGTAGAGTCTGGCAGCTATCGATCCGTCGGTCACTCGCGACAAACAAGGCCGCCTATTATATGTCTTCCACGCTCTCTGCCAAGTTAAAACTGTTTTATTTGCTGCTGCTCGCCTGCGGACTGTTTTTTGTCAGCGACTGGCGCATTGTTTTTGGCCTGATACTTATTCAATTTGCATTCTGGCTATATTCAGGGCTTGGTCTTGCAGTGTTACTGAAAGGTACCCGACGACTGAAATGGTTTTTTGTGCTGATTATTATCTCGTATTTACTGATCCCACCTTTGCACACCGCGCCTGATTATCAAATTAATTTTCACTGGTTCGAACTCGGTATTTATTTCTCCGGCTTGCATCACGCTGTACTCATGATCGGTCGTGTTTTTCTGCTGGTCTTCACCAGCTTATGGGTTCGGCTGTCTGAACCGGCCGGCGCTTTTGTCGCCGCCCTGGGAAAACTGGGCCTGCCCGAGAGCATCGCCATTGTGATCGACGCCGGTCTGGCGCTTGCCGGCAGTGGCCCGAAAAAAGCAGGCAAAGGTAGCGGCGGCGGCAAGGGCGGTGGTCAGGGTGGCGGCCACAATGCACAGCACAAGGAGACTGGCAAACGTCGCGTAAGTTTCGACGATATTCGCCACGCGCGCTTTAATTTCATGGACGACCTGCTTAGCAACGCACTGCGCAGGTCTCGAGATCATCTGCACGAGCACTACCCGCAGATGAGTGCCGCGGTGCACCGTGATGCCGCCATTATTCTGGCGGTGGTGGTCGCAGTCATGTCATTAAAATTATTGCAGCTTCTGCCAGGCTTGCCGTTTGCGCCAGGACACAAGAACATCGTTGTCATCCCCCTGCTGCTGATGGCCAGCCTCGCCACCACATCGCGTTTTGGCGGTTTTTCTGCGGGTTTGACCACCGGTATCGTCTCTTTTCTGCTGGGATATGGTAAGTTTGGCGCCTTCGAGATCCTGCAGTTTGCCCTGCCCGGTTTGCTTGCTGACCTGCTGGCGCCTGTACTGGTGGGCGGGACCGGCCTGGTATTACTGGTTCGCCTGGCGGTGCTGGGGGGGCTGATGGGGCTGACGCGGTTCGCTGCCAACTTTATGGTACTGATGCTGGCGGGTTCACCTGCACTCGCCTGGCTGGCGTTTACTCCCATGCTGATTTCGCAGGTGACCTTTGGCAGTCTAAGCAGTTTGATCTGTGTCTACATTGTCAAACGTCAGCGAGCCAGAGGATTTGGCGATACCGAACAAATAGAAGATAACTGAATTAACGTGATAACACACTCAGGGGACTAACATGTCTGAACTACTCACCGGCGATGGACGCACGCATATCAGCAGTGGTCTGATGCGCGAGAGCCTGGTCAGCAAAAAGCTGATCGCCGAAACCAATAATCTCAACATTCGCCGCATGGTGCCTGATGTCAACATGATCGCCATCGGCGGTCAGAGCATCATGGATCGCGGTAAAGAGGCCATCATGCCGCTGGTTGATGCCATTGTGGCTGCTGCGGCCAAACACAAGATGGTGATCGGCGTCGGTGGTGGTGCACGCGCACGTCACACATTTTCTATCGGCCTCGATCTGGGGCTGCCGATCGGCGGTCTTGCCCGTATCGTCGGCGGCGTGGAAGAAAACAACCGCGATATTCTGCAATTTTTGCTGGCGCCTCACGGTGGCATCACATTTGTAAAAGATCATTTCCAGGACTTGCAGTTATTTTTGAAAAATAATCTGATTCCTATCTGTATCGGCCAGCCGCCGTATCATTTCTGGGAGCCGCCCTCACTTGAAGGCGGCCAGTTACCTGATAACGGCCCTGATGTGGGTCTGTTTCTGATGGCAGAAGTCATCGGCGCTGAAAACGTTATCTATGTGAAAGATGTCGACGGCGTTTACGATAAAAACCCGACCAAATACCCCGATGCAAAACTGTTTAATGAAGTTTGCGCAGCTGACCTTTTAAGTGGTGATTACGATGACCTGCCACTGGAACGCGAAATGATTCGTTCCCTGGAAAATGCCCGCACGCTTAAATCAGTGCGAGTAATCAACGGCCTGAAACCGGAAAACCTGCAGGCTGCAATCGAAGGCAAAGCTGTCGGCACCCTGGTGTATTCCAGCCGCTACGTTCAAAAATAACAGAGGTCAATTTTAGTAATGAAAAAAGATGGAAAAATCTGGATTGACGGTATCGACACAGAGCTCACCGGACAATCACTCTCCAGTAAAGAACTGCGCACCTCACTGGGTCACCGCGATGTGATCAGCATTCTGCCCGACGTCTGGGTCGTCAAGATCGGCGGCCAGAGCGTGATGGATCGCGGCGCGGCGGCGGTGTTACCCATACTCGAAGAACTGGTTGAAGTTAAAAAATCAGGCGTCAATTTTATTCTTTGCGCAGGTGGTGGCACACGTGCACGTCATGTGTATTCACTGGGTCTGGACCTGGATCTACCCACCGGCATGCTGGCACGTCTCGGTAGCAGTATCCCGGTACAGAACGCACGCATGTTACAACTGCTGCTGGCCAAACACGGCGGCATCATGGCGTACGCAGAAGAATTTGAAAAACTGCCGTTCTTCCTGAATGCCGGTTGTATTCCTATCACTTCGGGCATGCCTCCGAACGAGTTCTGGGAAAAATCGTCTGCTGATGGAATTATTCCGCAGAACCGCACCGATGCCGGTGTCTACCTGCTGGGCGAATTCCTCGGCGCCAAAGGCGTGCTATACATCAAGGATGAAGACGGGCTGTACACCGACGACCCGAAAAAGAACCCGGATGCCACTTTCATCCCCGACACCACCTGTGCTCAACTGATCGACAGCGGCCAGGATGATCTGGTAGTCGAACGTGTGGTTCTGGAATACATGCAGCGCTCAGATAACATCAAGGAAATTCAGATTATCAACGGCACCAAGCGTGGCAATATTACTGCTGCGATGAATGGTGAGCATGTGGGATCGATTATTCGCGCTTGACGCGCGAAAAATGAAAAATGAAAAACGAACAGTGAAATATGATAATGCTTATTACTGATTCATAAAGTCATTAATTATCACACAAATAAAAAAGGCGTCGAAACTAAAGTTTCGACGCCTTTTTTACATCCATTATTCAATTATTCATTATTCATTGTTCATTGCTTTCAATCAGCCTTTCATCGAATCAAAGAAATCATTATTGGTCTTGGTGTTCTGCAACTTGCCCATCAGGAATTCGATCGCACCGATCTCATCCATCGGCTGCAACAGTCTGCGCAGGATCCACATTTTCTGCAGTTCATCCGGCTTGGTGAGCAGTTCTTCGCGGCGGGTGCCGGAGCGGTTGATATTGATCGCAGGGAATATACGTTTTTCGGTGATACGGCGATCGAGATGGATTTCCATATTACCCGTGCCTTTGAACTCTTCGTAAATCACTTCGTCCATTTTCGAGCCGGTGTCGACCAGCGCAGTCGCAATAATAGTAATACTGCCGCCCTCTTCGATGTTACGCGCTGCACCAAAGAAACGTTTCGGACGGTGCAGGGCATGCGCATCGACACCACCGGTCAGCACCTTGCCTGACGATGGAATCACGGTATTGTAGGCACGCGCCAGACGGGTGATCGAATCCAGCAAAATCACCACGTCTTTTTTATGTTCAGCAAGGCGCTTGGCTTTTTCGATCACCATTTCAGCGACCTGTACGTGACGCGTTGCGGGCTCATCAAAGGTACTCGATACCACTTCGCCGCGCACGCTGCGCTGCATTTCGGTCACTTCTTCCGGGCGCTCATCGATCAGCAACACGATCAGGCAACATTCAGGATGATTGGCCGCGATGGATTGCGCGATATTGCTCATCAACATGGTTTTACCGGCTTTCGGCGGCGACACGATCAGACCGCGCTGGCCCTTGCCGATGGGCGCGATCAGATCGATGATGCGCGCGGTAATATCTTCGGTACTGCCGTTACCGCGTTCCATGACCAGGCGCTCATTCGGATGCAGCGGTGTCAGGTTTTCAAACGCGACCTTGTTGCGTGAGTTTTCCGGGGTATCGAAATTGATGGTATCGACCTTGAGCAAAGCGAAATAACGTTCGCCTTCTTTGGGAGGCCTGATTTTTCCGGAAATGGTGTCGCCGGTACGCATGTTGAAACGGCGGATCTGGCTGGGCGAAACATAGATGTCATCGGGGCCTGCAAGATAGGAGCTGTCTGCCGCTCGAAGAAAACCAAAACCGTCCTGGAGAATTTCCAGTACGCCATCACCAAAGATGTCTTCGCCTTTTTTGGCGTGCGCTTTGAGAATGGAAAATATGATGTCCTGTTTTTTGGTTCGTGCGACATTGTCGAGTTTCATTTCGACGGCAATATCAAGAAGCACCTGGACAGGCTTCTGTTTCAGTTCGGTCAGATTCATAGGTTGGTTTTCTTGTTGGTGTCTAGTTAATTTCTAATGCAGGATGGTTATGTATTCTTCCCCGGCCAGAAGGGCCGGGGTTTCGCGAGAAAGCGACGTGGAGTTATTATGATGCAAGGCGGTGGTTGCCCTGCCACTACCTGCGCGGGTCTCGCTTATAAATTACTGTCGATAAATGCTGTTAGTTGTGACTTGGATAATGCACCTACCTTGGTCGCTTCCACTTCGCCGTTTTTGAACAGGATCAATGTCGGGATACCGCGAATGCCAAATTTAGGCGGTGTCTGTGGATTTTCATCGATATTGATTTTGGCAATCTTCAATCTACCAGCGTAATCGCCAACCACATCTTCCAGTATCGGTGCGATCATTTTGCAGGGGCCGCACCATTCTGCCCAGTAATCTACTAGTACGGGTACGTCAGACTGTAATACTTCTTGCTCAAAACTGTCGTCTGTCACGTATGAAATCTGGTCGCTCACCTTGTAATTGCCTCCGAATAATTGAACTGGTAATGCCTGACCGCAGAAATAATCTGTTGGGTAAATCAGATGGTATTGGGTGCTGGGTCGGACTGATTTGCGAAATCTGGAAATGATGTTTGCGGATATCTTAGACTATTTTGCACGTTTGTACAGCCCTTTTGTAAAGCCCCGTTTAGATTAATAATCCTTTGCCAGTGATTGCCATTTCATGTTTAATGCGTGCTCCTAAAAACGATCAAAATCAGCCCTTTAAACCACATTACTCGCGTTTAAAGCGCTTGCAGGTTAAGCTACGCGCCATGAGTGAACACCATTTGACTGAAACCCGCTTCTCCGACCTTGCTGTAGATCCCCGAATTTTACGCGGACTGGACGAAACCGGCTTTGAATTTTGCACCCCGATCCAGGCCGAGAGTCTGCCGATTGCACTCAAGGGCAAAGATGTCGCGGGTGAAGCGCAGACCGGCACCGGCAAAACCGCCGCCTTTCTGGTCGCCTGTTTCAACCGCCTGCTGGAGCACCCGGCGGCCGACACGCGCAAGGCTCAACCAGCCCCGCGCCCTGCTGCTGGCGCCGACCCGCGAGCTGGCGATCCAGATCCACAAGGACGCGCTCGCTATCGGCAAACACACCGGGCTCACCCTGGGTCTGGCCTACGGTGGCACCGGTTATGAACAGCAGCGCAACGATATTACCTCTGGCGTCGATCTGCTGATCGGCACCCCCGGCCGCATTATCGATTATTTCAAGCAGCACGTATTCGATCTCAAGCAGTGCCAGGTCGTGGTGCTGGATGAGGCCGACCGCATGTTCGACCTCGGTTTTATCAAGGATATCCGTTATCTGTTGAAACACTGCCCTGCGCCCGAACAGCGCCTCAGCCTGCTGTTTTCGGCGACCCTGTCGCACCGCATTTCCGAACTGGCTTACGACCACATGAACAAGCCGGAAGAAGTGCGTATCCAGGCCAACACCAAAACCGCGGACAAGGTTAAACAAACCGTCTATCTACCCGGCCAACGATGAAAAAATCCCGCTGCTGCTGGGTCTGATGCAAAAGCTCGAACCCCAGCGCAGCATTATTTTTATCAACACCAAGCGGGTCGCCGACCGGGTCTACGAATGGCTGGCCGGTAACGATTATAAATCCGCCCTGCTTTCGGGCGATGTGCCCCAGGCCAAACGCCAGACCCTGCTGAAACGTTTTCAGGATGGCGAGTTCAATATTCTGGTCGCCACCGATGTCGCTGCGCGCGGCCTGCACGTGCCCGAAGTCAGCCATGTATTCAATTTTGATTTGCCGCAATCGGGTGAAGATTATGTTCACCGTGTCGGTCGTACTGCGCGCGCCGGTGCCAGTGGTGCTGCGATCAGCTTTGCCTGCGAAGATTACGCACACTATATGATGGACATCGAGGAATATATCGGTCACCGCATCGACAACGAAGCGGTCACGGCCGAGCTTCTGATCAAACCCAAACCACCGATTGCGCGCATCCGCCGCCCACCCAAACCGGGTGATAAGGGCGGCAAACGATCAGGTGGCAGACCGGGCGATCGCAATCGCCGCCCCGCGAACAGATCCAGAAATTCCGCCAGCCGTTGAAGCGTTACAAACTTTAGTCCGCAAATGAACGCAAATGGACGCAAATAAAAACATAATTAATTGTTAATGCCCTACGCCGCAGGCGCAGAAAAACATTCGCGTTTATTTGCGTTCATTAGCGGACTAACTATTTTCTGATAGTTTAAAAAACACATCCTCGGCGATCGCGAGCGCGGTTTCGACATTTTCCGCAAGCACATTGAAATGCCCCATCTTGCGCCCGGGGAGCGCGTGCTTCTTGCCGTATAGATGTAACTTCGCTTCGGGCTGATTCAGAATCGCACTCCAGTCCGGCTCCCAGAGATCACCCAGCATGTTCACCATCACCACCGGTGACAACAGACGCATATCACCGGGCGGCAGGCCACAGATCATGCGCACCTGCTGCTCGAACTGCGAGGTGACACAGGCATCCTTGGTGTAATGGCCGCTGTTGTGCGGGCGCGGCGCCATTTCGTTGAAATACAGCGTCCCGTCTTTGGCGACAAAAAACTCCACCGCGAGCACACCGATATAATTCAACGCTTCGGCCAGCTGCAATGCCTGGGCACGCGCCTGATGCAATGATACTGTGCGCTGCGCGCGCGGGCACGATGCTGATATGTAAAACACCATTGCGGTGCTGATTTTCAGCCACCGGAAAACAGGTCGCGCCGTTGTCATTGCGCGCCACGATCGCGGACACTTCCAGCGCCAGATCGATTTTTTTCTCCAGCACGCATTCGACCTGTCCCATGCTGTGCCAGGCCTCGTGCAGCTCGGCTTCGGTGTTGACCACCACCTGGCCCTTGCCGTCATAGCCCAGGGTGGCGCTTTTTAAAATCGCGGGCAGACCGATTTCGGCCAGCGCCGCCTGCAACTGGCTTTCATCATTGAGAGCAACATTGGGCACTGGCAGCAGACCCGCTTCCAGCGCGTACTGTTTTTCGCGGTTGCGGTTTTGCGCAATCTCCAGCGCCTCGGGTGCCGGAAACACCGCACACTCCGACGCCAGCTGGCGCATGCTTTGCGCAGGCACATTTTCAAACTCGGTGGTGACCACATCGCACAGCGCAGCAAGTTTATCGAGTGCATCGCTGTCGTGATAGTTAGCCAGGATATGATGATCGGCGAGTTGCCCGGCAGGGCTGTTGGGATCAGGATCGAGCACCGCAATTCGGTAACCCATGGTGCGCGCAGCAGCACAGAACATGCGACCAAGCTGGCCACCGC
Source organism: uncultured Gammaproteobacteria bacterium (assembly GCA_963721085.1). Lineage (GTDB taxonomy): Bacteria > Pseudomonadota > Gammaproteobacteria > SZUA-229 > SZUA-229 > JASBSR01. The sequence goes on from CAVRHW010000028.1 coordinate 240,324, forward strand.
CCAGTACGCCCAGGGTCGCTCCCGGCAGAATCATGCGCATGATCTGGGTGATCAGCCCTTCGGGAGGCAGGCTCATGGCCAGCACCGTGGCTTCCTGCTCATGACGAAAAGCATCGAGCCTGGCGGCGAGATCAGCATCGTGCACCGCCAGGATTGAGATCGCGTACAGCGCAGCATTGGCCGCGCCCGCCTCGCCAATCGCAAAGGTCGCCACCGGCACACCTTTGGGCATCTGCGCGATCGACAGCAATGAATCCATGCCCTTGAGATAAGGCGAAGGTATCGGCACGCCCAGCACCGGCACCGTCGTCTTGGCCGCGAGCATGCCCGGCAGATGCGCCGCACCGCCCGCCCCGGCGATGATGCAAGCCAGGCCATTGGCACGCGCGCTGACGGCATATTCGAACAATAAATCGGGAGTGCGGTGCGCCGAAACCACACGGGTTTCATAAGCCACACCAAAGGCTTCGAGCTGTTTGACTGCGTGTTCCATGATCGGCCAGTCACTCTGACTGCCCATCACTACGCCAATTTTCAATGCTGCCATTTGTCGAAGCCTCCTGTGGAGGGAAACCGGGTATTGTGAACGGCTACCGCTGCCAGCCAATGCTGGGCAGATGAATATGGTGGTTATGGGTGGACTTGAACCTCTGTTGCAGGTCAGTGCGACCTGCAGATCAGGGTGCGAAGCACACCACTTTAACGACCATCTCTGCTAGCTATTGCTGAGCAGATAAATATGGTGGTTATGGGTGGACTTGAACCACCGACCCCAGCATTATGAATGCTGTGCTCTAACCAACTGAGCTACATAACCATGGATTTGAAGGGCGCAGATTGTGGACGTTTCGCCCGAAATTGTCAATAAAACCCGTCCCGATCTTGACGTTCTGCTTATACATTGAACCTGAAGTGCAGCACATCCCCGTCCTTGACGATGTAATCCTTGCCTTCGACACGTAGCTTGCCGGCTTCTTTTGCGCCCTGCTCGCCCTTGTTCGCGACGAAATCCTCGTAGGCAATGGTCTCGGCACGGATAAAGCCTTTTTCAAAATCGGTGTGGATCACCGCCGCCGCTTTGGGCGCGGTGGCACCGACCGCGACCGTCCAGGCGCGCACTTCTTTCACCCCGGCGGTGAAATAGGTCTGCAGCCCGAGCAGGCTATAGCCGGCGCGGATCACCCGGTTCAGTCCCGGCTCGTCCAGTCCCAGTGATTCCAGAAATTCATTACGCTCGGCATCTTCGAGTTCGATCAGTTCGGCCTCGATCGCTGCGCACACCGGCACCACCACCGCGCCTTCGGCCTGCCGCATGCGCCTGCACCGCTTCCAGATACGGATTGTTCTCGAAACCGTCTTCGTTGACATTGGCGATATACATCACCGGTTTCAGGGTCAGTAAATGAAATTCGTACAGATCGGCCAGCTGTTCCTTGCTCAGCGCCATGGCGCGGATCGGTTTGCCGGTATCGAGCTGGACTTTTACTTTTTCCAGCAGCTCGAGCTTGCCTTTCGCCGCTTTATCACCGCTCTTGGCGACACGCGCCATGCGGTAAATGCCTTTCTCGACACCTTCGAGATCGGCCAGCGCCAGCTCGGTATCGATCACTTCGATATCGGATAGCGGATTGATCTTGCCAGCAACATGCACAATGTCATCGTTCTCGAAACAACGCACCACGTGTGCAATCGCATCGGTTTCGCGAATATTGGCGAGGAACTGGTTGCCCAGGCCTTCGCCTTTGGACGCACCCGCAACCAGTCCGGCGATATCGACAAACTCCATCGTGGTCGGTACCACGCGTTGCGGCTTGACGATTTCTGCCAGCTTGTCCAGGCGCGGGTCGGGCACCAGCACGATACCGACATTCGGTTCGATGGTGCAAAAAGGATAGTTCTCCGCCTGGATGCCTGCTTTGGTCAGCGCATTAAACAGAGTGGACTTGCCCACGTTCGGCAAACCAACGATACCGCACTTGAATCCCACGTTTACCTCGGACTATGTAATTGTTGCACTGCCTGTTCCCAGGCAGAGTCGGCCAGCAACGGCACTACCTGCAGTGCTGCTGTAATGGCATCGTCGATCAGCTTGCGTTCATCCTGCGCAGCGCGGTGTAATACGTAATCCGCGACCTGTTCCTTGTTACCCGGATGACCCACACCCAGGCGCAAACGCTGAAACGCATTACCTAAATGATTTGTGATATCACGCAGGCCATTATGACCACCGTGACCACCACCGGACTTGAGTCTTGCCGCGCCGACATCAAGGTCAATTTCATCGTGCGCCACCAGCAGGTTTTCTGGCTTAATTTTATAAAACGACAGCAGGCTCTGCACCGAAGTGCCGCTGCGATTCATGAAAGTTTCCGGTTTTAACAACCAGATATCATGCCCGCGAACAGAAATGCGCGCCACTTCACCGTGAAACTTTTTATCCATGGCAAAGCGTCCCTGATACGCATCAGCAAGTGCATCCACAAACCAAAACCCGGCGTTATGCCGGGTTTCAGAATATTGGGCACCGGGATTCCCGAGACCTGCAATGGCATGAATATCAATTGTCAGTGCAGCCACGGGTCCTCCGTATACACGCTCTTGTCATCAGCATTGAAAAGAATATGTATTATTCCTTATCCTTTTCTTCAGCAGCGGCTGCAGCAGCACCCGATGCAGCTTCAGCGGCAGCAGCTTCAGCATCTTCATCCTTGTCCACTTTGCGCTGGTGAATATTGGCAATCGCAGTATCGTGATCAGCACCATGCTTCAGCGTCAGTGATTCCACACCTGGAGGTAACTTGATATCGGAAAGATGGATGATGTCGCCCAGATGCATGCTCGAGAGGTCCACTTCGATAAAGCTTGGGATATCTTTCGGCAAACACTCGACTTCGATTTCCATGACCACGTGACTGACCTGGCCGCCTTCGGTTTTGATACCAGGTGACTGATCTTCGCCAACGAAATGCAGCGGTACGTGAACGTGCACCATTTTCTTGGCATCAACGCGCATGAAGTCCATGTGCATGATGTCTATTTTGTGCGGATGATGCTGTAAATCTCGCAGCAGTACATCTTCTTTTTTGCCCGCAACATCCAGCGACAGTACCTGCGAATAAAGAGCTTCGTTTGGCAGGAAATACTGGACCTGTTTTTGTTCCAGCATAATGTTTTGCGGCTCTTTGCCGGCGCCATAAATAATCGCCGGAACCTTGTGTGCATGACGCAGGCGGCGGCTCGCACCTTTCCCCTTAACGTCACGCAACTCTGCGTTTAATTCAATACTCATAATAATCTCCAAAAATTCACTTTGCTCAGGCTTGCCTGATACTCAGCGAAATTAAAAAACTTCCCCGCGACCAGAGAAGTATCGTGTGTGACCAGGTCACAATTTCTGCATCAGCGATGTTACTGATGCAAAAAACTTTTACTGATGGCCGTCAGACAGAAACCATGTCCAACCACAATCAATCAATATACATTTCACTCACGGATTCTTCGTAATGAATCCGGCGAATGGTTTCGGCCAGCATGGTCGAAATCGACACCTGACGTATACGTCCACAGGCGACCGCCTCTTCACTTAGCGGTATGGTATCGGTCACCACCAGTTCATCGAGTTCTGAACCGGTAATGTTTTTTATCGCATCACCCGACAGCACCGGATGCGTACAATAGGCGGTTACACTCACCGCACCGTTGGCCTTGAGTGCACCGGCAGCCTTGCACAAAGTACCTGCGGTATCGACCAGATCATCCACCAGCACACAGTTCTTACCTTCGACCTCACCGATGATGTTCATCACTTCGGCGACATTCGCCTTGGGTCGACGTTTATCGATGATCGCCAGTTCAGCATCACCGAGACGCTTGGCCAGCGCTCTGGCACGAACCACACCCCCGACATCAGGGGATACCACCAGCAGATCTGTATACTGCTTCTGCCAGACATCGGCGAGCAAGATCGGCGACGCGTAAACATTATCAATCGGGATATCAAAAAATCCCTGGATCTGATCGGCGTGCAAATCCACTGTCAACAAACGACTGACCTTGACGCTGGCCAGCATGTTCGCCACTACTTTGGCCGTAATCGGCACGCGCGCCGAACGCGGCTTTCTGTCCTGACGCGAATAACCATAATACGGAATCACCGCGGTGATGCGTTTTGCTGAAGCGCGACGCATCGCGTCGATCATCACCATCAGCTCCATTAAATTATCATTCGTCGGCGAGCAGGTCGGCTGAATCAGAAACACATCGCGACCGCGAACATTTTCCATCACTTCGATGCAGATCTCGCCATCACTAAAACGTTCGACGCTGATCTTGCCCAGCGAAGTATTGAGCCGTCTGGCTATTTTATGCGCCAGATCCGGGTTCGCGTTACCTGCAAAAATTCTTAACTGACTATTATTATCATTGGTCACGTTAGGTCTCGCGTTGCTTTCAATTGTGTGGCTGGGCCGGGAGCAATTACTCACGCCTCTAACAGATCACTTCTGCTGGCACATCTATTCAACTTGGCTGGGCCGGGAGGATTACTCCGGGCTCCTGCCCTGCGCCCTGCGGGCCGCGCTTCGCGCGTTCAAAATCGTTCCTGACGATTTTGTCGAACCGATCTATTTATCGCGGAGGTTCGAACCCTCCCGTGCTCACCAGATCACTTCGTTGCTACTTCAGCTGCAACCTGGCACTTCTTCAATTCTATTTGGCTGGGCCGGGAGGATTCGAACCTCCGCATGTCAGGATCAAAACCTGATGCCTTACCGCTTGGCGACGGCCCAATATACAAACTTTTTTACCTCACCACTTCCGGGAGGATTATGTCGGGCTGTTCCTGCCTCGACACCCTTCGGGCCGCGCTTACGCGCCGTTCATAAACCGTAGCAGCGGTGACTGGTTGCAACCCCGGGCAACAAAAGATTGCCAGTGGCCAGCTCGGATAACTGTAATTCAGCCTGTACGCGACAGCGCGCTGATCTTCCGAGTCAAATGCCGCAAATACCGAAGCACCGCTGCCGCTCATTCGAGCATGTCCATGGGCTGAAAGCCAGTCCAGCGCCTGCTTTATTTCTGGATATCGCGCCGCCGCTACCGGGGTGAAAGCATTGTCCCAGCTGCTCGCAAAAAGGTCGCATATTTTGATGGCTGGGCTATCGCGTGTCAATTCAGGATCAGCAAAGATTTCGGCCGTGGCGACCGATATTGCTGGCGTGATCACCAGATACCAGGGCTGTTCCAGCTCGATCGCGGTCAGCTGTTCACCCACGCCTTCGGCAAAAGCAGCAAATCCGTGGATGAAAACAGGTACATCGGCGCCCAGCTGCAGGCCCAGCTCAGCCAGCTGCTGCGTGCTCAGCTTCAGTCCCCAGAGGCGATTCAGCGCATGCAGTACGGTCGCAGCATCTGAGCTACCACCCCCCAGGCCACCGCCCATGGGCAGGCGTTTGTCGATTTCGATCCCCACGCCCTGACGCACAGCCCGAATACTGTTGCAATAATGTCGCCGCGCGTAATACCAGGTCCTGCGCGGGTGGGATCTGTTCATTACCGCGCAGCCGCAGGATCTCACCATCGGGACGCAGCTTAAAGCGCAGACCATCACCATAATCCAGAAACTGAAACACGGTCTGCAGAGTGTGATAACCATCAGCGCGGCGACCGGTGATGTGTAACATTAGGTTGAGCTTGGCCGGTGCTGGCCAGGTCTGCATCGCCTCACTCATAGTGCAGGCAAATCCAGCAATTGCCATTTTCTCAGCAACAATCGGATGCTCAGATCGGGTCGATCGGCGCGCGAAAGATAAAACGCCTGCGGCAGTTTCAATCCGTCCAGTTTGCGGTAACGTGTCATTTCCACGCGCCACTCACCGTGTTTGAGAAGATACAGATTGCCCTGCTTGTCCCACTGCAATTGACTGTCGCCTGCTGCGGGCATGCCGCGCAGCCAGTTTTGCATACTTTTCAGCGGCAGGCCGATGCCCAGGCTGTCCTTGAATAACTGCTCGGCACTGGCTGCGGTGCGAACTTCGCCGTCGGCCGACTGTAGTCTGACAGCCTGCGCGTCACCATCGACCAGGAACGCGCCCTGCCCCATGGGAGCAATCAGTCGAATCTGGTAACGACCGTTCTGCTGATTCCAGAACACGTCAAAACTGCCAGCCTGTTTTTCGGTTTGCACACCCATGCGACCTTGCACATACCAGGATGTCAGCGCACTTTGTCTGGCGAGCCGCTGGCTCCAGTCTGCCGGCACCTCGGCACTGTGTTCAAGCAAATGACTACAGGCGCTGAGTACAATAAAACTCAGGATAAGTGACCAACGCCAGCCTGGCTGCTTCATTGGCAAACACCTCAAAACTTGAAGCGTTTCAGCGTTTCCACCAGCACGGGCTGGTTCGCATCAATCTCACGGCCACGCTTCCAGACTTCTCTGGCTTTTTCATGCTGATTTGTTTTCCACAAAACCTCGCCATAATGCGCGGCGATCTCGGCATCTTTGAGTTTCTCAAATGCCAGCTTCAGCCATTTCAGCGCATCCTGCATGTTGCCCAGGCGATAACTGACCCAGCCCAGACTATCGAGAATGGCAGGATCATTGGGCACCAGTGCGGCTGCGCGCTGGATATATCCCAGCGCTTCCTTATAACGTTTGGTTTTGTCGGCGAGGGTATAACCCAGCGCGTTCAGCGCATTGGCGTTTTGAGGTTCGCTGGCAAGCACCTTGAGCAAATCGCTTTCGGTAATATCAATACGATTCACTTTTTCTGCAATCAGTGCGCGCGCATAAAGCAAATCTGGATCATCAGGTTTTTCTTTCAGCGCCTGGCTTAACATTTCAAATCCTTCTTTGTAACGGTGCTGACTACGCAGTATCTCGCCTTCAGTCAGATACACTCTAAGCTTCAACGGCCACTCTGTTTGCTGATCGGCCAGCGCCTGTAACTGATCCAGACTTTCATCAACACGCCCCAGTTGTGCGAATAATGCCGCAATTCTGAGACGCGCATCAAAGGTGTAATCACTGTCTACAACACGCACGTAATAGGAAATGGCGAGTTTGTTTTTTTTCTCACTCTGTGCAATTCGACCCAGATAATAATAGGCTATGTCAGTGCGCTGATTCAGTTTGAGCAGCTTGTTAAGATGCTCTTTAGCCTTATCCAGTTTCCCGGTATCTATCGACAACAGAGCAAGACTCATTATGACGTCAGCATTATCAGGCTGCTGTTGACTGAGTATCCGAAACTGTTCGCGCGCTTCTGTTATTTTTTTCTGTCCAACCAGCATACGTGCGTATTGCAAACGCAATACTGCATTTTTCGGATGTTTCTCCACCAGATCAGAGATCAATCGGCTGGCTTCTTCGGTTTTGCCCTGCGCCAGTAAAATCCTGGATTTGAGCAAATAGGCGTCATCCAGAGCGGGGTCAGTCTGTGACACCTTGTCGAGTATGGTCTGCGCTTCATCATAATGCTTGAGCTCGGCTTCATAGCGCGCCTGCAGCACAAGCATGTGCAGATTTTTACTGCCTTCTATTTTGTTCAGCGCAACAAGCAGGGCCAGTGCTGTTTCCGTGTCAGGCTCCTTATGCAACATGGTTTTCACTGCGACCGCCTTACCCAGATCATCGGCCTTCGACTGTGCAATAATTTTTTCCAGATACTGCGCCGACTGTTCAGGCTGTTTCATCCTGAAATAGGTGATGGCGTACATGCGATCCACGTCCGGATTGGCCGGATCCAGTTTTTTCCAGCGCGCCAGCAAGGTCAGAGCGTGCTGATAATCACCTGCATACACCGAGATGTAGGCGGCACGGGCCGCCACCCGGCTGTCATCGGTTTCTTCAGCCGCCTTGCCATAAAAACCGGTGGCAGCTTTCAGGTCGCCCTGATTGCCAGCAAACTCAGCCGCCAGTAGCTGGTAGAGCAGATCCTCGTTCAGGCCGGATTTGGCTGGTGCGTCGCTGCTCTCGACTGGCGGTGTGCACTTCTGGCGCCTGCATTCTGGTCGGGGTGCCAGTGCAGCCGCCCAGCAGCAGGATTAGCAGTGACTAAGGGGTAAAAACGACGGGGTGTCGTCCCAGATGTTGGGGGAACAGCGAACATGGATTTACTTCTGCCTCATCGCGGTGAATATTAAGGAAGATCTGAATAAGTCCGTCCAGGACTTATCAGACCCAAAATAAAGTAAAATGCGATCTTACTTTATTTTTCATGTTCAATAGCTTATCAGCCATCGAACATGGCGGCACATCCATGTGCTGCGGAAGCGCTGACTTAATCAGAGCTTCCTTAACGTATTTTGAACGATTATCCGCATTGTAGCGTGCAATTGGTTCCTGCGGGATAATCCAGTGAATAACTGTGCTTGAGTTAAGCTCATGCATACCGCAAAATTAGCCGTTTTCTCGCCAGTACAAGCACTTATGCCTTATAGCCATCCCAGCCTGATCACTCTGGGCCTCAATCACAAGACCGCGCCGGTCGACTTGCGCGAACGCCTGGCGTTCACACCGCAATCGTTACCCGAGGCGCTGGGCAAGCTGGCAGACCTGCCGGGGGTGAGCGAAGCGGCTATTCTGTCGACCTGTAACCGCACCGAGCTGTATTGTACCGTCACGCAGATGAGTGACCGGGCACTGATGGAATGGTTCAGCCAGTTTCACGGTATCGATGTCGATACCATCGCCAGCCATCTTTACAATTACGACCACGCCGCCACGATTCGTCATGCCATGGAGGTCGCCAGCGGCCTGGATTCCATGGTACTGGGTGAGCCGCAGATCACCGGGCAGATGAAAGAAGCGTATTCCATCGCCAGCCAGCATGGCACCATCGGGCCTTTGCTGGGTAGAATGTTCCAGCATGCGTTTGCAGTAGCCAAGCAGGTGCGCACCGATACCGCGATTGGCTCCAGCCCGGTGTCGGTGGCCTTTGCTGCGGTGAACCTGGCAAAACAGATTTTCGGAGAACTGGACACATTCCACTGCTTTGCTGATCGGTGCCGGCGACACCATCGAACTCACCGCGCGGCATTTGCACGCTCAGAAAATACAGCACATCATCGTCGCCAACCGCAGTGTGGAACGCGCCCAGGCGCTGGCCGAGCAGTTCGGTGGCGAAGCCATCGGCCTGCAGCACATCGGTGATCATCTGCATCGCGCCGATATCGTGATCGCATCCACCGCCAGCCCGCTGCCCATACTCGGCAAAGGGACGGTGGAACGCGCGCTGAAAGTACGCCGCCACGAGCCTATTTTCATGGTGGACCTCGCGGTGCCGCGCGATGTCGAGCCCGAGGTCAGCACGCTGGATGATGTCTATCTCTACAGTGTCGATGATTTACAGGCCGTGATCGATGAAAACCTGCAGTCACGGGTTCAGGCTGCGGAACAGGCGCACGATATTATCGAAGAACAGGTGGCCCAGTTTCTCGAATGGCAGCATTCGCTGGGCGCGGTGGATGTGATTTCTCAAATTCGCACCAGCGCCCAGATGGTGAGTCAGCAGGTGCTGGAAAAAGCGCTGAAACAACTGGCTGCCGGCCAGTCACCCGAGCAGGCACTGGAATTTCTCGCCCATACCCTGACCAATAAATTTTTGCATCATCCCAGTACACGTCTGCGTCGCGCCAGCGCCGAAGAACAGGAAGAGCTGCTGCGCATTGCGCGCCAGCTGTTCTTTGATAACGCAGAAGACTAAACTCGCCTCGCTGCGCTGCGCAGCGACGACCATTCATTCATGAAAGATTCCATACTCAACAAACTCAACCGATTGCTCGATCGCCACGAAGAGGTCTCGGGTCTGCTTTCTGAGGCCGATGTGATTTCGAATCAGAACCAGTATCGTGATCTGTCACGCGAATATGCCCAGCTGGAACCGGTGGTGAACTGTTTTCGCGATTATCAAAAAGCCAAACTCGAACTCGACGCCACCGAAGAAATGCTGCGCGACAGTGATCCTGAAGTACGTGACATGGCGCGTGAAGAACTGCGACAACAATGCTGAAACAGTGGAAGCGCTGGAACTGGAACTGCAAAAACATCTGCTGCCGAAAGACCCGCACGACAACAGCAATATTTTTCTCGAAATTCGTGCCGGCACCGGCGGTGACGAAGCTGCGATTTTTGCCGGCGATCTGTTCCGCATGTATTCGCGCTATGCTGAAATGAAAAACTGGCAGGTCGAAATTCTCAACCAGAACCCGGGCGAGCACGGCGGCTATAAAGAAATCATCGCGCGCATTATCGGTAACGGCGCGTACTCGCGGCTGAAATTTGAATCCGGCGCACACCGTGTGCAGCGCGTACCCGAAACCGAATCCCAGGGTCGGGTACACACTTCGGCCGCCACGGTGGCGGTGATGCCCGAAATCGACGCGGTGGAACAGATCGAAATCAATCCGGCCGATCTGCGTGTGGATACCTATCGTGCTTCCGGCGCGGGCGGCCAGCACGTCAACAAAACCGATTCGGCGGTGCGCCTGACCCACATTCCTACCGGCACCGTGGTCGAATGCCAGGACGAACGCTCGCAACACAAGAACAAGGCACGCGCGATGTCGCTGTTGCAGGCGCGAATCATGGATGCGGCGGTGGAAAAACGTCGCAGCGAAGATGCGCAAACGCGCAAGTCGCTGGTCGGCAGCGGTGACCGTTCGGAACGCATTCGCACCTATAATTTTCCTCAGGGGCGCGTCACCGATCACCGCATCAATCTCACGCTGTATAAACTCGATGAGTTCACCCAGGGGAATATCGACAGCATCATCGATCCGTTGATCAGCGAATATCAGGCCGAACTGCTGGCGCAACTCGCCGATCAGTAAACGTGGCCAGTATCTCCCACCTGCTGAGTCAGGCCCGGCACACACTGGCGGTTAGCGGCGATGTCCGGGATGCCGAAATCCTGCTCTGCCATGCACTTGCCTGCGAGCGCGCATATCTCTATACCTGGCCACACCGAGCGGTCGCGGCCGCGGTCGAAAAACAGTTTCTCGATTTGATCGCAGCGCGCGCCGAAGGCATGCCGGTGGCTTATCTCACCGGCAAACGCGAATTCTGGTCGCTGGATTTTAAAGTCACCCGCGACACCCTGATTCCTCGCCCGGAAACCGAATTGCTGGTGGCCTATGTGCTAAGAACGTTTCCACAGGCAGCACTGGACGTGCTCGATCTCGGCACCGGCTGTGGCGCCATCGCCATCGCACTGGCGCACTCGCGACCACACTGGCACCTCACCGCCAGCGACATTTCACCTGCCTGTCTGAAAATTGCTGAACACAATGCGACTTACAATCAGGTACACAATCTACAGCTAGTGGAAAGCGACTGGTTAGCACAGCTGGCGGGGCAGCGCTTTGATCTGATCATCAGTAACCCGCCGTATATTGCAGCGCACGATACGCATCTGTACCACGGTGATGTGCGTTTCGAGCCCATGTCTGCGCTCAGTTCTGGCGTCGACGGCATGGACGCAATCCGGCATCTATGTGGACATGTCGCCGAGGTACTCAGGCCCGGAGGCTGGTTTTTTACCGAGCACGGCTATGACCAGAAAACCGCCGTGTTCAATTGCTTCAGGCAGCATGGTTTTAGCAACATCGTGCAGCTGGATGATCTTGGCGGCCAGCCGCGCGTCTGTGGCGGCCAGATCGTCACCCGCTGACCACCCGCCCGCCACTGGTCTGGAGCCGTGATACTGACCTTGCGTTTATCCATCATCGGGGCTAGATTCGAAGCATGTCTGTATGCCGCGATGTATTCAAAACCCGCACTGTGCAGTTTTTAAACAAACTGCCCGGATCTGATGATGCCCACAAAGCCCGGCAGCTGCTGAGCAATGTGCGGGGCATCGGGTCCGTGACGCTGCTCGGCACAGGCAAATTGCGGCTGCGTTACGATGTCCGCGAGCTCACCTTGCAGATGATCGAAGATGCGCTGCGCGATGTGGGCTTCCTGCTCGACAACCACCTGTTCTGCCGCATCAAACGCGGCCTGATCGGCTACTGCGAAGACACCCAGCGCGCCAGCCTCGGCGTCGAACAAGATGCCGAACAAAACATCCTCAGCCACCCCGACACCCTGGCCCACGACCCACGCCCCCACAACTGGCGTAATTACCTGTAAAAAAACTGGAACCACAGAGACACGGAGGACACAGAGACAGCATTTTGTTTTTAAAACAAAAAGTAAGTTTTTCTCCGTGTTCTCTGTGCCTCTGTGGTTCAGCTTTTAGTTTTTAAATTTTTAAACAACGTTCCCATGCCCTCGACGTCAGGTTTTTTGGCGTAAAATCCTCGCCCATGGATGATTCCCAATTATTGCGCTACAACCGTCATATCATGCTGCCGCAGATCGGCTTCGAGGGTCAGCAGCGGCTGTGCGATGCGCATGTGCTGATCATCGGGCTGGGCGGCCTGGGTTCACCCGCCGCGATGTATCTTGCTGCCGCGGGCATTGGCCAGCTCAGCCTGGCCGATGCTGATCAGGTCGAAATCACCAACCTGCAACGCCAGATCGTGCACCGGACGTCCAATATAGATGAGACCAAGGTCGATTCTGCGTGCGCGACGCTGCTCGATATTAATCCACACATTCAGATCAACTGTGTTGTCGAACGGCTCCAGGGCGATGCGCTGGAACAGGCGGTAGCGGCCGCCGATGTGGTGCTCGATGCCACCGATAATTTCACCTCACGCTATGCGATCAATGCGGCCTGCGTTAAACACCGCACGCCACTGGTATCGGGTGCCGCAATACGTTTTGAAGGCCAGCTGGCGGTATTCGATTTTAGTGATGACAGCTCGCCCTGCTATCACTGTCTGTACCCGGCGAATCCGGATGCGGTAGAAGAAACCTGCAGCGAAAATGGTATTCTGGCTCCGGTGGTCGGCATCATCGGCAGCATGCAGGCACTGGAAGCGATCAAACTTATCTGCAGAATCGGTGAGCCATCGTCCGGGCGTCTTCTGCTGTTTGATGCCCTCGCGATGGAGTGGCGCAGCATGAGATTCAAACGCGACTTAACCTGTCCTGTGTGCAGCACCAGATGAATACCGAGCTCAGCCTGCCGCGCACCGTGGTCAATCAAATACTGGCGCACGCCCAGCAAAACCCGGAGCAGGAAATATGTGGCCTGATCTCCCAGGCTGCAGATCAAAGCGCGCGTTATATGCGCATTGACAACCGCGCCCCAGATACATCACAGCGTTATGAAATGGACGAGAAACAGCTGATCGACAGCCTGCGGCAGATACGCGAACGCGGTGAAACGCTGCTCGCCATTGTGCACTCGCACCCGCACAGTGCAGCACAGGCATCCCGTATTGATATCGATCAGGCACAGTATCCGGATGCCTATTACCTGATTATCTCCCTGGATACGCGCGGCGTGCTGGAAATGCGCGCCTACAAAATCAGCAATGGTACCGCCAGTCAGGTCAAGGTCACTATTTAGCGAAATCTATAAAGATCCCATCCCCCGTTCATGCCGCGGGCAGGCTCTGGAATTCTCGGAGTAAAAAACCAGAAAAATATGATTTCTGGTCTCCTTCATTTTCAGCCACTTATCTGATGTGCCACCGGGAAGCTCTGAAAAATGCAGACATTCCGTAATCAGCCTTATCATGGCAATAGCAGCGCAACACTGTAATAGCATGTTATATTGAGTTCTGGACTGAACTACGATCAGGCATGAACTGTGTCAACGAGTCGGATTTTTGCAGCGCTCACTGGATGGCCCGGGCGCCAGTTGAACAAACGTATTCTCTATCTGGTCGATCTCACCACCTTCGGCATTCTGTCCTTGCGCGACTGGTATCGGCGCATCAAAATTTTCGACACTCGTAGTTACGATACGATCATCTCGCAAATTATATTTACCGGTGTCGATGCTCTGCCGACGATCAGCTTTCTTGGTCTGCTCACTGGCTTTTTGTTTACCTTTCGCCTGATTGGCATACTCGATTCGCTGAGCAACGCCGAGGATCTGGTCAATATTCTCGCCACTGTCATCGGTCTGGAAATTTCGCCGTTGCTGGCCGCCTTTATCCTGATCAGCCGCACAGGTTCTGCCATTGTGGTGGATATTGGCAATATGAAATTACACGGTGAAATCGAAGGTCTGGAAATCCTGGGCATCAATATCAACGATTATCTGATTGCACCACGCATACTCGGCGCAGCCATCTCGCAGCTTGCCATCAGCGTATATTTCACCGTCATTACGCTGGTGTTCGGCATTATGCTGAGTGGTATTTTCCTGTCACCCAACCATTTTGAATTTCTTATCAGGTTTAGGCAGTGCTTTCGATACACGAACGATTTTCAGTTTTGTGATAAAAAACCTGTTATTCGGCTACATCATTGCCACCACCGCCTGTTATCACGGCCTGTCGGTCGGCAACTCGGCCACCGAGGTACCGCAACAAACGCAACGTTCGATCGTGAACTCACTGATTTTCATCTTTATCGTTGATGGCCTGATGGCTATTGCCCTGCTCGCCTGAAATGGACACTGTACTAAAAATACAAAACTGCATCGCGCATCTGCCTTATATAAATTACACCGGCACGCCGATATCGCTGAATATTAAACGCGGTGAAATTGTCAGTATCCTCGGCCCTGATTACAGTGGCAAAATGGAATGGCTGCACACATTTGCAGGCCTGAGCGAGCCAGCGCAAGGCGATGTGGTTTACGACAGGGTTAACACACGCTGTCAGAGCCGCAGAGAATGGGAACAGCTACGGCGTAAGCTGGGCTATGTGAGTTCTGGCACCAGCCTGCTTTCGGCCGCCAATGGACTCGCCAATGTAATGCTTCCTGCAAAATATCACCAGCTGGATGAACAACAGGCGCTACGCAACCAGGCGATGAGCCTGATGGTCGAGCTTGAGGTACAGGCTCAACATAATGTATTACCGGCGGCCATGCGCCGTGACCAGCGCTATCGACTGGCACTGGCGCGCGCCCTGATGCTCGATCCCGATGTTCTGGTGCTGGAGAACCCATTTATCCACAGTGATGCTGCTGGCAGCCGCAAACTCAAGGACTTTTTCCTGACACAGGCTAAAGTACATAATACAGCACTACTGATTATGTCGCATGATATCGACTTTAGTCTCAAGTATGCGCAACAGATTATATTTGTCAGCGGTGAACAGGTATATTGTTTTTCCAGCACTGAACAATTTGTCGGTAGTGAAATAAGCAGCATACGCAAGTATCTCGACCAACCGGGCATACACTAATGGAACAACGCGACATCCCGCGCACACACTATATTCATCGCCTGAGCTACAGCGCTCAGGAACGAATCGTGGGCGCTTTTCTGCTGATTGCCATCGCCATTCTGATCTGGCTACTTATAAGCGCCAGCGCTGCGCAGATTTCTTTTGACAAATACTTTACGCTTTACGGTGAACTACAAAGCGAGCAGGATGTAAACACAAACACTGACATCATTATTTCCGGCCTGACTGCAGGCAAGGTTGAAGACGTCAGCATCAATAAAGATAACAGGGTCGTGGTCAAGCTGCGCCTTCAGGAACGCTACCACTCACTGGTTCGCACCGACTCTGTCGCGCACATTAATGCTTTTAATTTAGGCGTTATTAACAAGTCGGTTATTGAACTCAGTGCAGGTGATCCAAAACTGCCTCTGATGGCCGATGGCAGTCACATTAAAATTCTGTCATCCTTCAGCATTAAACAGCTCATCACCAAAGTGACTCCGGCACTGGATGATCTGGCGAATACCATTAATCAGGCAAACCAGCTGCTGGCCGCGATAGATCCCGCCATGGTCAAGGACTCAATCAAAAACCTGAATGCAATTTCAAAAAACGCCCTGGCATTGTCCACAGAAATCAAATCCGGGAACGGCATCGCCAACAAAGTCATCTACGATGAAACTCTGGCAAAAAACATGCTGGCAGTTTCAAACAATCTCGAACTTGCCAGTGCCCAGATCAACAGGCTGATCGTAGTGCTTAATAAAGAAATTGAGGCGGTCCCGGGGCTGATGAACAAAGTACAACCGTTGATTAACGAAGCCGATAAAACCATCAAAGCCACGCAGCGCATCTGGCCCTTGTCTTCCGCTATCGGCGACAAAAAGAAAAATAAGCAATTAACACCGCAGGCACCCGCGAATGATTAACAAAAACTGGCTTACGCCTGTTTTCGTCACGGTACTGGTCTCGGCATGCGCCGGTGCACCGGAGAACCCGCAGCCAGAGCTTTTAAGCAGCGCGAACACCCTGATCGATAATGGTGTAACACAGTACAACCAGGCCAATTTTTCAAAAGCGAACGAACTGTTCGAGCAGGCGATGTACCTGTACCGCAGCATTGACAATCCGCGCGGTACGGCAGCGTCATATATCGATCTCGCCAAAACCGCGCTCGGCCAGAACCATATTGCCTCTGCCGAACGCTGGATACAGAAAGCGCAGATCATAGTCAGCTTCGAGCATCTGACTGATCTACAGGACCACTATCACCATTATTCGTTCCAGCATCGCGATAGAAAAAAGTGATCTTGTTCGCGCCAAAACACTGCTTACTCCTCTGCTTGAACCCGGTAGCTCGACCGACACCGAGACCCGAGTCGCTGCCACACAAAATCGAACCCGCATTGCTTTTGCTGAAAACAACAATGCTGCCGAATGGACCGAACGATATGCGAAGCTGATAAAAAACAATCAACCTTACGCCGAAGCTCGCCTGGCACGATTTCGTGCAGCACTCAGCACCGACATAGCAGAACAGAATAAATATTATCAACAGGCTTTAGACACCTACCGCAATCTTGCCTGGCGACCGGGACTTGCTGCCACACTCAGCGAGTGGGCCAGGCAGGACATCAAAACACATAACTATGCCGCTGCAAAAAACAGGCTGGAACGCGCTTTGTTAATACGCCTGGATTTGCGCGACAGCCACAGCAGCATCGCAGTGTTAAAGCAGCTTGATGACGTGTATGCTGAACTTGGTCAAACCACCAGACAACAACGAACAGCGTACTGGAGCACACAGCTTGGCAAAGATCATTTCGACAACTGGGGCGAAGTATTAAAAGATTTTGAAGGTTAAACCAGGCTCGCACCGGCTAAAGTGAACACACTTTAAAAACACAACGAGGAATACGATGCGCAATACAGGCACACCATTCATTATTGATGTTGAAGCCTCAGGATTTGGCGTGACGAGCTACCCGATCGAAGTCGGCGTGGCGCTGGATGGACGTGATAATTTCTGCAGCCTGATTCTGCCCGCGCCCGACTGGACACACTGGGACAGCAGCGCAGAAAAAATCCACCATATCGCCAGAGATGTGCTTGAAACCTATGGACAGCCGCTAAAAAAAGTAGCGCGAGAATTAAACAAACTGCTCGCCGGAAAAACCGTCTACTCGGATGGCTGGGTCGTCGACAGCACCTGGATCAGAACCCTGTTCTACACCGCTGGTGAAACCATGGATTTCTGGGTCAGTCCGCTCGAGATCATTCTTTCCGAAGCACAAATGCGTATCTGGCACAAAACAAAAGACAGGATTATCGAAGAAATGGATTTGACACGTCACCGCGCCAGCTATGACGCCTGGCTAATACAGGAAACCTATAAACGCACGCTAAACGAAATCAGATATTGATTCAGCGTTACAGGCCAGGCGCCGCCAGGCTCACTGCTTCACCGCTTTGTTCACTAGCCAGTCGACTCAACATTGCATAGAGCTCTTCGCGTTCACCCGAGTCAAGTACCCACCGCTGCGCACTTTCATCGTAGTCAAAATGAAAGCCGCCCGATTTCGCCGCCATCCACAACTGTTTGACCGGTGGCTGCTTGCTGAAAATAATCTTGCTGCCATTTTCAAACTCCAGCGTTAACACACCACCAGATTCTTCATAGTCGATATCCAGGCCGCTATCGTCGATGGCTACCTGGATATCTTCTATGGTTTGATCGGCAAGATCGCGAAATTCTGATTCGTTCATAATAGTTTTATTAACCACAGAGACACAGAGAACACGGAGGAAAAGCCAATGCTTTGTTTTAAAAATAACATGCTTTCTCTGTGTTCTCCGTGTCTCTGTGGTTCAGCTTCTGGCTTTTTTGTCTTTAACATAAATTATTTTTTTCTGCGGCCTCTGCGTCCCTACAGTAAAGTTTTTTAATCTTTCAGTTTGTTCCGAATCAATTCGTTGACCTGCGCCGGGTTGGCCTTGCCTCTGGAAGCTTTCAGCACCTGGCCGACAAAAAAGCCCATCAATTTGTCTTTGCCCGACTTGAGTTCGGCAAACTGTTCAGGGTTGCCGGCAATCACTTCATCGACCATGGCTTCGATCGCGCCGGTGTCAGTGATCTGTTTCAGACCTTTGACCTCGATCACCGCATCGGCACTGCCTTCACCGTTCCACATGGCATCGAAAACTTCTTTGGCAATTTTACCGGAGACAGTATTGTCCTTGATCCGCAACAGCAACCCCGCGAATGCCTCGGCACCCACTTTAGAATCTTCAATACTGATTTCGTCCTTGTTCAGGCGCGCCGATAGCTCACCACTGATCCAGTTCGCAGACAGTTTTGCATCACCGGTTTTTTCCGCCACAACATCAAAATATGCCGCCAGTTCACGTGATGAAGTGAGCACAGCCGCATCGTAAGCCGAGAGCCCGAAGTCTTCCATGTAACGCTGTTTTTTCTGTTCCGGCAATTCCGGCAATTCACCGCGCACCTGATCGAGATAGTCCTCGGTAATCACCACCGGCAATAAATCCGGGTCCGGGAAATAGCGATAGTCATTGGCTTCTTCCTTGCTGCGCATGGAACGGGTTTCATCACGGTCCGAATCATACAGCCGGGTTTCCTGCACCACTTCGCCGCCGTCTTCGATCACATCGATCTGGCGCTCGACTTCGTAATTGATCGCGCGTTCGACAAAACGAAAAGAGTTGATATTTTTCAGTTCGGCGCGAGTACCGAATTCAGCCTGACCCACGGGACGCACCGAAACATTGGCATCACAGCGAAACGAACCTTCCTGCATATTGCCATCGCAGATACCGAGATAGGTCACCAGTGCGTGCATTTTTTTCATATAGGCAACCGCTTCTTCCGCACTGCGCATATCGGGTTCGGAAACCACTTCCAGCAAAGGTGTGCCGGCACGATTCAGATCGATCCCGGTTTTGCCCGCATAATCGGTATGCAGGGATTTACCCGCATCTTCTTCAAGATGCGCGCGCGTAACGCCGATGCGTTTGCTGTCGCCGTTTTCAAGCTCGATATCGATGTGGCCTACGCCCACGATGGGCAGCTCGAACTGGCTGATCTGATAGCCTTTGGGCAGATCGGGATAAAAATAATTTTTACGCGCGAACACCGAACGCGGCGCGATGTGCGCATCGATCGCCAGACCAAACTTGACCGCCATGTGCACCGCCTCTTTATTCAGCACCGGCAGCACACCGGGCAGGGCAATATCGACACCACAGGCCTGAGTATTGGGCTCGGCACCATAGGCTGTGCTCGCCGCCGAAAAAATCTTCGACTTCGTCGCCAGCTGCACGTGAATCTCTAATCCGATAACTGTTTCGTATTTCATATCAATCAGCCACAAAGGCAAAAACGATTAGTCCGCAAACAACGCGAATTAAACGCGAATAGTAAATCAATAAAAATCCATTGAACTATTCATTATTAATTATTAACTATTAATTATTCACTCGAATCCCTTCGGGATTCGCGTGTGCCAGTCAGTTTCCTGCTGATACTGGTGCGCAATATTGAGCAATCGCGCTTCGTCAAAATAATTACCGACCAGCTGCAGGCCCACCGGCATACCATTGGCAAAACCGGCCGGGATCGACATGCCCGGTAAACCGGCAAGATTCACCGCGATGGTGTAGATATCGGAAAGATACATCGATATCGGATCATCCGATTTTTCACCAAGCTTAAATGCAGTACCGGGTGCAGTCGGCCCCATGATGACATCGACTTTTTCAAAGGCCTGCTTGAAATCATCGCTGATCAAATGACGCAGCTGCTGTGCTTTTAAATAATAGGCATCGTAATAACCTGCCGACAGCGCATAGGCGCCGACCAGAATGCGGCGTTTCACTTCGGCACCAAAACCTTCGCCGCGCGAACGCTCGTACAGGTCGGTGAGGTCTTTCGGGTTTTCACAGCGATAGCCATAACGCACACCGTCAAAGCGTGACAGATTCGCGGAACATTCTGCGGGCGCCACTACATAATAGACCGGCACCGACAGGCCACTGTTGGGCAGCTCAATTTCGATTAACTCAGCGCCCAGAGATTTATAGTGTTCCAGCGCCTGCTGAATCACTTTTTCGACTTCCGCATCCATGCCCTGGGCAAAATATTCTTTTGGCAAACCGATGCGCAAACCGCGCAGAGGCAGATTGATCGCATTGAGATAATCTTCCTTGTCACGCTCCAGACTGGTGGAATCTTTTTCATCGAAACCGGTCATGGCGTTCAGCAACAGCGCACAGTCTTCTGCGCTTTGTGCCATCGGCCCGGCCTGATCAAGGCTGGAGGCAAACGCAATCATGCCGTAACGCGACACCGTGCCATAGGTGGGCTTGATCCCGGTGATACCGCACAGCGCCGCGGGCTGACGAATCGAGCCGCCGGTATCGGTCCCGGTCGCTGCGGGAGCAAGCCGCGCCGCAACGCAGGCCGCAGAACCGCCGGAAGAACCGCCGGGCACACAGTCCAGGTTCCACGGGTTTTTCACCGCACCGTAATAGCTGGTTTCGTTGGATGAACCCATGGCAAATTCATCCATGTTGGTTTTACCCAGCATGACCGCGCCCGCCTGTTTGAGCTGCTGTACCACGGTGGCATCGTAAGGCGAAATAAAATTATCCAGCATTTTTGAGCCGCAGCTGGTGCGCACGCCTTCGGTACAGAAAATATCCTTGTGCGCGATCGGTACGCCACACAGCGCTTCAGCTGATCCTGATTTCAGTTTTTCATCGGCCGCCACGGCTGCCTGCATGGCCAGTTCTTCGGTGGTGCTGATAAAACTGTTGAGCCGGGCATCGTGCTGCTTGATGCGCGCCAGGAAATGTTCGGCCAGCTGCTGGCTGCTGACCTCGCCTGACTGCAGCAGGGCCGACAGCTCGCTCAGGGACTGGGTATGAAATTCACTCATGTTTCAATCTATGCCGGGATTTTGATCATTTATTCAATGACGCGGGGAACCAGATAAAGGCCGTTTTGCGTATCCGGGGCGATGCGCTGGAACACTTCGCGCTGGTCGCTCTCGCGAACAATGTCCTCGCGCAGCCGCTGGACCGCATCCACCGGATGCGACATGGGCACCACACCGGTGGTATCCACCGCCTGCATTTGCTCGAACATATCCAGAATATTGCTCAGATTGGAGGTGTAGCCAGGCACATCGGCCTCATCGATTTTGACACGGGCGAGATGTGCAATTTTTTTGACCTGGTCGCTATCGATTGTCATACAGACTCCGTGCGGTGGTATTCAAGAGGCGGGAAGTTAGCATACTCTGGTCTTTGTCTCTATACACCAGTGTTTATAGAGGGAACCAAACGCCACATGATCAGTCTGTGTAATCGCTATCCAGGCGGTGATTCCGCTTGCCCGCAGAGAGTACGGTTGCTACAGTACCCGCTCATTTTTGGCAAAATTGGCAAAAATGTTGCCTGATGTCCTATATTCTCTGGCTATAACTAAAATTATAATGAATTCAACAGGTCTTGCCTCATGTTACTGAAACGCTTTCGGGGAATGTTCTCGAACGATCTTTCCATAGATCTTGGCACCGCGAATACTCTGATTTATGCGCGTGGCAAAGGAATTGTGCTCAACGAACCCTCGGTGGTCGCTATTCGCCAGGACCGCGGCCCCGGTGGCCCCAAAAGCATCGAAGCCTTTGGTAAGGAAGCCAAAAACATGCTGGGCCGCACACCCCAGAATATCACTGCGATTCGCCCGATGCGCGACGGCGTGATCGCGGACTTCAATATTACCGAAAAAATGCTGCAGCACTTTATTCGCTCGGTGCACGAAAGCCAGCTGTTGCGGCCCAGCCCGCGGGTGCTGATCTGCGTGCCCTGTGGTGCGACCCAGGTGGAACGCCGTGCGATTCGTGAATCGGCAGCCGGTGCCGGCGCCCGCAGCGTCTACCTGATCGAAGAACCCATGGCCGCCGCGATCGGCGCGGGCATGCCGGTCGATGAAGCGCGCGGTTCGATGGTGCTGGATATCGGCGGTGGCACCTCGGAAGTCGCGGTGATATCGCTCAACGGTATCGTTTATGCTGCTTCGGTGCGCATCGGTGGTGATAAATTCGACGATGCCATTATCGCTTACGTGCGTCGTAACTATGGCATCCTGATCGGGGAAACCACGGCAGAACGAATCAAGCACGAAATCGGCACCGCCTACCCGGGCAAAGACCTGCTGGAAATCGAAGTCAAAGGCCGCAATCTGTCCGAAGGTATTCCGCGCAGCTTCTCGCTCAACAGTAATGAAATTCTCGAAGCCCTGCAGGAACCTCTGCACGGTATTATCAGCGCGGTCAAAACCGCTCTTGAACAGACCCCTCCCGAACTGGGTGCCGATGTCGCCGAACGCGGTATTGTGCTCACCGGGGGTGGCTCCCTGTTACGCGACCTGGATCGCCTGATCATGGAAGAAACCGGCCTGCCCGTCATTATGGCCGAGGAACCGCTTACCTGCGTTGCACGCGGCGGTGGTCGTGTGCTCGAACTGATCGATCAGCACGGTGGTGATTTTCTCGCTGTGGAATAATGCCATTGCAGGACAGCCGAGACTATCCTGCTTTGTCCGCACGGCACTGCTGTACTGACACCCTTAACACAATGCCACCGTTCTGATGCAAACACTTTTTCTTCGAGGCCCATCGGTTTTTCTCAGAACGCTGCTTCTGATCGTAGCTTCGATTGTATTGATGACTGCAGATCATCGCTGGCACCAGCTCGAATTCGTGCGCAATGGCTTATCGCAACTACTCTACCCTCTGCAATACACCATGGATTTGCCTGTTCGCTTTTTCTACTGGAGTGATGAAGCGCTTTCCGGGCATGAAAGCCTGCTCGAAGAAAATCGCAATTTAAAAGAACAGCAGCTGCAAACTCGGGTACGATTACAAAAACTGGATATCATCGAAAAAGAAAACGCTCGCTTGCGCGAATTGCTCAGCGCAACACCCAAGATCAGTGAATCGGTACTGGTCGCTGAAATCATGAGCGTCGATGTTGATCCGTATCGGCAATTATTGATACTCAACAAAAGCAGTCGTGACGGTGTATACGAAGGCCAGCCCGTGATCGACGCACATGGCGTGATGGGGCAGATCGTGCATGTCACCGCCACCAGTTCGACCCTGATGCTGATTACCGACGCCAGCCATGCCCTGCCAGTTCAGATTGATCGAACCGGACTGCGCGCGATTGCATTTGGCACCGGTAATATTGATTCACTCGATCTGCGCCACATTCCGCACAATGCCGATATCCGCGAAGGCGACCTGCTCATCACCTCCGGACTGGGCGGCGTTTTTCCACCGAATTATCCAGTGGCAAAAATAACCAGCATCGAGCGCCCGCCTGGTGACCCATTTTTAAAGGTGAGCGCAGAACCTCTGGCATTACTCAACCGCAGCCGCGAAGTTCTACTGGTATGGCACAACCCGCCAAAAACAACCGAAGCACAGTCCGATACAAACGTGAAAAAAGTCTGATAAGAAAGGGGGGCGTCGCCATGCGAATTAATGCTAATGCACGCATTATTACCCTGACAATTATTTTTGCGTTCATGCTGACCATCATGCCATTGCCAGAATGGGCGCAGGTATTCCGTCCCGACTGGGTAACACTGGTACTGATTTACTGGGTGATGGCGCTTCCCGCCAGCATCGGCGTCACCGTGGCGTGGTTTCTTGGCCTGTTACTTGATGTCGCACACGGCGCCATCCTGGGCCAGCACGCACTCGGCCTGGTTCTGGTCGCTTACATTGTACACAACCAGCACCAGCGACTGCGTATAGCTTCATTGTTACAACAGGCCATCGTTATTTTCTTCCTGTTAATACTCAAACAGCTCATGGTGCTTTGGGTTTCAGGCATCATTGGGCGAGCGCCCGACATCGGTGTGTACTTCGCACCCAGCCTGATCGGCGCACTGCTGTGGCCATGGGTATACATCATCCTGCGCGACCTGCGCAGAAAGTTTGGTTATAGGTCGATGTAAAGACTTAGAAGCCGAACCACAGAGACACAGAGAACACGGAGAGAAACATAACGAAATCCATGGATTTAAAAACAACATGACTTATCTCTGAGTCACCGTTCTCTGATAGTTAGCTTTAGCGTTTTTGTTTCTAGCATAAATATTTTTTTCTCTGCGCCCTCTGCGTCTCTGCGGTTTCGCTTTTAGTTCTGCTTTTAACCCAAAAACGCTTTCTCAGTGTTCTCTGTGGTTATTCCGGGCATCCTGCCCTTCACCCTTCGGGCCGCGTTAAAGCACGCGTTCAAATTTGATCTCTGTCAAATCTTCTGTGGTTTCGCTTTTTGTTTCAGGAGCACCCACAGCCATCAGCGGTTTCAGCGTGCTCAGTAATGACTTGAACAGCAATTTGTTTTCAGCTTCTTCTTTTGCCAGCAGTTCTTTCATGTGCTGGCGCTGGGTGGGCATGCCGAAACAGGCGGGACAGGAATCCGGGATTACCGGCAACTGGTTATTCACTGCAAAATCGCGCGTCATGCGTTCACGTGCATATACCAGTGGCCGGATAATACGAAGATCATCATCGTCATTAACATAATGCGCTTTCATGGTTTTCAAACGGCCGCCATGAAAGGCTGACATCAAAAAACTTTCCGCCAGATCATCCAGGTGTTGCGCCAGCGCAATAACATTGAAATTATGTTTGCGCGCAGTGGTGTAGATCACACCGCGTTTGATACGCGAGCAAAAAGAACAATATGAACTCTTGCCCATATGTTCTTTCGCCATATCCATGATTGGCGTGCGCATGTAGTGATATTCAACGCCCAGGCTTTCAAGATACGGAATCATTGGTGAAGGATCAAAATCACCCGCCAGGGGATCGACAGTAATAGCACCGAATTCAAACCTGACCGGCGACACCTTCTGATAGTGGTGCAGGATATGCAACAAAGAAAGCGAATCCTTGCCACCCGACAAACCCAGCAGCACGCGATCGCCTTCGCGCAGCATCTGAAATTCGCCCATGGCGCGACCGACCAGGGTCATCAGAGATTTCGAAGGTTTGAAAAATTCAGCCATGGCAGACTTCGCGGGTAATTGGTCGTAATCGAAGATTCTAACAGAAAATCAAATTCTTAAAGGCGAAACCACAGAGGCACAGAGAACACAGAGGAAAGCGTTTTTGGGCTAAAAGCAAAACCTTAAAAGCGAAACCGCAGAGACGCAGAGTAAAAACGCTTTTTTGTTAAAAACTCAAGGCCCGGTCTAGTGTAAAAAACAAGCTTTAACAAAGAATTAGGTTTTCTCCGTGTACTCTGTGCCTCTGTGGTTCCGCTTTTAGCTTTTACCAACAAAAGCTTTCTCCGCGCTCTCTGCGTCTCTGCGGTTTCGCTTGTAGTTTTTGTGGTTCCGCTTTTCTATTCTTTTAATCCACCGGCACGGTGCGGTTTGATGCCCACTCGCGCAGCTGGGCAATCTGCTCGGCCATGACAACCGATAATGGTCGCGTGGCTGCGATTTCATCCAGCAGAATATTTGTTGTTATCGGCTCGCTGCTGGTATTGACCGCGTAGCACGCACTGACCACCACCTGTTCAATTTCGGAGCCGGAGAAGCCTTCACTCGCCGTTGCCACTTTGTCGATATCGATACCAGCCAGATCGATACCGCGTTTTTGCAGATGAATACTAAAAATCTGTTTACGAATATCAGCTGCCGGTAAATCAACAAAGAAAATTTCATCCAGTCTGCCTTTGCGAATCAGTTCCGGCGGCAGGTCGTGAATATTATTGGCTGTCGCCACCACAAACACATGCTGCTTATTTTCTGCCAGCCAGGTCAGGAATGCGCCAAGGATGCGTTTTGCGGTGCCATCGTCATTGCCACCGGAAATACCTTTTTCGATTTCATCGATCCATAACACGCACGGCGCCATCACCTGCGCGGTTTTTAATGACTCACGTAAATTGCGCTCGGTTTCGCCGATGTATTTGTTATACAGCGCGGCAAAATCAAAACGCAATAAGGGTACTTTCCAGATACCCGCGATGGCTTTGGCAGCGAGGCTCTTGCCGCAGCCCTGCACCCCCAGCAATAATAAACCACGCGGTCGATCCAGCGGTTTATTGGGACCATCACCAATAAATGCGGCTTCGCGTGTCTTCAGCCATTGCTTGAGTCGACGCATACCACCGACTTCACTGAATCGAGCGGTTTCATATTCAAATGAAATAACATCATCACGGTTCAGCAGACTGTACTTGGCCTGCATCACTTCAGGAAGATCCTCTTCGGTAATCGCGCCATCATCCACTATCGCATTGCGAATCAGGCGGCGGGCATCGTTGTAACTCAGCCCGCCCAGGTTGGTGACCAGCCGTGACATATTTTCCTTGCTGGTCGAAAGACGTTTACCACTTTCCTGCTGCCAGCGTACCGCTTCTTCTCCGATCAGTCTGTGAAGTGCGGATTCATCCGGCAGACTGAGTTCAAACCTGACGAACAAATGTCTGAGACTTGCGGGTATTTCCAGACGGTTGCATATCATCACTATCTTGTTGCGCGCACCTTCAAATCTCATGGCGATTTCTTTCAGGTATCGGGTATTCACCGGGTCCTGAATATACGGTTCAAAATCCAGTAGCGCATAAATGCCATCTCGTTCGATCGCAGCAATGTGTTTAAGCACATCCACGGGCGCGGTAATGTGCTTCTGAGTACCAAGATCAATGTCGATGCGTGCCAGCCCCTGAGTCACCGACCATTTGAATATCGGCAGCACATGACGTGTCGCGATATCCGTCAGCAGTCTGAGTGCACGCAGTTCTTCGTGGGTTTCTATCTGTACGATCGGCGTATTGCCCAGCAAAAGCAGTTCGAGGTCCCTGGTGTCCGACATGGTATTTTTATTGTCCAGCCTGAGTATGCTAGAAGATTAGCACAAATCATAAAAAACCCCGGTTCTGACGAACCGGGGTTTTTATCCAGAGCCGATTAAGCTCAGGCGTTCTTGCGCTGGTACATCATCATACCTGCCGCCGATGCACAATACCAGCAACTGCACAGCCCAGAGTCTGCATGGTAGGGATAAATCCCCAGCATTTCGATATGTGGCACACCCACATGCGTCGCAGCGACCATGCCCACTTCCTGTAAGCGCGCCACGCCCTGACCGGCAAAAATCACTGCCATGGCAAACAACAGCACAGCGTTTATCTGGAAGAACTTGCGTATCGGTAATCTGACACCCACACGGTATATCAGGAACGACAGCACGACCAGGAACACAACCGCAGCGACGATACCCATGAGGAAGCTGTGTTTCGAATCGCCTTCCACCTGCAGCCACATCGCCTGGTAAAACAGCACGGTTTCAAACATTTCGCGATACACCGCAATGAATGAAACGGCTGCCAGCATCCAGAGCGTGCGCCCTTCCATCGCGTTGGCAATTTTATGTTCGACAAACTGTTTCCAGCGTTTACTGTGACTGGCATTGTGCAACCAGAAGCCGACATAGATCAGAATCGCCGATGCTACCAGAGCAGCCACCGCTTCGGTGATCTCGCGGCTTGCACCGCTGATACTAATAAGATCCTGAGCCAGCCACCAGGTGAGCACGCCGAAGGCAATCGCACCTATCCAGCCTGCATGAATATATTTCATCGCATCACGACGACCGGTTTTGATCAGCGCTGCCATGATCGCGGCCAGCACCAGAATCGCCTCGACACCTTCGCGTGCAAGAATAATGAATGAGCCGGTAAAAGCAGCCCCACCCGACATACTTGACGATTCCAGTAGCGCCTTCGCATCGGTCAGCAATTCAACCACTTCTGCCTGCTTGTTTACCAGCGCTGTCACATCACCACTTTTCGAAAGTTCACGAAACTCGATCATGGCTTTTTCGATTTTAAGTTTCAGCGGTTTATCGACTACCACGACGCTCGGCTCAATGAGCTCGAAACCGTCAAGATAAGCAGACAGTGCTGCAGTGTGTGCTGCCTTCAAATTACCAGCGCGCGCGAACGCGACGCTTTCTGCCAGTTTTGCAATACTGGTGTCGATCGCTGCATTGCTGCTGACCTTTAGTACCTCGGGATCAGATCGCAAATAGGCGAGGATTGCTTCACCATCGTGTTCGGTCAAACCCGCATGAAGCCCAATCTCACCCGCGTGCGCATACGATGCTGAAGTTAAGTCGGCAAGCGATTTGAAATCCTTGCGCAACCGCCCCTGGTGCCACAACACTTCACCAGTCTGGCGTTGTTGTGCCGTACTCGAAAAACGGCTGACCATGAAGGCCAGCGCCCAGCGTTGATCATCTGTTAACTGTTTGAACGAAGCCATGGGTGTGCCAGGCACACCGAGCGTGATGGTGTTGTACAGATCGTGGATGCTGCGCGTGCGCTGGCGCGACATATCATGGAAATTACTCGGCGGTGGATTGAAATTATTTGCCAGCGGGCCATCGCCTCTGCCCTCCGCGCCATGGCAGCTTGAACATTTAGTTTGATAAAGTGCCTGCACCTGATCCATCGCGGGCATGTGTTTGGGGGCCACCACCAGCGCATAGGTTTTGATCAAGGCCGCTTTGAGCGTTGCTGTCAGCTGTGCCACCTGGTCACCCGGCTGGCGCTGTTCCACTGCATCGCGTATCTGCTGCGCACTCTGCAACAGCACCGGTTTCTGCTCGGCATCGGGCATGGCTTTGAGTAAATTGAGAATTTCGGCCGAGAACTCTTCCATTTCTGCATATTCCACGGTGTTGACCACCTGCCCCTGCTGTACCGTCGGAGCATAATCCACACCCACATAGTCGAGCATTTGCAGCAAACGCGGCGCCGGATCACCCGCAGCCTGGACTTCGGCGCGCACCCCGAAGCTGACAAGAAATATTGAAAAAACAATTAGTTGTATAATTTTTGACAACATGACCCGGCAACCACGTGGATGTAAACGATTCTCATTATCGTATGAAAATTAGCAACTGTCAATCCAGCACGCTTCGCGTGAATGAAAAATGAATAATGAAAAGTGAACAATAGACCGCCGTTTGATTTGATGCTAGCATTTACCCCGATATGACATTTTTCACACCCGACAGAATCATTCGGAGCACAAGCTTTTCACTTTTCACTTTTCATTATTCATTATTCGTTGTTCATTATTCATTGCTTTATCAGCCTAGCAGTGCACGCAGATTGGCAATTTGCGACTTCCCCTTGTCCTGGCTGGATTTTTCCGCGCCCGCGCCGCCGTGCCATTCGAGTTCATCCTGCGGCAGTTCAGCGAGAAAGCGGCTGGGTTCGCACATGCTGCGCTCACCATAGCGCTTGCGGGTTTTGGCCATGGTCATGGTCAGCGTGCGCTGCGCGCGGGTAATGCCTACATAGGTGAGGCGACGTTCTTCCTCGATGGTATCCTGCTGAATACTGGTCGCGTGCGGCAACAGTTCTTCTTCAAACCCGACCAGGAATACGTGCGGAAATTCCAGACCCTTGGCTGCGTGCAGGGTCATCAGCTGCACCGCGTCAGCATCACGCTCGTCTTTTTTACGTTGCAGGATATCCATCAATGACAAACGCGAAATCAGACTGGTGAGCGATGCCGTTTCTTCCTGTTTTTGCAAACGCGAAATCCATTCCTGGAGTTCGAGTACATTGGCCCAGCGCCGTTCCGCGGCTTCAACATCTTTACTTTGTTCCAGCAGCCAGGTTTCAAAACCGATATCGTCCAGTAAAGTTTTGAGCACCACACTGGTGTCTTCATCTTCTGCGCGGTGCGCGAGGCGCAGCAACCAGTCGGTAAACTGGCTCAGATGTTTGACTGCGCTGGCAGACAAATGCGACTGCAAACCGATTTCATCGCAGGCGGTGAGCAGGCTCACTCCGCGATCGCTGGCGTAGCGCCCGATTTTTTCCAGCGTCGCCGAACCGATGCTGCGCCGGGGGGTATTGATGATACGCAGGAATGCCGCATCGTCATCCGGGTTTGCCAGCAGGCGTAAATAGGCGATGATGTCCTTGATTTCGCTGCGGTCAAAAAATGACAGGCCACCGCTGACCACATACGGAATATTAAGATTGCGCAAATACTGTTCGAACAATCGCGCCTGAAAATTACCGCGGTATAAAATCGCATAATCACGATACTTGCCATTGCTCTGCAGTTTATGCGATTGCAGTTCGATACAGACGCGCTCGGCTTCCACGGTTTCATTGGCGCATTCGAGCACCCGCACCGGGTCGCCGTAACCCAGATCGCTCCACAGATTTTTTTCGTAGACGTGCGGATTATTACGAATCAGCTGATTGGCGATTTTCAAAATACGACCACAGGAACGATAGTTCTGTTCCAGCTTGATGACTTCGAGTTTTGGAAAATCCACCGCCAGCTGTTCCAGATTTTCCGGGCGTGCGCCACGCCAGGCATAGACCGACTGATCATCGTCGCCCACCGCGGTCAGGCAATGACGTTTTGCAGTCAGCAGCTTTACCAGTGCATATTGCGTGGCATTGGTGTCCTGGTATTCGTCGACCAGCAGATAATGAATACTGTTCTGCCATTTCTCCAGCACCTCGGCATTGCTTTTGAACAAGGCCACCGGCTGCATGATCAGATCATCCAGATCAAAGGCATTATAGGCATGCAGCTGGCGCTGGTATTTGATATAGGCTTTGGCCGCCTGCAGCTGGGCGTCATCGGTGGCTGCGACAATCGCATGCTCGGGCAGATAACCGTCATTTTTCCAGGTCGAGATCTGCGCCTGCACCCGGCTGGCGAGATCCAGGCCGCGCTCACCGCGCGCGCTGAGCAGTTCCTGCAAGGTGGCGATCGCATCCTGAGTGTCGAACACGGTAAAACCGGCCTTGTAATCCAGCGCGGCGTATTCCTTGAGCAGAATGTTCAGTCCCAGGCGGTGAAAGGTCGACACCCGCAGGCCTTTCGCAGCCTTGGCACCGACCAGCTTGCGCACCCGGGTTTTCATTTCTTCGGCCGATTTATTGGTGAAGGTCACCGCCGCAATATGGCTGGCCGAAATCCCGCAGGGTCCGAGCAGATAGGCGATTTTTTCCGTGATCACACGGGTCTTGCCACTGCCGGCACCCGCCAGCACCAGCATCGGGCCATCGATCTGTTTAACTGCGCGCGCCTGCTGGGGATTTAAACGGGGACTGGATTTCTGACTCACAAGGACTCCACAAACGAAGCCGCCATTGTACGCAAGTTGAAGAAAAAGTCTGCCCATCCTGAGGGTGATAGTACTTGTCCGGTATTTGGGGTATGCCTGCGTTAAAAAACTTCAAACACATTAAACATTGAACCACAGAGGCACAGAGAACACGGAGGAAAGCTCAAATCTTTGTTTTAGAAACAATAAGTTTTCTCTGAGTTCTCTGTGCCTCTGTGGTTCCACCTTTTAAGCTTTCGCCTTTAAAGTTTCGCTTTTATTAATCTCA
Organism: uncultured Gammaproteobacteria bacterium; assembly: GCA_963721085.1. Lineage (GTDB taxonomy): Bacteria > Pseudomonadota > Gammaproteobacteria > SZUA-229 > SZUA-229 > JASBSR01. The sequence goes on from CAVRHW010000028.1 coordinate 272,056, forward strand.
GGGGCTTTCACAATTGCAGGCAGAACAGCTAGACTGAGAAGAAAACAAATGTTTGAAAACTATGCAGATTGACCATGCAAATTGATATTTCCAGTGGCCTGATCCGTGAAGCGCGGCAGGTTTCTTCACCCAATGCCGATGACCGTCCTGCCGGCGTGCGGCCCGAGCTGGTGGTGATCCATTCCATCAGTCTGCCACCGGGTGAATACGGTGGGCCCTGAGATCGAACAGCTGTTCTGCAATCGTCTGCCCGCCGATGGCCATCCGTATTTCGCCGAGATCCATGCGCTGAAAGTCTCGGCCCATGTGCTGATCCGGCGCGATGGCGAGCTGGTGCAGTTTGTGCCTTTTCAGCGACGCGCCTGGCACGCGGGTGAATCGTCTTATCAGGGCCGCGAGCGCTGCAATGATTTTTCGATCGGTATCGAACTGGAAGGCACCGATGATTCAGCCTTCGAGCCGATCCAGTACCAGCAGCTGGCAGAACTGATCGCGGTGCTCGAGCTCAGTTACTCAGGTATCAGCCGGATACGGGTCACCGGTCATAGCGATATTGCACCTGGTCGTAAAACAGACCCCGGTAGCGGCTTTGAATGGGATAAACTTTATACATTGCTGGATTCGATTCCAGTCCGGGCAACAAATGGTTTGAAATAGACGGAACGCTACTATGTCACTTATTACTGTCATCATTGCTCTGATTCTGGATCGCGTGCTGCGCGAGCACCACGATCTGCGCGATCTCGGCTGGTTCCAGCACTATTCGGCTCAAGCTCAACAAAAGCCTGCCTGTGGTTTCACCGGCCGCCCGGGTGGTTGCGATCCTGGCCTTACCGCTGGGCCTGGTGCTGTTGCTGCAGTACGCGTTCTACAATCTGTTGTTCAATATTCCTTATTTTGTGTTCAGCGTCGACCACGGTGCTGTATTGCCTGGGCCCGGCCTGTCTCGCCAGCGATATCGAAGCCTATCTGGATGCGCGTAGTCTGGGTGATGACGATGAAGCATTGCACTATGCCGGCGTGCTCACCGAACAGGCTGCGTCCACGGTGCCCGACCAGCAGACCTCTGATGTCACCCGCGCCATTCTGTACGTGGCTAATCAGCGCATTTTTTCCGTGCTGGTCTGGTTTGTACTGCTCGGCCCTGTCGGCGCGGTCGCGTTCCGCTTTATCACCCAGCTGTCGCGCGAGCTCGAAGTGAACCCGGGACAGCTTGAACTGGCGAAAAAAATTCACGCGATGATGGAATGGTTGCCAGCGCGCATGCTGGCCCTGGCCTACGCCATGATGGGTAATTTCGAATCCGCGATTCACGCCTATCGCACACGCGTGCACGAGCCGGACCTGGCGCTGAGTAATTATGATGTACTGGTCAGCACTGGCATGGGCGCGATCAAGGATCAGTCATCAACCATGGACGAAGTCGCAGCCATTCATGCCGCACGTGGCCTGGTAATGCGCTCGGTCCTGATCTGGGTCACCATGCTGGCCCTGCTCACACTCGGTGGCTGGCTGAGCTAGTACTCCTTCGATATAATAATGATAGCTTCAGTTGGTCTGTCAGCGTTCAGGGCAAGGCGGGCCTCGCCACTAATGGCGTCGTCCTTATAAAGAGGCGCAACGCGGCCATGGACGCTGACAGGCCAACCCTTCGGGCGCTCCTGTGGTGTCCCGCTGCCGCGTTGCAGCGCTTGACAAGGACTATGGCCATTGCCTGCGCACTGCGCCTTGCCGCGAAACACCACAGGAACGCTGAACCTGTCATTATTATATTGAAGGAGTACACGTGACCCGTATCGATGTTATCCGCCACGGCGAACCGGTTGGCGGTCGGCGTTATCGTGGTCACGGTGTGGATGACCCGCTCAGCGAAACCGGCTGGCAACAAATGTGGGCGTCTGTTCCTGAGACCCCGCCCTGGGATCTGATCATAAGCTCACCTTTGTTACGCTGTGTAGAGTTTGCCCGCGCGCTGGCCGATCGCAGCCAGGTACCATGCAGCATTATCGATGACATGAAAGAAATCGGCTTTGGCGACTGGGAAGGCAAAACCCCGGACGAGATCATCGCCCAGGATCCGAATGCGCTGGAACGTTTTATCAACGACCCGATACACAATCGCCCTGAAGGCGCCGAGTCACTCAGGGATTTTTCCGCGCGAGTCTGGAATGCTTATCAGGACATCGTCACACAGCACCAGGACAAACATGTTTTAATCGTGGCACACGCCGGCGTGGTACGCGCGATCGTCGCCAACGTGCTACACATGCCGCTGGACGATGCTTATAGCCGGCTGAAAGTCGAATACGGCGCGGTGGTGTCAACCCTGATCGAAAAACCGGGCGCTGCACCCAAGCTGCATATTACCAGCCACAGATAAAAAACCCTTAAAGACGAAACCGCAGAGCGCAGAGGCGCAGAGGAAAACTGTTGTTATGTAAAAGATAAAAAGCAGGAGAACACAGAACACAGAGAACACAGAGAACACAGAGAACACATGTTATTTTTAAAACCAGGATTTGGGTTTTTCTCCGTGTTCTCTGTGCCTCTGTGGTTCAGCTTCTAGTTTTTTGTTTTTAACATAAATTATATATTTTCCTCTGCGTCTCTGCGGTTTCGCTTTTCTGATTCTGGTGATGCAGTTAACGCGCCGCCTGTAGACTCGCGATGATATCTGCAGTCGTGACGACATCACCCAGAATCCCGCCCTCGACAGCGATCATGGCAAGCGCCGCTTCGTGCAGCCGGGGGTAGGCAGAGGCGCAGGCGTCGCCAATCGTGATACAGCGATAACCTCGATCGACAGCCGTACGCAGTGTTGAACTCACACATACTTCGGTAGTAACTCCGGTGATAAGGAGATACTCAATACCCTGGCTGCGCAGCAAGGCATCGAGCCCGGTATTTTCGAATGCACTGTAACCGGGTTTATCAAATATTGCTTCACCAGACACAGGTACGAGTTCGTCGATAAAATCATGGCCATATTCACCGCGAACAAGCAACCGTCCTAGCGGCCCTGCAATACCTATCTCCGCACCGGCGCGCCGACTGCGTTCGAGTTTAGCGGCAGAACAATCTGATAAATCAGGCGTATGACCTTCACGTGTGTGAATGATCAGTATTCCAGCATCACGCGCTGCTGCAAGTATCTGCATGATCGGATTGATTGCTGTGCGCAAACCTCCTATGTCGAGTCCGGCATGAGCCGCATAGCCTTCGGGATGCAAAAAATCACGCTGCATGTCGATGACCAGCAAGGCGGTTTTATTCAAATCCAGCTGTGGTTTATCTTTCATAGTCTTGATCCCATTGTACTTCGCTAGCGATTATGCGGTTTTAAATGTGACAGCCCAACTCGTTACAGGATTTGAATAGTCCACACTGACGCTACAGGCGTGGGCCACCGCGACGATTTTTGACTCGCGCCATCAGGGTCTTGCAGTCAACGCTAAGAATGTCTTCACGCGAAAACATATGCTTGCGCACAAAACGGTCCAGAGCATCCGTGGTGTCAGTGAGCGTGTGGATATGCAGGCTTTTCATGTCACTCATGATATAGAGGCTGGCGACCTCTGGCTGCGCGGCCAGCTCACTCGCGGTCGCTTCGATCGCGCGCGGTGCAACCTTGATGTCCAGAAAAGCCGAGACAGTCTTATCGAGCTTCTCGGGATTCACCACTGCAGTGAACTGTTCGATGACACCGCTATCGATCAGGCGCTGCACACGCTCTCTTGCATGGGCGCGCGATATACCCAGTACCCGGGCGATTTCGGCAAAACTCATACGGCCGTTCTTGATGAGTAAACTCAGTATCTCTGTATCCAGCTTGTTCATAATCCAGGCTCTCGATTTTGAAGCGCATCATGCACCATGAGCTAACATCACGCCCCGAAAACGATCGGGCTTAACAAGTGCACGGTGACAACATTAATCCGCGATTGATGACTACCAAACGCTCCTGTGACACCTTACATCTGCAAGATAATTCGCATTAACGCTTACATACGTGCACATTATCCTGCTCGCGATGCTCCACCATGGTGCACGAGGTTCTTGTGCGCACTTTTCTTTGCTTCTGTAAAAACACAATCCTACTCAATATAAACAACAGCTTAAGTTCAAAATTGTGCAGTGGCACAGTACTTGCTGAACGTTTAGTAATCCAGTTACGTTCGTAAGGCAAGTATCGAGCCACAATATGATGAATGAAACCGTGTTCCATATGATCGCAAAGGCACCAGCACCTGTGGCGCCATTCAGCCACGCTGTTGAAACTGATGGCTGGGTATTTGTTACAGGACAAATGCCAACGATGCCGGATGACCCTGATGCACCGATACCCGTAGGTATCGAAGCACAAACTCATCAGGTTATGCACAATCTGAAAATCGTACTGAATGGAATAGGACTTGGATTAGAACATGTCATCCGTACTGGTGCGTATCTGTCCGACTTCAAAAAAGATTACGCCGCATTCAACCGTGTGTATGCATCCTATTTCGCTTCTGGAAGGCTGCCCGCGCGAACCTGCATTGGTGTCACCGCGCTTGCAGTTGATGCCCTGGTTGAAATCGATTTTATAGTGAAGCGGCCCTGAGTCATGACAATGCCCGAAGTCGGCCTCGGCCAGGTGTCGATCGAGCAACGGACGCCCACTGATCACTCCGAACAGCAAAGAGGCACACACAAAGTGCAACCAGAACATAGTATGTGGCGCATTCGCCAGTCAATACCACGACGCATCTACATCGCGCTGGCGGTAGTGGGTTTCGTGTCGGTATTTTTGCTGTGGTGGGTTATCAGTCTCACAGGGTATTACGACGCGGTATTTGTACCGTCACCAGCCACTGTTGCACAAACAGCTGTGAAATTGTTTCAAAGCACAACACTTTGGACCGATGTATGGGCAAGCTTCACTCGCGTCATCATTGGATTCGTCATCTCAGCCATTATCGCCATTCCGCTTGGACTATTGATCGGCACATTCAGACCAGTTGAAGCGTTTACTCAGCCTTTTACAGAATTTGTGCGCTACATTCCGGTCCCTGCGCTTATCCCGATACTGATGGTGCTGTTTGGTATCGGCGAAACACCAAAATGGATGCTGATCTTTGTCGGTACCTATTTTCAGCTGGTGCTCATGGTCGCTGATGAAGTTCGTCGCATTCCATTACCACTGGTGCAGGTCGCGCAAACGCTTGGTGCAAGCTCATCGGAAATCGTCAACCGAGTTCTCTGGCGCGCCGCAATGCCAGGTATATTCGATGCACTACGTCTATGTCATGGCTGGGCCTGGACGTATGTCGTGGTCGCTGAACTGGTTGCCGCCGACGAAGGGCTCGGTTTTCGTGTTCTCAAATTCTCGCGCTATCTGCAAACACCGAAAATCTGGGTTTACCTGATTCTACTGGGCGTTATTGGTCTCACACTGGATATCGCATTCCGTCGTCTTAATGCTCACCTGTTCCGCTGGGCGGATACCTCGAAACGATGATTACCGTTACTAACCTTGAAAAACGTTACGGAGACGGCGCGCACGAAGTGCAGGCGCTTGAACCCACCAGCTTCACTATCAAGCCCGGTGAGTTTGTCAGCTTTGTAGGCCCCTCCGGCTGCGGGAAAACCACCTGTCTGTTCATGCTGGCGGGGCTGGAACAACCCACCCTGGGTCGAATCCTGGTGGATGGTGCACGAGTGTTCGGTCCCGGCAAGGACCGAGGCATGGTATTCCAGAACTACACCCTTTACCCGTGGCTTACAGTACGAGAAAACATCTGTTTTTCGTTGAAACTGAAAGTTAACCGTAACAGCATCGGTACAGACAAAGCTATCGAACATCGCATAGAAGCGCTGTTGCATCTTATGGGCCTGGAAGAATTTGCCGATGCGCTGCCACGGCAACTATCAGGCGGCATGCAACAGCGAGTTGCCATCGCGCGTGCGCTATTGCCGAAACCCGATGTGTTGCTGATGGATGAACCTTTTGGTGCACTCGATGCCCAGACACGCGAAGAGATGCAGGACCTGCTTCTTACCATCAACCGCGTCGAACGCACCACGACTGTATTTGTAACACATGATGTCGATGAAGCGATTTATCTGTCCAATCGTGTACTGGTGTTTTCACCAAGGCCCGGCAAGATTGTTGCCGACCTGGACATCCCGTTCGGTACAGAACGTAGCGTCGAGCTCAAATTCGATCCTGTATTCATCGGTCTCAAGCAAACCGTGAAGCAGCTGCTGAACAAAAATGTTCAGCATAATCGCGAATCTCATCTTGAACAGCTGACGCAATCCCGCGTCGATGAATCACAAGAGAAGTCAATCTGAAAATTATCCCAGGAGGATGAAATTATGTTCCGTCGTCACTTTATAAAACTTGGCCTTATGGCCGCAATACTATTTCCTCTGGCAAGCAATGCCGCCGATCTGACGCCCTATCGCGTCGGCTATAACAGCTGGATCGGCTACATCAGCCTGTTTGTAGGACAGGAAAAAGGTTACTTCAAGGACGAAGGTATCGACCTGAAAACCACGAGTTTTAGCTCGCCAGGTGATGGTCTCACTCCGCTACTGGCCGGCCAGCTGGATGCTGCTTTCACAACCGCTGACAGCGTCATCACCGTGCTCGACAAAGCACCCGGCAAATTCAAGATCGTTTATCTTACCGATTCCTCGGCAGGTGCTGATGCAATTCTGGCGAAAAAGGAATTCAAATCGATGAAAGATCTGAAAGGTAAAACCGTCGCTGCGACTGCAGGCCAGTGTAATGAGTTGCTGTTACGTAAAGCGCTTTCATCCGTTGGCATGACAACGAATGATATCAAAATGATCAATATGAATCCGGATGATGCTGGCACCGCTTTTGCCGCTGGCAAACTGGACGCGGCCGTTACCTGGGAACCCTGGATCAGCAAAGTAGAAGGCGAGAAAAAAGGCCATGTGGTCTTCAGTTCCAGACAAACACCGAGTCTGATACTTGATGTTGTGGCCATAAGCACCAAAGGTGAGAAGGAAGCCGCTGCCACAGCAGCGTTCCTGCGCGCGCTCAACAAAGCGAACGAATTCGCGATCAAACATCCGAAAGAAGCTGCGAAACTGAGTGCCAAAGCGCTGGAACAAACGCCGGAGGAAGTGCTCGGTATGCTGCCCAAGGTCAAGCTTTACGGCAAGGCAGCGAACTTCGAGCAGGTTAAAACCACGGCTGCCAGCTCGGCCAAGGATCTGGCAAAGTTCTTCAAGGAAGTGAAAGTGAACGACACGCTGGTTGACACCAGCGATCTCTACGATATGTCGTATCTTAAATAATATGATCATTCGCAAAGCGCTCCCTGTCGATAAAATCCGCGCCGATAACACTGCGCTTCTTGTTATCGACATGGAGCGCGATTTTGTCGACGCAGGTGCAGTACAGGAAACACCTGGCGGACGAGCCATTATTCCGGCGATCAACACACTGATCAACTGGGCACGCCCGCATCATATACCTGTGATCTTCACGCACGAAATGCACCGCAGCGATCTTAGCGACTACGGAATCGAACTTGAATTCGATCCTGTGCACTGTCTCGAAGATACGCCGGGATGTGAACTCACCGAAGGACTGGATGTGAAACCACACGACTACCGCATTCGTAACAAGCGTCGTTACGACTGTTTTGTCGGCACCGATCTGGATTTGCTGCTGCGTTCAAAACACATAGAAAACATCGTATGCTGCGGCGTCACTACGCACTGTTGCGTAATGAGTACCGTATACAGTGCGCGCAACCTTGATTACCGGGTACTGGTACCGGAAGATGCGGTTGCTGCTGTTTCACAGGAGCACCAGGCGGCAGCCTTGCTGTGCATGAGTGATGTGTTTGCCTACGTCACTCATACACAGGATGTTGTTAAACTTTTAATGCGTTAAATAGCAAAAATAAAAGCTGACACATTTACCCGGGTGTAGTACAAGACATCAGATGAAAGCTCATCGAGCAACAGGCGGCATGGTCGTTGCGCCACACGCACTTGCCGCGCAGGCCGGCCGGGATGTGTTACGCGAAGGCGGCAATGCGATCGAAGCCACCATCGCGGTTGCTGCCAGTCTTGCTGTGCTCTACCCGCACATGACCGGACTGGGCGGTGACAGTTTCTGGTTGCTGTCACACCCGGCACAGGCTGTACACGCACTCGCCGGCGCCGGCCGTTCAGCTTTCGATCTTGATAGTGCGCGTTATCGAAATGCCGGCTTTGACACAATCCCCTTGCGCGGCCCCTGGGCTGCGAACACCGTTGCCGGCACGCTTAGCGCCTGGAGCACTGCGCTCGACATCAGTCGTGAGCAATGGGGTGGACGCATGCCACTATCCGTGTTGTTACAAACCGCCATCGACTATGCTGAAAACGGTTGCACAGTAACAGACTCGCAGGCACGCGCTACCAGAAACAATCTCGACGAACTGCGTGCACAAGCAGGATTTGCCGAAGTATTTCTACACCATGGCCAGGTGCCGCAAGCAGGCAGCAAACAATATCAGCCTGCCCTGGCAGCAACCTTAAAACACCTGGCAGAGGCGGGGCTGGATGATTTTTACCGTGGTGATCTGGCACAGTCCGTGGCAGCCGATCTCGCCTCTATCGGAAGCCCTGTCAAAGCAAGCGATCTGGCCGCACAGGAATGCATGCAGCAGACACCACTGGCACTGGATCTGCCAGGCGTGGGGCGTTATTACACGACCCCGGCACCCACGCAGGGACTGGCAACACTCTATATCCTGGGTTTGTTCTCGCAGCGCTCCGCCAGTATCAGTGATGATCTCGGCGCGGACTATATCCATTATCTGGTCGAATCGACCAAGCAGGCATTTCGCATTCGTGATCGCGTGATCTTTGATCCCATCGACATGGCAGAGATCGATCTCGCCCAGGCCCCGTCTTCTGAAACGCTCGCAGCGATGGCCAGCACGATTGATATGCGCACGGCACTGCCCTGGGCGGGTGCCGGTGACATGAGCGATACCACCTGGTTTGGTGCCATTGATGCTGAGGGTCGTGCGATCAGCTGTATCCAGAGCATTTACCATGAATTTGGCAGTGGCGTGGTATTGCCACAAAGCGGTATCTGCTGGCAAAACCGTGGTGCAAGTTTCTCGCTGGACACCTCACAACCACGCGCGCTCAAACCCGGTCGACTGCCGTTTCACACCCTGTGCCCATCACTGGTTCATTTCAATGACGGGCGCGTCATGGTACTGGGCACCATGGGCGGCGATGGTCAACCGCAAACCCAGTCGTGTTTGTTCACGCGTTATGCGTATCTCGGCCGCGATTTGCAATCAGCGATCAGCGAACCACGCTGGGTGCTCGGGCGCACCTGGGGACAGAACAGCAATACCCTGAAACTGGAAGCACGTTTTTCACCAAAGCTTATCGCAGCACTGCGTGATCGCGGGCACCAGGTTGAAATCGTGGCCGAGTTCGATGAAATGATGGGACACGCAGGCGCACTGGTTAGACATCCGGACGGAGTGATTGAAGGCGCAGCAGATCCACGCAGTGATGGTGAAGCCATCGGTTTTGAATGATATTTTCCAGCGATATTCTGCTATTAATTATGGCGTTGCTTGGCTGCGGCATTTTTGCGGGTATCCTTGCCGGCCTGCTGGGTGTGGGCGGTGGCATCATCATTGTACCCATGCTCTATCATGTATTCACGGTGTATGGTGTCGGACCCGAAGTGGCGATGCCATTATCAGTCGGAACCTCGCTATCGACCATCGTACTCACGGCATGGGTCTCGTCGCGCAATCACTATCGTCGAGGAGGCGTGGATGAAATCCTGGTGCGTAGCTGGTTTGTGCCGGTATTGATCGGTGTTGTAACTGGCACGCTGATCGCACATTTTATTTCTGGCGCATTAATGAAAACATTGTTTGGTGTGCTGCTCGTACTGGTATCAATCCATATGCTCGTCAGTACGCGGTACGCGTTGCATTTTTTCTCCAGGCTGCCGCCGAACAACATACAGCGCAGCCTCGCCATCCTTGTCGGTACCTTGTCATCTATGCTGGGAATCGGTGGCGGCACGATACTGGTCCCCATGCTGACACTGTTTTCATTTCCGATTCACCGTGCAGTGGCCACCGCTTCGGTGTTCGGCCTGATTATCAGCATTCCTGCCACACTGGGATATCTCTATAGCGGCTGGGGTGAATCAGGTCTGCCGCCCGGGTCTACCGGTTATGTAAACTGGTTAGCCTTCGCGGTGCTGGTGCCTGCGACCATGCTGTGTGCTCCAGTGGGAGTAAAACTGGCCTACAAACTCAATGTGACACAGCTCAAACAGGCATTCGCTGTCTTTCTGTTAGCCGTAGGAATCAAGATGGTCTGGTTCTGATACCATCTGCACAGTTTTCTGTTACGAGCTTTTCTTTGTCAGGTTCACCTGTTCGATCATAGGCATTTCTATCTTGTATTGTTTCGCCAGTTTCAGCGCGCGCTCCAGTCTTGCTGGTGCGCTGCGCCCCATGCACTTATGATCAGGATCACCATTAAAGGCTTCCAGCATGCCGTTCATTAACTGGCTCTGGTCGAAGGTTTCACCGGTCATGGCAAACTGCAGCTGCATCACTTCACGCGCGATGTCCTGCGCCAGTTCGCGGTGATTACGCCAGAGTTCGCCCACGGTGCCGCCGACGCGCAGGCCCGAAATATTCGTGGTGATGATATACACATTCTTGAGTATCAGCTCGTACAGCAGCTCGGCTTCGTCCTTGAGCACGCGCGCGGGAATATCGATTCCGGCCAGCGCATCGACCAGCAGCTGTGCGTGTCGGCCATAGGTCGGTGACGGGATCAGCACCTTCACGTCCTGATCTTTTTTCTTTTCGAACCAGACCGAGATCACGGTGGGTTCCAGCCCGTGCTGTTTCCAGTCGGCCGGTAGCAGCTCGTTTTGCAGCAGCACGATGCGATCACGCCAGGCCTCGGGAATGTCTGCGAGCACGGCCTGCAGATCGGCCTCACCGACCGCGATCAGCACCAGCTCAGGATCACTGAACTCGGACGCTGCTGCAGCCATAGAGTCGCCACGCCGCAGCGCGTGCACCGGATATCCCAGTCGCTCGAAAACCACCGGCAAACACCCGGCCCATTTCACCCAGACCGACTATTACCACCGGCTTATATTCAGACAGGTTCATTAAACACAGCTCTCCGCAGACTGATACAATTGGGCGCAAAGTATAACAATGACGAGCCCCGAATTTGAATACCATAGCGCACTCTCAGGACCGGCTAACCCTGTTACAACAATGGTTAAACTCGCTGGCAACCAGTAATTTCAGCACACCCGAACCCGCCTCCTCCGACGCCAGTTTTCGCCGTTATTTTCGGGTATTCGATAAAATCGCTGGTGAAAGCCGTATTGTGATGGACGCGCCACCCGATAAAGAAGACTGCAGCAGTTTTATTCATGTCACCGAACTGCTCAGAAATGCAGGTGTAAATGCGCCCGCGATTCTTGCGCAGGACTTATCACTGGGGTTTTTGCTGCTCGACGACCTGGGCAGCCAGCCTTATCTTGATCTGCTAAATGAAACGACTGCGGACACGCTTTATAGCGATGCGATCAAAACCATTATCAAAATGCAGCGCATCAGCAATGATCTTCCGAGCTATGACCAGCAGCGATTACAGACCGAAATGGACCTGTTCGAAACCTGGTATTTGAACCGGCATCTCGATATCAGCCTGGACGCGGCACAGCTGGATACACTCACAACCACGTTCAAACGACTGATCGACACCGCGCTGGAGCAACCACAGGTATTCGTGCATCGCGACTATCACTCGCGTAATTTGATGAAAACAGCGATCAATAATCCGGGCGTGATCGATTATCAGGATGCTGTGATCGGGCCGATCACTTACGATCTGGTATCGCTGTTCAAGGACTGTTATATCGAATGGCCACGGCAGCGCGTTGAATCATGGCTCAAAGAATATTTCGATCAGACATCGCTCGACATTTCGTTCGAAACATTATTACGCTGGTTTGATCTCATGGGCGTGCAACGTCATCTGAAAGTGCTGGGAATTTTTTCCCGGCTCAATTACCGCGATGGCAAATCACAGTATTTGCAGGATCTGCCACTGACCCTGAAATATGTCACCGATACCTGTCAGCGATACCAGGAACTCGAATCCCTGTACGAATTATTACAAAGCTGCGTGCTCGATCATCCGAAGCTACGCAGTGCACAGGAACCATAACGGCATGAGCATTACCACCGCCATGATTCTTGCTGCCGGGCGCGGTGAGCGTTTGCGTCCGCTGACCGACAGCACGCCAAAACCGTTGATCGAAGTCGCGGGCAAACACCTGATCGAATATCACATTGAAAGCCTTGCCCGTGCCGGCATTACCAGTATAGTGATCAACACATCCTGGCTAAGTGAACAGATACATCAGGCGCTTGGCGATGGCTCTGCCTATGGAGTTACTATTCAATACTCCGACGAACCCGAAGCACTGGAAACCGCGGGCGGAATTATCCAGGCACTGCCCTTGCTGGGCGAAACGTTCATCGTGATCAACGGCGATATCTGGACTGATTTTGATTTTTCAGTGTGGCGAGAAATGGATGTTGAAACCGAGGCACATTTATTATTAGTCAACAACCCGGATCACAACCCGGCGGGCGATTTCGCGCTGAAAGATGGGATGTTGGTCAACTCTGGCGCAACCATGTACACCTACAGCGGTATAGGCATTTACACTGCGGAATTTTTTCGCAGGCATAGCACCAGGCAAAAGTCCCACTGGCGCCGATTATTCGGCAAAAAAATGATGCAAACCTGGTTAGCGCAGATCTTTTTTCCGGCAAGTGGCTGGATGTGGGTAATGTTCAGCGCTTACAGCAACTGAGAAAGTCGCTCGAAGTCGCCTGAATGTTTCTGTTTTACGAATATAAAGCCGACGCTGTGCAACTATACGACAAGCAGCTTATTGCCCGAAATTCTCCATATTACGGCAATGACGAATATAATCAGCCAGGTCACCCTCTGCATCTGCCTTGCTTACAAATGGGCCATGCACATCACCTTCGCGGGTCATATAAAACCATTCACCATTCTGCTGGAAAAAACGATCCATCTGAAAGGTAACCTTCTCGGTATCACCGTCTGTTTTTCTTGCCATAAAATTTCCCTTTCTATTTATCTAATAAACTCGACAATATAAACGCTCTTATATTGAATTTATCTGTTCGCAGTACAGCATGCTGCTTATTTAAATTTTTCCAACCAGGTTTATGAACACGCCCTGAGAATCAAAACTCAGGTCGGTTAGATCATCCGAAAAATTGGTAAAATTATACCCTATACCGAACTTCAGATTCTCGCCTATGTGGCGGTAAATACCAAATAGCGTACCGCTGCGTCTGTCCTGCGCGTCTGGTAAATCCAGCAGACGTGCCTCCATCAGCGCATCCCATTTGTGTACAAAATGCCAGTCTGCACGCAGTATATACAGGATAGCACGGCTGTCAAAGAATACCGGATTCACCCTGTCCTGGCTTACCTGACCCAGCCGGTAGGCGTATTTACCCCCCAGGCTCCAGCGTTCGGTCAGATCATATATGGTGTCGAGCGACAGAATATGGCTCTTCTGCAAAAACTGAACCGCCGTATTCTGCACAGTTACCTGATCCGCTGTTGGCACATTATAAAAATACGTGTATTTATACAATGAATTCCATCGGTCATTATCGACCGGTCGGTAGCCATAGCCAATCACGGCTTCTGTAAATTTACCGTCGAAAAACTCGCCTTGAGAACTCTTGCTATCCGAATGATTCAGTTTACCGACAAAGCGCCATGCAGGATCAAGCTGATACTTAAAGCTGTTTTTAACCAGCCAGGTGATCCGGTTGTCCGTGCCACCGGCAGTATTCTGAGTGTCATCCGTGCGATATTCCAGCGCGCCCGCATACTGTACCTGATCGTGTGAATATGAAGCTTTCAGGCCCAGCGCCTTACGCGAAGTATCTGCACCGGAGGTCGGGTCCGTCAAGGTGCCGGCTTCCAGTGATGCGCCATAGGCCCAGCGATCATCAGGGGTGAGATCGATACCCATGGCATGAGTAAGGCCGGTGGGTACATCGCCATGGGTATAGCGCTCTTCAACATAGACACTGGTCGTATCGCTGTAACGAGAACGTATACCGGTATTCATACTGCCACGGCGTGTCGGAATACCAGTGTCGGAGCTTTCATTGTCCAGTGTGTAATTTAGATACACACTGCTACGGTCAGAAATCAGATAGTCCGTTCCCAGCTTCACGCCCGTGCCCAGCTGGCCGAACGAAAGTTCGCCGTCGACTTTCATCTTGTCTGTGGCACGATAACTGCCGCCGGCACCAATACGATTATTGCCGCCGCGATTACCGGTTGAATTGGTCGTGCCCTGGGTAAATCCATAAGCCGACCAGTTCGTTTTGGAATCATAGGCCGCTTCCATGGCAAGATCAAAACGATCACCTGTTTTCTGTGTAGCCGCAATCACCGTCGACCTGTCTTCGCGCGTATCGAGTCGACCACCCGCGGTCAGGCGCCAGTGTTCGTCCAGCATGTATTCCACATCGGTATCGACCGCGGCTGTTTTTAATGAGTTCTCTTCATTACGTGTGTCAGCTTTCACTTTTAAATTGACGTCTTTTGTCATCGCCATATTGAGCTTTCCGCCATACTGACCCACTGCATTTGTCGTCAGCTGCCCGGGCGCTGAAAAACCGGCATCGCGACTTTGGGTATACACACTGGCCGTACCACGTGCATCTTTTTTCAGGTCTTCGAGTCGCGTGCTGGCTTCCACACGATACGCTTTTGCTTTGTCACCCGGTGCCAGCCCCTGACCCAGCTGATTAAAACTGAAGCCGCCGTCGTTTGAACCGAGCGCACTGCTGCCTGCGCCTTCGCTATTCGCAACTTCAGCCTTGATCCAGGTGCCTGCATTTTTACGCAAGGTAAGATCAACACCGCCGAGTGCATTCACATTGTCAGCTTCATTCTGTCTGCTGGTGGTGATGCCCAGTTTGACATTGTCATTGAGCCAGTAATGCGCGCGACCACCCACTGCAACATCTTTAGCATTGGTGAACCCCGGCGTGTATTCATACTGCGCGACCAGATACACCGGGTTACCGCTGATAGAACTACTACTGACCAGCAGGCCATCACTGGCCGTTGCAGACAAGGGTTCGCTCAGAATCACCCTGCCCTGGATATAATCAATATCGTAATCAATCGCAGGGGTAAGATTTTTTACCCCAATGACAATGCCCGAATCTTTGTCGCGTACTTCGATGCGCAAACGGTCCGATCCAATCGACAGGTCCTGGTGACGTAAAAAATACAGCGAGCCGCCGGTGCCGCGGAATTCATCACGACCGGCCACCGTGCCCGGCTCGGCAGCAAAACCGTCGACCATCAGTTTCTTTTCGCCAAAGCTGGTCGTGGGCTCAGGTGCGTAATGCAGGTTGGCGCCGTATAAATCACGATCGACATGCGCCAGATCGGTATCGGTATACGCGATCTTGAAATTGCCCCAGAGCCCGAAGCTGTCGTGCTGGCGCAATTTAACGTAGAACTTGCCCGAGGTCGGGGCGTTCTCGATCACCGCAGAATTATCGCCAAAGGTGGGATACACCAGATTGGGATCGATGCGACGGAACAACGACTGCGGGTCTTTTTCTATAAAGTTTGTGAACAGCTGATTGATCGGACCTTCCATGGTGTCTGCGCTGGTGGTGAGTTCCCAGTCATCGCCAAAATGGCCGTTGGCATAAAACGCCAGCCTGCCGTCAACATTCAGATCATTATCGTAATGCGTCGCGTCACCGGTCACCAGCGCCGCCGGGCCATTGGTTTTGTCCTTCACTATCGTGACATCGGCGATGCCGACATAGAACCAGTCATTGCGATCAAAAGAAATATCACGTTGGTACAGAGTGCCATTACCTGCAGGATCGAGCACAGCCACTTCCACCGTGTGATAGCCTTTGGGGAAAATCTGTTCGCCGACAAAATTCTGGTCATCGCTCACCGGCAAGCGCCGTCCCGCGAGCCAGACGCTGTAGCCTTTGGGAATATCGCTGCCATTGACCAGCACGGTACCGCCAGCCAGCGGGATGTTTTCCAGCACCAGATTATTCTTGCCATAACCGGCCAGCAGTCCTGTCTTGTACAATTCGTCCTTGCGCGCCTTGAGCTCTTCCGCGCTCAGCTTGTCGACCACCCACAAAGTCTGTGCTGAAGTTTCATCGAAATTTTCTTTGGCATCGTATACCCGAAGCACGTATTTCAGTTTGACCAGCGGTGCACTATAGTTTTTCAGATCGGCTGCCCAGTGGGCCTGGTTGTTTTCATCCACTGGAACCACTGCCAGTGGTGTATCACGCGTTGACTGTGTATCTTTGAATATGCGCACCTCGGCATGCTTGATGAAACTTGGGTAATTAGTATAGGCACGGAAGTTCACTTCATTGTCCGCCACCTCGGTTGTACTATCATCCTGATAACGAATGGTGTTCGGCCAGGCTGTCACATTCAGCATGGGTTTTACATCAAGATTATTAAATCGAAACTGAATATTGGCCTTGTCCAGCGCCACGTCGGTACAACGCTGTATATCGGCCACATTTTTATACGGATCGTTTACCGGTACACCATCGACGGTGATGCGCATCAGATTCAGCGCAAAGGGATTATGCGGTTTCGCTTCGCGTTCAATCCGGGTGATATCCATACCTTCGTTTTCATCCAGCACCGCGAGCTGGTCGTAGAGAATTTGTACTTCGACACGCGCAGTATCAATTTGCTGAAAACCGGTCTCGGCAACATCCCTGGACTGCACATAGCCCATGCCTTCGAACTGCACCTGTTTGTCATTCAGTCCCAGCTGTTTTTGC
This sequence comes from uncultured Gammaproteobacteria bacterium, assembly GCA_963721085.1. GTDB lineage: Bacteria > Pseudomonadota > Gammaproteobacteria > SZUA-229 > SZUA-229 > JASBSR01. Next base: position 289,014 of record CAVRHW010000028.1, read on the forward strand.
ACCAGCTCCATGGTGCGGCGTGCGCGCGCGGTGGACAAACCAACATCATCGCCGTAAACCATCGCAGCACGTCTGTCCATGCGTTCATTATTGGCATATCCGGTAAAACTTAAACGCACATTGGATTTATCGGAAATATCAGCCATCAGTTTTTTCAGGCGCTCGACATAACCCACAGGTATCACCGGCTGGCCATGATCAAAACGAATAGCGCGAATCGGCCCGGTGGGCGGGTCATACGCCTGCGTGATGGTTTCTGCCACACTCGCTTCCGGGCAGGCCTGTGGTTCAGCTGTCACCTGCTGGAATGGGTCGTCATACCAGAATTCAACTTCGATACGATTGTTCAGCGCACGGCCTTTTTCACTATCGTTAGTTGCTATCGGAAACGCCATGCCTTTTCCAGTCGAACTCACTGCGGTATTCGGCAGGCCCAGCGCTTCCTGCACCGCGAGCGCAACCCGCCGTGCGCGCGCTTTGGAAAGGCCCAGTTGATCGCGATAAATACGTTCCGCGCCTCCAGTCAGCGGCAGGTTGTCGGTGTGACCCACAAAATGCACCACCACATTCTTTTTGTCGCGCAGATTGCCCAGAACTTCTTTTATCTGATGTATAAACCCAGCAGGAATTTCGACCTGACCGGGCGCCAGACGCAAGGGCGGCACCAGGTTTTTCAGTCGTGCGCGCTTTGCATTGCCAGCGCGGTATTGCAATTTACAGACGGTTTCTTTGCGGCAGACCTTGACCCGGTTCAGACCTTTCGCAGGCACCAGCACTTTTTTATCAACTGCGGTTTCGGTGACCTCGTCGTACCACACCTGCACTTCAACACGGCGATTCTTACGTCGGCCTTCAGGTGTCGCGTTTGATGCAATCGGATGACTGTCGCCTGCTCCATCGTAGGTCACGGATTCGGGCGCGAGGCTGAGTGCGCGCTGAAAAAATTCGGCCGTCGCTTCCGCACGTGCACGCGAAAGCCCCAAATTGTCGCCGTATTTTGCTTTTAACGCAGGGCTTAATTTCTGATTATCGGTATAACCAATAAAATGCACACGCACATTGGCGCGATACTTCATTTTATCGAGCACATCACGCAATCGCGTCACAGCAGATTCAGGGATATTGGCCTTACCCGAAGGAAAATCGATGGGTGGTACCGCGTTATTCAATTTAAACGTTTTAAATTTCTTGTCCAGTACCTTCTGTATTTCAACACGGTCGTCGGCACGCGGTTTAAAAAATGTTTCATCCTGCACCCAGAGCGTGAACACTTCGTCAGGCGGCAATAATTTTTCCGCATTCGCAGGCAATGGGTGCGATTGCAACTGCACAGGCGGTTCACTGACTTTCCCTTCAGGGGAATCATCAAAACCGAGTACGGCCCAGGCAGGCCTGACCAGCATTACCAGCAATGCAGTCATCACCACCCAACCAGTATTATTTCGCCAGCGCCCGATCATTTGAAATCATCCTTCGACGCAGGTTTACCGCGACGCCAGAACACTTCGGTTTCTATTTCCAGACGATAACAGCAGTTCAGATCGGCCCAGCGGCGCGCGATTTCTTTTTTCACAGCGCTCACACGTTTTTCTACCAGCGCTTCGGGTTCCACGTCACCCATATAAGACAGACGCAGTATCGACGGCGCTTTGACCAGTTTTTCCATTAACAGATTGAGGCGCGATTCCCATTGCGGACGCATGTCGGTGCTGCCCGGTTTGAATACCGCGTCAGCCATATCGAGACGCACCACATGATGAATCGCTGCGCCGAAATTAAACTTCAGCATCTTGCCGCGAGTAGCACGTTCGACGCGCGGGTTTTCAGTGGTGACGCGATAACCTGCGGGCAGGCTGCGTTCATCCAGCTTCATGATGAAATTGGAACCGCGATCTTCGTTCGGCACGACTGCGCAGGTGATGTGGAAACGACCGTACTGGTCGGTTTTCGCTTCGATACCGCGTGCGGTATAAACACGTGCACTCGGAATACCCGTTTCACCCTGGTCCTGATAACCGTTCATATTTTTATCATCGAACACCTTGCCGATGATGTCCGAACAGTCGAAGGTAGGATCGGGCACGACGCGCACAGTCGCACTGGCCTGTTTTGAAGCTACTTCCGAAGTACGATTATTGATAGCCTGCGCGAGGTTGACATAATCGCCTTCGCTCACACCCGAACCAACCACCAGCAGCAGTTTGATTCTGCGAACTTCAGCCGTGTTCAGACTGATGTTTTGCCAGGTCAGCTGTCGCCCATTGACCACGGGCTCGGTGGGCACATCATCCAGTCGCGCCGACCCGGCCACATATTTGAAGCCTGCCGGGAAATTATCGACAATGTTCAGATCCTGCAATGGTGCAGCCAGGGTATTATTCAAAGTAATCGTGTACGGCACCAGCTGGCTGCGCGTGACATTGAGCAATGCGGATGTTTTTGAAATCGCAATCGCGCCACCAAGATCCGGATCCAGTGGAATATGATTATTGAATATCTGACTGGTGAACGGATCACTACTGTTGCCCAGAGTGAACTGCAGATAATAATTCGTGCCCGGTGTGCGCGGCGCAATTGAAGTTGCCGGCGCAAACTCCGAGTTCTGAATTTCACAACGATCGGGCACCGTGCTCAACTGGTCGTTCGCACTGCCCGGACATGTCGGTACACTGAATGGCGGATCGGTCAGTGCACGCGCGGGCGGAATGATCGTAGACGTGGTACCCACATAACCGCTTGCAGGTGGTTTGATCTGAATGACATAGGCCGCACCCGCATTACAGTTGCCGGGCACACTGAAATTCATGTTGAATTTATAATAACCATCGGTGTTCGTGACCTGGTTCTGCTGCGCCGGATCATCGAAGCAACTTGCGGGCACAGGAATACCATTGCTGGCATTGAGCATGGTCAGTGTTGCGCCTGCCACCGGCGTACGCAATACCGCGTTGTAAACCACACCGTTGGGATCAATCGGCAAATTAAGATTAAAGGTATTACTGCCCGCAGCCACACTGATCTGGCTGATCTTCTGCAAGCTGTCTACAAAGGGAACCGCTGAATGCGTAGAATCGGCCTTGCCCAGTAAAGCGGTACTACCACCAGCATTGGGTGCGACAAAACGTAATTCGTATTCGCCACCCGCAACACTGCTCGGTATCAGACCGATGATACGATACTGGCCCTGGGCATCACTGTACACAGTATCGAGCAACTGTGAATTGAGATAAATCTGAATACCCCAGTTTTCCAGCAGTCGCTCGTTACTGTCTAACACATCGTTGAAATTCGCATCGTGCCAGAGCGTACCATTAAGTACCGCGATGCCGGGTGCTGAACCAATATCAACTCTGGCAGTGGCAGAAGCAGTTCTGGCCGCAGCTTCCAGGTGACATTGGCAGTGTTATCAATCGCGGTTCCGTCGGCCAGTGCATTATTTAATATCCACGGTGAAACTCACGGTCACAGACTTGCCGACATCCAGCACGCCGTAAGCGTGTACCGAAGTCTGCGGTCAGAGTTGTTCCAGCCACGCTCACACCAGTGGTAGAGCCGTTCATCCGTGCAGAACCCGCAACATAGGTTTTTAATCCCGAAGCGGTGCATCAATATTGTCTGTGATTAACACATCGCTGGCCGGAACCGTGCCGACGTTTTCAACACGAATAACATATTCAAGCTGACCGCCTGCATGCGCGACACCACCACCGACGACCTGAACTTCTTTGGTGATCGCCAGTTGCTGGCCATTACCGATCGCGACCACGGTTGGCTGATCACCGTTGGCATCATTGCCATCTGCATCGGAAGGCTCTTCAGGCAGTTCGTTTGAAGTCAGGAAGCCTTGGTTGCTAATCGACTGTCCGGGTGCGCCGGTACACGGTGACATCAAATGTGACCGTGGCGGATGTCCGGCTGGATAACCTTGTCCATTGCCACGGCGTTGGCAACTGGCGGCGGTCAAATCGGATGAATTAACATCGATACCTGCGATCAACGGCGAAACACCGGGCGACAGTATCGGCAATCGGAGTACCATTGATGTAACACTGTTAGCGATATAACTTGTGTTCGCAGGGATGCTGTCGCGTAACACAACACCTGTACCGGGTATCGAACCTGCATTACTGATATTCAACGTGTAACGCAGTGTATCACCAGTATCGACCTGACTTCGGCGGTCCCCGCATCATTCAGCTCAGCGGCCACCGTTTTTTGCACATCCAGTATCGGCAGATTGCCGACGATATTCTGCGTTGGATCACCAAACACATCGGTACTCGGATCATCCGACTGCTGGGTCGGGAACGGCCCACTGCCGACACCCTGCCCGGTGACAAAGGCCTGGTTGGAAATCACCGTGCCGTTGACCACGTTCGCATCGACCACCACGCTAAAGGTGATGGTGGCAACATTCGTGGTTGTCGCGCTGCTGTCTGCACGCATATTGCCTGCGGTGCTGTCTTCGGGCGCGTGGATCAGGATGCCGTTTTGTAAAGGCGATACCCCTGTGGCCGGATCGGCAACCGCCACACCATTCAATGTGGTACTACCTGCCACATAACTGCTGTTGGCCGGCACCTGATCGCGCAACATCACGTTCTTTGCGTTTTCGATACCAATGTTTTTCGCAGTGATGGTGTATTGCAGAGTGTCGCCCTGACGCAGCACATTCGGATCACCAGTCAGATCTTTTGATGTTTTCTGCAGACGGAAGGTCGGCGCCGAACCGACCGAACGGCGTCGGATCTTCATCACCGAACACCAGAGGGTCATCATTGCCATTGGTCATGGGATCATCGGATAGCAGATTACTGAAGTTCGGCGGATTCACAAGCGCCTGGTTACGTGCAATCGTGCCACTTGTCAAAACTGGATCAATCTTGACATCAAAAGTGATCGTGCTGTTTTACCGACTTCTAACCGCCGGCAAGCACCCGGGGAATTTACACTAATACCAGCAACCAGCGGAGCGGCACCAGCTACTGGTGCACCATTCAGCGTCGTGCTACCCGCAACCGCACGTAGTCTATGCGGTACCGCCATCGGTGATGTCACATGCTGGCATCTTCCACACCTGTATTTTTAATAGTAATCGTGTATCGCAGAGTATCAGTCGGCTCTTGCATTGATAGGCACATCTGCGGTCGGTAGGAATTTGCCCAGTCGTCAAATTCTCACTGTTTTCTGTATCACCAGCACCGGTGACTGGGTCTGCACGGTGACGCATCCTCGTGGTCAGGTGTGACGGCGTACCGTCAGTCATTGGTGATGGTTTTGGTATAGGTCCGGGTTTCGCCTGTGGCGCCCGCGCCTGCGGTGTCCGCACTAAACCATTCGGTGACGCCCGCGATGTTGGTAAGCGAAACACCATCGAGCGTATTCACATCCAGATACGCATCGTAGTTGATCACCAGTCTTTCATCTGCACCCAGTGACCGCATTGGCGATGCATACGATGGAGTGGTTTTGATCACCAGCTCACAGGTCGGCGCCGCTGTGTGCGTTTCGGTGTAATCCACGTTCTTACACTAAGCGTGCGCAACACCGCCGGTGAATCATTAGTGATCTGCACAACAAAATTATTGGGTGGTGTATTACAGGTACCGCCGGTTTGTGGCGGGCCGGCATCGGGCACATCTCGGCTAAATGATCACGCACGGTAATATCGTAGGCCGGGCCGGTACCGACATTTTCGACTTCGAGCCGATACGGAATCGGATTGCCAAACTGCACGAACGCAGGTGATGGCCCGGATTTACGTCAGATGTAGTGGCTCGACCACCACTATATCAGGTGCGGTGGTAACAGGCACGGTCACACCCTGTGTGGTCGATTATCACCGTTGATCTTATTAAAGGTATAACTGGCAGTCGTATGAATGGTAACTGGCTGTTACGGTCGATGACGCATCTGCGGTCACCAGCGTGGTATCTCTATGCCAGTTGGCCGGGATATCAATACCACGATACCCGAATCCTGGATAATAACCGGTGTCCACGGTTGTGAACCAGAAATGTTCAGTCACGCTGACCAGCCGGCATCCGCGAACCAGACACCTTGGTAACGCTAACAAATATCATGTCTGCTGCCGAGATAAAAATCATCGAGAATAACCACATCGTGCAGCGCCGTTATTTTGGCACCGCAGGCACGGTGATGCGATAAGTAAATGGCTACACCGATTGAAGCATTCAGGTTTGCAGGGTTCTGTTTAGCCAGCGGGCCCGCAGCAACTGTCGACACAGTCGTCAGTCGCGATATTGCTCGGCCCGTAAATTTCACGCACACCAGTGCTTGTTCCTGCAACAGGAACCGCGTTATTGTCGAATGAATAATAGCGCCAGGCCTGGGCCGAGTTGGTCATGGTAAGCCCGGGGCCGAGTGTAGGATCGGCCTGTACACGATAGACAAGGCGCAATGTTTGGCCAGGCGGTATGGTGTAGGCATCCGCAGTGCCGGTATCAAAATTCCAGGTGGCATTGCCGGTCACTGCATCGTACACCGGTGGCAGACTGGCCACCGCTGTGCCCACCGGCAGCTCGGTACTGACCATGGTGATGGTCGCCGCACCATTGCGCAAACCTACCGGAATAACATCGCGCAGCTCAACATCATAAGCAGGTGCGGTTCCGTTATTGGTGATATCAACGGTGTAATCGATCAACTCACCCGCATCGATAAGATTGTCACCGCCTGCAGGCGCAGCCGATTTACTGACGCTTAAATTCGGCTGCAGTATGGTGACCGTTTCACTACCGGTTTTGGTCGTCGCCGCACCATTGGCCGTGCGTGTAGTCCAGATTGGCAGTATTGGTCAGGCTGATGCTGTTTTGCTGCGGCTGCACAAGATTGAGCACGCGCGCGCGATACACAATGACAAAATCATTGTTCGCAGTATTGTTGTCGGCCGCGTTGATGATGGTGCCCAGAGTCCAGGTCACGGTACTCGGCCCGGTGGCGGGATTACCCGAAACAGTGGGCGCGGGAATATCGCTATAACTAAACGGTCCTGACTGAGAATACGGTGCTGCAGTATCACCGTTAACACTCAGCACTCCTTCAAACGCCAGACCTTTGGGCAGAGTGTCGGTCACTACCATATTCGGGCTGGTGCCTTCCTGGATATTCACGTGCAGTTCGTAATCAACGATGTCACCGATGCGCACATCATTCGGCGCAGTCAGTGCCGGTGAAGTATCAGTCAGTCGGGTTTTGACAATGCTGTTGTTATCACTGACATTCATCACCGCGGTTATCGGCCCGCTGCAGTAATCATTGGGCGCGGTGATGCTCGGACAACCCGCACCGGTACGTTCATCAGCCGAGCTACCATTGAGCGAAGTCCAGTCGACCAGCACACTATTGTTAATCGCGAGATCGGCGAGTACGTTGTTCTGCAAGGTCACGCGATAGGTCAGCACCAGCGACTGGCCTGCGGGTATGTCCAGACTTTCATCCGGAACAGCCTTGCCTCTGCCCCAGATTAACGGCCCTGCCGGTGCACCGTCGGGTGCGGAAACGAATCCGGACACAGGCGTTCCGCCGATGGTTGCGGTCGGGGTAAAGCTGCTATCGAGCTGCAAAGCGGCGGGCAAGGTATCGACAATATTGGTGTCGAACGCAGTACTGGTGCCGCTATTGTTCAGCGTTAACACATATTCAATCGTGTCACCGCCATCGGGCAGGTCGGTCGGATTTTTCCCCGGTGTGACATTGCTGAATGTTTTTGTCACCGTCAGCGCAGGTTCCAGCACGGTTCTCTGCGGCGCTGCCACCGGTGTTGTGGTTATGGTCGCACCCGGGGGCTCGCCACTGGTAAATTCAGCGCTTGCCGAATTGAGCATGGCATCGCCCGCATCGGTGCTGGTGTTGTTATCAATGCGTGCGTAATAGGTAATATGAATCGACGGGTTGATCCCGGTCGATACCGAATCGTCTTCCGTGTTAGTGACCACCTTACCGATATTCCAGGTGATCACGCCGCTGGCACCATTTGCCGGTACGCTGGTGAATGCTGTGCTTGCAGGCCCGGCACCGTTGATACTGGCGATCCCCGAGAAACTGTAGCTGATGTTATAGCCGGCAGTATCTTCCAGAACATAGGCCGCAGCCGGAGGTAAGCCGGAAGCGGCGAACAGATCGTCGCTGATTTTAAGATTATTGGTAACACCTTCCGGGATCGCGATATCGAGCTCGAATTTTTTACGCTCACCAATGGTGGTCACCACGGCCGGATTCAAATCCGTTTTGGTGACTGCAACTGTGGGTACCAGCAGTGAATTATTGGTGAAGGTCGCTTCGTAATTGTTCAGCGTATTACCGGCATTCGGAATTGCGCCGATGCGCATGCCGGTCGCGCTACCGTCTGCGCCGATGCTGCCGCCCGAGTTCAGGGACGTAGTGTCACTCGGTAAAGAGGTCCACGCCGCCTGTACCGTATTATCCAGCACTTCGAGCGGTTGCACGCCCGAACTCACCTTCACTTTAAAACTGAAGCTGACATTGGCGCCTGCTGCAATCGGCGCGACTGGATTCAGCGTGAATACCGGACGATTGGCACCCAGACCCAGATCCTCGGTCACATTGCCTGAATTGCTGCCAGCTCACATAAGTCAGGTCCGCCACTGCGGCCAGATCATCGAGCACGCGCACATTGTATGCGGGCAATGTTCCGGTGTTTGTCGCGGTGACCGTGACTGTCAGTTCATCATCCGCATCCGCACTGGCCACAGCATAAACTTTATCCAGCACGATTTTGGGTTCGCTCACCGTAACATCAGCCGGTCCAAGATCAACCGATACCGGATTACCACCCGCATCGGTATAACTCAGCGTTGCCGCTGTGCTGCCTGCACCGGTACCACCGTTGCGAAGCAGAACGCCATCTCGGTTACTGGCGATATTCTCGACGCGCGCAATAAATGTCGCAGTAAAGTTAAACGTGGGACCAGTGGTCAGTTTCTGATTGCCAAAATTCCATTCCACAACATCATTGGTACCATTATTGCTGCAGGTAGCCGCGAACGAACCACCGGGTGCAAAATTTGCAGAGCTATAAGGCGCAGCACTGAGATTAATCGTTTGCCCTTCAATACATTTAAGCCCGACTGGCAGCACATCACGAATAATAAAATTATTCAGATTCGCCACCGGCATTTCGACCTGGAGCTGGTACTGGATTTCTTCACCGACCGCAACGTTCTGCGGTCCGACAAACGGCGCCGCACCACCCAGTGGTGTATTTGAAAGCGCCAGTATGCCTTTGGAATCGGGCGGCGCAGTCAGTGAAGTAATTTCGATGGTGGCGCTCTGCGCTGCCGTGGTGTATTCACGCGCACCGCCGGCAGTACCACTGGCTTCCTGAGGTGCATTCTGATTACCCGATACACCCGGCAAAGTGTCATAATGAACCGTGACAGAATTTTTAGTTGCTGTCCCGGTGCTGCAGCATCATCCGGATTGGCGCGGTAATAAAGCATCACCTTCTGGCCGGGGTCGATTTTCTGCAATACCGGAGCAGTGCTCGATAAAATACTCAGAACACCGGGTGTTCCATTGTTGGGTGCGTTATCCGTGATATTGATGGGTGTTGGTAAAGGACCTGACGCATCGACAGTACCATCATTCGTATTATCGACTTCATAGAACAGATAATTGGGATCCAGCGTGAGCAGGTCAGTGCTATCAAGCACATCGGTAACATCAACATCGTACGCAGGCGCGCGCTGGTAGCCGCCGGAGGTAGCTTCATTGAGAATACTGACCCGGTAAACATAGTCATCATTGGTATCGCCTTCATTAACCAGCGGTACGAAGGTGGTACATGCCGGTCCTACACCATAAATCGTCTCATCGCAGACTTCCTTGGTGACGATCAGATGCGGCTCTATAACCCTGATACCTACTCGACGAGTAGATATCGGTGGATAGCCGGGCGTGGTCGGGCCGAACGATTTTACGGTACCACCAAAATCAACATCAAAGGTCGCATTGAGCACATCACCTCGGTACCGTCCATGCGAGTTGGGAAAAGCTGAGCTATTCAGCGGATCATTGAGCGTGCGCGCCACCAGATCCACACTGAAGGTTTCATCACCGGCAAACGGATCAAACTGCCAGCTGATATTATTATCGGTCAGTGGCGTTGGACTTGCTGGTGTGCTGGTTATATTCGTGATGCCAGCACTGCTATTACTGGTGTTTTGCGAAATAAAACCCTGGCCGGCCGGATTAGTATCGGTGATCGTTGCATTCTTGATTTGAATACTGCCAAAGCCCGGTGTTGCAAAACCAAACCAGCCGGCTTCCATACGATAGGTACAGTCCTCACCAATCTGAACGCGATTATTATTCACCGGCGCAGGATTATCTTCGGTACAGTTTCCCTGAAGCACCTTGGTCAGATTAAAACCGATCAGGCGCGCACGGATCGAATCCAGCGAATAATTATTTGCGGTATTGGTAATAGTTGCAGTATCCGGCGCAGGATATGTCAGCGGCGTACCATCGCTCAGGGTGATTTCACCCACCACATCCGCGCGGAAGGTTAAATCAGCACCCGTGTTCTGTTTTTGTACATTAAAAATAAAACTGTCGGTAGCGGTGGGTGGCAGCGGGTCCTGCAAACTGCATTGATACACCGTGGCCGTGGCCGGCAAAGCGGGAATCCATACCGCGCGTGCTGGCGGATTGCTGGTAACAGCGCAACCCGCAGGCACAGCAGTCACCTGAAGTCCGCTACCAACGGTTACATAGGTAAAATAATCACTCGGCATCATTGCCACCATTATTGGTCAGTTGCACATCCAGGCTCAGCGATGCGGTCGGATCACTCAGGATATAAATCAGGTCCGCATTTGTCGGATTGATATTGATATCCAGATCTTCGGGTGCAGGTGACACCGAAAGATTAGTCACCACGGCAGGGAAAGCACTGCCGCATGTGTTTTCAAACACAACCGTCGCCTGGTTGTTCAGCGGCGTGGTCACCGAAGGGTCGGTACCGTCACCGGTATTTTCTACCCGCACTTCGGGATCGGCGACGATATCAAAACCATTTTTCTTGACGATACCAAGCGTGATAGTCAGCACATCGCCGTGACGAAGCAGATTATTTTGCGGCGCGGTACCACCGGAGCTGGTCAGGGTAAAGGACGGGCTGGTATTGTTCTCTGGCGCTGCCTGCGGATTGGTCAGATTGATGGTATCGATCATCCCGGTATAGGCACCAAACGCCGGGGTATCAACCGCGGTCATCAATGTCTGATCCAGCGCGTATCCTGCTGGCAGCACATCATCCAGCGTAATGCCACGCACACTGCCGCCCGAGTTGTTGCGAATCGTGACCGTGACTATGCCGGTCGCCCCCAGTGGCTGGGCTGGATTTCTTCCTGTTACCGTCTGGCTGATGATCACACCGGCCGGATCCACTGCGGTACTCAAGTCCGCAGTATCGGCATTACTGTATGCAGGGGTCACGCCACCACTGGTCGCGGGCGTGGTAATGCCACCATCGGGCGGATCGGACTGGCAGCCCCAGCCGATATCAACGCTGTTGGTATGATTGGTACAGGTGTTCTGAATCTTGCCGACAAAATAAATATAGGTTTCGCCGCCCTTGAGTACATCGATAAAACTGGCAACTTCGTCATTATTCGGATTACCGAACGGATCATTCACGCTGAAGCTGGTCGATGTGGTCGGCCCGACAGATATACAATCGGGTGATCCTGGCGAAGCGCCCTGCGCGGCCAGGGTTGCATTCGCTTCGCTATCACAGACTTCGTTGATGGAAAAATTGCCGCCGATAGTATCGTTTAATATCAGCGCTTCAAGATCGGCGCGACTGTCAGGACCATTGTTAGTGACCTGCACTCGCCAGATCACATTGTCTGCGGTACCGCCGTACACCGTATCGGCATACGCAGACGCTGGCTGATTGGCGTCAACGTTTCTAGCCTGCTTGGTCACTGTCGGCACTGGTTGATCGATCGGCAGCTCAAACAGAGCGCTGCTCGCAGTCTGCGGCGGTGGCCCGCAGAACAGGCCGTAATTCGCTGTCGCCTGAATGGTTCTGTCAGCCGATATCAAACCTTCATTATTAAAACCACCTGCGGTATTGCGTTTGACGCGAAAACGAATTTCTATTTGCTGCGGTTTGCCTGCGCCTGCACTGAACGCGCTGTAAAGATTGGCGAGCTCTGGAATCTGTGTCGTTGTCCAGTTGATCAGTTCATCAGGGCCGTTCGAGCCAGTGCTCACCACCGCATCGACCGCAGGCGCCCCCATGGCAACACCATCAACAAAATAAGTGGTCGATCCCGGGACATATGTCAAACCCGATTTCAGCAGGTTTTCGGTCACATCGACATTGGTGAGTAATACGCTGCCGGTGTTGGTGACGAACAGACGCACCTCACCTTCGTTACACAGTTCACAGAAGCTGTTGTTTGCATCGTGCGTCAGCGTCAGCTGATGCGGCGCCAGGATCAGCCCGGGTTTGGTTTCGGTGGTGATGATCGGGCTGCCACAGCCCCATTCTGTTTCCGAAGAAATTTTTTCAGTCGGCCCCTGGAAACAGGTGGTCTGATTAATACTGGTCGTAATATTGATGTTGCTCGAAGCGCCGGCGGCGAGATCACCTAAATCCCATTCAATGGTCTGACCGGAATAATCAAACGGGCCCAATGTGGTCGGCGCGACATCCGCAGATTCAAATTTCATTCCGGCTGGCAATGTCAGTCGGTACTTCGCGCCCACTGCAGTACCGGTGCCCACATTGGTAATCTGTGCACGGAACGGATAGGTGGTTGAGTCTTTGAGAATTACGTCCGATGGAAAAAATTCCATCTTCAGCTGGCCACTCAATATATCCAGGGGAGTGCCATTAATATTTAAAACATAATCGCGGTCTGAGTCTGTGAGTGCTGCACCATCAGGCGAAGTATGGTTGCTGTCATAAGCCAGTTGCACGGCCATGGTACCGGGTACCACGGTGTCGCGCAGACGCACATCAAAAGTGGCACTGCCATCGGCAGTCAGGTCGGTGGTGTTGGGCGTTGCTGTCATCAGCACATCATTGCCCGAGCGCGAACCCACCATACCCAGTGACGCCAGAGAACCCGAATAACCAATATCCGTTACGGGGTCACCCGGGCTGCCATCGGCTTTAACAAATTCAAAATTGCTGTCGTTAAATTGCAGCTGAATGTTATCGGTATTGGTATTGGCCGCCGGCCCGGTAACATCGATACGCGCAGGCACCACCGAGCATACAGACACCGGGTTACCATTATTAAGTGTCGCGCTGACACCCAGCACCGCGCGTTCGATATTAACGTTCGCAGCCTGCACAAAGTCGGTGTTGCCGAGGCAGCTGAGTGGCCCGGCGTTTACCGTCAGCGTGGTGGTCTCCAGATAATTGCCAATGTTATTGGCATTGGTCGGATTGTTGTTAATGTCGAGATTACCTTCGGGCGAAGTCGCAGCATAGGTAATCTGCATGTCGTGATCGGCCATGTTCGCTGGCAAAGCATTACAGCCTGCTGGCGACAATGAACCAAAATCTGTGATCACTAACGGCCCGGTACCATCACCTCCAGTGAAATCGGTTGAGGGATTCAGGTTAGCATCACAAACCACAGCACCATCACTGATGCGGGTAATCCTGAGATGAACACTGTTACGGTTATTGGTCAGTACCAGCGGCACACCTGTGCCGATGTTGCTTCGTAAATCAGCGGTGAAACTGGTACCCGACCAGGTACCAGCTAAATCCAGTCGGAAAACTGTAGGACACGGTAAAAGGAATATGCTCGCCTTCACGTGGCTGGGTGTTGGCTACACCATCGGTGTCTTTGGCACCCGCCTGGAAATTACCATCACCACCAACAGCAATATTGGTTGTCGCGCCGCCCGCAGGATTCTCATTCAGAATGAAACCAGCATTATCGTTATTATTAATGCTGCAGGAGGGATAACTCATGCTGGCGTTGTTGTTGATCGTCTGGCCGACAGGACAAACCCCGGTTGAACCGGCAGTAAAATCAATCCGCAAGCTTGGAAGTGGTGAAAGATCCGCGCGATCCCCGCGCCAGGTGATGGTGGCACCATCCGCAATCGCTGATCCGGCGGTATAAGGCGAACCATTGACCAGCACTTCGGTACCCGCAGGAATCGAATTGATCACCGCCTCCGTGACTCCGTTCGGCAGTGTATCGCTGACCGAAAATTCCGCATTATCGGAGCACCATTATCAGGCAGACCAGCGGTATTGGTGCCGTTCAAACTCAGTGTATAAAAACCTGGCGAATCCAACATTGAATGCAGGCGATGACACCGTTTTGGTGACATTCACATCCGGCGTATTATTAAGAGTGGTCGAAGAGAATCGTATCGGTGGATAGAAATCGGTACCGCAGGCATTTTTATATCCCGGCTCCCAGGTGATATTCTGATCCGCTGGCGCCGGGCAGGACGTGGTGCTGACATTGAATGTGAGGTTCGCGGACGCGCCTGCTGCCAGCGTACCGGTGTAGTTGAACACACCGCCACCTGCATAGGACCAGTTGGGTGAAGCCGTGGTGTCTACCACGATGGTATACACCGCCAGGTTCGCCGCAGTCAGCGAAATATTTTTTGCCACCCCGGTGCCGGTATTCTGTACCGGCACGGTCACATCCACACCCGCTGCTCCGTACGGAATCGTGATGTTGGGTGGCGTGTAATCGATAAATGGATTTTGCAGATCGAATGGAACAGTATCAAAAAATGTTCCGGTAGTACCCAGACGCTCTACTGCACTGGCGTCATTACGCAAATTCGGACAGGTCAGTGCATTAGGATCAACGGATACAGTGGCTTTTGCGTCAACGTCGATCAGCTGGCCCGGCGCTATGTATTCATATGTATACTGATTGGCGCCCGGCCCGGCAGCACCCGGCGGTGTTGCCGGCGCAGTCAGTACCAGATTGGTCAGATCGGGGCTGAGCGTGTCGCTGAGTACTACATTGAAAATGCCGCCCTTGCCTGAATTGAGCAAAGACACAGTGAAGTCGACCGTATCACCATTGCCCGCAACTGGCGTGTTCGCTGTTTTAACCAGGCTAACACTGCCCTTGCGCACCTCGACACTGTGGCTCGTGCTGCTGGTCTGTATGGTCGTTGTATCACCGGCCACTTCATCGTAGCTGACATTAAAGCCAATGCTGTAACTGCCCGAACTGGCTGATGGTGGAACATCGTCGGTGGTCAGGCCGAAATCAAAATTGTAACGACAGCCTGGCAGTATGCTGGTGTTAGCAGGTATGTTGAATGCAACATCAGTCCCTGGACCGCCCGCCTGCGTTGCACTCAGGCTGCCAATCACAGCACAACCCGCAGTGCCTGAAGTTTCAGTGACTGTTACCGATGAAGGTGATGTGGGTAAACGAAAATGCGCCGGCACGGTCGCATTGATCGCAAGATCGTAAGCCACATCTGCCGGCAGGGACGCAGTATTTTGAACACTCAGTACAAAACGATCACCGGTGGTATTGGTGACCTCGCTGCTCCCGTTCCAGGTGCCGCCAGAATCCATGTAGGCACTGGCACGTGCAGGATCGGCAGAAGTAAAGCTGCTGGACAGTGCCAGGCTGGCGGCCGCGTAGGCATTACTCGCCGACAACAAAACGCCGCCGCCAGCGAGCATTACGCCAGCGAGTAGTTTCGCCCATCGGTTATTCACAACGCCATCCTTCATCCAGCCAAAATCCCGAAGCCTGAAAATATAATTATTTTTTTGTATCAATTAGTGACGCGAGACCATCCACGTGCTGATGCAGCCACGGCCCTGTGAATTCCCGTCCATAAATATTCATGATGCAACCTCACTCCCTGCCGAAACAAAGTATCGGCGCAGTGCGTAATCAGGAAGCCGGCAGAAAATCTATCGGGTATAAAATGGTAACTGCCGGAACACCTTCTTTCGGCCCAAAGTTAAATCTCAAAACACGTGCAACTATCTGCTTCTCAAGAACCGGCGAGTGCATGTCACTGGAATCGACCTTGCATGCCGAAACCTTGCCATCGGGTTCGATGGTCAAACGCAATACCATCTTGCCCTGCAAGGTCGGATTAGTGCGTAATTCGCGATTATAGATTCGGTACAGCACTGCCTTATAACGGTCGAACACGATCTGGATTTCTTCATCGGTACGCGAGGGCCCCGGGCCACCACTCAGTGGTTGATCATCGCCGGCAAAGTCAGTGCCTATAGCACTTTCAACACGCTGGAATGCAACGCCTTTCATGCCGGTACCCGCTCCACCCACATCACGACTCAGCGAAGCCGTGTTAATGCCGCTGCTGGAACTGCCCGCTTCTGCAGTGACCAGCGAACGTGTCGCATGTCTCGCGGTTTTACCCAGACTACTGATACTGGCCTGCGCACCCAGCTTCTTATCAACCGGGCCGGAATTCATTAATTCTGAAAAATCTTTTTTGAATGCCATCAGGCCGGCTCGTTCGGCCCGCTTGCGCGCAACCCTGGCTTTTTCAGTTTTCGGTTCAGTCGCCTTTTTCGGATGTTTTTCTTTTGGCGTCTCTTCCTGCGTCTTGTTTACAGGTTTAGGTGGTGGCGGAGGCGGTGGCGGTTTTCTTTCCAGCATCAACTGCGCCATACGCTCCGGTACCTTGATCGGCTCGACCTTGTCCGGAATCGGAATATCCCACAACGGAATCAGATAACCCAGCACCAGGCCGATGAGCAAACAGATCGCCACAATACGCCTGAATCGTCTTTCATCCTCGCCCTCACTCTGCCATGGCATGACCATGGGGCGGAAAGGCAGCTGCGTCATTTCACGCTCAATGACAAATTCGTACTTAACTTCTTCAGCCACCTCCTCCAGCACAGCACTCTCTTCATTGAGAATATTGACGCGTGCCGCCAGGCTCTGGGCCTCGGATTCACCTGTCGCCTGACGGGACTGGAGATCCTGTACCTTGTTGTCGTAATTCGCTATCTGGCTACGCAGGCGTTGCGTATGCTGACGCATTTTTTCAGCATCGAAGTCTTCGCCCCAGAACAGGGTGGCGCCGCCCTGCTTATAAAGCTGATCGAGATGGTCGCTAATCTCACTCAACAAGGAATAGCGACTGCGTTCGGTGAGCAAGGCTTTTAATTCAGCCTCGACGCGCTTTTGCTCGTTTTCAATATCAATCAGATCATCGTAAGCCTGTTCAAGCTTACGATTAATGTCTTCTTGACGATCTGAAATATTATCACTCACAAAATCACCGTTATTTCTTCTGCTGGGAGGCTTTCTGGATGACAGCCAACGAAATCTTGCTATAGCCCGCGCTGGTACAGCTCGACATCACTTTTTTGAGAAGCTTGAAGGGAAGACTACGATCTGCGAGCACCGTAATCTCCCTGGACTCAGCTACTGCTTTTGTTTTAAAACCAATAACTCTGGATTTTTGCTCAATCAGCCTGTCACGAATTTCCGGTATCACAGATTTTTTTGAATTAATAACATCCTGCGTAGATACCACAACAGTACCCTGCACCAGCACGTTTTCTGGCGTCACCAGTACCACAATGGTTTCACGAGGCTTGGTATCAACAATAGAGTCTGGCAACTTGATACTCTTTGGCGGCTCGAGCACATCACTCGAAGATGAATTCACCAACAGGAAAAATACAAGTATCGTGAACACATCCATCAAAGACACCAGGTGCAAACCCACTGGCTTTCTTTTATGGCTACGTTCCATTCGCTTCATTCGTCGGTTCTGCTTCATGGTGCGTCACCTATCGAGATATTTGGAAACAGTTCAATTTCCTGCTTCTCCTGACTGTCGCCCTGTATCACTTCGGCAGAACGCACTGCGTCCATTACCAGTATCAAGGTGTTGTAATTGATATCAGGCTCCATCAAAACTGTAGCGTCGGTTTTACTCATATACTGAGATTTAATTTTGAGTAAATATTTAGATAGTGTTTGCAGATCGTACTTGTCATCGACTTTTGGAAAACGCGCAATGATCGCTTTACCGTTGCTAATTTCCAGACCTTTTTCTCGAACGACAACTTCTACTGCAAACTGAGGTTTGTTATTAGCCGCGCTCGCACCCTCACCCGTGGGCAAATTCAACTCCATAATAGTGAGTCGCGAAAACACAGCAGTAATCAGCAAAAACGGCACCAGCACCACCATCAAATTAAGGAAGGTAGTGATGTTGAGTTCTGGCGGCTCTTTCTTCGGCCGCTTGTAGTGGTGCCCTCTAGCCATTCTTGTTCGCCAGCGCAGCCTGACGTTTAGCGAAATCGGCGATCAGGTTCAGCGTTTTAACCGAAGCCATTTCCAGGCTGTCAATAATCTCACCCGTTTTGGATGTCAGCATGGCGTGCACGATCAACAATGGTATGGCTGCAATCAGACCAAAAGCCGTGGTGTTCATCGCCACCGCAATACTGGCAGAGAGCATGTCTGCTTTTTCTGCCGGGTCAGCATTCGCCACAGCGGTGAACGCTTCGATCAGACCCATAATGGTTCCCAGCAAACCCAATAAAGTTGCAATGTTAGCGAATAGCGCAACATAAGGTGTTCGCTTCTCGAGTTGCGGAATAATTTCCATCATGCTTTCTTCCATCGCGATTTCGATGTCATCACGTCGGCGCACCGAACCTTGTCGTGCAAGACCCATGGTCAACAGGCCGCCGATGGCGGATTTATCATCCACTACCATATCGCGTGCCTTATCAAACTCACCCTCCTCAAGCACAGGATGCACCATTGTCCAGACACGTCGATTATCGCGACGCACCATCGTGAGTTTTATCCAGCGTTCGATTGCTATCGCAAGACCGATAGCAAATACCAGCATAATGGGGTACATGAACGCCCCACCAGTCTGGAAAAATTTAACTATACCTTCAAGTGCATCCATATTGTTTTACCTCGTGTTATCTTAAATAATTGCGTTATCGTGCTTTGCTCTGTTGATAAAAATCAAGTTCGCGCATAAATACATCTTTATCAACAAGCTTATTCGTTTCGTCCAGCAGACCGGATGTCAGGCTGGTTTCAACACCGACTTCAGAGTTTTTCCAGGGGACGATATAGAGTGACTTTGGCGCTTCCTTATTCCCAATAATAGAAATACCGGAAAGCTCTTTGGCCTTGTCCGCCGCATAGGCTATTGAATTCAGACCCAGCATGAGAATAACTAAAATTTTTGATAATTTAAGCATGGCCTTACTTCCTCATCCTGCCTTTAAGATCAGCAATCCAGTTTTTTACGTCCTTGTCTTCCGGCTTCAGTTTCTGATATTTCTCATACTGGTCTAGCGCGCAGTCCAGATCATTCAGGTAAATATCACATAAAATACCCAAATTCCTGATCACAGGCAAATAATCAGGGTGCTGCGTCAATGCATTAGTATAGGCTTTTTTTGCCTCCTTAAAGCGTCCGAGACTGCGATAAAGCAGACCCAGTTCATTGTTCGCAACCGGATTAGCCAGGTCGATATCCAGCGCTTTCATCAGATTGGCCTCGGCCTCTTTATTATTACCCTTCTGACGATAGGCCATGCCCAGATCTATGTACGGCGCCGTCAATCGGTGCTCGCGCTTCACCACGGTATTCAATAATGTAATCGCATTGTCGTAGTCCTTCTGCTTCAACAATACAACCGCCTTATCAAACATTTCTTCAACATCGGGATCGACGATGACATTCTCTTCTTTCGTTGTGCTCGCATTTTGCTCAGGCGTAATTGCACAGGACACAAGCAAAAATGACAGCACTGCAAGTATCAGCATCAGCCTTTTGTCTGCCTTTAGTATCATTGCAAGTCACCACTCAATGCAGCCGTAGTATCCGGTTTAGTGACCGGTTTCGCAGTTGGCGTTGGTGTTGTCATCTGGCGTTACCGGTGTTTGTTTATTTTTTTCAGGCACCAGATTTTCAACATATGAACTATCCTGTTCTGGTTTTGCATAGCGCGCGGGCATCAGTACCGCAAGTTTGGCAAGGCTCTTTTCTATCCACGAGTTATATACTCCCACACTGAGCAACTCCAGGTTTTTCTCGTGTACTGAAATGGCTTTTTCTTCAAATGGGTAGGCCTGGTCTTCAATCATAATATTGTACTGTTCAAGCTCCAGCGCACTTAGATGGCCGGGTCTCTCAGAGTTCATTAATGATCGACTAAAGTTATAATATATTTCTGCCAGCTGATACGTAGCTGCAGCAGTTACATCACCCACCTGGTAGTCGAGTAATTTTCCATAAGTATCGATAGCGGCTTTCATACGAGCATTCTTTTTCTTAAGATTCTTTTTAAACGGTTTAACCAGCTTAACGTCGTAAAACCTCTTTAATACCGGCTCTGCAAGAACCAGTGCTGATTCGGCCGCCAGGTAACGTGTACGATCGGTACGTTCCTTGCCTGCTTTCTTGTCTGCATCTACAATAATTGTTAGTTGCTGGAAGTACTGTGTATCCTTTCCGGAATCTTTATAGATATTTGCCATCTTGTTACGCACTTCAACAGCATCCTCGACTGGATGCGGAAACATTTCTACAAAGTGATTGTAAACACGCAACGCGTCATTGGTGGCTTTAGCAGTCTCGTATAGCTCTGCAGATTGCTGCAAAGCCTCTCTCTTTAATTCCATGTTATCTGTTTCGTTTACAATACGCTCATACTCAGCCGCAGCCTGCAATGGTTTTCCGCCTTCCTTGTACACGACCGCCAGTTTTTTGGTGATTTCGGGCTGCAATTTATCGTTGGGATAGCGCTTTCTGAAATCTTCCAGTTCTTTTGCAGCGGCCGGCCAGTCTTTCAAAGTAATCAGCGCTGCCGCCGCATCGTATTCTGCAGTTGAACGTATTTTTGCGGTCGGCGTCACGATGGCAACACGCAGGAAGAAATTCGCTGCTTCACGATATTTTTCCAGTTTCCGTGCCTGCTCGCCCTGCTTATAGATCGAAGCAGCCAGGTTTTCGATAAGCTCATCACGACTTTTGTCATTGGCGGCGGTCATTGCCAGGACCTGCGTATAACCTTTTTCGGCATCAGCATAGTTCGCCTGATCAAACGAAGCGTGAGCAACCACCAGCCAGCCCGAGCGTATTAGTTTCGGTTCTGCGTTCGGGTATCTTTCTATCAGTTTGCGACCCGTTTTGACTGCCAGCGGATAATCTTTTAGTTCATACAGATCATCTGCCGCCGCAGCCAGTACTACAGCTGCGTTTTTATGGTCAGGGAAAGTCTCGGCAAATTTGAGCGAGCTTCGCACAATCTCGCGCCTGACCAGTACGCGGTCCGATGCCTGGGCTACTTTAAAATACTGGCGATACGCAAACACAGCCGCATAACCCGCTTCGGCTGATTTTTTATGCGGTGGATAATTGTACGCGGTGCGTTCGTACTCCAGCGCAGCGCCACGATAATCCTTGTTCTCCAGCATCAGGCCGGCCAGCTGATAATTCAGCACAGGCGCCTGCTCATCTTCCGGAAAGCTGGTAAGAAAGGCGCGATACCAGCGCACCGCTTCAAGATAATTATCCTGCTTCTGTTTATACAGGCGCGGATCCTGGAACAGCGCATGGTAGTACACTGCAAGATCAGTAAGATTGGTTTTCAGATAAGCCAGCACCACCGGGAATTTTTTAATATCAAAAAACTGCCAGTAGTTTGCTTTTAGCCCATAAGTAATAGAAAACTTTTTCTTGGCTTCGATGACCAGTTTTGGAAAGCCGCCCTTAAGATATATCTCAATCACGCGAATATTAAATAAGGGTGATTCTTTGCTCAGCGGGTTACGCTGAATAAATCTATTGTAGGTTTGCGCAGCATCACTATAGCGGCGCTTTTCAAGATAGTATTCACCCAGGTTGCTGTAAATATTGGCTTCGTATTCGCGTGGCCCAACCTGTTTGAAAAACTCTTCGACAGAGTCCGCTCCGCCCAGATATGAAAAACTCAGACTGATAACACGATATGTGTCATCAATACGTTTTTTCTCGATCTTGTTTTTTACATTGCTCAGATCATAACCATCCTGAATTTTTTGATCGAGCATTTTTATGTAATCTTTTAGCGCATCATCATATAGTTCCTGTTTGAAGTAGGACCAGCCCTGCTTGTACAGCGCCAGCTCATAAAACGCAGATCCGCGCCCCATATTCAGCACGACCTGATAGGCTTCTTCCGCATCAATATAATGTTTGTGGGTAAAGAAATATTCAGCACGTCGAAACTGCGCTTCATCGATATGCCTGGAATTCGGGTATTTCACCACCAGTATGTCCAGTGTTTTGATAGCTTTTTTGATCTGCCCCGTTTCTTCGTAAGCACGAGACAGCTGATACATCACTTCATCGTTACGCTTATATAATGGGTATTTTTTTAGCAGCCCCTGGTACAGTTTTATCGCTTCCATTGCGCCGGCGGTTTGCAGGTCATCCGCATTACCATCCGGGCTACTTTTTCCTTTTTGGCAGCCGGTAGCTTTATCTGCTGGGCGGCACGTTCGCTGAACGATTTTTCTGATTCACTGAGATCTGCTATCGCACCTGACTGTTTGCTGGTCTGCTGTTTTTTATTCTCTGTAACCGCTCCCGCCTTTTTACGATCAACCACAGGGACCACCGGTACATCCATCTTGCCTGACTGCGCGGAAGTCACCGGGCCGGATGTAGCTGGGCCAGTGTTTACAGGTTCAGGTTCTGGCGCAGCAGTCCCTGGCTGCTGGCGTATTCACCGGAGGCGCCGGTGTGGCCTTCGCTTCGGTGCTGGCAGCCTCTGCAGCGGCTTCGGCAGAACTGGGGGTGACTGAATATTCTTTTTCAATTTTCAAATCTGCCAGTCGGCGTATTGCTTCCGGTGTCATCGCAGTTTCGGGCGTCTCTTTCAGAAAATGCTGATAACTCTGCAGAGCTTTTTCCAGGCTGCCTTCAACTTTTACGTCTTTGACATCGGGTTTCACACTTGCCAGTGAAGCCAGCGTACCCTGCACTCTATTATGGGCACAGCCAGCGAGCCCCATGACCACCAGCATCACCGAGGCCCTCACCAGAAGGACTGAACTGCTGCGCGTGCTCATGGTGCTGGCACTCCCGTTGCGGGTGGCTTTCCAGTCTGCTTTTCAGGTGTTTGCGCGGACTGCGCCCGGTCCTGCTTTTTCTTCTCCTGGGCCTGTTCCGCTTTTTCCTCAATGGCTTTGACTTCTTTGTCTTCCTGGGCCTTGGTCGCACGGTCATAACTTTCAGCCAGCGCAAAGCGCGCTTTCACCTGGTAATCCTCAAGTCGCCGACGCCTGCGATCCAGTTCGTGTATTGCCAGTTGTTCCAGCACTCGACCCTGGCGGGCCATCACACCACGCAGCCTGACCTGCGCTGCCTGCAGACGCGTACGTAATTGCTGGATGGGTATGGTGTAGCCTTCATAGCTTTGCGTTGCAGCCTGCCGCGTGCGCACAAATGAACGATAGGCCTTGTTCATGCCATCAATAAGCCCGTCAAGTTCCTGCAAATGCTGGTACGCGCTGGTGAGGCGTGCATCGTATTCCTGATTGATGCGCCATTGCAGCACACCCTGCAGACGATGGATACGATAACGCACGTCGTCTGTATACTGCGCAGGCCTGGCTTCAAAATCCACTTTGATTTTTGCCAGGGTATCCACTTCGTAACGCTCGTCCGCGCTTGCCAGATACTCCGGGCGACGTAAAATCAGTAATGACCTGATACGTTCATTTAAACGGGCGCGTTGTGCAACGCGTAATTTTATTCTGGAATCAAGTTTCGTAAACTGTTTATCAATAACTGGCAACAGGGGCTCATAATATTTACGTCGTAGCGCAATGATTTCTTCAAAAACATCAAGGTTGTGTAGCCATGATGTCAGGTACTGGCGCAAATCCGCAAGATCACGATAATTTTTCAATGACTCCTGGAAATCGTTGCCGGCCAGCAACTGCATGATATATCTCGTTTCCGGGCTATCGGGTAAATTCCGCAAGTTGATCAACCAGTTTTTATCGTGCTCTGCGCGTTTATCAACCAGCGCCATCAAAAACTTGCCTTCGCGAATACTTTTAATTGACGCATCAAGCTTGTCGATTTGAGTTCCAAAGGTATCAAGTGCTTTGCCATAACCAATTGCTGCTTTGCCGTATAACTCAAGCTTGCTGT
This sequence comes from uncultured Gammaproteobacteria bacterium, assembly GCA_963721085.1. GTDB lineage: Bacteria > Pseudomonadota > Gammaproteobacteria > SZUA-229 > SZUA-229 > JASBSR01. The sequence goes on from CAVRHW010000028.1 coordinate 313,206, forward strand.
AAGCGTAAGGCACAGCCATCATGGCTTCCTGCGCAGACTCATTACTCGGCAGGCGATCGCGCAAAATGCTCCATGGCACCAGGGCGCGATCATAATGTTTTTCAGCGACTTCGGCCCAGCCAGCGCCGAGCAAGGCGCGATTTGAAAAAGGCCCATCGAGTCGCACACGATTAAAATAGGGCCTGGCCTTTTCTGGCTGTCCGGCATCAAGATAGAAATAGGCCAGCTTGAGATTTCCCTTGTCTTTTAATGCCAGTACTGCAGGGTTTTCGCTATCCAGATTGCCGAGCACGTCCAGCATCGACAGTCCCTGTTGCTGCTGACCACTTTGCAAATACACCATGGCCAGGTTGTATTCGGTAAAGCCTTCGTAATCCTTTTTGCCTCGTAACCCCTGGAACAGACTAATCGCATCCGCAAACTTGCCTGTATTTGCATAAATCTCTGCGCGCAAAAAAACTTCATCATCAAGAATTTTGTCTGGTATCTTTCCCTTGATAAGCTCTATTGCATGCAAGGCATTAATATAATCCTGCTTGTGATAATACAAACGCGCTAATCGATACGCAGCATCATTACGTTCTTCCGGTTCAACTGATTTATCCAGCACACGATTTAATGCAGTGCCTGCACGCTTATCCATGCGATAAGATAATTCGATATCACCGATATCGAATTCGGCCTGATCACGGTGATAATTAAAACTGTCTAGCGCAGGCTCATCCAGTGCGTAATACTGGCTGAGTTCATCGTCGATATGTGATATCGCCTGAAAATATTTATCCTGGTAAGCGTAATACAGAATTTCGCCATAAAAAATATCGTGTAGTTTTTGATGCGGACGAATGCCCGCAACTGCGACGACAGGTATCAAACATAACCATGCCAGAAGAACACGCATGTTTACCAATCCCTGAATTTAGCGTCCTGTTCAGCGGCATCGGAACCTGATATTTTTATTTCAACAAATTTTGGGCCGACATCTTTTACCACTGTATAACTGGCGCTACGTTTATATTCTCCACCTGCGGGTGCCTTTCCAATAAAACTTACAACTAGCTTGTGATCACCCGTTTTTACATTACCGGTATATAGACGTTGCACACCACCTTTCTGTAATGCTTCAAGTTCGCGAAAAGTGTAAAGATGCTCAGCAACAATTTTTTCGTCAAGTTTGAGCTGAATGGAATCAAGTCGGAAATGATCGTCTTTTTCAATTGAAACAAATAACGATACCTGACTATTGGAAGGAAACAATAATTTTTCTTCTAGTCGTGACAGCTCGGAAGTCAGATCGAGAACATTTTTCTTGATATCCTGAACCTGTTCGTCCAGGCCCTTAATCTGATCACGACTCACTTCTTCAGCCGCCACAGCATTAAACGCCCACGCACTCAGGAATACAGAAAGTAATAGCCTGATCCGGATAAGCCCGATATATTTATACATTTACCCTTTCCTTTTGATATGAATGACACTGACAATCAATCACTTAGCATACCATTGTGATGGGTATTGTGACACAAAGACCATATACAACCAAAAAACTCAATTCGCTCGTGCATGTATAGCTCATGTCGTCGGCCTTGCTGCACCGTATGTCAGTTGCCCCCTGCGGATGCGCCTGGCTCGGCTCCATACTCGATTGATTTGCTCACTAATTAACCAACCCACTGCCAGGGCAAGAACAGGGTGGTGAAAAACTGTACAAAATGGATGATAAACTCACGGCCAGAATTCTGTTTTAGTGACCATTCGCCAGCCATAGACCACCAGATGCGACAGAGGAAAACGCCATGGGTAAAACCAGCGCCACAGGCCTGACACGAATTATCAATGCCGCAGGCTATTCGTGGAAAGGGATAAAACATGCTTACTGTAACGAAGCCGCCTTTCGCCAGGAAGCCTGGTGCTGCATTCTGCTGGTTCCCGCTGCTTTTTATTTCGCACACAGCCTGGGTGATCAGCTCCTGTTGATTGCCAGCCTGTTACTGGTTTTGATCGTGGAATTATTAAACTCTGCGATTGAAGCAGTGGTAGATCGTATCGGTGATGAACAACACATACTTTCAGGTGCGGCCAAAGACATGGGCTCAGCGGCCGTGCTGTTTTCGATAATACTCGCTGCCCTGGTCTGGTTTGCGGTGTTGCTGTAAAAAGCGATAATACTCCTTGCACCAGGTCTGCTAACAGACCTGGTGCATAAAGAAGTATAGTTTTATTATTTCAGTTACTAGCAGCCAGCAATACGCCGTTGCTGATATTTCATAATGATGTCTTTAACAATATCACTACGCACAATATCATCGCAGGTAAACTCGTGCACATAGACACCGGGGACATCATGCACACGATTGATTGCATCGTGCAAACCTGAATACGCCGAAATATCGGACTGGGTCATATCACCATTGATAACGACTCTTGCATTTTGTCCAATACGCGTCAGAAACATCTTCATTTCTTCCGGCGAGCAGTTTTGCGCTTCATCCAGCACTACAAAACAACGATCGAAGGTTTTACCGCGCATATAGGCTAACGGTTCAACTACGATGTTGCCGTTCTTTAAAGCACAATCAATCACGCCTTTGCCTGCATTGCCTATCAGGCACGATTTAAAAGCACTGAAGTAAGGGTCGAACTTCTCATCCAGCCTTCCTGGCAGAAAACCCAGACTATTACCGACCTCAACAGCGGGTCGGGTAAACACAATGCGATCTATTTCATCGGCCATTAAGGCTTCTGCTGCCATTGCAGCGGTGCAATAGCTTTTGCCCGTACCCGCCGGTCCTAAACCAAAAGTAATCGTGTGCGTCTTGATAGCCGACATGAACTGTCCTTGCGATCTGTTTTTTGGCTGGATTTTTTTGCGGGGAGCGGGAGGGTGGTACTGACTTACTAGGTGTGGAGCGTTGGACTGGAGGTTGATGACGACAGCATCACCGGGTGAGCTGTCATAAACGTAGTTTTTACTATGCCGTTCTTTTTTTCGAGCGTTCTTTCTCGACATGTATACACCTCATGTATCGAGTTTCGACACCTGTATTGATACACAATAAAACACCGTTTGTCTACAAAATAGTTTACAAACTTATGAATTTTTATTATTGTGCAAACAACATACCGATAACGGTATTCGCTGATGCTTTTTTCTGTTGCGATTAGTCGTGCCACGTAGTCGGTTGCGCGTTACAATTCCCACCCATGCTGCAATTCTCAAGTCTTTCACTCCGTCGCGGTCATCAGCTGCTGATCGAAAACGCCAGTTTCCAGATTCACCCGGGTTATAAAACGGGTATTACTGGTGCGAACGGCACAGGCAAGTCCAGTTTGTTCGCACTCATTATGGATGAACTGCACGCCGATACCGGTAGCTGCCAGTTTCCAAAGGACTGGGTAATCTCACACGTTGCCCAGGAAACGCCGGCGGACGAGCGCGCCGCGATTGAATACGTACTCGATGGCGATAACGAATTACGCAGCATCGAAGCACAACTGGCTGAGGCCGAGAAAAACGACGACGGCCTGCAGCTCGCTGCGCTGCACACGCGTTTCGATAATATCAATGGCTACACTGCGCGCAGTCGCGCCGGGCAGCTGCTCTACGGACTCGGCTTCAAGGCCGGTGATGAAAACCGCGCGGTCAGCCAGTACTCCGGTGGCTGGCGCATGCGGCTCAATCTTGCCCAGGCGCTGATGTGCCGTTCAGACCTGTTATTGCTCGACGAGCCCACCAATCATCTCGACCTCGATGCAGTGATCTGGCTGGAAAACTGGCTGCGCAGTTATCCAGGCACCTTATTATTGATCTCGCACGACCGCGATTTTCTCGACAGCGTGACCACGCATATTGCACATATCGAAGCGCGCAGCATCACGCTGTATCCCGGCAATTATTCGGCCTTCGAACGCATTCGCGCGGAACGCCTTGCCAACCAGCAGGCGCGAGTACAACAAACAGCAACGCGAAGTCGCGCACATCAAATCCTATATCGAGCGTTTCCGCGCCAAGGCCACCAAGGCAAAACAGGCACAGAGCCGCATCAAGGCGCTGGAACGCATGCAGCTGATCAGCGCCGCGCACGTCGATTCGCCGTTCCATTTCAAACTGCGCGAGCCGGAAAAACGCCCCGGTACTCTGATCAAACTGGAAGCGGTGCGCGCCGGCTATGCAGACACAGTCATACTCGACAATATCGATATGACCATCCGGCCGGGCGATCGCATCGGCCTGCTCGGCCCCAATGGCGCGGGCAAATCGACTCTGATTAAACTGATCGCGGGCGTGATCCAGCCGCAGGCGGGCAACAGCGAACAGCACAAGGACACGCGCATCGGTTATTTTGCCCAGCACCAGCTGGAACAGCTGCATCCCGAGCACACCCCGGTCGAACATTTGCAGCAACTCGACCCTGCCGCCCGCGAAGCCGATCTGCGTGACCATCTCGGCGGTTTCGGTTTTGGCAACGATCGGGCGCTGGCCAAAGTCGGGTCCATTTTCCGGTGGCGAAAAATCACGTCTGGTGCTGGCGATGCTGGTCTATCAACGACCCAATCTGTTATTGCTGGACGAGCCCACCAACCATCTCGACCTGGAAATGCGCCAGGCGCTGGCGCTGGCCTTGCAGGAATATTCCGGCGCCATGCTCATCGTCTCGCACGATCGGCATCTGATACGCGCCACCTGCGACTCCTTATTAATAGTGCACAATAAATGCATTGAAGAATTCGACGGCAGCCTGGACGATTATCCCCGCTGGTTGAGCGAACAGAACAAACAAACCGGCCCCGCAGGCTGACAGCAGCACCGCGTCAACGCCCGACAACACCGCGCCAGAAAAGACCGCAAACGCCTGGAAGCCGAGCAGCGCAAACAGCTACAGCCCTTACGCAAAGAGGTCAGCCGCCTGGAAGCCGAGCTGGACACCCTGCACAACCGCCAGAAACAGCTGGAGGCCCTGCTCGCCGATACCGAGATCTATGCTGAAGAAAACAAGACCCAACTGCAGAATCATTTGCGGGAAAAAGCCGACATAGACCAGCAGACCGAGGCCTGCGAAGAAGCCTGGCTGACTGCCAGCGAAGCGCTGGAAGTAGCACAGCGGGATCTAGAAAAGATTTAAAATCACAAGCTGAACCACAGAGGCAAAGAAAACCAAATAATTTTTGTTAAAAAACGAAAAGCTAGAAGCGGAACCACAGAGACACAGAGAACACAGAGTAAAAAATATTTATTTTTGTAAAACCACTGATCCAAATGCCACCTCAAAGCTACGGCAATTTGGCTTTTAACCAGAATCTCTTTCTCCGTGTTCTCTGTGCCTCTGTGGTGCAAGCTTTTAAGCTTTAAAAGAGCAATACGTAGTCTTCTTTATGTAACCCTACTTGGTTCAGTTAGGTACCTTGTCGGGATCAAACTTGAAGTCAGACCGCGAGAAGGTGCCGTCCTGGCGTGCGGACTTGTCGAACACCGGGATGTGCGGAGCGATGCCTCTGTCGTTGACCAGCCAGGCCAGCATCGGCGCTGCCCCGTAGGCTGTATCCCCAGCCAGGCGCCGCGGCCTGAGACCAAAGCGATCCGCCACCCTGTCGATCATGGTGCGCGCTGCTCCTACCTCGGCTTGGCGGATGGCACGGGTGGCCTCGACATCAACGATCACGGCATTGGCAGTATCGATCAGATAATTGTCGGCATAGGCAAACAACGCCGCTCCCCTGAGTGCCCCTGTCCACTGGGCCGCCGGATCCGACGGTGAGACAAATTTCGGCACCACATCACTGGCCGCCCCGAAGGCGGCATCGTCCAGCCTCGCCAGATAGTCCCTGACCGCCCGGCGGCGTCTTCAGGGATGTCTTCGATCTCCACTCCTTGCCAGGGATCGAGCGCTGCTTGTTGGCGTCAGCCGCAATCAGGCTGGCATCGACCGCAAAACCTTCGCCTCCCACCAGCCCTTCGGCCATGCAGCGGAGCACCGTCGTCTCGAACACATGCCGCAGGATATTGCTGTCCCGAAAGCGGCCATGGCGATTCAACGAAAAGGTCGAATGATCCGGCACCTGGCCGTCCAGGCCCATACCGCAGAACCACCGATAGGCCAGGTTGAGATGAACCTCCTCGCACAATCGCCGCTCGGAGCGGATGGCAAAGCAATAGCCGACGATCAACATCCGGATCATCAGCTCCTGATCAACCGAGGGACGCCCAATCGGACTGTAGAACGACCTCAGTTCCTGCCGCACCCCGTCCAGATCAACAAACCGGTCGATGCGACGCAGCAGGTGGTCGCGGGGAACGTGATCGTCCAGGCAAAAGTCATAGAACAGCCGCTCCGGTGTTGCCTGCCTGCCCATCATCGTCTTCGTCCTCCGAGCAAATCACTCAGACAACGGAATCACACCACCAAACCGCAATCAAGTCCGACTAAATCAACAAAATCGGCCAATAGCGGAAGTACCACTCTTGATAGTGGCCGCCGCCGGCGGCACAATCACCGAAGGAACAGCAAATAGGAAATCTAGAGGGACAAATGCTTCGCAATTGCATTTCAGCCTTGCTTGTGGACCTTGCCGCACAGCCCGCGCTCGCCGGAGGTGACGTAGAGAGGGGAAAGGCGCTGGTAAAATCCTGGCAATGCTCGGTATGCCACGGCCTCACAGGCAACGACCGTAGCGCCAAGGAATTCCCGGTTCCTATGCTGGCCGGTCAGCCGGAAGAGTTTATCGTCAGGCGGCTGAGCTGTACCAGACTTTGTCGCGCCCGGACGACAAAGTGTGGGAGCGCATGAGAACATCGGCCAATTTCCTGCATGGCCAGGACCTGGCCGACGTTGCCGCTTACTACGCCGCACAGAAACGATACTGAATGCGTTCGGCCAGGCCGGCCTTCCTCACGGTTGGGCTCCGTCAACGCCTGCGCCCCTGGATAACTTCGGTTATGCCGGCCAATCGGTCGGACCATCTGATTGTCCGTAGAGGGTCACTTTCTGCCGTCCTGAAACGCAGACATCCGCGACCGCTCTGCCCCCAACAACAGCCGAAAATCTAGCAAAAGCTGACACTCGCTGCGAATGGCTGCTTTGCCTCCGACTACTGCCGTCACCCGACCTATCGCTAGGCGACCGCTTCGGGCCAAATTTGGTCATCCGGCGGACGCAACCCCTCAAACGCCAATCCGGTGTGAAGGGCGGCGGCGTTGTTCGCCACCCTGCACTGAAACGTAGTTTGAGCTATTGTCTACTGTTGTATTCCGCCGCCGCCAGCGCTCGAATGCAGTTGCTTTTCGAGATGCTCTACGTCGCGTTCGAGCTTGTCGACCCGCTTTCCGAGAGACAGCATGTCGTCGCCGCGCGGGTCGTCCATGCCTTGCAGCGCTTCGGCGAAGCTCACAATCCTGGTCCATAGTTGCGTTAAAGCACCCATGTTTGCCTCCACAGTTGGGCTCACGTCTTGACGCGCGAGCGTCGTACGTAGCTCCGCGCAAAACTGAAATTGATGCCGAATGATGCTACCTTCGCTCTGCGGCCATGTTCAGCCGGCGATTTGATGCGGAGCCACACCGCGTAGAGTGCCGGCAAAAAGAACAGGATTAAAACCGTGCCGGCTGCCGTGCCGCCAATCAGGGTGTACGCCATCGAGCCCCAAAAGACGGAGTGTGTGAGCGGAATGAATGCGAGTACCGCGGCAAGCGCCGTCAGTATGACCGGCCGGGTCCGTTGAACAGTGGCTTCAATCACGGCGTGATAGCCGTCAAGGCCGGCCACGCGGTTCTCCTTGATTTGTCGGTCAGGATCAGCGTATTGCGCATCAAGATGCCAGCCAGTCCTATCAGGCCGAGAATGGCGTTGAATCCGAAGGGCTGGTTGAAGACAAGCAGCGCCGGCACGACGCCGACGAGGCCAAGCGGTGCCGTCAGCATGACCATGGCCATCGTCGAGAATGATCGCACTTGCAGCATGATGACGATGAGCGTGGCCGCGATCATGGCCGGAAATACCTTGCCCAACGCGGCGTTGGCCTTGGCAGCCTCCTCGATCGATCCGCCCATTTCGATGCGGTAGTCAGCCGGAAGAGACGCGATCAGCGGCTGAAGGGCCCGCATGACCTGCTTGGAAACCTCCGGAGGCTGGTTCGTCTCATCGATGTCCGAACGGATCGTGATGACGGGTAGACCAGGCTGCGCTACATGGACGGCGTATTCGAGGCGGTCGGGGGCGTCGTCTCACCGACACGTCCATCGAACTGCCGCGGGCAGAAAGGGACATTCACATTATGTTCGGTCCCAACGAAGCTGGGAAGACGACCTCCCTGACAGCCATCGAGGATATGTTGTTCGGCATCCCGGAACGCTCGCGCTACAGCTTCCGGCACGGCTATGACGCCATGCGCGTTGGCGCGATGCTGGAGAACGACGGCCACTGTTTCGAGTTCCAGCGGCGCAAGACCCGCAGGGACATGATCCTCGGACCTGACGGGGATCCGCTGCCAGGTGACGAACAATTGTTGGCGCCGTTCCTTGTCTGTTGCGTGAGTACCGGCCATGTCGGTAGCGTCAGCATCCCGGCCACCGTCCTGACAACGGTGGTGCCGACAGAAGCAACCGCCTCAATCCGTCTCCGCCAGCACGTCGGCCGGGAATCTCCGTCGAAGCCCGCGCCTTTTTCGACAGCATCGGCCCAAAGCCGCCGAACTGCGATCCCTGCATCTACGGCCGCTGTCAGGGGTATCGCGGACATTCATCGCGAATGACCGTTTTCCCGCATTTTTCGTCCGCTGTCGGAGGCAGAGCGGTCGTGACCGAGTGCTTGCCGGAACGGCTAAGTTTGACCCAAGGCGACCTACGAGCGATGAAATTTTCGAGCATCAAGTATACCAAAATTCAGGGCCTAGTATACCCCGCCGTGGGGTGCAGGCCAACTTCCGACGCGGCCTTTCTGGCCCGTTGATCTAGGTCAATGACCGCCGATGCCAGATCCAGCATCTTATTAAGAAGCGAAGTGAAAGTCGCGAAACTTGATCCAATTCAGCCATGTGTAGTCTGCGAAGAGGAGAGGCTCTCGTGGAAACGCGGGGTGTTCAACGCAGGCTTGCTGCAATTCTGGCTGCCGACGTGGTCGGGTACAGCCGCCTTATGGGCAATGATGAGGCGGGCACGTTGGCGGCGCTTAAGGCCCATCGAAAAGAGCTTATCGACCCCAAGATCGCGGAACACCATGGACGCATCGTCAAGCTCATGGGTGACGGCGCGTTGGTCGAGTTCGCCAGCGTCGTAGATGCTGTTGGGTGCGCCATCGAAATTCAACGCGGCATGGTCGAGCGTAACTCAGGGGTCGCGGAGCAGAGGCGCATCGAGTTCCGCATTGGCATAAACATCGGTGACATCATCGTTGAGGGCGAGGACATCTACGGCGATGGAGTGAATGTGGCAGCACAACTCGAGGGGTTGGCGGAGCCCGGCGGTATCTGCGTGCGCCGCAACGTCAGGAACCAGGTGCGCGACAAGCTTGGCATCGAGTTTGTCGATCTGGGCGAAGTCGAAGTGAAGAACATCGCCCGACCGGTGAGGGTGTTTCGCCTGACGCTGGATGATGTTGGCATGAAAGTCAAGAGCCAGGCACCAGTCCACTCAGCGCTCGCATTGCCACACAAACCTTCGATCGCCGTGCTGCCCTTCATCAACTTGAGCGCGGATGCCGAGCAGGAGTACTTTTCCGATGGCATAGCCGAGGACATCATCACCGAGCTATCTAGAATTCCGATCGTTGTTTATCATCGCCCGCAACTCCTCGTTCGCGTTCAAAGGACAAGCGCTGGGAGCCACGGAAATTAGCAAAAGGCTCGGCGTAAAGTATATCGTGGAAGGAAGCGTCCGACGCGCCGGTAAACAATTGCGCATTGCCGTACAACTGATCGATGCGGCATCCAACGCTCACCTCTGGGCCGAGCGCTACGACCGCGATCTTGAGGACATTTTCGCTATACAAGACGAGGTTACACGGGCAATCGTCACGGCGGTCGAGCCCGAGTTGCTGAGCGCGGAACGCCACCGCTCCCGGCGAAAACTGCCGGGGAGCCTCAACTCATGGGAGTGCTACCAGCGTGGTCTTTGGCATCTTTATCGGTACAGAGCCGAGGATAGCACTAAGGCGCGAGATCTCTTCCAACGTGCAATCGAGTTTGATCCAAATTTTGCGCCACCGCACGCTGCACTGGGTTACGCGCTCTATTACGAGGTGATCGAAGGCCTTGTCAGCGCACCCGATAACTGGTTGTCACGGGCGATTGCGGCTGCAAAGACCGCAGTCACCCTCGACGGACGTGATTCCTTTGGCCATATGGTCTTAGGCAGGCTCCTTCTGGCGGACGGTGAATACGACGCATCAATTGCCGCATGCGACATCGCAGTCGAACTCAATCCTAACGACGCAAATGCCCATTACGGGCAAGGCCTGACGATTTGCTTTGCTGGGTGCCCGGAGGCAACAATCCCCAAGGCCGACGAGGCGCTGCGGTTAAACCCGCAAGATCCTGGAGCTTGGGCCTTTCTGTGGCTCAAGAGCCACGCATTGACATTGCTGCACCACTACGACGAGGCATTGATTTGGGCCAAGAAGGCGGTGCAGCGACCGAATGCCACGCTGTGGGCATTTACAGGTGAAGCGGTGGCGCTGGC